>CAVOFX010000010.1:0-9097 GCA_963695115.1 uncultured Microthrixaceae bacterium | reverse complement strand
CTGCCCCACCGAGAGCGACCATCGCAAAGATGGCCAACGCCAGACGTCCCCGCATTCGAACCCCTCCCACGTCGCTGCTCGGAGGATAGCCACCCCCGGGTGGATACTCAAGGGATCGAGGAGGCTTGTGGGTGCAGGAGCGGTAGGCGATGAGGCAGAGTGTCGGCCATGGTCAGGCTCGCAGTCCGGTTCGCTCGGGATCCTCGCTTGTCGTGTCGGGAGCAAGGGTCGTGACCCGTTGCGAGCCCCGGCTGGGCGACCTGCACGGCGCCCTCGTGACGACCGGTCCCCGTATCGTCGCCTGCAGCGGTGGCATCGACAGCTTGCTCCTGGCGACCGTCGCTCATCGACAGGACCCGACCTCGACGGTTGTGGCGCACACGGTGACCCCGGCCGTGCCGGGCGAGGGGACCTCCCGGGTGCTCTCCTACGCCGCCAGCGAGGGCTGGCAGCTCCAGGTGGTGCGTTCCCGGGAGTTCGAAGACGAGCGCTACCTCGGCAATCCGACGGACCGGTGCTACTGGTGCAAATCCAACCTGTACGACGCCGTAGCCGAGCTGCGCCACTCGGGCGTGGCCCCCCGAGGGGCGACGATCCTTAGCGGTGCGAACCTCGACGACCTCTCGGAGTACCGCCCTGGGCTCACCGCGCCGCGCAACGCGCGGTTCGTCACCCCTATGTCGAGGCGGGCATCGACAAGGCGACCATCCGGGAGCTCGCTCGTCACCTGGAGCTCGACGATGCGGAGCTGCCCGCCTCGCCCTGCCTGGCGAGCAGGCTCTACACCGGCACCAGGGTGACGGCTGCCCGCCTGCGAGCGATCGAGGCGGGGGAGGCCGTGGTCCGCTCTGCCGGGATACCGGTGGTGCGGTGCCGGCTGAGCGGGCGTCAGGTGCGCGTGGAGGTTCGTGGAGCCGATCGCCGTCTCGTGACCCGAGAGCTCCTCGATGGCGTGGCAGAGGCAATGTGCTGCGTGGAACCGGAGATCCAGACCGTGACGCTGGACGACCTCCCGTACCGGCCTGGCAGGGCGGTCCTGCAGGTCCTCTGATGCACGTCCCCGACCATGATCGACTCGACCGCATCGGTATGCCCGAAGCCGTGCTGTGCTCCTCGAAGAGCGATGCGCAGCTCCGGGTGGTCGTCAGTGATCTCGCGGCGCGCGCCCGGCCGTGCCTGCTGACCCGACTCGCGGAAGATCGGTTGCATGCCCTGCCTGCTGAGCTGCAACGACCGTCTCGACTACGACGAGGTATCCGAGACTGCGGTCATCGGCGGATGCCTCGCCTACCGACCCGGGCGGGTCGCCATCGCCGCTGCAGGCACCTCGGACCAACGCGGTTGCGGACCGAGGCCTCACGCACTTTGACCTTCTGCGGCATCGACAACGAGCAGTTCCTCGACATCGGTGTGAGCGGTCTGTGGCGTCTGGAGCAGAAGATCGGCCGGATCAGGCAGGCGGATGTGGCAATCGTGGTGGCGGGGATGGATGCGGCGCTGGTGTCGGTCCTCGGAGGTCTGGTGTCGATGCCGGTGATCGCGGTTCCGACCTCGGTCGGCTACGGCGTGGCCAGCGGTGGGTCGGTGGCGTTGAACAGCGCGGCTCGGCCAGCTGCGCCCAGGGGGTGAGCGTGGTCAACATGGACAACGGGTTCGGCGCCGCCTGCGTGGCGGTTCGGATCCTCTCGTTGCTCGCCTCACCCGGAGGATCCAAGTGATCGGTTGGTTCGACGGGGGTGCGGGTGCAAGCGGCGACATGTTGCTCGGCGCTCTCGTCGGAGCAGGGGTGCCCCTCGATGTGCCCTCAGCGAGCGTCGAGTCCCTGGGCTTGGGGTTGACGCTGCGGGCCGAGTCGGTGCGCCGGGCCGGGATCGGCGCCACAAGGATCCACGTGGAGGTGCCCGAATCGAGTGCTGTGCGAAACCTCTCCGAGATCCTCGAACTGCTCGAGGCCCTCGATGCGCCGGTCCACCGGCTGGCGGCAAGGGTGTTCGAACGCCTCGGTGCGGCCGAGGCCGCCGTCCACGGGGTTCGCTTGCAGGACGTGCACTTCCACGAGGTCGGAGCACTCGACTCGATAGCGGACGTGGTCGGCGCGCGCCGCCGCGCTGACCCACCTGAACCTGGAACGGATCCACTGCTCGACCCTCAGCCTCGGCAGTGGCGCCGCCCGGGGGGCTCATGGCCCACTTCCGGTGCCGGTGCCCGCTGTCTTGGAACTACTGAGAATGTCCGCCAACGGTGATGCTGCATCGGTCCCCGTCCAGGCCGGACCCGCTCTCTTCGAGAGCACTACACCGACCGGCGCCGCGCTCGTGGTCGAGGTCACCGACGAATGGAGTCCGATGCCTCTCATGACGGTCGGTTCGGTCGGATCGGGGGCGGGATCGAGGGATTCCGACGAAGTGGCGAACGTGCTCCGGTTGGTCACAGGTGAACGCGACGCGGAGCAGCTCCCGCACCGGAGCGGTGCAGTTCGAGGCGACCGTCGACGACCTCGACCCGCGGCTCTGGCCACCGCGATCGCGGCGGTGCTGGCCGTGGGAGCGCAGGACGCCTGGGTCAGCCCGATCACGATGAAGAAGGGCCGTCCCGCCATGAGCTTCTGCGCGCTGTGCTCGGAGGCTGGACGCGGCCACGGTGCGGGAGGCGATGTTCCGGGAGACGACCACGATCGGTGTTCGTGAGACGGCGGTGTGAAGCACGCGGTCGACCGGCGGCAGAGCTTCGTCGAGGTAGATGGTCGGCGGATCGGAGTGAGATCGCCTCGCACTCGGGAGTCAGGAGCTGAACCGCAGCGTCGAGTGGGAGGACGTGGTGTCGGCCGCCGAGGCGCTGGATCGACCGCCAAGGAGGTGCTGGCACAGGCCGTCGCCGAGGCTGCCGCTCGGGGCCGAAGCCCCGCACCCCGTCAACCCCGATTGAACACCGGTCGTCGTTTCTCCAGGAACGCCATGATGCCCTCCCGGGCGTCGCGGAGCCCAGCGTCGCCAGCAGAGCGGTCCGCTCACGGCCAGCAGGTCGTCGAGGGAGCGCTCCTCGCAGCGGTGGAGGGTGTCGAGCATCCCCCTGACCGCAAGTCGGGGCGTGCACGAGAGCTCGACCGCGAGATCGACGGCGCGGTGCGTCGAGCTCCTCGAGCGGCCAGACCTGGTCCACCAGGCCGATGGCCAGCGCCTCGGGACCGGAGACCGTCCTCGAGCGCAGGATCATGTCCAGCGCGGTGCTGCCGGCCGACCGTGCGGGCCAGGCGGGCGCTGCCGCCCCAGGCCGGTGTCGAACCGAGGTCCAGCTCGGGCAGTCCGATCCTGGCGCCGTCGGATGCGGCAAGGCGGAAGGTGCACCCGAGCGCCAGCTCGAGGCCGCCTCCCAGGCTGTTCCCGAACAGGGTGGCCACAGAGGGCTTGCCCATGGTCTCGATCCGCGCGATCAGCTCCAGACGCCGGTCGAAGAAGGCGTCGACGCTGCCGGCCGCGGCGATGCCGTCCGCGAGCTGCTTGAGGTCCATGCCGACCGAGAAGTTGGCGGTCCCCTCGGCGGTGACGACGAGGGCGCGGATGGAGTCGTCGGAGGCGACGTCATCGACCGCCTCCCACACCTCCTCGACGAAGGCCAGCGTCAGCCGGTTGAGCGGCTCGTCGTCGTTGGTGATGACGGCGACGCCGTCGTCGCGCTTTTCCAGCAGGATCGAGTCGGGCATCGGCCGATGGTAGTCGTGGCTCGGGGTGACCCGACGAAGTCGTCAGCCGGGCCGGCGGTAGCCTCCGCTCATGACCCACGAGCTCAGGACCGACTCGACCCCGCTCCGCTGGGGGGAGATCGACGGCGTGGAGATCACCCTGCCCGTGGTGGTCGAGGAGATGAACTCCGCGACGCTCACCTTCACGGTGCCGATCGAGCCGGCCCGCGCGCTGCTGCCCGGCGACGCCTTCGAGGTGGCCGAGATCGGCCCGGGCAGCGCCATGCTGGTGATCGCCCTGGTCGACTACGTCCGCAACCCCTGGGGCGACTACGCCGAGGTGAACCTCGGCCTGCTCGCCGACCCGGTCGGGGACGCCCGGGCGCACAGGCGCCTTCGTGTGGCGCATGCCGGTGGACCAGGAGTTCACCTGCAAGGCGGGCAACCAGGTGATGGGCCTGCCCAAGACCGTCGAGCAGATCGACGTCGCCTACACCGACGACGTCGGTCGGCTTCGAGCTCGTCATGGACGGCGAACCGGCGCTCGCCGTGAGGCTTCCCCGGGTGTCGCCCACCGGGGAGCCGACCGCGGAGACCACCGTGACATGGTCCTACCTCGACGGCGTGCCGACTGCGGTGCCCCTCACCATCGACCTGCCGGCGGGGCTCGTGCCCGTCGGGGAGGTGGTGATCGAGCTCGGGAGCCGGCGTGGTCGCCGACGAGCTGCGCAGCCTGGGTCTGCCGTGCAGGCCGGATCTCGTCATGTGGGGGGAGGGCCTCGGTGGAACCTTCGGCGGCCCCGCCTTCCCCGAGGAGCTCCGCGCAACCTGACACGCGTGTCATACACTGGAGCCCAACGGGTGGAGGTACTCGGTGGAACTCAGCGGCAGCGGTGAACACGGCGACCGGCGAAGCGAATCCCTATCTGCCGGAGGTGGCGGCCGACCCCGTGCCCGTTCTACGACGGCGCTGCGACCGGGTGCCCGGTCGCCAGCTTCGAGGGCTTCGGCCGCGGAACCTGGATCGTGAGTCGCTACGAGGACGTGCGCCACGTGCTTCGTCACCCCGAGATCTTCTCCAGCGACATCGTCGCGGTCGACATCGGCCAGGATCGACCGCTGATCCCCCTGCAGATCGACCCACCGGAGCACGCCAAGTACCGCAGGGTCATCGATCCGACACTGGGCCCGCACGAGATCGCCCCGCTCGAGGACGAGGTCAGGGCGCTGGTCAACGAGCTCGATCGACCGTTTCATCGACCGCGGTCATGTCGATGCCCACGCCGAGTTCACCGTTCCGCTTCCCTGCACCGTGTTCCTCCAGCTGTGCGGCCTCCCGCTCGTCGGACCTCGATCAGTTCCTGGCGTGGAAGGACGACATCATCCGGCCGGCGACGGAGCGACACCGAGGAGGCCGCCCGGATCCGCAAGGCGCGCCGGTGCGGCGATGTACGGGTACTTCGACGCAGGCACTCGACCAGCGCGAGAACGGCGAGCTGGAACCGACCTCCTGAGCCGGTTCTTCACCTCGGAGGTGGACGGCCGCAGCGATGTCGCGCGAGGAGATGCTCGACATCTGCTACCTGTTCATCCTCGGCGGGCTCGACACCGTCACCTCGACGCTCGACTGCTCGCTGGCCCACCTGGCGGAGCAACCCCGAGCAACGCCAGGCCCTGGTCGACGACCCGAGGCTGGTGCCGGCGGCGGTGGAGGAGCTGCTGCGGCTCCACACCCCGGTCATGCAGGTGCTCCGCGCGGTGGCGCAGCCGACCGAGCTGCACGGCGTGCCGATGGAGCTCGGCGACACCGTGATGGTCATGCTGGGTGCGGCCGACACCGACCCCAGCGAGTTCGGTGACCACGCGGATGACTACGACGTGGAGCGCGAAGGCAACCGGCACCTGGCCTTCGGTGGCGGCCCACACCGGTGCCTGGGCTCGCACCTGGCCCGGCTCGAACTGCAGGGTGGCGCTCGAGGAGTGGCATCGTCGCATCCCCGACTACCGGGTGGACGCCGGTGTCGAGCCTCGACTACTCCCCGGGGATCCGCGAGATCGCCGCGTTCCCCTTGGAGTTCGAGCCCGCCACGGCGCCGCACGTGGCGTCGGGTGCGCCGGCGTGAGGATCACCCTCGACGAGGCGGCCTGCGTCGGTCACGGTCGCTGCTACGCCCTGGCGCCGGAGGTGTTCGGACCCGACGACATGGGCCACTGCGAGGTGCTCGTGGCCGAGCCACCGGACGCGCTGCAGGCGGGGACGCGGACGGCGGTGGCCACCTGTCCGGAGGATGCGCTGCACGCGAGGAGGCTCTGACGCGATCGAGGAGTGAGGCGATCGGCAGCCACGGCCGATCTGACCCGGTCGGTCAGCGTCCGCGGAACTCCGGCGGCCGCTTCTCGGAGAACGCATTCATGCCCTCCACCAGGTCGGCCGAGGCAGTGGCGAGCGCCTGGAAGTGGCCCTCCAGCTCCAGGCTGTCGGCCAGGTCGGTCTCCAGGGACCGGTTGAGCAGTTGCTTGGACAGCCCGAGTGATCGGGTCGGGCCCGCTCGCCAGGTCCACCGCCAGCTGCTCTGCGGCGGCTGCCATCTCGTCGCGGCCATCCAGGTGGCGATGGGCCACGCCCTCGGCGACCGCGTCCGGACCGTCGATCCCCTCGCCGAGCATCACCAGCTGCTTGGCACGAACGCAGACCGACCAGTCGGGGCAGCAGGTAGGCGCCACCGGCGTCCACCACCAGCCCCCAGCGGGCGAAGCTCCACCGGAACCTAGTGTCGTCGCACACGAACACGAAGTCGCACGCCAGGGCCAGGTGCGCACCGGGGCCGACGGCGGGGCCACTGCACCGCGGCCACCGTCGGCTTGTCGAGCTCCCAGATCTCCCGGATGAAGGCCTGCACCCCGGCGTGGAGGGCCTGCGAGGTGGAACGGGGGTCGAAGCCGTCGTTGCCGGCCCGGGAGACGGTGGAGTCGCGCAGGTCCATGCCCGAGCAGAACGCGTCCCCGTTGGCGCGTGACGAGGACGCAGCGCACGGCATCGTCGGCCCGGCAGCGCCGCACCGCATCCACCAGGTCGTCCCGCATCGCGGTGTCAGGGCGTTGGCGGCCTCGGGCCGGTCCAGGATGATGCGGCCGACGGCGTCGTCGGTCACTTCGAAGCGCAGCACGTCGGTCCTGCTCAATGTTCGTCGGTCAGCCGGTCGTCAGTTCAGCAGTCGGGATCCTGCCAGATCCGGTCCTCGTCGCAGGCGCCGTCGGAGGGGTCGGAGTTGAAACCGTCGATGTCGCCGAAGTCGGTGGTCGTCATCGTCCCCGACGAAGAGCAACACGACCATGACGATGCCGACTAAGGTGCCGACGACACCCGTGATCATGCCTGCCAGCGCCACGCCGGAGCCCGACTCGCCCGGCAGCTGCTTGGCCTTGCTGCGTCCGACCACTCCGAGCACCACGGCGACGATGCTGATCACGAGCCCGACGAAGCAGGCCCAGAAGAGGACGAGGCCGAGGATCCCGCACACCAGGGAGGCGACCGCCATGCCGTTGGTCGTGCCTTCGGGCCCTGCGGGAGGAACCGGCCTGCCACGGCTGAGGGGACGGGATGCCGGGCCCGCCATAGCGCGGGGTTCCGGTACTGCGGGGTTCCGTACTGCGGGGTTCCGTACTGCGGGGCGCTCGGTGCACCAGGGATCGGAGGAGTTCCGGGCGGTGGTGGTCCCGGTACCGGTGACCCTGCTGGCGGCGGGCGCGCAGCACCGATGGCCCCTGATCCCGGCGACATGGTCGATGGCGGAGTGCGCTGGATGGTCGGCGTGTCCCCGGCGGCTTCTGTCGGCTCCTGTCCGGGGGATGGCGGGTCGGTCATCTGTCCTCTTCGGGGTGAGCTGGGTCTGCTACGGAGGGTAGCGCCGCTCGATGGGAAGTCGTTCGACCATGCGGTACACGTGCTCATCTTCCGAGGATCGTCACCGAGGCGTTGGCGCCGCGGCCGATGGTGTGGGCCAGACCCACGCGAGCCCCGTCGATCTGGCGAGCTCCGGCCTGTCCGCGCAGCTGTCGGACCAGTTCGACCACCTGGCCCAGGCCCGAGGCCCCCAGCGGCTCCCCCTTGGACAGCAGGCCGCCGGACGGGTTGACCGGAAGCGTGCCCGTCGGTCCGAAACGGCCGTCCGCCAGGACCCCGTGCTGCTCTCCCGCTCCACAGAGCCCGAGCTCACTCCACACCAGGAGCTCTCGGGCTGCGTCGGTGTCCTGGCACTCCACCACGTCCAGGTCCGGGGGCCCAGGCCTGCAGCCTCGAACGCATCGCCGGCAGCCAGGGTCGTGGGCGGGGTGATGTGCGAGTCGTCGATGCCGGCCAGCGGCGTGGACTCGTCCAGCACCGAGCCCGGTAGGTGGCTCCGCAGACTCGAGGCCAGGAGCCGGGGATCCCGACGGGCACAGGTCTGCACGCCTCAGAACCACTGCTGCCGCGCCCTCGTTCGGAGCACACAACATCAGCAGGTGCAGGGGCTCGCACACGATCCGGGAACCGAGCACCTCGGCCGCCGGGACAGCCTTGGTGAACATCGCATCCGGGTTGTGCACCCCGGCGGAGCGGTTCTTCACCACCAGGGCCGCCAGGTCGTCCTTGGTCAGCCCCTGTTCCGCCAGCAGCCGCTGTGCCCTCAGCGCGAAGTACGCCGGGGCCGGCCGAGAGCCCGGCGTGTTCCATCCAGGGTTCGAAGAACGAGCTGCGGATCATGCCCGGCCCATCTTCTCGATCCCGACCACGAGCACCGTGTCGTACTGGCCCGCGGCAATGGCCCCGGCCGCGAGCGACAACGCGGCCCCCCGGAAGCGCAGCCTGCCTCCACGTCCACGATCGGCACGCCCGTGAGCCCGAGCGCGCCCAGGACCCGATGGCCGGACGCGACGCCGCCGTAGGCGGTGGCGCAGAACGCGGCCTGGAAGTCCCGCCTCGGCGGATCCCCGCCTCGCCCATCGCAGCGCGCAGCGCGACCGCACCCATCGCGTGGGCGGAGACGTGGTGGCGACCGAAGGGGAGCAGACTAACCGCCGCCATCCCGACCCCGTCGATCAACCGCCCACCGCGGCGGGCGAAGGCCCACACCGATCGGCGGTCGCCCTCGTTGTCGGGCACCGGGTCGGTGGAGACGACCATCGACGTGCCATGACGCAAGGGCCCTCCCGTCGTCCAGGACCCGGCCCACGACCCGGAGCCCGTCGGTGAGCTCGACGACACCCAGCACGTAGGGAACGACACCCGAGTACCCGGGCGGTGCCGCGTGACGGTGGTCCAGGCCCACAAGGTCCCCGAGCGTGGGGAGCTCGACACCCTCGATGTCGTCGGCCCCGGTGTAGGGGCACAGCGGCCCGAGGGGGAAGTGGGTGAGCCCGGTCGATCTCGAACGACCG
>CAVOFX010000009.1:25000-181097 GCA_963695115.1 uncultured Microthrixaceae bacterium | reverse complement strand
GACCGGTTCGACGATGCCGCCTGGGCCTGGCTGTGGCTTCGTACTTAGCGACGGCGGCGATCACCTCGACGCTCCTCGGGAGAGTGGTGGAGCGCATCGGCGCAGGTCGGGCCCTCCGGTTGACCTCCATCCTCGCCGCCGTCGTGGGCGCGGGTCTCGCGTCCGCGCCCTCCTGGGGTGTGCTGGCCGGGTGGCTCGCGGTCGGAGGGGTGGTGAACGCGGGCGCCCAGCCGGCGGCGAACCTCCTCCTGGCGGGGCGGTACCGCCGAACCGCCAGGGCTATGCGTTCGGGATAAAGCAGGCCGCCATGCCGATGGCAACCCTCCTGGGAGGGATAGCGGTCCCGGTGGTCGCGCTGACCGTCGGATGGCGATGGGCCTACGCCGGAGGGGGTGCGCTCGCTCTGGTCGCCGTCGCTGTTGCGCCGGGACGTCATGGACCGGCCGCGCCCCGACCGCGAGGCGAGCCACCACGTCCGAACGCCTCCCTCGGTCCGCTCTCGCTCCTGGCGGTCGGTGTGGGCTTCGGGGCTGCCGCGGCGGGAGCCCTCGCCACATTCCTCGTCAGCGCCAGCGTCGATTCCGGGCTCAGCGCCGGCGAGGCCGGCTGGCTGCTCACCTTCGGGAGCCTGGCGGGGGTCCTGTCCCGACTCTGGATGGGTGCCCGTGCGGACAGGCGTGGAGGGGGGCATCTGCGCGTCGTGGCCTTGATGCTCGGTGGCGGCGCGCTGGCGTTCGTCCTCTTCTCTCTCGGGGGGCCATTGACCTACGTCCTCGTGACACCGGTGGCCTTCGGGATGGGATGGGCCTGGCCCGGGCTGTTCAACTTCGCCGTGGTGAGGAACAACCCGGATGCGCCAAGCCACGCCACCGGCATCACCCAGACCGGGACCTACGTCGGTGCCCTGGCAGGCCCGCTCGCCTTCGGCTGGGCCGCGGAGGCGTGGTCGTACTCCGACGCGTGGCTGCTCGGCGTCAGCTGGTACCTGCTCGGCGCAGGCGCTGTGATCGGTGGCAGGCGATGGATGCTCCGCCTCAAGGATGCAAGGGGGATACCCGCGAACGAACCGCTGCGTTGAGCGGGGAGGCCCTGCCATCGCTGCCGTCGGGCCACCTGCTCAGATGATCGCCGAGTCGTGGCCCTTCCAGTACTCGTCCCGCACGAGGCGCTTGTAGAGCTTGCCGGTCGGGTGTCGCGGCAGCTCCTCCCGGAAGTCGACGGTGCGGGGGCACTTGACATCCGCCAGGTGCTCGCGGCAGAAGGCGATCAGCTCCCGCTCGAGCTCCGGGCCGGCGTCGACCGGATCGACCGGCTGCACCACAGCCTTGACCTGCTCACCGAACTCCTCGTCGGGCACCCCGATCACCGCCACATCGAAGACCTTCGGGTGCATGGTCAGGATGTTCTCGGCCTCCTGCGGGTAGACGTTGACCCCGCCGGAGATGATCATGAACGCCCGGCGGTCGGTCAGATAGAGGTAGCCGTCCTCGTCGACCCTCCCGATGTCGCCGAGTGTGCTCCATCCGTTCTCCAGCCTGGACTGGCGCGTCTTGTCGGGATCGTTGTGGTACTCGAAGCTGCCACCACCTCCGAAGTAGACGGTGCCCACCTCTCCCGCCGGCTCCTCGTTGCCTTCCTCGTCGCAGATGTGGACCTCGCCCACCAGCGGGCGTCCGACGGTGCCCTTGTGCGCCAACCACTCCGTGGAGTTGCAGCACACGAAGCCGTTGCCCTCCGTTCCCGCGTAGAACTCCTCCAGCACGGGGCCCCACCACTCGATCATCTGCTCCTTGACTGCGACCGGACAGGGTGCGGCAGCGTGGATCGTGTGCTCGAGGCTCGAGTGGTCGTAGCGGGAGCGCAGCTGCGGCGGGAGCTTCAACATCCGTACGAACATCGTGGGCACCCACTGGCTCGTGGTGACGTGATGGCGCTCGATGAGCTCTAGCGACATCTCGGCGTCGAAGTGCTCGACCGCGATCACGGTTCCTCCGCAGCGGTGCAGCGCGAGGGAGAAGCGGAGGGGGGCCGAGTGGTACAGGGGTGCGGGGTGGAGGTACACGGCGTCCTGGTGGAACCCGTACAGCAGCTGAGCGAGGGCCTGCACAGGTGATGGAGCCTCTCCGAGAGCCGAGTCGGGGATGCGGACCCGCACCCCCTTCGGCTGGCCTGTGGTGCCGGAGGAGTAGAGCATGTCGATCCCTTCCCGCCGATCCGGCAGGGGATCGGCCGAGCGGCTCCCGACGACCTCCTCGTAGCTCTCGTAGCCGTCCACCGCTCCACCGAGCATCAGGCGACCTTCGACCGCTGGGAGACGGTCCCGCAGGCGGGATGCCATCTCGGCATGCTGATCCGAGGTGATGAAGGCACGAGCCCCGCAGTCGTCGACGATGTACTCGACCTCCTCGGCGCCCAGGCGCGAGCTGATGGCGGTGTAGACGAGGCCCGCGTAGTGAGCACCCCAGGCGATGGGCAGGAAGTGCGGGGAGTTCTCCAGGCAGAACGCGACGTGATCTCCGGGATGCAGACCGAGCGCGTCGAAGTACCGGGAGACCCGGTTCGCCTCCTCGTCGAGGTCTCGATAGGTGACGACGACCCCTGTGTCGCCCATGATCACGGCGGGCTTGTCCGGCGTCGTCTCGGCGAAGGTGCCAGGGTGGTGCAACATCGGGCCGAGCGTACTGACCCGCTCCGGGCTCGCGCCCGATCGTGTACGGGTACGGTGGCCGGCAGGTTGACGGAGAGGAGCTGGAAGCGTGCCGGTTCTCCTGGCGCTCGTCGCGGTTGCGCCGATCCTGATAGTCCTCGCGGTCATGCGGCGGCGCGAGGTCGAGCGTGCGAGCCGATCCGCCACGGTCGAGCTGAGGGTGGACGAGTTCGGCGTGAGGAGGGAGCTCGGCGACGGCCGTACGGAGGAGATCGACTGGACCGAGGTCACCGAGGTGGAGGTGTTCCGCACCACTCATGGTCCGCACGGCCCGGCCGGGGGGATGGTGATGCTGTCGGGTGACAGCACGAGAGGCTCGCTCGTCCCCCTCGACAGGGTGGAGGATTCCGGTCTCCTGGAGAAGCTCAGCCTCCTTCCCGGCTTCTCGATCCGGGGCATGGCCGAGGCGCTTGCATCCGACCCACCGGCCCGCGTGGTGGTCTGGCGCAGGGATTCCTGACCGAAGTCCGTGGGTCGGCGTCCTCGGGCCGGCGGGTGATGCCAGGGCCGACAAGGACGTCCCGTGGTCGGACGTCCCTCGAAGCTGAGCTGACGCGGCCTAGGTGCGCACGGACCTGAGGTGTGGTGACTCGTTCAGGGTCGCGATGCTCCTCACGCCGCCACTCGAGACCAGGATCCGGGAGAAGCCTGTGTACCGGGGGTCGAAGAACAGCGGATCCTCGAGGCCCAGCACGTCCGACGTGTAGGCGTTGATGACACCACCGTGGCAGACCACCACCACCCTCTCGGAGGGGTGCGCGGCCGCGATCGCGTCGATCTCGGTGACCACCCTGTCTCGGAAAGCGAAGACGTCGACCGGCATCGCGTCCCAGTCGCGGTTCGCGAGTACGTGCCAGTCCGGATGGCCGGCCTGCTTCAACTCCTCCAACGGCAAGTAGGAGGTGGAGTCGCGATCCCACTCCGCCAGGTCCTCGCGCACGATCACCTCCAGGCCCGAGCTGGCCGAGAGAGGCGCGGCGGTCTCGCGGGCGCGGAGGAGGGGGCTCGAGTACACCGCGTCGAGTGGCTCTCCCGTCAGCCAAGCGGCCAGGGCCTGCGCCTGTGCCGCTCCGACGTCTGCGAGCGGGGGGTCGGCCGGTCCTGCACCGCCTTCCCGACGGACGGGGAGGCCGTGCCTCACGAGGATCAGCTCCACCACCGCAGCGTACCGACGGCGTCCGGACGCGGGTGACGAGAGCGGCGGGACCGCCTCTCCGGCGTCCACCCGGCGTAACCTCGTGTGCATGTCCCGGCGCACCAAGATCATCGCAACCCTCGGCCCCGCCTGTGACTCGGACGCGGCTATCAAGGGGATGATCGAAGCCGGCATGGACGTCGCACGGCTGGGGCTCGCTCACGGGACGCTGGATCAGAACCTCGAGCGGTACCACGCGGTGCGCCGTGCATCGTCGGACTTCGATCAGCCGGTGGGGATCCTCGTCGACCTTCCGGGGCCCAAGGTCCGAACCGGTCGCTTCGGCGACGAGGGAGTGATCCTGGGTGAGGGTGCGGAGATCCGGATCACGGCAGGCGATGCTCCCTCCACGCTGGAGGTGCTCACCGTCGACTACGACCGGATCGCCATCGACGTCCACGTCGGGGACCGATTGGCACTGGGCGACGGTTCCGTAGTGCTCGATGTGATCGGCACCAGGGGAGACGAGCTCCTCGCCCGGGTTCTTCACGGTGGATCCCTCCAGGGTCGTCCGGGCGTGCACATCCCGGCCGACCACCTCGGGATCAGCACACCGACCGAGGAGGACCTCCGACTGCTCGATGCCTTCGTGGACGTCGGGGTCGACTTCGTCGCCCTCTCGTTCGTCCGGAGTGCCCACGACGTGCGGAAGATCGGTACGGAACCTCACCCGCGCGGCCCACTGGTCGTCGCCAAGATCGAGACCCGTGCAGCGGTCGAGAACCTGGAAGGGATCATCGAAGCCTCGGGTGCAGTGATGGTCGCGAGGGGTGATCTGGGATCAGAGTGCGCCATCGAGGAGCTCCCGCACCTGCAGAAGAAGATCATCCGAACCTGCATCGCCCTGGGGCGTCCTGCGATCACAGCCACCCAGATGCTCGAATCCATGGTCCACGCGCCCTCCCCGACGCGGGCCGAGGCGTCCGACATCGCGAACGCCATCTTCGACGGTTCCAGCGTCCTGATGCTCTCCGCAGAGACCGCGGTGGGGCACGATCCTGTCCTGACCGTCGCGACGATGGCTCGGATCGCCGAGAGGGCCGATCAGAGATTCGACTACGACGGTTGGGCCGAGGGCCTCACCCGGATCAGCCGACGCTCCGCCGCCACCGACGGGGACGCGATCACCGACGCCATGACCTCGGCAGCGTGGCGTGCAACCGTGGAGATGCGCCCGAAGGCGATCATCTGCCTCAGTCGCACCGGATTCACCGTGCGCTCGATCGCTCGCTTCCGACCGGACACCCCGATCCTCGGCTTCAGCCAGGACGAGAGGACGGTCCGGCAGCTCACCATGAGCTGGGGTGCGGTTCCGATCCACATTCCCCCGCCTTCGACCGGCGTGAGCGACATGGTTCGGCGATCGATCGAGATCGCGACCCGGCGGGGCCTGGTTAGGTCGGGGGATCTGGTGGCCGTGCTCTCCGGCTCCGACGACCTCCCGCTCAGAGCAGCGGACACCCTCAAGCTCGCTCGTGTTCCCTAGTCCGATCGCCTGAGAGGCCACCGGAGCGAGGAGGTGCCCGATTGGATCCCGAGGCAAGGAAGTCGAGCCTGCGCTCGATCACATACGGTCTCTTCGTCGCGACGGCGGCCGACGCGTCGTCGTACGCGTGCTCGGCGGTGAACTGGCTCTCACAGGCATCCTTCGAACCGCCCCTCGTGATGGCCGGATTCAACGTCGAGGGCGGACTCCACACCCTCGTGGAGAGGACCGGGTCATTCGCTGTGAACACGCTGGGTGCAGATCAGCTGGAGGTGGGAGAGGCCTTCTTCGGGGCCACCGAGGCCGAGGGAGACGAGATCAACGGGTATCGGTTCGAACCGGGCCCCGTGACCGGCGCACCGCTGCTCCTCGCCACGCCGTACTGGTTCGAGTGCCGGGTCACCGACAAGGTGATGCGGGGTGACCACACCGTGTACGTGGCGGAAGTCGTGGGTGCCGGAGTGAGGGATGGCACCGCGATGCCGCTGGATCTCCGCTCCACCGGCATGAGCTATGGCGGTTGAGTCGTCCTCCGCCCGACGCGAGCAGCGCGGGCAGGTTGTACCCGAGTCCGGTGATCCGACGGCTCCGTTCAGCGGTGTGGTGCTCGCCGGCGGGCGCTCCAGCCGGATGGGTCGGGACAAGGCCATGACCCCGTTCCGGGGGGAGCCGCTGATATCGCGACCGCTCGCGGCTCTCCGTGATGCCGGCGCCGTCGAGGTCGCTGTGGTCGGCGGAGATCCGGCCACCATCCCGGGTCTCGGAGTCGAGCTCGTCCCGGATGGCCATCCCGGGTCAGGGCCCCTCGGTGGCCTGCTCACCGCCCTCGCTCGATCGCGGTTCGACCTCGTGGTGATCCTCGCCTGCGACCTGCCCCTGCTCCGCGCGGATGCGGTGCGCGACCTCGTCCACGAGCTCGACAAGAGCACCGCGTCGGCGGTCGTACCCGTGGTCGAGGGCAGGCTTCAGCCTCTGACAGCGGCGTACCGGCGCGGGATCGAGCCGCGCCTCCGTGAGATCTTCGCCTCCGGTACCCGCTCCGTGACCTCCGCCGTGGAGCGTGTGGGCGCCGCGCACTTCCACGGGATCACTCCCGCCCAGCTGACCGACGTCGACACTCCCGAGCAGCTCGAACGGCTCGAGGAGTCACTACCCTGAAGACCGGCGCTCTGACCCTGGGCACGACGGGATCGGGTCAGAGCGAGCCAGCGAGGAGAGCGATGGAGATCCCACAGGTTGATGTCGACCAGCTCGCCGAGGAGCTCGACGAAGGGGCGAGGCTCCTGGATGTCCGTGAGCCGCACGAGTACTCGGATGCCCACATCGAGGGGGCGCTGCTCATACCGCTGGGCGAGCTCGCAGAGCGGATCGCCGAGGTGCCAAGCGGGACCGACTCCACCCTCCTCGTGATCTGTCGCAGCGGGATGCGAAGCCAGAGAGCGTGTGAGCTGCTCGCCGAGCAGGGGATGGCGGTCGCCAACGTGGCCGGCGGGATGCTCGGTTGGATCGAATCGGAGCGACCGGTGGAGACCGGGCTCGACGAGGGCCAACCGCGACGGTGACCGACTTCAGGGTCATCGAGACCCCGGGTGAGCTCGAGAGGCTGGTGGAGGACCTCCTCCGACAGCCCAGGTACGGTCTCGACACCGAGTTCCACCGCGAGCGCAGCTACTACCCGAAGCTCGCCCTGATGCAGGTGGCGTTCGACGGCGAGGTCGCGCTGATCGATCCGCTCGTCCTGGATGTCCGACCCTTCGCTCGCGCGCTGACCTCCGACACGACTGCAGTGCTGCACGCGTCGGACCAGGACCTGGAGGTGCTCGAGGTCGCGTGTGGAACTGCCCCCTCCCGGGTCTTCGACACCCAGCTCGCGGCAGGCTTCCTCGGCCTCTCGACCCCTTCGCTCGCGGTCGTGGTCCAGCGCTTCCTGGGCATCGAGCTGCCGAAGGGTGACCGCCTCACCAACTGGCTCGGCCGACCGCTCTCGGCCCGGCAACTCGACTACGCCGCATCCGATGTCGCGCACCTGCTGGAGCTGCATGACGTCCTCACCCAGAGACTTGCGGAGAAGGGCCGTCTCGGATGGCTCGAGGGTGAGTGCAACACCCAGCTGGCGAGGAGGCGCGGGCCACGCGACTCCGCTGATGCCTGGCAGCGGATCAAGGAGGCCAGGCAGCTCCGTGGCAACCGCCTTGCCGTCGTGCAGGCTGTCGCGGGCGTGGCGGGAGGAGCGTGCGGCGGAGCTCGACCAACCTCCCCGGTTCGTGCTCCCGGACCTCGGGGTGGTGAGCGTCGCGCAGAAGCTGCCCAGGGACCTGGAGGAGCTGAGATCGGCTCGCGGTCTCGATGGTCGGGCGGCGAAGGGGAGCGTGGGAGAGTCGATCCTGGCGGCCGTGCGGCGGGGCCTCGATCAGGATCCCCCCAAGCGCGATCGACCGACGGTCAGGGATCTCGACGGACGGCTGCGACCTGCGGTGACCCTCGTCTCCGCGTGGCTCGGTCAGCTGTCGAGGGAGCTCGAGATCGATCCCGCCCTCCTGGCGACGCGCAGCGACATCGAGGCGATCCTGCGCGAGGAAGATGATGCGCGGCTCGGCCGAGGCTGGCGGGCGGAGGTTGCGGGTGATGACATCCGGCGAATCGTCTCGGGTGCAGCTGCTCTCGCCCTCGACGGGGTGGGCGGGCTCGTCCTGGAGGATCGCTGATGGCCCCCACGTGGCCCTTCACAGCACCGCTGCGGAGCAGAGCAGCAGGACAAGGGCGCCCGCTGCGAGTGCGTACCGAAGATCGCCAAGACGGGCCCAGCGGATTCCCAGCCATGCCACCCGAGTGATCGGTAGCCCCACCAGAAGCCCGAGCATCAGCGAGCTGGTGGCGTCGCGGAGCTCCCCCCCGGTGCAGAGCGCCACCGACGCCATGACCAGGACGACGGCCGAGCTGAGACGCAGGAACAGCAACAGGCTCCTCTGGCGACTCGCTCGGGGGTTCGGCGGCGTCGGCCCCGCTGTCGTCACCACGTCACCAGGAGTGCCGAGCTCATGAGCACCAGGAGCGCGCTGAGCACGACCCGGGTGGCCTGAGGCCGGAGACGGCGCTGAGACCAAGTCCCGCACGCTCCACCCAGCAGACCCCCAACCACCGCTGCGGCGCTGGGACCGGGGGAGATCCGACCCTGTCCCGCGTACACGAGGGTCGCAGCAGCAGCGGTGATCCCCACCGTGAAGGTCGAGGTGGCCGCGGCCACCTTCACCGGGATGAGCATGATCTCGCTCATGGCAGGCACCTTGATGAACCCACCACCGACACCGGCCACTCCGGAGACGAGCCCCGCCGCGGTCATCGCCCCCAGGCCGAGCGGAAGACGGCGTGCGGTGTATGGGATGGCATGGCCCTGCAGTCGGTAGGTGCCGCCGAGGGTCCCAGGCCACTCTCCCGGCAGCTCGGCCACGAACTCCGCCGCCGGAAGGTTCCGGACCCCGCGCCGCGTGACGCTGATCAGAGCTGCGCCGAGGCCGGTGCCGGCGAGCACCAGCTGAAGCACATCGGCGGAGATGGAGGTGGCGACGGCCGCCCCGATGATCGCCCCCGTGCTGGCAGCCAACTCGAGGGTCACCCCGATGCGATGGTGGACCAGCCCTTCGCGGAGCTGGTCCGGGGCCGCCGCCAGGGACCCGGCAGCCGCGACCAGGATGCCGAGCGGGGCGGCCGACGCAGGCTCCGAACCCATCAGCACGAGAGCCGTCACCAGGAACACAGACCCACCCAGCCCACCCAGGGTTCCCACCGTCGACGCTCCCGAGGAGAGCAGGACGAGCGCCGGGAGGGAGGGCATGTTCAGGGGTGACGGTGCCCGGGACGAGCCGTCATGAGACCCTCAGGGAGGCGTCCTCGTGAGTCTGTCGCCGGAAGGGCGAGGCGATAGACTGAGGTGCCGATCGGATCCCGGTCGCGAAACCGACCTCCAGGAGCTGGCGCGTGAAGAAGGGTCGACATCGCCGCTTTGAAGAAGCGCGGGCCATGAAGCGGTCCTCGGAGATCGACGTCGATGCCATCTTCCGAATCGACGAGCTCTTGGATTCCGAAGAAGACGACGCCGACGCTCGCCCGGAGCACGCCGCCTGGTACGAGGAGTACGGCGAGGACGGAGCCGAGGAGGAGGTCGCGGAAGAGGACGAGGTCGGGTAGCGCACTCGCCGGTTGAACTGCTCCCGGCATCGTTCCGCGGCTGACTCCACTCGACCGCGTCAGGCTTGCGCCAGGTCGACGGCTTGGGCGAAGGCCCGGTCGATGTCGTTGTGCTCCATCACCACGAAGCTGGGGCGTCCGCGAACCCGCGTCGCCAGCTCCTCCTCGGCGCGGAGCCGGTTGGTCTCCCTCATCCGGTCAGGGACGTCGATTACCAGGCTGCCGAGGACGATCCCGGAGAGCCGGAGAGAGCTGCCGCGTTTGCGCGGATGGTGGTACTGCAGGGGCCCCGCGTACAGGATCCCGTTCTCCGCGCGGAACTCCGGGAGTCGGGCCCCACCCGACTCCAGCCTGTCCACCAGGTCCATGAGCAGGCGGTGCTGTGCTCTGGTGCGCAGATCGCAGAGCTCCATGAGAGCCGACGGCCCCAATGGATCGGTGGCCCGCTCGATGACCATCAGAGCAGGCTCGTAGCTCTTGCGCGACTTGCCCCCACGGGTGCGCTTGATGGCTCGCCCACTGGGGTTCTCCTGGGTGACCATCCGCAGGCTCGGATGCTGCAGGTAGCTCCGGGCCTGGTCGCCCATACGCCGGGCGGTCCGAAGGGCTTCATCGTCGTAGGTCGCCATCGAGACCGTCTGAGCGTCCTTGGACGCCTCCCACACCACGTTCAACGCGGCCACCAGCACGCGGTTCTCCGTGATGTCGTACGCGCGGCTCGGGGCGGCACACACGAAGAGATCCTCGTCACCGTTGGTGGCCGACCGCGCCGAGATCGTCTCGCTCCACAACACCGGGCCGCGAAGCTCCCCGCGGCAGCGGACGACGCTCGTGTGCATCGAGGTGGCCAGCGAGCGGATCGTGACCGGCATCGTGCCGATCAGCCCGGTGGCTTCGGGTGATGTCGCCAGGGTGACACCGACGTGCTGACGGATCACCTTCGCGGAGAGACCCAGGATCGCGTCGACGGTCTCGAGGGTGTTGAAGGGCCGGGCCAGACGGCTCCAGATCGAGGTGAGCGAGGCAGCCGGGTCAGGAGGAGCCTCGGTGACGGCCACGATCAGACGGCCAGCTCGACGCCCAGCACCTCTGAGATGGTTCGCTGGGCTTCTTCCTGCTCCGGCTTCTCCAGGTACTGGGCGATGGTCCGGTACAGCGTGGTCGCCCTCTTGTCCTCCATGCCCTCGAACTGAGGGAGGAAGTAGGCGTAGAAGACCTCGTAGATCACCCTCGACTCGGTCACCATGTCCTTGCTGCGCCGGGCAGCGTACTTGGCGGAGTCGATGAAGATCGCGGGCCCGAGGTCGCTGAACTGACGCAGGGAGAGCAGCTTCTTGATGATCTCGCCGGGTCCGGTGAGCAGCGCGTCGAACACCTCGTCGTCCGGGGTCGGAACCTCGATGAACGCGAACCGGCGCATCAGCGCGTACGACATGTCGAACAGCAGGTTCTTGTCGAAGACGTTCATGGTGGCGATGATCCGCCAGTTGGTCGGCACCCGGATCACATCCGTCTTCTCCGGGGGTTCCGCACCGTGGGGAACGATGGCTATCGGGTCGGGCTGACCCTTTCGCTTGAACGGAAGCACCACCGACTGCCCGGACAGAACCGTGAACAGCTGCCCGAAGGCCCGGTCGAAGTTCGAACGGTTCAGCTCGTCGATCACCAGCCACCGACCGGTCTCGAGGGCCTCGACGAAGAGCCCGGGCCGATAGATGAGGCCATCCGGGGTCGGCTGCAGCCCGCCGATCGTCTCGAACGTGGTCCACTCGGTCGTGGCTGTGGTCGGCAGGTAGCCGGTGCAGAACATCGCCGCTCGGGCGACCTCGGCCGAGATGTAGGCAAGGGTCGTCTTGCCCGTGCCAGGCGGTCCGGTGAGGATCACGTGCTTCCCACTGTCGATCGCCGCGACCAGCTGGTCGGTGACGTGATCCGGGAAGAGCATGCCCTGCTGTTCGCAGGCCTGCGAGAGTTCTTCGGCGGTGAATGGGAGCATCTCTCCAACCTGTCGGCGGCTCAGGTACCACTCTTGAGGGAGGGGTGTGGAAGCGGGGTCTCACCTCGTCGGGATTCCAGGTACTCCACCAGCCTGTCATACGGCCACTCGCCCACGAGCTCGATGAGCTCCTCTCGGAGAGCCCGGTACACGGGCTCCTCGCCGACGAACGCCTCGGAAGAGTCCGTGCACCACCAGTGGAGGTCGCTGCCGCCCTCTCCCCAGTCCCGACGCTTCCACTCCCGAAGCGTGTAGTGGAGGTGCTTGTTGTCGTCGTAGTGGTGCTCCAGGCGCAGAGGAAGCTGCCAGCAGACCTCGGGCTTCCAGTCCAGCGGCCGCTCGTCGTCGGCGACCGCAGCCAAGTGCAGGGCACATCCCATCCCGCCCGGGAAGCTGGGTCGGTTGAAGAAGATGCAGACACCGTCGGCTGTCCGCGTGACCCAGTCGCCGTCCTCGTTCTTGTGGATCGGGCCTCCGTGCAACTCGGCCTCGGCGGCCCTCTCCCAGACCCGGGCATCGAGCCGCTCCGCGTACTTCGCGACCCGCCTGCGATCAGCCTTGTCGGCGAAGTGGGCCCCGTAGGTGCAGCAACCGTGCTGGAGCTCGGGATGGGCCTCGTCGTGGATCCCTGGGCATCCCCGACCCCATATGCAGGACCACCGGCTGGCCAGGAACGTCACGTCGAAGATCCAGGTGCTCCCGTCGGGGTCTTCGACGGAGAACCACTCGTGCTGGTCGGGCCCGGACTCTGCCATGCGCCCCAATCATACGGGCAGGTCGAGGGGCGACCGTCCAGGCTGACCCCGGATCGACAGCACCTGCAGACAGGGGGCTGCTCAGAGCTCCGGTAACGTCGGTGCCACCATGGCCGGGGAGTTCGACGAGATCCGAGCGCGGCTGGAGCAGATCGCGGAAGAGCTCGCGGATCTGGCCATCCAGCGCCTGCGCGAGTCGATCGACGCCGGAGGTTCGGAGCTGCCGATCGACGAGAAGCGTCTCACCCGTGCCCGTCGCGCGGTGGAGAAGGCCGCGTACCTGCTACAGGAGCCGTCCGGCCCTTGACCGGGCCCGGCCATGCCGCCGGTGGTGCCGGTCACCGCCTCCCGTTGAGCGTGTCGATCAGGAGTCGGAGCCTGCTGTAGCTCCTTCGGTCGAACCGGAGCCCCAGGCGGGGGAGGTCGGGGAGGTCTCCATCCGCGACCTCCGACGGGCTGGGCTCCACCCTCTCGATCGCCCCCGCTTCGACGATGTCGCCGAACTCGCGGTTGAGGCGCTCGAGGAGGGCGTCCTCGACCTCCTCGCTCAGGCGCAGGATCAGTCGCCGGCCCACGAAGCGGGAGGAGTGGTAGACGCTGTAGAACCCGGTGAGCTCCTCGACGGCCGCATCGACCGAGTCGGTGATCAATACCAGGGAGGAGTCCTCGGGGGAGATCAGCCCGCGTCGCGCCAACTCCTCCTCGATGAAGCTGCGCCAGGTCGACCAATAGGTGCTCCCCGGCGGATCGAGGAGCACGATCGGGGTGAGAGGCGAGCGGCCCGTCTGGGTGAGGGTGAGCAGCTCGAACGCCTCGTCCATGGTGCCGAAGCCCCCGGGCAGGAGCACGAAGCCGCTCGACTCCTTCATGAACATCAGCTTTCGGGTGAAGAAGTACTTGAAGTTGATGAGCTTGCTGTCGCCCGCGATCAGCGGCGTCGCCTCCGACTCGAACGGCAACACGATGTTCACGCCGAACGAGTTCTCCGGTCCGGCCCCCTCGATCCCGGCCTGCATGATGCCGGGGCCCGCACCGGTGATGACCATCCATCCACTCTCGGCGATCTTCCGGCCGAGCATCCTCGCACTCTCGTACTCGTCCGAACCGCGCCGCGATCCGAGCGGAACCGAAGATCGAGACCTTCCTCGTTCCCGTGTACGGCTCGAAGACCAGGAAGGAGTAGCGCAGCTCCTTCAGGGCGGCGCTCACGAGCTTCAGCTCACCGCGGTCAGCCGCCTCACGACCCATTCGGAGTGCCGACACGACCATCTCCGACACCAGGTCCTCGTCGGGCTCGACCCCGGCCGCAACCACGAGCTCCTCGATGAGGCGATCCAGATCCTCGCTTCCGGTGCGATACTTGCTGCGCCTGGCCACGCTCAGACCGGTACGACCCGACCGTAGGTCGTGGTCCTCTGCTCGAGGATTCGTCCGAGCGGCTCCACGAGTGCCCGGAAGTCGTCCGCGTCGGCGCACTGTCCGTGCTCGGCACCGGCTGCCCGCGAGATGTTCTCGTCCATGAGGGTGCCCCCGAGATCGTTCACCCCCGCCTGCAGGAGCTGCGCTGCACCCGCCATCCCCATCTTCACCCAGGAGACCTGGACGTTCGGGATGGTTCCACGATACGCGATGCGCCCGACGGCGTGCATGAGGAGCGACTCGCGGAAGGTCGGTCCGCGACGAGCCCTGCCCTGCAGGTAGAGGGGAGCAGCCATGTGGACGAACGGGAGCGGAACGAACTCCGTGAAGCCACCCGTCTCCTTCTGGAGCTCCCGCGTGCGCACCAGGTGCCGTACCCAGCTCACGGGTCGTTCGATCGCGCCGAACATGATCGTGACGTTCGAGCGCAGACCGACGGAGTGGGCTGTGCGGTGAGCCTCGAGCCACCCCTCGGTGTCGATCTTGTCCGGGCAGAGCACGGCACGCACCTCATCGTCGAGGATCTCGGCCGCCGTCCCTGGGAGCGTCTTGAGCCCGGCATCCATGAGCCGGATCAGGTAGTCCTGCAGCGGCTCGCCCAGCCGCCGTGCACCCTCGGTCACCTCCAGGGCGGTGAAGCCGTGGATGTGCATCTGTGGAGCCACCTCGTGCACCGCCCGCGCCACGTCGATGTAGTAGTCGCCGTCGAAGTCCGGATGGATGCCACCCTGCAGGCAGACCTCGGTGGCCCCGGCGTCCACGGCCTCCAGGACGCGACCCTGGATCTCCTCCAACGTGAGCAGGTACGGCTTGCCGCGTAGGTCGAGCGATAGCGGACCCTTCGAGAAGCCGCAGAATCGGCACTTGAAGGTGCAGACGTTCGTGTAGTTGATGTTGCGGTTCCGCACGAAGGTGACCGCGTCTCCAACGGCTTGCCGGCGGAGCTCGTCGGCGACCTCGGCGACTGCGGCGACCTCGCGGCCGCGCGCCCGAAGAGGCTCAACAGCTCGTCGGGCCCGGCCTCCTGCCCGATCAAGATCCCGGCCAGCACCTCGTTGATCCGTCCAGTGGCGCGGGCGGGTGCGGGTATCAGCACGGGTGGAGGAACAGCGGAGCCCGCACACCATGCAGTGCTCTCCCTCCCCGGAGTGGCGGGCTCGGGAAAGACCGAACCGGGATCATCACGCGCCAATCCCTCCGCGTCGGAGCGGTCCAGGAGCGCGGGGAGGAGAACGCTGTCCACCCACTCCTCGTGACCGAGCAGGAATCGGGGATGGATCGTGAGCCGGGGAGCGAGCTCGAAGCCCCGTTGCTCCGTCACCGCGCGCAGGTGGTCGATCGCGGGCCACGGCCGCTCTGGGTTCACGTGGTCCGAAGTCACGGGAGAGATGCCACCCCAGTCGTCGAGTCCCGCATCGAGGAGAGGCCCGAGCTCCTCGCTCAGGTTGGGAGGCGCCTGGACGCTCACATCGGGAGGTAGGAGTATCCGGGCCAGGGCGATCGTCTCCAGCAGCTCCTCTCGCGGACAAGCAGCTGCCGACTGCATCGCGGTGCCCGGCTTCGGGAGGAAGTTCTGGACGATGACCTCCTGCACGTGTCCCCACCGGCGGTGTGACGCCGCGATCGCCGACAGCGTCTCCAATCGCGAAGCACGGCTCTCGCCGATCCCGACGAGGAGACCCGTCGTGAACGGGATGCGCAGACGGCCCGCTGCATGGAGGGTCGCGAGGCGGCGTTCCGGGGTCTTGTCCGGTGAGCCCCGGTGGCAGGCGAGGTCTGGGGCGACCGACTCGATCATCATCCCCTGGGAGGGGGCCACCCGCCGCAGCTCGCCGAGCTCGGCCTCCGAGAGCGCCCCTGCGTTGGCGTGGGGCAGGAGGCCTGTCTGATCCAGGACGAGCCTGCACATCGCTGCCAGGTACTCGACGGTGGAGGAGTATCCGTGCTCGACGAGCCACTGACGGGCCACCGGATACCGCTCTTCCGGGCGCTCGCCGAGGGTGAACAGGACCTCGTGGCATCCGGCCCGGGCTCCGTGGTCGGCGAGCACCAGCACGGCCTCAGGGTCGAGGTACGGCGCTACCGCACGCGCCGGCGGCTCAGCGAAGGTGCAGTAGCCACAGCGATCTCTGCACAGCTTGGTCAGCGGGACGAAGACCTTCGGCGAGTAGGTGATCCTCGCGCCATGGGAGCGGTCCCTGATCTGCCGCGCCTCCTCCAGGAGCTCCGGAAGCGGAGTCGCCAGGAGGTCACCGGTCATGTCGCGGAACCCTACCGGGGCCCCGAGCAGATCCGTGTGCCCCGGAACGCCGCCTTCTAAGCGGCAAGTGCAGCCGCCTTGCCCTCCAGGGTCGCCAGCAGCTCCTGGTGTGAGGCGGAGAACTTCTCGACGCCCTCCTCCTCGAGCCGCCGGGTCACCTCGTCGAGGTCGATCCCGAGCGTCGCCAGCTCCTCCAGAGCCGACTCGGCGGCGCTGAAGTCGGCGTCGACGGTCCGCTGCACCCGACCGCCGGTCTCGAAGGCCTCGAGCGTGACCTCGGGCATCGTGTTCACCGACTGCGGACCGATGAGTGGATCCACGTACAGCGTGGGGCAGTACGCGGGGTCCTTGGTCGAGGTCGATGCCCACAGCGGTCGTTGGACACGTGCACCGCGTCGGGCGAGCGACTCCCAGCGAGGCCCGCTGAACTTCTCCAGGAAGGTCCGGTACGCGAGCTGGGCGTTGGCGACGGCGGCCCTTCCTCGGAGAGCAGCGGCCCGAGGAGCCGGGATCCGGTCGAGCCGCCGGTCGCAGTCGGTGTCCACCCGGCTCACGAAGAACGAGGCCACGCTCGCAACTCGCGAGAGGTCGCCGCTGCATGCCTCGAGGCCTTCGATGTAGGCGTCGATGACCTCTCCGTAGCGGCGCACCGAGAACAGGAGCGTGCAGTTGATGCTCAGACCCTCGCTCACGAGCTGGCGGATCGCGGGGAGCCCCTCCACGGTGCTCGGGATCTTCACGAGCAGGTTCGGCTCTGCAACAGAGGCGTTGAGGTCGTGGGCAGCGACGATCGTTGCCTCGGTGTCACGGGCGATCGCGGGATCGACCTCGATGGACACGTGCCCGTCGAGTCCGCCGCTTGCCTCATGGATGGGACGGAGGAGCGCCGACGCGTCCCGGATGTCGGTGGTGACCATCTCCCAGTAGCTCTGCTCGACGCTGCGGCCTGCGCCGATCAGCTCGCGCAGCTGCCCGTCGTAGGCATCGCTCGATTGGATGGCCTGCTGGAAGATGGTCGGGTTGGAGGTGAGGCCACGTACGCCCCGCCGGATCCAGCGCTCGAGTTCCCCGTTCGAGATCCAGTCGCGCTTGATGTTGTCCAGCCACGGACTCTGGTCCTGCTGGTGGTACAGCTCGACTAGTCGGGTCATGTGGGAATCCTCGCGTGACTGGGTCTCTGTGTCGACGTGCGATCGGTCATGAGAGCAGGGAGCGCGCTCTCTCGGTGACCTGGCTGACGGTGATGCCGAGCTCGGCGAGCACGCGGTCACCGGGAGCGCTGGCCCCGAAGCGGTCGATCCCGACGGCCAGGTCCGCCCACCGCTCCCAACCGAAGGTGACGCCCGCCTCGACCGCCACGCTGGGGGTGCCGGGTGGAAGCACCGCGGCCCGGTAATCGTCGTCCTGCTCCCCGAACAGCTCCCAAGACGGCATCGAGACAACCCGAACCCGCACACCGTCGGTCCTCAGCACCGAGGCGGCGTCGGTGCACACCGCCACCTCGCTCCCGGTGCCCACCAGGACGAGATCGGGTGACCCCGCCGCCTCCTCCAGGACGTACGCCCCTCGCCGGACGCCGTCCCGATCGGCAGTGCCCTCCAGCACCGGCAGGTCCTGGCGAGAGAGGATCAGGGCGACCGGTCCTCGACGATCGACGGCGATCCGCCAGGCCTGCGCGCACTCGTTCGCATCCGCGGGCCGGATGACCACCAGGCCGGGCATCGCCCGGAGCGAGGCAAGGTGCTCGACCGGCTGGTGCGTCGGGCCGTCTTCTCCGACGGCGACCGAGTCATGGCTCCACGAGTAGATGACGTGTGTGCCCATCAGCGCCGCCAAGCGGACAGCGGGACGCATGTAGTCGCTGAAGATGAAGAAGGTCCCACCGACGGGAAGCAGGCCCCCGTGGCGTGCCATGCCGTTCATCACCGCACCCATCGCGTGCTCCCGGACCCCGAAGTGGATCTGCCGTCCAGCGGGCTCGTGGACGGACAGGGGAGCCACTCCTGCCAGCTCGGTTCCGGTGTTGCCGGTGAGGTCGGCGCCGCCCCCGAGCAGGCCGGGAACCACGTCCAGGACGGCGTTGAAGCAGGCCTGGCTGGCCTTCCTCGTGGCGATCCGCTGACCCGGTTCCCACACCGGGAGCTTCGCTTCCCACCCGGCGAGCCCCTCTCCGGCCAGGGCTGCGCTCAGCTCCTCCTGGAGCCCCTCGTGGGCGTCGAAGCGACCCTGCCAGGCGAGGCGCTCGTCACGCCCTCTGATTCCCGCGTAGCTGAAGAAGGCGCGCACCTCGTCGGGTACGTGGAAGCGCTCCTCGGGGGGGAGTCCCAGGAGGCCCTTGGTGACCGCGACCTCCTCGTCTCCCAGCGGTGCACCGTGCGCGGCCGCCGTGTCGGTGAAGGCCGGGGAGGGCCACCCGATGTGACTCCTCATCACGATGAGGGAAGGGGCACCCTCCACATCGGCTGCCCGGCGCAGGGCTGCCTCGATCGCATCCGTGTCGTTGGCGACGTCACCGATGTCATCGACGTGCCATCCGTAGGCCTCGAAGCGAAGTGCAGCGTCGTCCGAGTACGCGAGGTCCGTGGGGCCGTCGATGGTGATCCTGTTGTCGTCGTACACGAGGATGAGGCGTCCGAGACCGAGATGCCCGGCCAGGGACGCGGCCTCGTGGCTGAGGCCCTCCTCGAGGTCCCCATCGGAGCAGATCCCGTAGATCCGGTGGTCGAACAGGTCGGCCCCGTAGCGCGTGCGGAGGTGTCGCTCCGCGATGGCCATCCCGACCGCGTTTGCGAACCCCTGGCCGAGCGGGCCGGTCGTGACCTCGACCCCCGGTGTGTGCCCGGCCTCGGGGTGCCCGGGAGTACGGCTTCCCCATTGCCGGAACGCCCTCAGGTCGTCCAGGGTGAGGTCGTAGCCGGTGAGGTGGAGGATCGAGTAGAGCAGGATCGAGACGTGCCCGGCCGAGAGCACGAAGCGGTCACGATCCGGCCACTCCGGCACCTCCGGGTCGTAGCGCAGGATTCGACTCCACAGGACGGTCGCGAGCGGAGCGAGGGCCATGGCGGTGCCGGGGTGCCCGGATTTGGCGGCCTGAGGACCATCCATGGCGAGGCCGCGGATCACGTCGATGGCGCGCTGCTCGATGCCGATCTCGGTCAACGCCACTCCTCCCGTGAGCCCCATCGTCGACCTTCGGCCGACCCTAGCGCGGAGACACGCGACGTCGGTGCAACCGCGCCGCCGGGCGGCTGCACCGAACTCGTCGAGGACCGTCGAGAACGCCCCCACTACGCTCTGCTGACGTGGCTGCACTGGATTCCGGGTCCCCGACACGTGACGCGATCCTCGTGGAGTCTCGGCGCTGCTTCGCCGAGCACGGCTACGAGGGCACCTCCCTGAACGACATCGCAGAGGCGGTCGGGATCAAGCGGCAGAGCCTTCTGCACCACTTCCCGTCCAAGGACACCCTGTACAGAGAGGTGTTCCAGACAGCGCTCGTGGAGTGGATGGCGCGGGTCGACGATGCGACCGGGCCCGAGAACCCGGATCGCGAGGGGTGGTCGCTCGTGAGCGACGTCATCACCGCCGGGTTCCGCTTCTTCCAGGCCAACCCGGAGTTCGTGCGGATCGCCCGGCGCGAGGCTCTCGAGAGCGGCTCCCACTCCGGAATCGACCTCGGCTCTGCGTTGAGGCCGCTCTTCCTCCGGGCCTGTGATTACTTCGACAGGGAGATGGGTGCCGGTACCTATAGGAAGTTCGATCCCGAGATGCTCCTGCTCACCGGGTACGGCGCACTGCTGAGCTACTTCTCCGACCTGCCCTTCATCGAGGGACTCCTCGACCGTGATCCGCTCACGGACGAGGCCCTGGAGGCCTACCTGCAGCACTTCCGCGAGTTCTTCCGCTCCGCGCTGGAGCCGTAGGCGGTCAACCAGCGGACTCCGCCGCCTCCAGCTGCTCGAAGGCCCAGGCGAGGAGCGTGTCCACCGCGTTCTCGCCGTCCTGGAGCGCCGCGGCGTGCACCTGCCACCCGCCGTCGGCGCTCTGGGAGATCACGGGTCGGAACCCCCTGCGGGGCCCCATGACCGTGACGCACGCCCTTGGGAGCTGCTGCCACAACGCCGCTCCCATCAGCGCCAGCTCGGTCGCGCCGCCGAGAGCCCCGACCCTCGAGGTCGAGGCGCATCCCATGATCCGCTCCAGAACCTCCACCGCGACCAGGGCCGCGCCGGCCTCCAGGTGGATCTGCTCCACCCACTGGTCCGCTTCCTGGCCGAGACCCGCGACCTCGCAGCGCGCGGCGGCCTCGAACCACTGCCGCACGCGGGCGACGGCTTCGGCGGAGCCGGTCGCCGCGAGTCCCTCCGCCGCCAGCGCTCGGACTAGCTGCAGAGGCCACTGCCCGTCGCACGCCTCGGCGAAGACGCGGATCCCGAGCTCCTCGGCCTCACTGAGCCACACCTCAGCGGGATCCTCGCCCCGCAGGTAGCCGGCGATCGAGGCGAGGGGGAGGAGAGAGCACCGGGCCTGCACCATCGGGTTCGCCAGGTATCCGGAGCAGGCAACCGACAGATCGGGATCCCGGCCGCGCAGCGGCCCCATGAACAGCTGGTCCGCCATCAGCGCGTCGTTCACCGGATAGTTGTCCCACACCAGCGGCGGGCGCCCGCCGAGGGCCTGGGCACGCTCGCTCGCTTCACGGGCGGTGATGCTGTCGCACACGACGGTCCGGCCGGTCCAAGCGATCGGGACGTCCTCGGGGGTTCCCTCGGCCAAGGCCGCCAGGTACGGGTTCGGCGAAGTACCGGTGTAGTGGGTGGGCACTAGCACGAGACCCGCCCGATCGCCGAGGTGGTCGCGGAGGAACCGCGTCAGACGCACCTGATCCTCGCCGAGGCCGGGCCTGATCGGGATGTCGTCGAGGGCCAGGCAGATGAGCTGGACTCCGACCTCCACGACCTGGTCGCACTTCGCCACCAGGGCGTCCCGGTCCTCGACGTCGTCGTAGTCGATGGAGAGCCCCGGGGAGATGGCGAAGCCGACCTGGAGCGTCTCCTCGGCCAGCAGCCGGCCGAACCCCTCCAGCTGCTCGGGAGGGTACGGGGTTCGCCAGTGCTCCCTGTGGAGCGGATCGTCCTTGGGCGCGTAGATGTAGTGGGTCATGCCGCGCTCATGGCAGAACCGCATGACCAGGGCTCGATCGTCCCAGGACCAAGGCGGACCGTAGAACCCCTCGATGAGGCCCCGGATCTGCCAGCTCACAGCTCCCCACGATAGGTGAGCCGTCCCGTGCGGACTCCGTTCGGGATTCGGCGCGGGCTCGAGCCGCCTGCGTAGGCTCGCCCCCCGTGGGTGATCGCACCCGAACGCTCTCAGAAGCCGACTCCAAGGCGCTGCTACGTCCCTACGGCGTGCAGTTCCCACCGGAGATCGTGGCGTGGAGTCCCGGGGAGGCCGCCGATGCAGCGGACGAGCTGGGCTACCCGGTCGTGGCGAAGCTGTGCGGCGACCGGATCACCCACAAGACCGAGCGGGGGTTGGTCCGACTCGGGCTCACGGACGCGGCAGCGGTCGCCGCCGCCGCCGCAGACCTGCTGGCGTCGTCGACACCGGATGACGGAGTCGTCTCGGTGCTCGTGGCACCGATGCTCCACGGCGCGCGGGAGCTCATCGCGGGCCTGAGCCGCGACCCGCAGTTCGGCATGACCGTCATGGTCGGTCTGGGCGGGGTGCTGGCCGAGGCCGTCGCTGACGTCAGCATCCGACTGGTGCCGATGAGCGCGATCGACGCAAGGGAGATGCTGGACGATCTCTCCGGGCAGGCTCTGCTCGACGGGCTCCGCGGAGAGCCCGCCCTGGACAGGGACGCGATGGAGTCGGTGCTGCTGGCCCTCTCGAACGCGGCGAGCGACCACCCCGAGATCGTGTCGGCCGATCTGAACCCGCTCATCGTCGTCGGAGGCAGACCGATCGCCGTCGACGCCCTCGTCGAGATCGACATGGGAGCCGAGAGCTGATGGCCACGAGGGCTCAGTTCGACGCGCTCTTCGAGCCGCGGGGAGTGCTCGTGACCGGCGCCAGCACGCACCCGGGCAAGTTCGGCTTCGTCGCGCTCCACAACATCCTCGCCTGTGGCTACCGAGGGGCGGTCTACGCGACGAGCAGAGACGGGAGTGAGCTCCTCGGACTGGAGACCACCACCACCGTGGAGGAGATCCCGGCAGGAGAGTGCGATCTCGTGTTCCTCTGCACGCCGGCACCAGCCAATCCCGCCGTCCTGCGAGCCTGCGCCGAGAAGGGGATCAGAGCGGCGTTCTGTGCCTCTGCGGGGTACGGCGAAGCGGGACCGGAGGGTCGTCGGGCCCAGGATGAGTTGGTGGGGCTGTGCGAGGACCTTGGCATCGTGCTCGTCGGTCCGAACGGCCAGGGCGTCGTCTCGACGCCGGCCTCCCTCTGTGCCCAGATCGTCGCGCCCTACCCTCCACCCGGCCGCATCGGCATCGTGAGCCAATCCGGGAACTTCGTCTCGTCCTTCGAGAACTACGCCCTCCACTCAGGCGTGGGGGTGAGCCGCGCCGTCTCGGCTGGCAACGCCGCAATGGTCGGGGTCATCGACTTCCTCGAGTACTTCGCCGCCGATCCGCACACCGCGGTTGCCCTCGCCTACCTGGAGGCGGTGCCGAACGGACGGGAGTTCTTCGAGAGGGTGAGCCGGGTGGCAGCCCAGATGCCGGTGGTCGTGGTCAAGGGCGGCACCTCCGAGCTCGGAGCCCGGGCCGCGGCGAGCCACACCGGGTCGCTCGCGACCGACGACCGCGTCTTCGACGGGCTGTGCCGCCAGGCGGGGATCACCCGTGCCAGAACCATCGAAGAGGCCTACGAGGTGGCTGCGACCTTCGCCACGCAGCCCCCCCCTGCGGGTCCCCGGGTCATGGTCGTGACGACCGCCGGTGGCTGGGGGGTCGTGACGGCGGACGCGATCTCGCGCTCCTCTCTCGTGCTGCAGCCGCTGCCCGACGACCTGCGGGCCGCCCTCGACAGCGAGCTCCCACCCCGCTGGAGCCGCAACAACCCTGTCGACCTGGCCGGTGGCGAGACCAAGGACACCGTGCCCGCCGTGCTCGAGCTGGTCACCCAGCACCCGGATGTCGACTCCGTGATCCTCCTCGGCATGGGGATCCAGGACAACCAGGCCGAGCTCGAGCGTCGCGGTCCGTTCCACCCGGAGTGGGGACTTCAGCGGATCACCGAGTACCACGCCCGACAGGATCGACGGTTCGCCCTGGTAGCGGCCGAGCTCGCCGACTCCCTCCACAAGCCCGTGCTGGTCGCCACCGAGCTGGCCGTCACATCGCCCGGCAACGCCGCCGTCAGGGGGGTGAGAGAGAGCGGGAAGCTCTGCTACGCGAGCTCGAACCGAGCGGTCCGCGCCCTCGAGCTCGTCACCGCCTACTCGTCGTGGCGGCTCCGACGAGGGCTCTGAGATCGGAGTCGTGCCACCGCACGGTCCCGCCACGCTCATAGGCTCCAGCCGTGCGACGCCTGCTGCTGCCGCTCTCCCTGATGATCCTGGCTGCACTTGGATTCTGGGCGGCGGTCGGTGTCGAGGGCGATGACGACGTGCCCGAGGAGATCGGTGGACCCGGCGCGGCGACACCGGTCCTCTCCCCACGCCGGGTACCTCGGGAGCTCCTCAGACCTACCGGGGACGATCGTCTCCGGCTCGCCCTCCAGCCGTTGCTGGACCAGTCGCCCACCTCCACCTGCCTGGTCGTCCTGGAGGACGGCCGGCCGATCCTGAGCGAGCAGGCCGACCTCGGACTCGTCCCGGCCTCGAACCAGAAGACCGTCGTGGCACACGTGGTGCTGAGCGAGCTGGGCCCCGATGCGCGGTACCGCACCGTCGCGTCCGCCACGGCGGCTCCGACCGACGGCGTTCTGGAAGGTGACCTGTGGCTCATCGGTGGGGGAGACCCCCTCCTCGCCACCGACGACTTCCTCGCGGGATTCGAGGATGAGCAGGTCCACACCGCCTTCGAGCAGCTCGCGGACCGCGTGGTGGACGCGGGCATCACCACGATCACCGGGGAGATCATCGGAGACGACTCCCGCTACGACGAGCAGCTCGAGGTGGAGGGCTGGGAACCGCGCGAGCACGGTCCGAAGTCCGTTCCCGGCCCACTCGACGCACTCCTGGTCAACCACGGCTTCACGACCTTCGCCACCGACCCCGAATCGGTGATCATCCCCACGCCCTCGAGCGACCCCGCCGCGCTGGCCGCCCAGACCCTGGCGGACCTCCTCGCCGAGCGCGGGGTGGAGGTTCAGGGAGGTAGCGGCGCCGACGTGGCCCCCGAGGGACTCGCCGAGATCGCTGCGATCGAGTCACCGCCGATGCACGAGATCGTCGAGCAGATGATGACCGAGTCCGACAACACCACCGCGGAGATGCTGGTGAAGGAGCTGGAGCGCGCCTGGGCCCCGACGGCTCCACCGCAGCCGGTCTGGCGGTGATGCGGGCCACGCTCGACCAACAGGGGCTGCCGCTCGACGGCGTGGTCCTGGCGGACGGCTCGGGGCTCCACGGCGGGAACCGCCTCACATGCTCGCTGATCAGCGAGATCCTGACCCGGGCCGGACCCAACTCGTACCTCGCGACATCGATGCCGGTGGCGGCGGAGAGCGGGACGTTGCGCGAGCGCTTCGAGGACACCTTGGTGGCGGGGCGCCTCAGGGCCAAGACCGGCCAACTCGCCGAGAGCACGGCTCTCGGCGGCTACACCTCGACCGTGCCGGGCTTCGAGATCACCTTCTCCTACCTGGCCAACGCCGCGCAGATCTCCGAGGAGGAGACGATGCGCCTCCAGGACCTCCTGGCCACCATCCTCGTGCAGTACCCGGAGGCGCCGGCCGTCGCCGATGTCGACCCGATGCCCATCGGCGCAGGAGAGGGCCCCGACTCGTGACGCTTGCACCGAGGATGCGCCCGTGGTGAGACTGGGTCTCCCGTCGGCGGCCAGCATGTCCTCGCGGGCAGCGAAAGAGGAGTGAGGTTGGCTCAGGGCAGGTCCTTCGCGAGCGAGATCCGGGAGCTCTGGGAGCTCCTCAAGGCATACGCCCGGCAGGAGACCGTCGACCCACTAAGGGGTCTCGGGTGGTACCTGGCCTATGGGATCGGTGCGGCAGTCGCGACGGCCATCGGAGCGAGCCTGCTGCTGCTCGGTGTGCTCCGCCTGCTCCAGGCCGAAGGGGGTCGCTACCTCGACGCCCGCGGCGACTCGAGCGTGGCGCCGTACTTCGCGGTGGTGCTGCTGGCAGCGCTCATGGCCGTCGTGCTCGTGCGCCGAATCCCGAAGCAGTTCGGGGATCGGCCGTGAGTGCAGCCGGTACCGGACCGCGCGCGGAGCGAATCACTCGGCAGGACATCGAGTCGCGCTTCCGTGCACTCCAGGGCGAGGTCGACGAGGTGGCGGACCAGGCGGTGAGCACAGCACTCATGGCGGGCCTGGTTGTGGGGGCGACGATCGTGGTGCTGGCCTTCCTGGTCGGGCGCAGGCGAGGTCGGAGGAAGTCGGCGATCATCGAGGTCCGGCGGCTTTGAAGGTTCGTGCATTCCCCGCCATCCGCGCTGCTGCCGCGCGCGGAGCGGACCCTGGGCACGCCGATGGGGTACCTCAGGCGACGTGGCTGGGAGGACGGTCTCCTGGGAGGCGACTCGCGGTGGCTCGTCGCGGGAGCCGTGGCGTGGGGCGTGTGGGTGGTGCAGTGGGCTTGGCGCAGGGAGCCGCAGCTCGTGTACCGGACGCGGCTCCAACCGGGAGAGTCCCTCCGGGTGGACGTGAGGCCGGCCACCTCTCCACGAAGGAGCAGTCGGTAGGCTGGCCCACCGGTGAAGGTCCAGCTGAGAAACCCGACGCGCGAGGTGGAGGTGCCAGGTCCCATTCGGGTGGCCGAGCTGCTCGATCGCTTGGGCCTGAACCGCGAGTCGTTCCTCGTGATCCGCAACGACACGCTCGTGCCCGGCGACGTCCGGCTCGCGGACCATGACCAGGTGGAGATCCGCCCGGTCATCTCCGGGGGCACGGATCGGTGAGGTGCAAGGTCTGCCGCTCCCCGGCAGCAGTCGAGGTGAGGCGCCACAACGCGGCCTTCTGCCATGAGCACTTCCTGCGCCACTGCCGCGAGCAGGTGAACCGCGCGATCGATGATCACAAGATGATCGTCCCGGGGGAGCGCGTGCTCACAGCGGTCTCTGGAGGCAAGGACAGCCTCGCGGTCTGGGACATCCTCTTGGAGCTCGGCCATCCGGCTGACGGGCTCTACGTCGGGCTGGGGATCGACGGGTACAGCGACACATCGGCGATGGCCGCTCGGGCGTTCGCGGAGAAGCGCGGCGCCCGGCTCCTCGAGGTCGACGTCCCGAGCGACCACGGGTTCACCATCCCCGACGGCGCCCGAGCCGCGCGACGCAACCCCTGCTCCCTGTGCGGAACCACCAAGCGCCATCTCTTCGATGAGGCCGCTCGCTCCAGTGGCTACGACGTGCTCGCGACCGGCCACAACCTCGACGACGAGGCAGCCGTGCTGTTCGGCAACGTCCTCCGCTGGAACACCGAGTACCTCGGCCGGCAGCTCCCCGTGCTGCCCGAACGCGAGGGCTTCCCGCGCAAGGTGAAGCCCCTCGTCCGGCTGGGCGAGCGCGAGCTGGCCGCCTATTGCGTCCTGAGGGGGATCGACTACATCGTCGAGGAGTGTCCGATGGCCGCAGGGAACCGTCACCTCCGCTACAAGGAGGTGCTCAACGAGGTCGAGGTCGCCTCTCCGGGGAGCAAGCACGACTTCTACTTCGGCTTCCTCGACAGGGCCTCTCACCACTTCCGGGTGGAATCCGAGGAGGCCCGAGGTGATCTTCACCCCTGCGCGCTGTGCGGTGCACCCACGCCCGCGGAGATCTGTGCCTTCTGCAGGCTCTCGGAGCGGGCGGGAAGGAGGGCGACGTGACTGCCGCGCTGCGGCCCGGTGAACGGGTGCTCCTGGTGGACTCGAAGGGTAGGCGCTACATCGTCCGGCTCGAGCCCGGTGCTCAGTTCCACTCGCATGCGGGCTTCCTTCCCCACGACGACCTGATCGGCCGGGAGGAAGGTTCGAGCCTCCGGTCGTCACAGGGGGCGCGCTACCTGGTGCTTCGGCCGACCCTGGCCGATTTCGTCCTGAAGATGCCTCGCGGGGCCCAGGTGATCTACCCGAAGGACCTGGGACCCATCCTCGTGCTCGCGGACGTCCACCCGGGAGCCCGGATCCTCGAATCGGGGGTGGGCTCCGGAGCCCTCTCGATGACCCTGCTGCGGGCGGGTGCGGAGGTGGTCGGCTACGAGCTCCGGCCGGACTTCGCCGAGCGGGCCGCAGCCAACGTCCACGAGTTCCTGGGAGACGAGGCCATGCAGAGGTACCGCGTGGAGATCCGCGACTGCTACGAGGGGATCGACGAGAGCGGGCTCGATCGGGTGGTGCTCGACCTCCCCGAGCCGTGGCTGGCGGTGAAGCACGCTGAGCAGGCTCTGCGGCCCGGTGGGATCCTGGTCGCCTACACCCCCAGCGTCACGCAGGTCTCACAGCTCCGCGAGGCCCTCTCGGGGACACGCTTCTCGATGGCGGAGACCGTCGAGGTGCTGCAGCGGGGGTGGCACGTCGAGGGTGCGGCGGTGCGCCCCGACCACCGCATGGTGGCGCACACAGGGTTCCTCACCCATGCGCGCCTCCTCGTCCCGTGAGGCCTCCTACTCCACCTCGATGAAGATGCACTCCCCGGGGCACTCCTCGGCCGCCTCGATCGTGGCCTCTTCCTGGCCCGCCGGGACGTTGGCCAGGCCCTCCGCGCCTCCTGGGTTGTTGAAGACCTTGTCACCTTCCTTGACGTACGCGAGGCCGTCGTCGAGAAGGGTGAAGACGTCCGGTGCGATCTCTTCGCACAGCCCGTCACCGGTGCAGAGATCCTGATCGATCCAGACCTTCATGGTGCCTGTACCTCTCCTTTGAGGGTTCGCTCCACGGCGTAGTGTAGCCGGTCACCACTAATAAACACGGCATTGCCGAGGTAAATAACGGCCTCGCCGGCTTGCCCGGGAGCCCGGGCCGAAGACTAGGAAACCAGTGGTTCCCGCACCAAACCCGGGCATCCTGGGCGCGTGCGCCGGCTCACCGGGTGCACCACCGAAGCCATCCCGGTGCGGTAGCGTCCCATCGAGCGACGGGAGGTGGTTCCGGTAGACCACGCCGACGACCCAGAGCAGCCCCAGGCGCAGGAAGCCGAGCTGGCCGAGCTGCAGGAGCAGGTCGCCCTCCTGGAGGAGGAGGTCGTCGCTCTACGTCAGCGGTTGCAGGACGCCCCCAAACGGGTTCGCACCCTCGAGGAGCGTCTTCTCGAGACCAAGGGCCAGCTCGCACAGGCCGTGGGCCAGAACGAGAAGCTGACCTACACCCTTCGCGAAGCCCGGGAGCACATCCAGACGCTGAGGGAGGAGGTCGAGAAGCTCACACAGCCCCCGGCTGCGTACGGCACGCTGCTCGGCCGGAACGACGACGGCACCGTGGACGTCTTCTCCGGCGGGCGCAAGATGCGTGTCTCGCTACATCCCGATCTCACCGGCGAGGACCTCCAGAGCGGAAGAGAGGTCGTGCTGAACGAATCGCTGAACGTGGTGCTGAGCCGCTCGCCGGAGCAGTCCGGCGAGGTGGTCACCATCAAGGAGGTCATCGACGACGGGGTCCGGGCGATCATCGTGGGCCGCGCGGACGAGGAGCGGGTGGTGGAGCTGGCCGAACACCTCAGGGGGCAGCGCCTGCGCTCCGGCGACCACGTGCTCATGGACGGCAGGTCCGGGCTGCTGCTGGAGCGGCTACCCCGTCCCGAGGTGGAGGAGCTCGTCCTCGAAGAGGTCCCCGACATCACCTACCTCGACGTGGGCGGCCTGGATGGTCAGATCGAGCAGATCGTCGACGCGGTCGAGCTCCCCTTCCTCCACCACGACCTGTTCGCCGAGCACAAGCTCCCGGCGCCCAAGGGGATCCTGCTCTACGGCCCGCCAGGCTGCGGCAAGACCCTGATCGCCAAGGCTGTCGCCAACTCACTTGCCAAGAAGGTGGCTGAGCTGTCCGGCGACAAGGAGGCCCGCAGCTACTTCCTCAACATCAAGGGCCCCGAGCTCCTCAACAAGTACGTCGGCGAGACCGAGCGGCAGATCCGCCTCGTGTTCCAGAGGGCCCGCGAGAAGTCGGAGGAGGGTTGGCCCGTCATCGTCTTCTTCGACGAGATGGACTCGCTGTTCCGCACCCGGGGGACCGGCATCAGCTCCGACATGGAGTCCACCATCGTCCCGCAGCTCCTGGCGGAGATCGACGGGGTCGAGGCCCTCAAGAACGTCATAGTGATCGGCGCCTCGAACCGCGAGGATCTCATCGATCCCGCGATCCTCCGGCCGGGCCGGCTCGACGTGAAGATCAAGATCGAGCGCCCCGACGAGGAGTCCGCCGCAGCGATCTTCGCCCGATACCTGACGACCGATCTGCCTCTCGATGCCGAGGAGGTGGCGGAGCTGGGAGGCGGCGACCGCGACAAGACGGTCCGGATGATGATCGAGAAGACGGTCGTCGAGATGTACTCAACGGAATCGGAGAACCGCTTCCTGGAGGTCACCTACCAGAACGGTGACAAGGAGGTGATGTTCTTCAAGGACTTCGCGTCCGGCGCGATGATCGAGAACATCGTCAGACGGGCGAAGAAGCTCGCGATCAAGCGCTTCCTGGAGACCGGGACCAAGGGCATCTGCGTCGACGACCTGATCCGCTCGATCCGGCAGGAGTACAAGGAGCACGAGGACCTCCCGAACACCACCAATCCCGACGACTGGGCGAAGATCTCGGGCAAGAAGGGGGAGAGGATCGTGTACGTCCGGACGCTCATCGCGAACGAGGACGAGACCTCCGGCGGGCGGACGATCGAGCACGTCGCGACCGGACAGTACCTCTGACGGGTAACGTCATCGCATGGCCCTGCGGAAGATCTGCGGGATCGAGACCGAGTTCGGCATCGTGCTCCGCGGTGCTGCCGAGTCGAATCCGATCGCCGCTTCCTCCATCCTCATCAACGCCTACGTGAACGGTCTCGACCGGGTCGGGGCGCCGGGGTCGGGGCCGAAGGTCGGATGGGACTTCGAGGACGAGTCCCCGGCCAACGACGCACGGGGCTTCAGCCCCGAGGGGACCCTCGCACCCAAGGTGGAGACCCATCTGGTCAACGCGGTTCTGACCAATGGGGCCCGCTACTACGTCGACCATGCCCATCCGGAGCTGTCGACCCCGGAGTGCGGTGACGCCCGCGCGGTGGTGGTGTGGGACCGGGCCGGCGAGCAGATCCTCCTGCGGTCCATGGAAGCCGCGGAGAGGATTCTCCCACCTGGTCAGGAGATCGTCGTCTACAAGAACAACTCCGATCGCAAGGGCAACTCCTACGGCTGCCACGAGAACTACCTGGTCGATCGCTCCGTGCCGTTCGGTCGATTGGTCGCTCACCTGATGCCGCACTTCATCACCCGGCAGGTCTTCACCGGAGCAGGAAAGGTGGGTACGGAGGCCAGCGGACGCAGCAAGGGCGAGGTTCCCTTCCAGCTGACCCAGCGGGCGGACTTCTTCGAAGAGGAGGTCGGCCTCGAGACCACGCTGAAGAGGCCGATAGTCAACACGCGCGACGAACCCCATGCCGACGCGCAGAAGTACCGCCGGGTACACGTGATCGTGGGCGATGCGAACCTCGCGGAGGTCTCGACCTTCCTCAAGGTCGGCACGACGCAGTTCGTCCTCGCGATGGTCGAGGACGACGAGCTGCCGCGCACCTTCGAGCTGGCCGCGCCGGTTCCGTCGATGCGTGATGTGTCCTACGACCTCACCCTCCGGCAACCACTCGAGCTGAAGGACGGCACGAGCATCACTGCGGTGGAGCTGCAGTGGGAGCTGTACGACCGCGCTCGGAAGTACTCCGAGGTGCGAGGCCTCGACGCCATAGGACCGAGCGGCGACGAGGTGCTGAGGCGCTGGGAAGAGGTGCTCACCGCTCTCGAGACCGACCCGATGTCGCTCCACGACCAGCTCGACTGGGTCGCGAAGTACCGACTCATCGGGGGATATCGAGAGAAGCACGGGCTGGACTGGGACGACCCCCGGCTCGCCGCGATGGACCTGCAGTACCACGATCTGCGACCGGGCAAGTCCTTGTTCCTCCGACTTCCGATGCAACGCATGACCTCCGATGACGAGGTGATCGCTGCGGTGCAGGAGCCACCCGGCGACACCCGCGCCTTCTTCAGGGGCAAGTGCCTCCAGAAGTGGTCGACACAGATCGTGGCTGCGAACTGGGACTCCCTCGTGTTCGACCTCGGAAGCGAACCGCTCCGGCGGGTTCCGATGATGGAGCCGACCAGGGGGACTGCGACGCACGTGGGCGAGCTGATAGCAGAGTCCGCCACAGCTGCGGAGTTGCTCGGCAAACTAGGTTCATGACAGGTTCGTGAAATGGGGTGGGATCGAGCGAAGATCACGCCGATACTTGTAGTCCGGATGGTTCCCCGCTCCGGGTGAACCAGGAATCAGGGTGCAGCATGGCTGAACAGGAGAGAAAGCGGAAGCCGTCGTCGGCTCGTGACCAGGAGGAGATCGAGGAGATCGCCTCGACAGCTGAGGCCGGTGAGAAGATCAAGGCGGAGCTCGACGACCTGCTCGACGAGATCGACGAGGTTCTCGAGACAAACGCCGAGGAGTTCGTGAAGTCCTACATCCAGAAGGGTGGGGAGTAGCGCTTCCGCACCTCGTCCCCTGACCGGTCGCCCGGTGACCGCACGACGGGAAGGTGGTGTTCGCCACAGGTGCCCGACCCGGTAGCCTCGTGCGGCGTGAGCCTTCCGATCTTCCCACCGGGGGCCGATCCCGGTCCTGACTTCTACACGCTCGCTGGTCGGCAGGGAGTGCTTCCCGCTCCGCCCGGTCAGAACGTACCGGGCAGCATCGAGATCACCCACGGCACGACCGTCGTGGCCATCCGATACTCCGATGGTGTGGTGATGGCCGGTGACCGCCGGGCGACGGCGGGGAACCTCATCAGCCATCGCGACCTCGAGAAGGTCTTTCCGGCCGACAGGTGGTCGGGGGTGGCGATCGCAGGTGCCGCCGGGCCTGCGATGGAGATGGTGAAGCTCTTCCAGCTCCAGCTGGAGCACTACGAGAAGGTGGAGGGCCAGGCACTGAGCCTGGAGGGCAAGGCCAACCAGCTCGGCGTGATGGTGCGCAACCACCTTCCGGCTGCCATGCAGGGCATGGTGGTCGTGCCCCTCTTCGCGGGGTTCGACCAGCGGCGCGAGCAGGGCCGACTCTTCGAGTACGACGTCACCGGCGGTCGCTACGAGGAGCGGAACCATGCCACCACCGGTTCCGGGAGCCTCCATGCCGGCACGGTCATCAAGCTCGGCTACCGGGAGAACCTCGATCGGGAGGCCACCGTGCGCCTCGCCATCTCGTCGCTGTTCCAGGCCGCCGACGAGGATTCCGCGACCGGTGGCCCCGACCTGGTCCGGGGAATCTATCCGACCGTTGCCACGATCACCGCGGAGGGCTTCGAGCGGGCCGACCCGGGGGAGGTTGCCGAGCGGTTCCGGACGATGCTCGATGATCTGGCCATGGCCGAAGGGGCCGGAGGCCTGGGTGGCGGGTCGCTGGGTGGTGGATCACGATGAGCATGCCGTTCTACGTGGCACCCGAGCAGGTCATGAAGGATCGGGCGGACTACGCCCGGAAGGGAATCGCTCGGGGGAGGAGCCTGGCTGCGCTCACATATGACGACGGGATCGTCATCTGTGCAGAGAACCCGTCCCACACCCTCCGCAAGGTGAGCGAGATCTACGACCGAATCGCGTTCGCGGGTGTGGGGAAGTACAACGAGTTCGACCAGCTGCGGATAGCCGGTGTGCGCCACGCCGACCTGAAGGGCTACTCGTTCAGCCGCGAAGACGTGGATGCGCGCAGCCTCGCCAACCAGTACGCACAGATCCTGGGGCAGATCTTCACCCACGAGATGAAGCCGATGGAGGTGGAGATCCTTGTGGCCGAGATCGGTGAGGATCCGTCAGCAGACCAGATGTTCCACATCCTCTACGACGGCACCGTCATGGACGAGACCCGCTTCACCGTCCTCGGAGGCGAGGCCGAGGCCATCGCCGAGCGCCTGGAGGAGGCGTGGGGTCCCCAGCTCGACCTCGGCTCGGCAGCCAGGGCCGCCGGCAGAGCGCTGGGCGGGCCGGACAGGACCCTCACCGTCGACGACCTGGAGGTGGCGGTGCTCGCTCGGACCAACGGCAGGAGGGCGTTCCGCCGGGTCGAGGACGACGAGCTCGCGGGGCTGCTGGCCGGCTGAGACCCGGGGTACACGCCTCCCCGGCGCCCCCCGCCCCCGGTAGCGTGGCGGGGATGGACCGCCGGATCTTCGGCCTCGAGAACGAGTACGGGGTGACCTGCACGCTGCGGGGGCAACGCCGCCTCAGCCCCGACGAGGTCGCCCGCTACCTGTTCCGGAGAGTCGTGTCCTGGGGCCGGAGCAGCAACGTGTTCCTGGCGAACGGCGCTCGGCTCTACCTGGACGTCGGATCCCACCCCGAGTACGCGACGCCGGAGTGCGACTCGATCCGCGACCTGATCGTCCACGACAAGGCGGGGGAGAGGATCCTCGAGCAGCTGCTCGACAGCGCGGAGAAGCGGCTGCGCGAGGAGGGCATCCGGGGCGACATCTACCTCTTCAAGAACAACACCGACTCCGCCGGCAACTCCTACGGCTGCCACGAGAACTACCTCACCAGCCGGCGGGATGACTTCTCCCACTACGCGGAGGTCCTGATCCCCTTCCTCGTCACCCGGCAGATCTACGCCGGTGCCGGCAAGGTCCTCCAGACAGCTCGTGGCGCCATGTTCTGCGTGAGCCAGCGCGCCGAGCACATCTGGGAAGGGGTGTCCAGCGCCACCACCCGTTCGCGCCCGATAATCAACACGCGAGACGAGCCTCACGCCGACGCGGAGCGCTACCGCCGACTGCACGTGATCGTCGGGGACTCGAACATGAGCGAGTACGCGAGCTTCCTGAAGATCGGCGCCTGCGCAGTCCTGCTCCGGATGCTCGAGGAGCCAACCGTCGTGATGCGCGACATGACCCTCGAGAACCCGATCAGGGCGATACGCGAGATCAGCCACGACCTGACCTGCCGTCGGAAGGTCCGGCTGGCCAACGGGCGCGAGGCCAGCGCCCTGGAGATCCAGTCCGAGTACCTCGAACGGGCGCTCCGCTACGCCGGCAAGCGCGATCTCCCACCGCTCGAGGCCAAGGCTCTCGAGATGTGGGAGCACTGCATGACAGGGCTGGAGAAGGACCCCTTCACGCTCGATCGGGAGGTCGACTGGGTCATCAAGCACAACCTGATCGAGGCGTATCGATCTCGGCACGACCTTCCTCTGACGCACCCGAAGGTCGCCTTGATGGATCTCCAGTACCACGACGTCAACCGGGACCGGGGGCTGTTCTACAAGCTCCAGGCTCGCGACATGGTCGAACGCCTGCCCGAGGTCCCGCCGTACACGGAGGACCCCGAGACCGAGATCATCCGCGCGATGGAGTCACCTCCCCAGACCACCCGCGCCCGGTTGCGCGGTGAGTTCATCCGAAGGGCGAAGGAGCGCAAGCGTGACTACACGGTCGACTGGGTCCACCTGAAGCTGAACGACCAGGCGCAGCGCACCGTCCTGTGCAAGGACCCGTTCAAGGCCCGGGACGATCGGGTGGAGAAGCTGATCGACTCCCTGTAGGAGCTCTCCATGCCCGCGTTCCACACAGGTGTCGTCACCGAGATCTCCGACGCCCGACCAGGCCTCCAGCGTGTCCTGGTCGATCTCACCTCGACGGGGCGCGGACCCGGACCGGAGCGCGCCTACGTCCTCACAGATCTGGTGGGCCCGGTGGCGCCCGGAGACCGCGTCGTCGTCAACACGACCGCCGTCGACCTCGATCTGGGGACCGGCGGATGGCACGTCGTTCACTGGAACCTTGAACGCCCCTCCTTCGTGCATCCCGGACCCGGCCACATCATGAAGCTGCGCTACACGAGTCTCCAGGTCGACACCGGGGCAACAGAAGAGCGGGAAGACGAGCTCCCGACGGTCCTGCGAGGGCTCCCGGTGGCGGTCTGCGGGCTGCACAGCCAGATGGCGGTGGTCGCATCGGTGTTCAAGCACCTGAGACCGGAAGCTCGCCTCGTGTACGTGATGACCGATGGTGCTGCGCTGCCGCTCGTGCTGAGCGACCTCGTCGCCGCCCTCGTGCAGCGGCGGATCCTGGACGGGACCGTGACCGCCGGGAACGCCTTCGGGGGTGGGCGCGAGGCGGTGACCGTGCCCTCGGCGCTCAGCGTCGCCCTCGGAGACCTCGGTGCGGACGCAGTCGTCGTCTCCATGGGCCCTGGGATCACCGGTACAGCATCCAAGCTGGGTACCACGGGCCTCGAGGTCGCTACCATCCTCGACCAGACTGCCGCTCTCGGTGGCAGGCCCCTCATGGTGCTCCGGGTCTCCAGCGGGGATGAACGTGACCGGCACCGGGGTGTGAGCCATCACAGCCGCACGGTGCTCGAGCTGTGCCGGAGCCCGGTCACGGTCGCGAGCTCGGAGGAGCTGGAGATGCCGCCGCCGCATCGCGTCGAGCTCCGCGAGCCACCCGAGGTGGGGACGATCCTCGCCAGGGCCGATCTCGCCGTGACGACCATGGGTCGGGGCCCCGGCGAGGATCCAGCCTTCTTCCGGGCCGCCGGCGCTGCGGGTGTCGTCCTCGCCGACTGGGTGGAGAGATGAGCAAGCTGGAACGGCTGCTGAACCTGATGGCCGCCCTTCTCGAGACGGGGCGTCCGCTCAGCGCGACCGAGATCCAGAGCCGGGTCCCGGGCTATCCCGAGTCGCGCACGGCCTTTCACCGTGCCTTCGAGAGGGACAAGGAGGACCTCCGCGAGATGGGGGTGCCGGTCCAGCTCATCCCGATCCCGGGTACGGATCCCCTCCTGGAGGGCTACCGGATTCCCAAGAGCCTCTACTACCTCCCCGATCCCGGTCTCGAGCCCGACGAGCTCGCGGCTCTCCATCTCGCCTCAGCGGTCGTCCGCCTGGACGGCATCACCGGGATCGAGGGCCTGTGGAAGCTCGGCGGCCGACCGCAGGTCGTCACGGAGGCTCCCGCCGCGCAGGCCGTGGCGCTGCCCACCAACCCCGACCTGGTACCGCTCTTCTCGGCCGTGGTCGAGCGCCGACCGTCGACCTTCCGCTACCACGACCAGGATCGAGAGGTCGAGCCACACCGTCTCGACTTCCGGCGGGGCTGGTGGTATCTGACTGCGTTCGATCGCGGCCGAGATGCGGAGCGCTCCTACCGGGTCGATCGCATCGAGGGGCCGATCCTCCTCGGCGAGCCCGGGGGATTCGAGCGCCCGACAGCGTCGGTGGCACCTCCCGAGTCGGCGCCCTGGGAGATGGGCGAGGAAGAACCCGTGCGGGTCCGCTTGATAGTCGACGCGGATCAGGCCATCTGGGCCGTACAGCACCTGGGCCAGGAAGCGGTGGAGGCCTGGCGGGAAGACGGATCCGTGGTGGTGGCATTCGACGTCGCGAACCGCACGGCTCTCCGCTCCTTCGTCATCACCTTCTTGGAGCACGCAGAGATCCTCGAGCCGCGCGAGATCCGGGACGACTACGTGGCCTGGCTGGAGGTGCTGGCCTCATGAGCCAGCTCAACGCGACGGACCGGCTGCGGCGGCTGCTCTCCGTCGTCCCGTGGATCGCGGCCGCCGACGGGCCGACCATCGATGAGGTGTGCGCTCGCTTCGACCTCGATCGGCAACAGCTGCTCGCAGATCTCGACGTCGTCTTCATGGTGGGTCTGTACCCCTACACACCGGACGAGCTCGTCGATGTGCGGATCGAGGACGAGCGGGTCTGGATCGACTACGCCGAGTACTTCCGCCGGCCGCTCCGGCTCACAGCCGAACAGGGTCTGGCGCTCGTCCTGGCAGGTTCGGGCCTCCTGGCGGTGCCCGGGGCCGATCCCGATGGGCCGCTCGCTCGCGGTCTGCGCAAGCTCGCTGTGGCGCTCGGGATGGAGCCGGATGAGGTGGTCGAGATCGAGCTGGGACGAGCGCGCCCGGAGGTGCTGGACGAGCTCGCCGCGGCTGCGCGCGATCGTCGGGCCGTGGAGATCGACTACTACGCCTACGGCCGCGACGAGCGAGCGCGCCGCGTGGTCGAACCCCACCGTGTCTACGCCGACGAGGGCAACTGGTACCTCGCCGGCCACTGCCGCCGCGTGGAGACGACCGCGTCTTCCGGATCGACCGAATCCAGGATCTGGTGGTGCTGGACGAGCGGTTCGACCGCGGGGCCGAGGAGGCGGAGCTCCTCGGGGTCTTCTTCCCGAGCCCGGACGACCCACGGGTGACTCTGGAGGTCGGACCAGGCGGGCACTGGATCACCGAGCAGTACCCGGTCGAATCCGTGCAGCAGGTGGACCGGGACCGGTGGAGGGTCGTGCTCGCCGTGACCGCCAAGGGATGGCTCGAACGGCTGCTGCTGAGGCTCGGACCCGAGGCCCGGGCCGTGGAGGGTGACACCGACCTGGTCGACTGCGGTCGCGGCGCCGCTCGCCGGGTGCTGGCGCGCGACGACCGGCACTAGCGCGACAGCGCCTGAACGCGGCCCGCGAGGGGTGCGACCGCGGAGGGCACCGCCGGCGTCCGCGGGTACCCTCGGGTTCCGATGGCAGAACCGGAGCGCAGTCCTGGTCGGGTTCGGCTGCGCCTGGACGACCCCTCGTCGGTCGACGATGTCCTCAGGACCGCGATCAAGCGCGCGGCCAGGACCGACGGACCGTCCCTTCATCCCGAGGCCGAAGCTGAGCTCCCTCCCACGGTCGCCCCGCGCACCCTCCCCGCCAGCCTGCATCCGACCCAGCAGACGGAGGAGAGAGCTGTCGTCCCGGGCGGAGCAGCCGAACGACCCGCTGTCTCCTTCCTGAGAAGCCACCGCGGCCTCGTCGAGTGGGTCGTCGTGCTGGGCGGTGCCCTGATCCTGGCCGTGCTCGTGAAGAGCTTCCTCATCCAGGCCTTCTTCATCCCCTCGGCTTCCATGCAGCCCACCCTCACGGCGGGTGACCGCGTGCTCGTGAACAAGCTGAGCTATGACCTGCACGACGCGAACCGTGGAGACCTCATCGTGTTCCGGAAGCCCGCGGACACGCCGACCGATCAGGGTGCCGATGACCTGATCAAGCGCGTGATCGGCCTGCCGGGCGAGAGCGTCGAGATCCGGTTGGGGGACGTGTACGTCGACGGCGAACCGCTCGACGAGCCGTATCTCGCAGAGGACGACCACGAGAGCAACTTCGGCCCGATTCGGGTTCCTGTCGACCACGTGTTCGTCCTCGGCGACAACCGTCTCTCCTCTCGCGACAGCCGCTCCTTCGGAGCCGTGCCCGTGGACGAGATCGTCGGCAGGGCGTTCATGCGGATCTGGCCACCTCAGGGGATCGGGTTCCTCTGAGGGGCGCTCCCGCGCCCCTCAGCACGGGCCCAAACGTGCCAGTGCATCCACCATCCGATCCACGTGGTCGCCGTAGACGCCGTCGATCCCCAGATCCAGGAGCCCCTCGATCTGCCGCTCGAACTGCGCGTCCCATCCGAACGTGTACCGGCCGAACCTGTGGACCAGTGTGGTGAGGCCCCCGGTCCACTCGCTCTCGTGCAGGTTCACCGCGTCGATCCCGAAGGACTGCAGATCGGCGGCCCAGCGCTCGGGAGCGCCGCGGAGTCGGCGCAGCCTGGTCGACTGCACGAGGCGCGCATCAGCGGAGAGGGCCCTCCAGGAGCGCAGGCGCTGCGCGTCGGGGTGACAGAGCCAGAGTCGTGATGCCGCACCAGCTGCGTGCGCGATCGTCAGGACCCGATCGACCGACCGGGGGTCCTTGACGTCGAGCGAGAGCTCGAAGGCCGTTCCGCACTCGGCGTACAGCTCGTCGAGCGTCGGGACGTGCGGCGGCAGAGCCCTCCGCGGGAGCTCACCGACCGGTCGGCGCCTGAGTCGCCTCCTCACCAACCCGTCGTGGTCGAGGACCACCGCTCCGTCGGCGGTCAACCAGACGTCGCTCTCGAGCCCGGTTGCACCCAGGCGGAGAGCCAGGTGGAACGCCTGGATCGTGTTGTCGGGCGCGTGCGCACTGGCGCCGCGATGAGCGAAGGCGATCGGGGGCCTGCGCAAGGAGGGGAGCCGGGTCGACACCCCACGAAAATAGGCCGATCGGACCACCGACCATGCTCAAGTCGGCCCTCGAAGGTGTCGAAACCATGAACGGAAGTCGGCACAGGAGGCCTCGGCGATGGCGACGATCCGTGCGAGCTGCGATCACTGCGGGGATGTCGAGATGACCAGCGCGGACCTCGAGGTGCGGGTCTGCACCTCCGACAACAGCGGTACCTACTCGTTCGAGTGCCCGTCCTGCTCACGCGTCGTGGTCCGATCGGCGGAGTCCCGGACGATCGACCTGCTGGTCGCCTCGGGAGCCTCTTACGCGACCTGGGAGGTACCCGCGGAGCTCACCGAGCCTCGCGGGGGAGGGGCGGCGCTCAGCCATGACGAGCTGCTGGACTTCCACGAGTTCCTCGCAGACGAGCACCGGGTCGCCGAGGCACTTCTCGAGCTGGCTCGCGACTGAGCCGCTAGCGTTCCCGCCATGTCCACCTGGTGGTGGTTCACCCTCGGGGCGACGTCGATCAGCTGCGGAGCTCTGGTCACCTGCCTGGCGAGGTTGTCACGTGCCACGCGCGATCTGGAGTGCGAGCTCGCGTCCCTCCCATCGGTAGAGGTCCGCGAGGTCGCGGAGCTGGTTTCGACAGACCACCGAAGCCTCCATCACACCCTCGATCTCCTCCCGCGGTAGAGGCACCCGCCTCCAGGGCTGGCTCCCGCAGATCGCGGCGTCGGTAGACTCGTCGCATGTTCAACATCGGCGGTGGCGAGCTGCTTGTCATCATGGTCATCGCCCTGCTCGTACTGGGTCCGGACAAGCTGCCCGAAGCTGCACGCAAGTTCGGGAACGTCCTGACCGAGCTCCGCCGGATGTCGAGTGGGTTCCGCCAGGAGCTGGAGGGCGCCCTCGACGTGAAGACCGAAGCCGAGGCCCGGAATCGGGGCCGATCCGTGAGCCGACCTCCGGAGGGAGCGAGCACCCTGCCACAGGAGCCGTCGGCCGCTACCGGTGAGACGGGCGATGGCATCCAAGACGAGGCGCCGGCGCGACCCGCTCCACGAGACGGCGCCGCGGTCGACGATGGCTGAGGAGGAGGCCGGCGAGCACGAGCGCCGCATGACGCTGTTCGAGCACCTGGCGGAGCTCCGAGGCCGCCTGATCAAGAGCCTCGTGGCCGTCGCCATCGGCATGGTGGTGGCTTGGTTCCTCTACCCCCAGATCCTGGACTTCCTCATCGATCCCTACTGCGACGTGGTCGCGAGCAATGGGGTGGACCTCACCGTCGGCGGCCAGCCGGTCGACGACTGCGCCCTGTACCCGAGGGATCCACTCGAGGGCTTCGCGTTGCGGATGAAGATCGCTGCCTTCGGCGGCATCGCTCTGGCGATGCCGGTGCTCCTCTGGCAGCTGTGGCGCTTCGTGGCTCCCGGTCTCTACCCGAACGAACGCCGCTACGCCGTCCCGTTCGTCGTCTCCGCGCTCCTCCTCTTCGTCCTGGGCGCGGGACTCGCGTATTGGACGATGCCGCGCGCGCTCGGGTTCCTCGAAGGCGTCGGCGGCGACCAACTCGTAGGCCTCTACTCCCCGGCTCCGTACGTGACCCTGGTGACCTACATGATGCTGGCGTTCGGGCTCGGATTCGAGTTCCCGATCCTGCTCGTCTTCCTCCAGATGGCAGGACTGCTCACAGCCGCCACTCTCCGGGGTTGGCGCCGCTACGCCATCGTGGTGATCGTCGTGCTGGTCGCCGTCGTCACGCCGAGCGGTGATCCGTTCAGCCTCCTGGCCCTCTCGATACCGATGTGGCTGTTCTACGAGGCCGCCATCGTCTTCGGCCGGCTTCGCGAGAGGCGGACCGCTCGCCAGGTGACCCAGCCGGCCACGTGACGACCGGGAACGCCAGCAAGCATCCAGGGTTCTTGCTGGATGCCTTCCAGCGACAGGCGATCACCGCGATCGACGAAGGCAGATCCGTGGTGGTGGCGGCGCCCACCGGTGCGGGCAAGACCGTCGTGGCGGAGCATGCGGTTCGGGTCGCGCTCGGCAGGGGGAGAAAGGCCTTCTACACCACGCCGATCAAGGCCCTGAGCAACCAGAAGTACCACGACCTGAGCCGAGAGCACGGCTCCGGACGGGTCGGGCTCCTCACCGGCGACAACTCTCTCAACGGAGAGGCGCCCGTGGTCGTGATGACCACCGAGGTTCTCCGCAACATGCTGTATGCCCGCGGCTCTCTCTTGGACCGCCTCAGCTACGTGGTCCTCGATGAGGTCCACTACCTGGAGGACCCCTACCGGGGCTCGGTGTGGGAAGAGGTGATCATCCACCTGCCGGCTCAGATCGGACTGGTCTGCCTCTCGGCGACCGTCTCCAACTCGGAGGAGCTGGCGTCGTGGGTCTCCCTGGTGCGAGGTCCCACCGAGCTCGTGGTCGAGCACACGCGACCCGTGGAGCTCGTCCACGAGTACCTGCTGGAGGACCGATCGACCGGGGCGCTCCGGCTGATCCCGACCCTCGTCGACGGCCGACCCAACCCGGAGGGGGAACGCCTCGATCCCGACACCGGCTCGGGTCGCCCGCGCGGTCCCGGGGCGCGGCGTCCCCGCGGCCGGTGGGTGACGCCACGGAGGATCGACGTCATCCGCCTGCTCGAGCAACGTGGCCTGCTCCCCGCCATCTACTTCCTGTTCTCCCGAGCCGGATGTGACGAGGCGGCCAGGGCCTGTCTGAACGGTGGACTACGCCTGACCAGCCCCGAGGAGGAGGATTCGATCGCCGAGATCGCGGAGCGCCACCTCGGGATGCTCTCCGAGGCGGACCTCGGAGTGCTCGGCCACGCCGAGTGGTTCCGCTGCCTTCGTGCGGGGATCGCTTCTCATCATGCCGGACTCGTCCCTCCCTTCAAGGAGGCTGTGGAGGCCTGCTTCCTCGAGGGGCTGGTCAAGGCGGTGTTCGCGACGGAGACCCTCGCGTTGGGCATCAACATGCCCGCACGTTCGGTCGTGATCGAGCGGCTCACGAAGTTCACCGGGGAGACGCACGAGTTCCTCACCCCTGGTCAGTACACGCAGCTTGCCGGGCGGGCCGGACGGCGGGGGATCGACGAGATCGGCCACGCCCTCGTCCTCTGGTCACCGTGGGTCCGCTTCAGGGAGGTCGCCAAGTTGGCGGCGAGCCGGGAGTTCGTTCTGCGCTCCTCCTTTCGCCCGACCTACAACATGGCCGCGAACCTCATCCGCTCCCATCAGCCCGATGAGGCCTTCAGGCTGCTCAACCTCTCCTTCGCACAGTTCCAGGCCGACCAGGAGGTCGTGGAGATCGAGCGGACGCGGACGAGCCTCGCGGGACGGATCGCCGAGCTGCGACGTGGGGTGCAGGAGGAGCTCCCACCGGAGACCGACCTCGATTCGCTTCTGCTCGAGGACCGCGCTGAGCGTCGGGCGAGACGCCGCGACGTGGAGGCGGCGCTACGAGCTCTCGCCCCCGGCGACGTGGTGACGACCGGAGGTGCAGCCGTAGCGCTGCTCTCGCTGGCCCAGAGGGGACCGTACAGCCAGCTCCGGTGGGTCGATGCAGAAGGACGGGTGACGACGAGCCACTCCACGACGATCACCTCCCCACCTGTGCTCATCGGAAGCCTCTCTCTGCCGGAGCCGTTCGTCCCGACTGCTCCCGAGAGCCAGGCTGCGATCGCCCGTGCCCTCAGGATGGAATACGGGACGGTCACACCCCCGGGACCCGCCGGAACGCCCCCCACCCGCAAGATCAGGCACCTGCGCCGGCTCATGGGCGAGATGCGCGAGGCGGAGCTGCACCTGGCCGAGGCCGCGGACTCCCTCGGGCAGCGCTTCGCCCGCGTGCTGGAGGTGCTGGAGGCATGGGAGTACCTGGAGGGCTGGGCTCTGAACCCACGCGGTGAGCGCCTCGCGCGCATCTACCACGAGTGCGACCTCCTCGTCACCGAGTGCCTGGACCGGGGGCTGTTCGACGACCTGGCACCAGCAGAGCTCGCCGCGCTCGTCTCGTGCTTCACCTACGAGCGGCGGAGCGGAGAGGTCCCCCCGCCCCCCTGGTACCCGACCAGGGAGCTACGGCTGCGCCACACGGAGGTGGAGGCGGTGCACTCCGAGCTGAACGAGCTGGAGAGGCAGGCCGGCGTTCCGCCGACGCGTGCCCCTGATCCGTCGTTCGTCCACCTCGCGCACGCCTGGTCGGCGGGAGCAGACCTCGACGAGCTCCTCGAGGAGGAGGAGCTCTCCGGAGGCGACTTCGTGCGCACGGTCAAGCAGCTCATCGACCTCACCAGGCAGGTCGCGGTGGTTGCACCGGACCCGGGTACCCGGAGATCCGCCCACGCCGCCGGGGACCTGCTGCTGCGTGGAGTGGTGGCGGCCTCGGCCTTCGTCCGGCTGGATTGAGGCGTGCAGAGCGGAGTCGACTGGGGAGAGGTTGCGCCGTTTCCGGCTGACGGGCTCGTCGTAGCGGATGACCGGGAGGCCCGGTCGGTGGTGCAGGATCATCGGCGACGGGGTGCTCCGCTGCCACCGCTGGGCCTGGTCGCAGGTGATCTCTGCCGGACCCTGGGCGGGTCGGGCAACCCGGATCGGTTCCCAGGGGGCGAGCATGCCCGCTACAGGGTGGACGTGGGCGCGGCGCTTCTGGACGGTCGGATCCACTGGTTCGTGGCCCACCTCGTGGCACGTCGCTCGTGGTGGAGGGGCACCTTGTTCGCAGCCATGAACGCTTCTTGGCACGGGAGCTGGATGCTCGGCCCGCGAGCCCACCCCGGGGACGGCCTCCTGGACATCACCAGGGGGAGCCCTTCGCTCGGCGACCGCCTCCGGGCGGGACGGAGGCTGCCGAGCGGTGACCACATTCCCCACCCCGACCTGAGGACCAGCCGGGTCGCCGCTGTCCAAGAGGAGTTCGACCCGCCCCTCGATGTGTGGTTGGACCACGAGCTCGTCGCGAGGATCAGCACCCTCTCGGTTCGTCTCGAGCCACAGTCGCTCGTCGTGTTCGTGTGATGGGGATAGCGTCGTCGCCAGTGGACCCGGCAACAGCCAAGCACCAGATCTGCGACGAGGTGGATCGACGTGCCGATCTGCTCCTCGAGGTCGCGCACCAGATCCACTCGCACCCCGAGTTGGGCTTCGAGGAAGAGTACGCCCATGAGCTGCTGACCTCCGTCCTCGCAGGGGAAGGGATCGCCGTCGAGCGAAGTGCGTTCGGCCTCGAGACCGCGTTCAAGGCATCCGCTGGGAAGAGCGGTGCCGTGGTGGCGGTCCTCTGCGAGTACGACGCGCTGCCCGGTATCGGGCATGCCTGCGGTCACAACGTCATCGCCGCAGCAGGGCTCGGCGCGGGGCTGGCGGCGGCAGCGATGGCAGGGGAGCTCTCCGGGCGGATCCTGGTGCTGGGCACCCCTGCGGAAGAGGGTGGGGGAGGCAAGGCCGTCATGGCAGGCCGGGGCGCGTTCGACGGCGTCGACGCCGCGTTGATGGTGCACCCCGCGGGGGCCGACCTCGACTCGATGGAGGCCATAGCCATCCAGCAGGCGCGCGTCGAGTACCACGGGGCGGCCGCCCACGCAGCCGCCTACCCCCATCGAGGGCGCAACGCCCTCGATGCAGCGGTGATCGGCTACACGAACGTGGCGGCACTTCGCCAGCACATCCGTCCGGACGAGAGGATCCACGGCATCATCACCCACGGTGGCGAGCAGCCGAACGTCGTCCCCGAGTTCGCCGCCACCCACTGGTACGTCCGGGCCCGGACATCGCGCCAGCTCGAACCTCTGAAGGAGCGCGTCGAGGCATGTCTCCGGGCGGGCGCCGACGCTGCCGGTTGTGGGATCGAGCTCGACTGGCTGGAGCCGGCGTACGCAGAGATGTGGAGCAACGAGGTGCTGATCGACCTATACCGAGCCAACTCCGCGCTCCTGGGCCGGGAGGTCCTGGACCACAAGGAGATACCCGGCGTGATGGGAAGCACCGACATGGGCAACGTCAGCCAGCTGCTGCCCTCGATCCATCCGATGATCAAGGTCGCCCCGCCCACCGTCCCGATCCACTCACCCGAGTTCGCTCGCTACGCGCACAGCCCTGAAGCCGATCGTGCGGTCCTCGACGGGGCGAAGGCGCTGGCCATGACGATCGCGGACATCTGGTTGCAGCCCGACCTGTTGGCAGCGATGAAGAGCAGCTTCGAGGAGCTCGCAGCCACCGCTCACGGCCCGGTATCCGCCTCCTGAGAGGCCCCGGCAGCTATCCGCCGCCCGTCGAATCAGAGGACGTACCCTCAGCGATCGTGGATCTCTACGTCGCCGAGGACTTCGCGCCAGAGGAGGCCGACGTCCTGCGCCGCTACTTCACGAACCTCGACGGCCCCGTCTTCGCACTCGTCAACCTCCCCGAGGTGGTCAAGGGGGCTCTGTTCGCCCGCTACTCGCGTTCACCCAAGAGCCTCCGCCGCCTGTTCCTCGACGAGTTCGTCGGGGACCTGGACATCTCGGGTGACGTCACCATCGATGCCACCGTGGGACTGGAGCGTGCAGAGGACCTGTACGACCGGGTCTTCCTCGAGTACGGGGACGACTCCGTCGCCCAACTCGGTGGGGTGCACCTGGCCTGTGAGCAGGCATCGAACCTGTTGACGAAGGTGCTGGAGTGGGGGCGGCTCATGTCCTACCTCGAGCAGTCGACCCGCTACATCGCATACGACACGCGGTTGGGCGGACGCTATCGGTACCACCGTCCACCCGCTGTGCTCGGGTCCCGGTTCGGGGCCCGCTATGTCGGCGACCTCGACCGGATGTTCGACACCTACGCCGACCTGCTTCCGCGCCTCCAGGACTTCTTCCGGGAGCAGTTCCCCAAGGGTGGCGAGGACTCCGACTTCGTGTATCGGCAGGCGATCCGTGCGAAGGCGTTCGACGCTCTCCGGGGGCTCCTGCCCGCGGCCTCCATCTCCAACGTCGGCATCTACGGAACCGGCCAGGGCTACGAGGCTCTCCTGCTCCGGATGAGGGCACATCCGCTCCCGGAGGCACGCTCCTACGCCGAGCTCATGCTCACAGAGCTGCGCAAGGTGATCCCCTCCTTCCTCCGCCGCGTCGATCGCGAAGACCGGGGCGGTGCCTGGAGTCGGTACATGGCCGAGACACGTCAGGGGATGGAGGAGCTCACCAGGAGGCTCGTCCACCCGGAGGACCATCCGCGCGACGAGGAGCCCGGCGTCGAGCTCGTCGACTTCGACCCGGATGCCGAGATCAAGCTCGTCGCCAGCTGCCTCTACCCCCATCTGGACCTCCCCGAGAGCAGGATCGAGGAGATGGTGAGGAAGATGGGAGGGGAGGACCGCCTCGCAGTGCTGCGCACATACGCAGGCGACCGTGCGAACCGCCGACACAAGCCCTCCCGCGCCCTCGAGCGCCCCTCCTATCGCTTCGACGTGCTCACCGACTACGGGGCGTTCAGAGATCTCCAACGTCATCGCATGCTCACCATCGAATGGCAAAAGCTCAGCCCCAGCCACGGGTACACGCTCCCCGAGGCCGTGGAGCTTGCCGGCGAGTCAGAGGCGTACCACGCCTCCATGGAACGCTCTGCGGCCCTCCACGACGACCTCGCTTCGGAGCTCCCCGAAGAGGCGGGGTACGCCGTCGCCCTCGCGTACAGGATCCGCTTCGTCATGCAGATGAACGCGCGCGAGGCCACACACCTCCTCGAGCTCCGGACCACTCCTCAGGGACATCCCTCGTACAGGCTGGTGGCACAGCAGATGCACACTCTGATCGCCGAGAAGGCCGGGCACCGGGCGATCGCAGAGATGATGAGCTTCGTCGACCACTCTCCGGAGCCCGAGCTGGAGCGTCTCGACGCCGAGCGCCGGGCGGAGCAGCGCCGCCTCGGCCAGGCCTGAGCCGACCGCCCCGGGAAATTCCCTCTCCGGAGGCACCGCTGGCGTCGTCGATCTGTCTATGATCCGCCCGCAGGTACCACCGAACCAGCGAAGGACCAAATGCCCACGGATCTGGACGACGAGTTCGACGAACCCGACCTGGCGGACGAGGAGCTCGACGAGGACGAACTGGTCGAAGAGGAGCTGGAAGAGGACCTGGAAGGGGACCTCGACGACCTCGTCGTAGAGGAGGAGGGTGCACCGGAGGCCGAGGAGGCGGTGCCGGTGGAGCCCACCCCTCGCAAGCGCAAGAAGGGCGCCTTCGAAGAAGAGGAGGACGAGGACGAGGTAGACGACGACGACGTCGAAGCAGATCTCGACACCATCCTCAAGGACCGGATCGCATCCGCCGACGACGCCGACGAGGAGGACGAGGAGGAGGACGAGGTCGACCTGGGTGGTGAGTCGGGGGGGCGGGTGCAGCCCAGGAGCGACAGCGAGTTCGTCTGCCAGAACTGCTTCCTCGTGAAGCACGTCAGTCAGCGCGTCGAGGGTTCGGCCGGCCTCTGCGTCGACTGCGCCTAGGCTCGAACCGTGCCGGAGCGAGACCCTCCGCCTCTGGAGAGGCTGGCGGACCTGATCATCTTCGCTCCACTCGGTCTCGCCCTCGAGGCCCGGCGCCTGTGGCCCGACCTGGCTGAGCGGGGCCGGGAACAGCTCAACGTGGCGCGGGATGCCAGGACCCGGGCCCTGGGTGCTCCGTACGACTGGCTGGACCACCGACTGGCCAGGCTCCGCGAAGAGGCAGATGCCGCTCTCCGCGGGCTCGGGCTCACCCTCCCCACCGACCACGCCCACGAGGCAGTGGGGGCTCGCGGCGCCGACACAGGATCCGTCGAGCCTCCACCCGTCATCCGGCTTCCGACGCAGCGTCACACTCCGACATCCGAGCGCCCGGCGCCGGCAGCACCCGGCGTTGACGTCTCGGATCTCGCGATCCCCGACTACGACAGCCTCTCGGCATCGCAGGTGGTGCCGAGGCTCGCTGCGCTCCAGCCCGCGGAGCTCGATCTGGTCCGCCGCTACGAGGCGGCCGTCCGCGGGCGCAAGACGATCCTGAACCGGATCGCTCAGCTCCAGACGGGATGAGCGGGATGGGCCTGCAGCCGCGGTGAGGGAAGCAGCGCGACCGGCCAGCAGCGAAGACCTCGATGACCTGCTCCGCCTCGTGGAGCGCCAACGTGTCGGTGCCGCCCAGATGCGCGGAGGGGAGCTCTGGATCCTCCGGTCCGCGCTCCCGGAGCCTGTGAGGGACTCCGTCGCCACCTACCTCCGTGGTGAAGCCTGCGGCGGTGTTGTCGGCCTGATCGACGGAGCCGCCGTCGGATACGGCCTGGTGCACGTAGAGAGCCTTCCCGACGGCCGTGAGCTCGGGGTGGTGGACGAGCTCTACGTCGAACCGGAGGCTCGGCGCGTCGGCATCGGCCAGCTGATCATCGATCAGCTGCTCGAGTGGTGTCGTCGTCGCGGGTGTGCCGCCGTCGAGGCGATCGCGCTGCCCGGGGATCGGCAAGCCAAGAACCTCTTCGAGAGGTCGGGGTTGGTGGCCCGGGCGATCACGGTGCATCGGAGCCTCGACCACGAGGATCCACCCACACCGTGCGATGATCGGTCCCCATGACGGCGACACCGGAGGTCTGCGTCGGAGCGGTCGTCGTACATGACGGAGACCTGCTCATGATCCGGCGTGGGCACGAACCCGCGGCAGGGGAGTGGTCCGTCCCCGGTGGGCGTGTCGAGGCCGGCGAGCTGCTCGTCGAGGCGGTCGTTCGCGAGCTTGCCGAGGAGACCGGGCTGGAGGGCGCCTGTGGGGAGCTGATCGGCTACGTGGAACGCATCGCGGCCGACCGCCACCTCCTCATCCTCGACTTCGAGGTGACGGTGCTCGAACGACGAGAACCCGTGCCCGGCACAGACGCCACCGAGGCCCGCTGGGTGCCGCTGGAAGACGTCGCGGAGCTCGACCTCCCCGACGGGCTGGCCGAGTTCCTGCACGAGCACGGGGTCCTCGGCACGATCACCTGAACCCTGCGCTGTGCAGCATCCGGCACGGTCCGTGGCGGACTGCGCTCGGTGGAAGGGGTCGCTACCTGCCCTTCCAGACGGGGTCGCGCTTCTCGATGAACGCCAGCGGGCCCTCGGCGAAGTCCTCTGTGGCCATGAGCTGTGCGAAGGCCTGGTTCGCTCGGTGGATCCCCTCCGTGACGGTGGGCAAGCCGACGCCGTCGATCATGGCCTGACGCGAGGCCCTCACGGCGAGCGGCGCGTTGGCGTTGATCTGAGCGGCCAGCTCCAGGGCGACCTCCAGAGCCTTCCCGGGCTCACAGAGCCGGTTCACCATCCCGAAGCCATGCGCTCGGTCGGCATCGATGGGATCACCCGTGAGGGCGAGCTCCATCGCGACGTTCCAGGGGACCACCCTTGGAAGCCGATACAGACCTCCGGCCGCCGCCACCAGGCAGCGCTTCACCTCGGGGAGGCCGAACCGGGCTTCCGAGGACGCCACGATGAGGTCGCAGGCCAGCGCTATCTCACAGCCGCCGGCGAGGGCGGGTCCGTCGACGGCGGCGATGATCGGCTTCGTGCGCTCGCGCAGGACCAGGCCCGCGAAGCCACCCTTGGCCGTCATCATCTGACCCGGGTCGGTGCCGACTACCTTCAGGTCCGCACCGGCCGAGAACACCGGGCCGTTGTGGGTGAGGATCCCCAGCCAGACCTCGTCCGACTCCTCGAGGCGGTCGATCGCCGCCTCCATGCCCTGGGCCACCTCGCCGTTCACCGCGTTGCGCGCCTCTGGCCGGTTGAGTGTGAGGACCGCTACCCGGTCTCGCTCTTCGTACTCGATCATGGCCGGGCAGGCTACTCCCGCTGCCGGGCGGTGACGAGATCGCCCGCGGCCCGTCCGTGTCAGCCGCGTGTGCCGGAGGCGACCTGCGCAGCGGCAGCAGGCGTCACACCGAACTGCGCAGCAACTCCCGGCACGCGGTCGGCCAGCTTCCGGACGAGCCTCAGCAGCGCCTCGGCAGGCTCCTTCGGGATGGAAGTGGCGGCCACCCGGCGGTGGACCGGGCTGAAGGACGCCGCCTCGAGCACTGTGCCGAAGCGGTCCTGCGAGATGTCTCCGGTGAGTGCCGCAGTGGCCTGCTCCGCCAGCCGGTTCGCGAGGTCGGCCGGAAGGGGCGCCCCTGCCTTCGGGGGCCGCGAGCTGAGGCGCAGCGCCCGCACCGTTCGCCCACCGACCAGGAGATCGTGGAGCTCCTGCAGCCAGGAGGCGTGCTCCTGCTCGACCCGAGCAGTGAGGGCTCCACGTAGCTTCTCGGCCATCGCCTGGCTTTCCTCGTCGCGCGCTGCCGTCTCCGCCGCGGTGACCACCGACCGGAGATCGCGCAGGTCCACCGTCTCGATCTCCGAGAGCGCCGCCTCGGCGCGATCCCGCCACTCCGCACCCCGGAGCCGAGGGAGGAGCTTCTCGGCCAGTGCGAGCAGGGGAGCGGCGTCGATCCGGGGTTGGCCGTCCCGCCGAGCCCAGTCGTGCTGACGCTCCAATGCCTGTCGAACCTCAGGGACGCCGCCCTTCAGAACCAGGTTGGCCAGGGGGCGTTGCTCCTCCGGCAGCTCCTTCACCGTGGCCGCACGATGGACCCTCCGAGGCCTCAGCCGGTTGCGCCTGACCCGGGACTCCTCCTCCCGTCCGGGACGCGCCTCGCCTCGCCCCGATCGTCCGGACCGGACCTTCTCGTCACGACCGCTGCGCCTCTCGCCAGAGCGACCGCCGCGATCGCTTCGCTCCCTCCGAGCACCGTCGCTGCGACCGTCGCGCCGGCGACCGGTGCCCTCCGTCCGCCGGGGCCCGCCCCTCTTCCCACCGCTCACCAGCGTCGTGGTCACCGAAGGCTCGTGCCTCTCCGACCCTCTCACCTCGAGCATCTCGTAGCCGGGTCCCTGGCGCTCCTTGGGTGTGTGGACCGCGGTGATGACGATTCCGTCCACGTCGAAGTCGGCCTCGGCGCGCGAGTACCTCGCCCACCCCTGCGCCCGGCGGCACCAGGGATCCGTCGACGACACCTCTCGGCTCACGCGCTCCCGCGGCCCGCCAGGTCCAGGTGCCGTCAGCGCGCTTGCTCGTGAGCTCGAGGTCGATCCGGCGCCCCATCGCCCCGCAACGCTACCGGGGCCCCGCCCGCGATGTCACACGTGGGGCAACCCGCGATGCCGGGGAACGCTCACCAGGTCTGTCGGCACTGCACGCGAACGCACACTCAATCGTCGTCGCGGAACAGCGACTCCGGATCCCAGGCCCCCGGCGGCGCCTCCTCCGGCTCGGGCTCCGCGGTGGCGTTGGAGAGGATCTCCTCGCGACGGCGGTTCCGCATCCGGTCGGCCCAAGCTGCGTAGTCGGCTTCCGTCAATCGGCGACCCCCGACCCCGGCCGCCGGCGCCGAGGGGATGGCCGCTTCTTCCGAACGCGGGCCGGGCGAGGCCGGCTCCGCTGGTTCACGGACAGGTGCCGGTTGCGGCGCGACACTCGGGGTCGCGCTTCCTCCGAACGCCTGGAGCAGGGGCAGCCTGGCCACGGTCCGCTCGGCCAGCTCACGGATCGCGTCGTCCTTGCTCTGCTCGTGGGGATACAGCTCACCGAGCAGGAGCTTCTGATCGAGCACGGCGAAGAGCTCGGCGAGCGCCAGCGCTGTGGGGCGCCTCAGCTCCTCGCTGGAGAGGTCGATGTTCCTGTTCAGCAGCTCGATCGAGCGGTTGATCAGCTCTCGCATGTAGCCGTACCGGAGATCGTGGGCGACGTCGGTGCCGGCGGCAGCCGAGGCCACCGCTCGGACGGTGGTGCTCCTACCTCCCTGCCAGAGCTCCACGAAGCTCTGCACCAGGGACTCCATCAGCTCCTCGAGGCTGGCCTCGGGCCAGCGGTCGACGGCCAGCACCCGACGGGCGGTCTGAACCTGGTGGGCGAACTCCTGCCGCAACCGGTCGACCTCCTCAGGACCACCTCCGTTCCCACCGACCTCACCGTGGCCGCGGTACTGGTTCGCAAGAGCCCCGGTGAGTCGCAGCAGGAGGAGCCGCGCCGCGTCCTCGTGCGTGCGGAACTCCTCCGGCTCGAGAGCCGTCTGCCGCTTGCTCAACGCCGACACGTGCACGATCGCCAGGTCGGGGGGTGTCGCCCGCAGACCTGCCAGGCGGATCGCCAGCCCTTCAAGGCCGACGGACAGCTCGGCCTCGCCGGCCTCGTCGCTCACGGCGAGGGCGCGGTCGAGCAGGTGGTCGTAGGTGAGCACCAGGTCGTCGAACTCGTCGGGGGAGGACTGGGCCAGACCGGACTCGTCACCGGGAAGTGCCGCCGGGGCGAGCGCCTCGAAGGCCTCCAGCTCCTGCACGCGCTGACGAAGCTGGCGCGTGACCGCCCTCTGGCGCTCCACCGCGTAGCGGATCGCCTTGGCGAGCAGCGCCTCCGTCACCTCGGTCTTGACGAGGAAGTCCTGTGCCCCCTGGGCGAGGGCATCCAGCGCCAGGGTGTCGTCGTCGTGGCCCGTCAGCACGATCACCGGCACCATCGGGTCCGCGTCCCTCAGGCGCAGGTACGTCTCCGAGGGATCCGAGTCAGGTAGGCCGAGGTCCAGAACCACCGCTCCGATCTCCTCGGAGTCCAGCGCCGCCACCGCATCCGCCAGGCAGTCCGCGTGTCGCTGCTCGAAGGTCGGTGTGTGGCCCAGTAGGGCGCGGAAGAGCGCCGTGTCGGTCGGGTCATCCTCGACCAACAGGACGGTCAGCGACTCCGAGCGGCTCATCGCGGCTCCCCGAGGGTCGGCGGGTTGGGGACTCCCCATTCTCATCGGCCGCGAGCCAACGGACTCAAGCCGCCGCTTCCGCACCCCTCCCGTGGGTACCGCCGATAATCCTGATTATGTCGAGTTACGGATCACCGGGCCTGCTTCATCGCACGCCCGCCGCTCGGCCCCTCGCCGGGGCTCTCCTCGAGGCAGCTGTCGCCCCTTCGTACAGCCTGGTCCCGGCCGCGCTCGGCTGGATCCACGGCGAGCGCGCGCGTCACGGCATCAGTTCGCCGTCGTGGAGGGCTGGGGCTGACGACGGGACGTCGCCACAGGCCGGCGAGCTGCTCTCTCGGTGCGGAAGCCGCGCCCGTGTCACAGACGCCCGTACCCCTGACGTCCGATCATAACGTCACGTGACGCAATGCCGGCTTTCCGGTCCTGGCGCGCGTCCTCGACACGCACGAGGATGGCTCGTGCGACGCATGGGAGAGCTGAGATCGGCGTCACGGCTCCTTCCCCTCTCGCGCTAGGTTTGGCTCGGCCCCGACGGGGCCGCCACATACAGCGCCGTCGACGCCCGACGGGAGAGCCCGGGTCGAGACGACCCGGCGCCGAAGGAGCAACCGCCCCCGGAACCTCTCAGGCACCCGAACCGCCGGGCCGAGGCACCTCTGGAGAGAAGGGCGCGCGCCCTCACCGAAGGGGAAAACCGGGCGAGGCCGGCGAATCTCTCAGGTTCCGGGACAGAGGGGGGCACCGGTCGAGAGGACGCGCCATGGCCCAGCCCCCGGGGGAGACGGCTCCCCCACCCTTCCTGCACCGACACCTCGGCCCCTCCGACGCCGACGTGTCGGAGATGCTGAAGCTGCTCGACGTCTCCTCGCTCGACCAGCTCGTGGAGCGAGCTGTGCCTTCCTCCATCCGCTCGACCGAGGATCTCCGACTCCCGCCGGCCGGTAGCGAGGCAGAGGTGACCGAGGAGCTCCTCGGCATCGCCGCGTTGAACGACACGAGGGTCTCGATGATCGGCCAGGGCTACCACGACACGATCACGCCGCCGGTCGTCCTGCGCAACGTCGTGGAGGACCCGGGCTGGTACACCGCCTACACGCCGTACCAACCCGAGATCAGCCAGGGTCGGCTGGAGGCGCTGTTCAACTTCCAGACCATGGTGGCGGACCTCACCGGCTTCGAGGTGGCCAACGCCTCTCTTCTCGACGAGGGCACCGCTGCCGCCGAGGCCATGACCATGACCCGGCGGATCTCGCGGAGCGCGTCGGATGTCTTCTTCGTCGACAGCGAGTGCCACCCCCAGACCGTGGACGTGATCCGAACGCGCGCCGAGCCGCTGGGCATCCACGTCGCCGTCGGGGATCCCTTCGACGACCTCGGTGCCGTCGAGCCGTTCGGGGCTCTGCTCCAGTACCCGGGTACGACGGGTGTTCTGCGCGACCTCTCCCCCGTCGTCGATGCGGTGCACATCGCGGGCGGTCTCGCGGTGGTCGCCGCCGACCTCCTCTCGCTCTGCCTGCTCGAGCCACCCGGTGAGTGGGGCGCGGACATCGCTGTGGGCTCGGCACAGCGCTTCGGTGTGCCGATGGGCTTCGGCGGCCCGCACGCGGGGTACCTGGCGACCCGTGACGAGCACCGCCGCTCGCTCCCGGGCCGCGTCGTCGGCCTCTCCGTCGACAGCGCGGGGCGCCCCGCGCTCCGCCTCGCCCTCCAGACCCGGGAGCAGCACATCCGCCGCGAGAAGGCGACCAGCAACATCTGCACGGCGCAGGTGCTGCTCGCCAACGTCGCCGCCTTCTACGCGGTGTGGCACGGGCCCGAGGGCCTGAAGGCGATCGCCGAGCGGGTGCACCGCCTCGCCGCCGTGCTGGCCGCCGGCCTGCGCAGCGCGGGCGTGGAGACCCTGCACGAGTCGTTCTTCGACACGGTCGCCGCCAGGGTGCCGGGCGCGCCGCGGCGGTCCTCGAGGCTGCCCTCGACCTCGGCATCAACCTGAGGTCCATCGATCCCGACACGGTCGGGATCTCCTGCGACGAGGTCACCACCGAACGCCACGTCGAGGCGGTGTGGTCGGCCTTCGGCCTCGACCTGAGCTTCACGGACGTCGAGACCCCGGCCGGCTCGTCCGGTCTGCCCCCGGAGCTGCGGCGCAGCTCTGAGTACCTCACGCACCCCGTGTTCCACCGGCACCGCTCCGAGACCGAGATGCTCCGGTACCTGCGCCGCCTGGCGGCGCGCGACATCGCCCTCGACCGCTCGATGATCCCGCTCGGATCCTGCACCATGAAGCTGAACGCCACCACGGAGATGGAGCCGATCACCTGGCCGGCCTTCGCCCGGCTCCACCCGTTCGCCCCCCCGGGGCAGGTCGCCGGCTACCGGGAGCTGATCGGCGAGCTCGAGCGCTTCCTGGCCGAGATCACCGGCTACGACGCGGTCTCTCTCCAGCCCAACGCCGGCTCCCAGGGCGAGTACGCGGGGCTGCTGGCGATCCGCGCCTACCACCGCAGCCGGGGTGAGAGCCACCGCGACCTCTGCCTCATCCCCGCCTCGGCGCACGGCACCAACCCCGCGTCCGCCGCGATGGCCGGCATGCAGGTCGAGGTGGTCCGCTGCGACGAGGCCGGCAACATCGACCTCGAGGACCTCCGGGCCCACCTCGGGCACCAGGGCGACCGGGTCGCGGCGCTGATGGTCACCTACCCGTCGACCCACGGGGTCTTCGAGGAGCACATCGTCGAGGTCTGCGACCTCGTGCACGAAGTCGGCGGCCAGGTGTACCTCGACGGGGCGAACCTCAACGCGCTGGTCGGCCTGGCCAGGCCGGGGCGCTTCGGCGCCGACGTCTCCCACCTCAACCTCCACAAGACGTTCTGCATCCCACACGGCGGTGGAGGCCCGGGAGTGGGGCCGATCGCAGTGCGCGAGCATCTGGCACCGTTCCTCCCGAACAGCGCGGTGGTCCCGGAGGCGGGCCCCGTGACGGGTCCCGGCGCGGTGGCCTCCGCTCCATGGGGGTCGGCAGGCATCCTTCCGATCTCCTGGGTGTACATCCGCCTGATGGGCGCCGACGGCCTGCGGCGGGCGACGGAGGTCGCGATCCTCAACGCCAACTACGTGGCGGCGCGCCTGGCAGCCCAGTACCCGGTGCTGTACACGGGACGCCACGGGCTCGTCGCGCACGAGTGCATCCTCGACCTACGACCGCTCAAGGCCTCCAGCGGCATCTCCGTCGACGACGTGGCGAAGCGCCTGATGGACCACGGCTTCCACGCTCCCACGATGTCGTTCCCCGTCGCGGGGACGCTGATGGTGGAGCCCACGGAGTCGGAGTCGAAGGACGAGCTCGACCGCTTCTGCGACGCGATGACCGCGATCCGTTCCGAGATCGCGAAGGTCGAGGAAGGGGTGTGGCCCCTTGACGACAACCCGCTCGTGAACGCGCCCCACACCGCCGAGGACGTAGTGGCGGACGAATGGGGCCACCCGTACTCGCGAGAGGAGGCCGCCTACCCGCTCCCCCACCTCCGCCTGGCGAAGTACTGGCCTCCCGTCGGGCGGGTCGACGCCGCGCTCGGCGACAAGAACCCGGTCTGCACCTGCCCTCCGATCGAGGTCAGCGAGGAGCGCTGAGAGCTCGCGGGTGTCGGTCGTGCCACCGACTTCGCGGTGAGACGTGATCTCGACGGTGCTCGTCAACCAACCGCAGCGACCGGTCCCTACGTCTGGAAGGGTCTGCTGCACGATTCCGCTGACAGGTTGGGTCAGGCGGCCCGAAGCTCGGGGGGGTGATGGTGGCTTCTATCGATGGGCGTCATCGGCCGAGGGCGTCTCGGCGTCGGCGTCGGTGGTAGGTGCGTTCGATCCAGGTGACGATGGCGATGCGCAGCTCCCCGTGCGAAAATGCCACCACGACCAGGCCGGCGGTGCGAGACACCGAGAGCCAGGTTTTGCGGCACACCGTCAAGTAGCTCATAAGGCAGATGTTGCGACTATAGGGACTCACCAGCGAAGGCGCGGAACAGGAGGCTCCTACGTCGCTCGCACTCGCCATGGACTTCTCTGAACGCCTCGCCGCTCTCCGCCGCGAACACGGCCTCACCCAGGCCCAGCTCGCCGAACGCGCCGACACCCACGTCTCCAGATCCGTCGCTATGAGAGCGGCAAAGCCCAACCCACCCTCGACGCCCTACGCCGCCTCGCCACCACCCTCAACGTCACCGCCGACCTCCTCGTCTTCGACACCGACGAACGCGGCCCCGACGAAGACCTCGCCCTCGCCTTCGAAGCCACCCGCCAACTCGACCCCGACGAGAAAGCCCACGTCCGCGCCCTCCTCGAAGGCATCCTCCTCCGCCACCAAGCCCGCCGACTCACCCAAGCCAGCTGACCGGGCGTGAGGAACGTGTCGAAGTGAACGGCAAGCCGGGCGATCACCCCTACACCGACGTCGTTGTCCACCAGCTCGACGTCTACGGCCCTTACTTCGACGCGTTGATCCGTGAAGTCGACGCGCTAGGGGGCTTCGATAGCAGGCTCGCAAAGGCGTTCTGCGCTATTCGACCGGACGCTCTACGAGATCGAGGAATGGGACCGCGAGCCCGTGTGCAGACACTCGCTCGCGAGAGCCAGCTCGAAGAACTACGGCTCCAGCTGGAACAGGAACGTGACCGCCTCCAGCGCAGGAGCTAGCGATGCGGCGACTCTAGAAGGGCGGGCTCACCGATCGGTCCGCACCGCACGCGAGCGCAGGACTGCTGCAACCGCCGGGGATGATCCACTCCGCCATCCCACCGACCGTGTGCCCGCCGATGTTGATAGGCCGACTGGTGGGGAGCGGCAGCGCCGGCTGATCTGCACAACCGCTGCCGTCGAGCAGCACTCCTCACCGGGCGATCCGCTCTTTCCACCGGGGAGGCCCGAGAAGAACCTGAACGCCCCACGGAAGCGAGAACGCTCGTACTCCTCGGGATCGACCGGTGTCCACGATGCGCCGTTCCGATCCGAGAAGGACCCGTCGTGAACGCGGTAGACGACATCGCTCTCATCTGGGTCGCTGTAGTCGAAGGCGAGCTCGATGATCAGATCCCGACGCTCCTTGGCAGCGGCGAACTCGAAGCTCGAACCGTTCAGGTCGTCCCACAGCTCAGTGATCACATACCAAGGGTCCGGGTAGTACCACGGGTAGTCCTCGGGACGGGGAAGCTCATCGGGAACGGGACAAAATCGCCATAGACCAGCCGCTTGCCGGCGGCATCGGGCAGATCGGTCAACACATCAAGATCTCCCGCGTCGGTGCGCCACGTGGAGATCTCCAGACGTGCGAGAGTCTCGGCGTCGACACGCACCCGAGGGCGGCGGCTTCGTCGTCGCACAGGCGCCCCACCGTGTCGGCCCGTTCGGGTGCTGTCAACTCTCTCAGGGGACGATTTCGAACGCTTCGACATGGGCCGGGCGGACGACAGCGAAGTCCCGGTGGTTGAGTGTGGCGAGCGTCCCGACGTCGAGGCGTTCGGCGACCGCGCTACAGAGGCGTCCACGAAGCCAAGTCCCATGTCTGCGTAACGGACGATGAGGGCAACCACTCGCTCCCAGTCGACATCGTTGAGGTCGATCCTGGTCAACTCGCCGGCGATGACAGCGCCAGAAACCGGGCCTCTGCTTCAGGGCCCAGGTTCCGCTCGATCTGCCACGAGGTCTCGGCGATGACCGGTACCGGCACGTACAGCTCGTCGGTGCTGGAGGCCAGCAGCTGCGAGGTCGCCGCGTGGTCGGCGTCGTCGCATCAGCAGCGCCCAGCAAGACGCCGGTGTCGACGAGGAGCGCCACCTTCGCTCAGAAGTCCTTCGCCTTCAGCTCGGCGGTCTCCTCGGCGCGAACTTCGCGGTGTCGACGGGCGAGGTCGCCACGACCGGAGTGGCCGATCCCGATGAAGCTCAAGCGACGACCACCACGAGGCGACTGCGCCGGCAACGCCGCGGCCAGCTCAGCAACGAGACCGTCGACACTGACACCACGCCGGTCCGCCTCGGCGCGCAGGCGCTCGAGGGCGTCTTCAGGAAGATCGAGGGTGACCGTCACGTCCCCGAGTGTACGACCGGTCGGGCCCACAAGGCGATCAAGATCGATGCCTGCCACGCTGCGGCGATGCTGGTCCGCCTTCTCTACTGGTCCCTGCGCCGCACCCTCGAGCTGGTGGCTCTGGCTCGCCGCTCGGGCTTCGAGCGCGACGTCGAGCTGGTGGTCCTGCGCCACGAGAACATGGTGCTGCGCCGTCAGATCGCACGTGCGGCCCACGACGACGCGGACCGCGCGGTGCTCTCGGCGCTCGCCCGAGTACTGCCCCGCCATCGCTGGTCGGCGTTGCTCGTCAAGCCCGACACGGTGCTCTCCTGGCACCGCCGACTGGCCACCTGGCGACGGGCCCGCAGGTCGCGTCGCCGCAGGGGACGCCCACCGGTAGATGCCGCCGTCGAGGCGCTGGTGTGCCGGATGGCCAGAGAGAACCCCTCCTGGGGATACCGGCGCATCCACGGCGAGCTCTGCCGCCTCGGTGTTGCGGTCGCGGCGTCGACGGTGTGGGCGATCCTGCGCCGCAACGGCCTCTCCCCCGCATCCCGCAACCGGTCCTCCACGTGGCGGCGGTTCCTGCGCTCCCAGGCGGCGGGGATCGTCGCCTGTGACTTCTTCTCGGTCGACACGCTCGCCCTGCGCCAGCTCCACGTGCTGGTGTTCGTCCACCACGGAACCCGGGAGATCCTGCATGTCGCGGTCACCGACCGGCCCTGTGCGCGCTTCGTCACCCAGTCGGTCCGCGAGCTGCGCATGCGACTCGACGAGAAGGAGATCTCCGCTCGCTGGTTGATCCGAGACCGCGGCGTCGCATTCGCCGGGGCGCTGTTCGACCACGCCGCCCGGGCCTGCGACCTCGAGGTGGTCCTCACGCCGTTCCGCCGCGCCGGTCGCCAACTCGATCTGCGAACGGGCCATCGGGACGCTCCGGCGCGAGTGCCTCGACCACCTCATCGTCTGGGGCCCGGGACATCTCCGGCGGGTCCTCGCGCAGTACGTGGCGCACTACAACTCCCACCGGCCGCATCGGGCGTTGGGCCAGGAGCCTCCCGTGGGCCTCAACCCCGAGCCGACCCCGCTCAACGGCGCGGTCACCCGTCACCCGGTCCTGGGTGGGCTCATCAACGAGTACCGCCGCCTCGCCTGAGCGGCCCGGCGAACACCACGGCGCCCTCGTCCCCCGGGATCCAGCGCGCGATCGCGAGCATCCGCGACCTGCGACACACGCCCTGAGCACATCTCGAAGAGCAGATCTACCGGTCACCAGCCCGCCGATCGAGTTCTCGGCACCCACAGCCCCTGGGTGAGCGGGTCGGGGGTGAGGAAGGTGCCCGTAGCCTGGTCGTAGTCGCGGTTGCGTCTACATGAGCGCGCCCGAGGCACCCGGTCGAGCCCGCATCTCACCGGCAGCGGAGTGCGCGGTCGACACAGTTCGCGCGGTCGTCGTAGGCGCAGATCCGACTCCGCACGGCCGTCGATCTGCCTGTATGACCCCGACGCGATGCCCGCCGCGGGTCGTAGCCGTACCCGACAGCGGCTGGCCATTCCCCGCGATCGGTGTCGTACACGTATCCGCCCGTGAGTGCGGCGCGCTGTGCAGCGAACGAGAACCCACTCGGCGAGTAACGCGGCGACGGTCATCGCCCCACCGTGGCGGCCCACGCGGGTGCTGTCAACCGGCTCGGGGAACCAGCTCGAACGCCTCGGTGTGGGCTGGTCTCACGACGGCGAAGTGCCGACGGTCGAGGGTGGCGATCGTGGTGACGCCGAGACGCTCGGCGATGGCGACAAGGCTGGCATCTGTTCCACCGAGACCGAGATCGGCGTAAGTGCGTACAAGCTGCTCAACTCGTTGCCAGTCGCGATCCTCGAGGTTCTCCACCCTCAGCGAGCCCTCGATGATCGAGCGGTAGAGAGAAGCCTCGGCCTCCGAGCCGAGCTCTCGTTCGATCAGGTAGGCGGATTCGGCGATCACCATGGCCGTCGTGACCAATGAACCCGACTCGGCGACCACCAACGCCGCGCACGCGGGATGTCGGGAGTCGCTCCTATCCGCGGCGGCGACCAAGACGCCCGTGTCGACAACCAACACGAGTCAGTCGCGCCCGAAGCCCTCGGCGAGCAGCTCCTCGATGCGGTCGGTGATCCCATGCGCGGACGCCCCCGCCCCGACAAACGCCGGGCTGGGAACTTCGGTCCCGGTCCCCCCTGCCGGAAGTTTCTCCACGAGCTCCTCGATGAGCACTTCGACCGTCACCCCGCGGCGGGACGCTTCATCGCGGAGGCGGTGGAGTGTCTCATCGGGGAGATCGAGTGTCACGGTCACAACCCCGATTCTAGAACCGTAAAGGCTCGACTACGAGCCCATTCCACGTGTGGAAGGGTTCCGCGATGCTGGTCCGTCTCGTCTACTGGTCGCTCCGCCGTCTAATCGAGCTGGTCGCGCTCGCGCGCCCGGTCGGGCTTCGACCGTGACGTGGAGCTGGTGGTGTTGCGCCACGAGAACATGGTGCTGCGCCGCCAGATCGCCCGTGCCGCGCACGACGACGCCGACCGCGCGGTGCTCGCCGCGCTCGCCCGGGTGCTCCCGCGGGATCGATGGCGGGCGTTGCTCGTCCAACCCGACACCGTCGTGGGCTGGCACCGTCGCCTGGCCACCTGGCGACGCGCCCGCCGATCCCGCCGCCGCAGGGGGCGCCCGCCGGTCGACCCTGCCGTCGAGGCGCTGGTCTGCCGCCTGGCGCGAGAGAACCCGTCGTGGGGCTACCGGCGCATCCACGGCGAGCTCTGTCGCCTCGGCGTCCAGGTCGCGGCGTCGACCGTGTGGGCCATCCTGGGACGCAACGGCCTGTCGCCCGCGCCACGCAACCGCATGTTCACCTGGCGGCAGTTCCTCCGCACCCAAGCAGCCGGCATCGTCGCCGCTGACTTCTTCTGTGTCGACACCGCCCTCCTCCGCCAGCTGTGGGTGCTGGTGTTCGTGCACCACGGCACCCGCCAGATCCTCCATCTCGCCGTCACCGACCGACCCTGTGCCCGCTTCGCCACCCAATCGGTCCGAGAGCTACGCATGGCGCTCGAAGAAGCCGGGATGTCGGCCCGGTGGCTGATCCGAGACCGCGGCGTCGCCTACGCCGGCGACCTCTTCGACCACGCCGCCCGAAGCTGCGACCTCGAGGTCATCCTCACCCCGTCCCGCACGCCGGTCGCCAACTCCATCTGCGAACGGGTAATCGGCACGATCCGCCGCGAATGCCTCGACCACCTCATCATCGTCAGCCAGCCCCACCTCCGGCGCGTCCTCGCCGACTACGTCGCGCACTAGGGTCTGCTGCACGGTTTGGTGACATCTGAGCTGTGGTGCCGTGAGGCGCCGCTGGAAGGATGTTCACCATGCCCAAGCCCTATCCCCGTGAGTTCCGTGAGGACGTGATCCGGGTCGCCCGCAGCCGCGAGCCCGGCGTCCACCTGAAGGATGTCGCCGCCGATTTCGGGATCTCGGAGTCGTGTTTGAACAACTGGCTCAAGCGGGCCGATGTCGAGGACGGCATCCGCCCCGGTGTGACCGAGGCCGAGCACGCCGAGAACCGTGAGCTGCGCAAGCGGTTGCGGCTCCTCGAGCAGGAGAACGAGGTGCTGCGCCGGGCAACGGCGTATCTGTCCCAGGCGAACCTGCCGGGAAAAGGCTCTACCCGCTCGTGAGCGAGCTCGCCGCCGACGGGATCCCCGTCACGGTGACGTGCCGGGTCCTCAAGCTCGCCCGCCAGCCCTACTACCGGTGGTTGGCCAACCGGGTGACCGACGCCGAGTGGGATGAGGCGCACCTCGCGAACGCGATCTTCGACGCGCACCGCGACGATCCCGAGTTCGGATACCGGTTCCTCGCCGACGAAGTCCGCGCCGAGGGCCATGCCGTGTGTGACCGCACCGTGTGGAAGCACTGTCGTGACATGGGCTGGTGGTCGAGCTTCGGCAAGCCCCGCAACCGCAAGCGAGGCAAGCCAGGCACCCCCGCCCACGACGACCTGGTGCGCCGCGACTTCACCGCGAACGCCCCGAACCGGCTGTGGCTCGCCGACATCACCGAGCACCGCACGACCGAAGGCAAGCTCTACCTGTGCGCCATCAAGGACGTGTCCTCGAACCGGATCGTCGGCTGGTCGATCGACAGTCGCATGAAGGCCCGCCTCGTCGTCGCTGCGATCGAGATGGCCGTCGCCCGCCGCGGTGACGTCGCCGGCTGCATCCTTCACAGCGATAGGGGCAGCCAATTTCGCGCTCGGAAGGTGCAGCGGGCCCTGACCCATCACCGCATGGTCGGATCGATGGGCCAGGTCGGCTCCGCCGGCGACAACGCCGCGATGGAGTCGTTCTTCTCGCTCCTGCAGAAGAACGTGCTCAACCGCCGCCGCTGGGCCACCCGCGACGAGCTGCGCATCGCCATCGTCACCTGGATCGAACGCACCTACCACCGACGCCGACGCCAAGACGCCCTCGGCCGATTGACGCCCATCGAATACGAAGCCACCATCACCCCACCCGCGGCTCAGGCCGCCTGACCCAACCTGTCACCGGATCGTGCAGCAGACCCACGTGACAGTGCCCTCGTCGTCGTTGTCCGGAGGAGCGAAGTTCGCACTGTAACCCAGAGCGAAACTCCACCGACCGTGGAAGCTGCCGTCCGTCGTCTGAGTCCAGCAGTAGATGACGGCACACGCCTGCTGGGAGACCTGAACGTCAGAGAGCCAGTCATCAACAGCGCTCGGGATGTCCGACAGCCAATCGATGCCCTCGTCAACCGGATTGTCCTGGCCGAGAAGAAGAGCGAGTTCCAGATCGGTCAGATCACCAAGAAGATCCCAGAGGTCGCCCCCCTCCCAGCCCTCGGCGTAGCAGTCGCCGGCCATGTTGATCGCGACGACGGTGTTGTCGTCGGTCTCATACCACTGCTCGGTGTTCTCGCCCCAGCAGCGGTCGGCGTTCGAGCCGATACACGTGGGCGATTCTTCGCCGTCGATCTCGTAGTCCATCATGAACACGCCGTCCTCGGCCCGGCACAAGCCCAACGGGTCGATCCAGTTCAACGGGTCGTTGCCGGCGTAGTGATACGGATTGGCGACGGTCGGCGTGGCGTGACCCCCTGAGATCGGTCCACCTGTGATGAGAGTCCGTTGCCCACGATGGTGGGCTGAAGGAGGATCATCACGATGGCACGACGGAGACACACGCCTGATCAGGTGGTGCGCAAGCTGCGTGAAGCCGACAAGTTGCTGGCCGAGGGCAAAGACATCGCTGCGGTGGCCAAGCATCTGCAGGTGTCCGAGCAGACGTATCACCGGTGGCGGAACCAGTACGGCGGGATGAAGGCCGACGACGTGAAGCGTCTCAAGGCCCTCGAGCGCGAGAACCGCGAGCTGAAGCAGATCGTGGCCGACAAGGAGCTCGAAGTTCGGGCTCTGCGGGAGTTGGCTGAGGGAAACTGGTGAGCCCGTCGCGTCGACGTCGAGCCGTGCACGTGTTGTGCGAGCGGCTGGACATCTCGGAGCGGCGGGCCTGTGAGATCGTCGGTCAGCACCGCTCGACCCAACGCCACCATCCCGGCGAAGCGGATCCCGATCGAGACCTGCGCCGCCGCTTGCGGGAGTTCTCTCGGGCTCATCCGCGGTGGGGGTATCGGATGGCCCACACCGTGCTGTGCCGGGAGGGCCATCGGATCAACCGCAAGAAGGTCCAGCGGCTGTGGCGCGAGGAAGGCCTGCGAGTGCCCCCCAGGGGCCGCAAACGCCGCCGAGTCGGCCTGAGCGACGCCCCCGCAGCACGGCTACGGGCCACGGGGCCTGATCAGGTGTGGGCGCTGGACTTCCAGTTCGACGTCACCGCCGCCGGGCGCACGATCAAGATCTTGCACGTCATCGACGAGTTCACCCGCGAGTCGCTCGCCGATGTCGTCGCCTACTCGATCGACGCCGACGCGACCGTCGACGCCCTCGAAGCGGTCGTGGCCGAGCGAGGCACCACCCCGGCGTATGTGCGCTGCGACAACGGGCCCGAGCTCACCGCCGAACGCGCTGCGGGACTGGTGCCGCTTCTCCCGCACTGGTGCGAGCTACATCGAGCCCGGCTCGCCGTGGGAGAACCCCTGGGTCGAGTCCTACGGATCGCGCATGCGCGACGAACTGCTGTCGGTCGAGGAGTTCAGCTGCCTGCTCGAGGCCCAGGTGCTCATCGGCATCTGGAGAGAGGAGTACAACACCTACCGGCCCCACAGCGCGTTGGGCATGCTCGCGCCCGCCGAGTTCTCACGACGTTGGCGTGCCGCCGACCCCACCCTCGATCCACCCCGCGGCCATCTCGCCGCGCTCGCCGCGACCGACCAGCCATAATCAACCAACCCAAACTCTCAGAACAGGTGGACCAATCAACGGGGTCCGGTCAGGCCCACCACGGCAGCTCGGTACCGCCGAGCCAGTAGGCGGTGCACGCATCACCGGCTGAGGCGAGGCTGTTCTCGTAGGCGAAGCGGAGGCTGCGGGAACAACCCGCGAGACGCTCCAGAGCTGACGCGCCCCGATTGCCCGATACCTCCGGGTTCCAGATCATCCCCTCGCCGGATAGCTCACTGAATCGCATCGAAGCGTCACACGCACGAAGCCCCAAGGGGTCCGTCTTGTTCAGTGGGTCGTTGTCAGCGCGCGAGAACGGCCCCGCGACATGCGCCCCGCAGAACCTACGGCGCCGTCGTAGACGTAGAACCGGAGGCATCGGACGTCGTGGGATCTGTGGTCGGTGCGGTCGTAGAAGTACACGGCGACAGCCCTTGGAGCAGTAGCAGACCGCCCGACGGGTTGGCCGAGATGTCGAAGCCCGCAGCTGAGCCAGTCAGCTGTTCGCCGCGGGCGACGCCCTCGACTCCGACTGGGGGATCGGAGCCCCGCCAGTACTCCTCGACACGATCGAGCCCAGCACCTGGTTCGCCCACCTCGTCCAGCGGCACCTGAGCCTGCAGCTCAATGAGCGTGCCCAGTCTGCCGTCGTCCTGCACGCAGTCACGGGTCGATCGCTCTACGAGAACCACGAAGTCGCTCCCCTCATCGAGCGCCACACGGCCTGAGATCTTCAGCAACGTGCCGATCAGCTCGTCAGCGGCCCGGGGCCGGGACTCGTCAAGCGAGTTCTGCTCTTGCTTCATTTGAGAGCCCAGGAGGGCGAGCACTACGAGTGCCACACCGCCGAGGATCCCGAACCACAGCAAGCACCCCTTCGCATCGCCCCACGGATTCCACCGGCGCGTCGGCTGAACCGAGGCTCCGGTCATTCGTACATCTCCACAGCCGCGTAGCGACCCGAGGAGATCAACGCGATGTTGCGAATCGTCTTCGTTCCCTTGACGAAGTAGCCGTGACCGTCAGTGTCGGTCGCGAACCGCCGGATGTTGGAGAAGTAGGTGCCGTGGAAGAGACCTGGCCTGCACAGGTTGTCATCGTCGTTGCAGCCCCACCAGATTCGGTCTGCATTGAGATCGGTCGCGTGTCCGCCGGCTGACGGCCGGTGTGGGCCCACGAACACGATGTTCTCGGGATGTGAGAGCGTGATCGTGGCGTCCGAAACCGGCCCAGCCGCCCAGCTGTGCCCGATGAGGGTTACGACCTTGCCCCGCTTCTGCAGTTCGCGGACGAGGCCTGACAGCTCCTGGATCTCATCGCGAGATGCGAAACTCGTGGCCACCTCCGCTGCGCACGCGACCAATCCGCCCGTGCCCTCGAGCTGGCAATCGGGAACATCGAGCCCCAGCCACGCGAGTACCGCCAGGTTGGGGCTTCCACCAGCCGCTTGCTTCGTAGCTTCGGCCCACAGAACGCCGGGGTGGGTCGTGAAGTTGGTGACGTTCTGACCCGTCGCCGAGACGTAGATCGCAACGAACTTGGAGTGCTCCAGATCGCCGAAGATCGCAGCGCTCTCCTTCGCGCCGTCAAGTCCGCAGTGCGCGCCGAGTACTAGCTCGCAGTCCTGCGGCCGCAGCCCCAACGGGTCGGTTTTGTTCAAGGGGTCGTTGTCAGCGCGCGACAACGACCCCGCGACATGCGCGCGGCAGAACCTATGGGGCCGTCGTAGGCGTAGGTTCGGGGCCATCGGTCGCAGGGGGATCTGTGGCGGGAGTCGTCGTAGGCATGGAATGAGCGTCGCGTTCCACGAGCCCGAGCCACCCCGCCGACGACAGTGCGCGTCGCAGTGTTCCTGAACCGAACGCGAAGAACACGAAGTCAATCTCCACACCACTGGCGTCGAAAACCTTCAGCCCGGCACTCACGACGCGCTTCACGATCCGAACCTGGCCGATGTCGGCGCGTCGGAGGACTATGGGGCGGAACAGGCCCTGAGGTGAGCGAACCACCAGCGCCGAGGTGTGTAGGTCCAGTTCAGCGAAAGGCCACGACGCACCCACGCCACCGACACTGGCACCGCCCCGCACCCGCGAGCGGGCGGTCCGCTGGGACGCGATCCGAGATGAGCCCGGATTCGCGGCCAGTAGGAAGTGACACCTTCCTGCGTCGCCGCAAGACGGCTACGAGGACGGCGAACCCCCACAGCACAAAGGGAACGACGACAACCAGCACCATCGTCTGCGTCGATGCGGCGAGTACCACGGAACTCAGCCGCCGAAGACCTGAGTTGGATCGCAGAGGTCCCCACCCAACAGGTCGTAGAGGTCGCATTCGTGATCGTACGGAGACGTTGCGGCGTCGGCGATCTGGTTCTCGATCCACTGCTGCCAGTCGCCGTGATTCCAGATGACCCAGACCCAGGTGTAGCTCGCCGAGAAGTGGGCCTCTGCGCCGACCATCAGCGGTAGGCCCTCGAGCGCGAGCGCCGAGACCTGCGTACGCGGTCCAGGTGTCGGTGCCTGGCGAGACGCACACGTCTACACCCGCCCCCACGCCCAGTGCGCTTGCACCGACGCCACCGCAGAGGAACGCTCCCTTGATGTCGTCCACATGATCTGCGTTCGAGACAAGGACGCCGCCAGTGACAGCTGCGCCCGGCGTTCCGCCGCCTGGGGACACGGTCGCTGCGACGCCGAGCCTCTGCCCGTCGTCGATCAGGCACCCGCCGTAGCCGAAGAAGATGACCCAGCCGAACTGGGTCTGACCGCACAGACCGATGAGGTAGCCACCCTCCTTCTCCGGGAAGCTCGGCGGATTGTTGGAAGCCCGCTCGACGGCACCCCAATCCACACACACGCCTTCGACGACTGAGCTCGGCGGAGCACAGCTGATGTCGCCATCGCTCGGTCGTAGGCCCAACGGGTCGGTCTTGTTGAGTGGGTCGTTGTCGACGTAGTCGTAGGGGTTGGCTTCGTCGGGGGTGCCGGGGGTGCCGTCGATGGGGTCGGGTGAGAGGAAGGTGCCGGTGGTGGGGTCGTAGGTTCGGGTGCGTCGGCAGGACCGCGCCCGCGACCCCCGGTAGGGCCTGCATCTCAGCGATGACGCTGGTCGCGCGCACATCAGGTGAGGGTGTCGTCGTAGCTGCAGATCCGGGCCGACACCCCGCCGGATCTGCGGGTATGACCACGACTCTGCCCCTTCCGCGCGTCGTAGCGGTAGACGCAAGCAGCCACCAACTCGACCTCTGTGGTGTCGTGCGCGTAGCCGGGTGCGTCGACGACCTCCAGCCTTCCAACGCGCCTCGACCCAAGACCTGCGAAGTGCGATCGCCGTCATCATCGCACCCATGATCAGCCGGTAACGAGTATCTCGGGCGACAAGGACGTGGCTACCGGCCATCACGCCTGGCCCTCACGATCGCCTCCTGCCGACTCTCACGAAGGGCGTTGGCAGACCCCACCATCATCGTCGTGACCGTGATGACCTCGGCGTCATCACCGCGGATCTCGTATCGCTCACCAAGTAGGCGCTCGACAACCCTCGGGAAGTACGCCGCTCTGCGCGCACGGTCATCAATGACGCGATGGACTTGACCGACGGAAGTGACCTCCGCCCAAGTCATTGTGCGTCGTCTTGCTAGTCCACGGGCAGACAGCTCAGCGGCGGTGAAGGTCAGTGTCGCAATCGAGCCACGGCCGCGCCAAGCCGTCGCTGCAGCCAGTCCGAGGAACAGCACGAACGCGGCGGAAATGATGATCTGAGCTACTGCACGTGCCACCCCACCGAGCTCACCAATGGCAGGGAGAGCGGGTCTGTCAAGCAGCCACACGCACGAAAGCGAGAACGAGAAGAGGACGCCGGCGGCCAGGAGGTGGCGGCCTCGGTCTCCGTGCCATTCGATGGACGCCGTCGAGGGAGGTGCTCCCACTGTCGTCACCTCACCGGGTGGGATCGAGCCAGAGCCCGATCCTGCGCAGGCCATTGACGAAGTTCTCGCGCGTGAACCCCTCCGAGTGCAGGTAGCCGACAATGCCTTGGCCGAGGCTGGTACCAGCGAAGGCTCCAACCGCCCCGCCGCCGAGACCACAGAGCCAAACGACGGTGGCGCCTACACCGGTTGCCACGCAGGCCCCAGCCGCGATCGCTGCCGCCTCGGTAGCGGTGACCGTGGCGATACCGGCGACCGCGACGTCGCTGGCCACTGAGTCGGCCGCGGCAAGGGCGCCACCGCAGTCGTACGCTCCAAGAGCGTTGTTGAGGATCAGTCCACCTTCGATTGCCAGCCCGGCCGCACCGAGCGCCTTGGTGAGGGTCGAGAACCGCGCCGCCGCATCTCCATAGCTGCTGAGAGAGCTGAACGGGGGCTCGAGGATCGGCCGAGTCTGCGGAGGCCAAGTGTTCCGTACCGGGATCTCGGTGATGCCATGTGCCCGGAGCTGATCGGCGAGAACACTCGTCCCCGCTGCCCCATAGCCCACAGCGACATCAGATGGGTCACCAAGACACTCGGCGCTGCCTTGACAAGGCTGGACCTCGTAGCCAGTCACCGAAGGCGGGCCATATTCGCCCGGCGCCAGATCTTCGTAGGCGGGCATCAAGCGAAGACCGCCATCCCTCATACGGCACAACCCCAGGGGATCCGCAAAGTTCAAGGGGTCGTTGCCGACGTAGTCGTAGGGGTTGGCTTCGTCGGGGGTGCCGGGGGTGCCGTCGATGGGGTCGGGTGAGAGGAAGGTGCCGGTGGTGGGGTCGTAGGTTCGGGTGCGTCGGCAGGACCGCGCCCGCGACCCCCGGTAGGGCCTGCATCTCAGCGATGACGCTGGTCGCGCGCACATCAGGTGAGGGTGTCGTCGTAGCTGCAGATCCGGGCCGACACCCCGCCGGATCTGCGGGTATGACCACGACTCTGCCCCTTCCGCGCGTCGTAGCGGTAGACGCAAGCAGCCACCAACTCGACCTCTGTGGTGTCGTGCGCGTAGCCGGGTGCGTCGACGACCTCCAGCCTTCCAACGCGCCTCGACCCAAGACCTGCGAAGTGCGATCGCCGTCATCATCGCACCCATGATCAGCCGGTAACGAGTATCTCGGGCGACAAGGACGTGGCTACCGGCCATCACGCCTGGCCCTCACGATCGCCTCCTGCCGACTCTCACGAAGGGCGTTGGCAGACCCCACCATCATCGTCGTGACCGTGATGACCTCGGCGTCATCACCGCGGATCTCGTATCGCTCACCAAGTAGGCGCTCGACAACCCTCGGGAAGTACGCCGCTCTGCGCGCACGGTCATCAATGACGCGATGGACTTGACCGACGGAAGTGACCTCCGCCCAAGTCATTGTGCGTCGTCTTGCTAGTCCACGGGCAGACAGCTCAGCGGCGGTGAAGGTCAGTGTCGCAATCGAGCCACGGCCGCGCCAAGCCGTCGCTGCAGCCAGTCCGAGGAACAGCACGAACGCGGCGGAAATGATGATCTGAGCTACTGCACGTGCCACCCCACCGAGCTCACCAATGGCAGGGAGAGCGGGTCTGTCAAGCAGCCACGCGCACGAAAGCGAGAACGAGAAGAGGACGCCGGCGGCCAGGAGGTGGCGGCCTCGGTCTCCGTGCCATTCGATGGACGCCGTCGAGGGAGGTGCTCCCACTGTCGTCACCTCACCGGGTGGGATCGAGCCAGAGCCCGATCCTGCGCAGGCCATTGACGAAGTTCTCGCGCGTGAACCCCTCCGAGTGCAGGTAGCCGACAATGCCTTGGCCGAGGCTGGTACCAGCGAAGGCTCCAACCGCCCCGCCGCCGAGACCACAGAGCCAAACGACGGTGGCGCCTACACCGGTTGCCACGCAGGCCCCAGCCGCGATCGCTGCCGCCTCGGTAGCGGTGACCGTGGCGATACCGGCGACCGCGACGTCGCTGGCCACTGAGTCGGCCGCGGCAAGGGCGCCACCGCAGTCGTACGCTCCAAGAGCGTTGTTGAGGATCAGTCCACCTTCGATTGCCAGCCCGGCCGCACCGAGCGCCTTGGTGAGGGTCGAGAACCGCGCCGCCGCATCTCCATAGCTGCTGAGAGAGCTGAACGGGGGCTCGAGGATCGGCCGAGTCTGCGGAGGCCAAGTGTTCCGTACCGGGATCTCGGTGATGCCATGTGCCCGGAGCTGATCGGCGAGAACACTCGTCCCCGCTGCCCCATAGCCCACAGCGACATCAGATGGGTCACCAAGACACTCGGCGCTGCCTTGACAAGGCTGGACCTCGTAGCCAGTCACCGAAGGCGGGCCATATTCGCCCGGCGCCAGATCTTCGTAGGCGGGCATCAAGCGAAGACCGCCATCCCTCATACGGCACAACCCCAGGGGATCCGCAAAGTTCAAGGGGTCGTTGCCGACGTAGTCGTAGGGGTTGGCCTCGTCGGGGGTGCCCGGTTGGCCATCTACTGGGTCGGGGGAGAGGAAGGTGCCGGTGGTGGGGTCGTAGTCGCGGTTGCGTAGGTGCACCAGGCCGTCTGTCGTGACCTCGCCCCGGTAGCCGAAGCTGACCAGGTCCGATCCAGCGGGTGCGGGCTCGTCGGCCAGGCCCCAGGCGTCGTAGGAGGCGGCCGTGGAGGTGGTCTCGCCTTCGTGGTAGGCGCGGCGCGAGCCCAGGTGGTCGTAGGAGTAGCCGTTGAGGCCCTCCCAGTCCCCCAGCGCCCTGCCGTCGCCGTACATCAGGTTGCGCCAGCCGTCACCAGCGTCGTAGGAGATGACCGATGACATGCCCGTGACCTGGTCGTCGAGGGCGAGGTGGGCGGTGGTGGTCTGCGGGCTCCCGTCGGGGTCGGTGACCTCGACGACGTCGGTCAGCCCCAGCCCCGCGAGGTAGGTGCGGGTGGTCTCCTCGGTCCTCACCGAGGCCTCCTCGACGGTGCGCGTCGCGAGCATCCCCGCGGGATCGTAGCCGTAGGAGACGACGTGGGAGCCTGCGGTCTCGGAGACCCTGCGGCCCGAGTCGTCGTAGGCGTAGGCCGTGGTGGCCCCTGGTGCTGTGGCGGATGCGAGCCGTCCCCATGCGTCGTATCCGTAGGTGGTGGTGTCGGTGCCCCCGGCGTCGGTGACGGCCTCTGAGATCCGGTTGCCCCGGGCGTCGTAGTCCCAGGCGCGCTCGGTCTCGCCGTCGTCTGCTGAGACCAGCTGGCCCGCGTGGTCGTAGCCGTAGGTGGTGTAGCCGTAGTCGACGATCGTCATCTCGTAGGGGTCGAAGTCGTAGTCGAGCACCCACTCCAGGTCGCCGGTGATCCGGCCCGCTGGATCCCGATCCAGGTAGCCGATGTCGAGCGTGTAGGAGTTGGGGTCGGAGCCGGTCGGCTCCGGGAGGACCTCGATGTAGTCGGAGACCTCCCCGGCCGCGTCGTAGTCCCAGTAGCGGCCCGAGTAGTTGTAGCGGAACCAGTCGGGGTCGTCGGGGGGCACCGTGCCTGTGGTGTGGGTGAGGGTCCCGTCGTCCCAGTCGATGCTCACCCCCTCGTTCCAGTACAGCTCGATGAGGGTCTCGGCGGTGGGGCGCCCGTCGGGGTCGCGCTCATAGCGGCCGATCTGGAGGCTGAGCCAGTCCCCGGTCCCCGTCGCCACCCCCGTGTACTGGAGGCGTCCGGCGAGGTCGTAGTAGAGCCGGTTGGTTCGGACCACACCGTCTCTGGTCTCGGCGAGCGAGGTGAGGTTGCCCCAGGAGTCCCGCCCGTAGGTGCGGGTGGTGCCGTCGGGCATGGTGGCTGCGAGCACCCCGCCCGCGAGGTCGAAGCTGCGGGTCCAGGTGCCGGGCTGGCGGGTGTCGGTGACGGTGGTCGGGTTGCCGGCTTCGTCGTAGGCGTAGGCCACGTCGAAGGCTGTTCCCGCTCCCCCTGAGTAGGCCTCGGTGCCGATGCGCCCTGCGGCGTCGTAGTCGACACAGACCCGTCGGTCCTCGTCGTCGATGCGCTCTATCACCCGCCCGAGCGGCTCGGGCGCAGCGCCGAGCCCGCAGGGGTCGGTCTGGGTGTCGTAGGCGAAGTCGTACACGACCGATGTCTGCATCGTCGCGGCGGCGTCCGCGCGCTGTCGGGCGGTTCCCACCAGGCGGTCGGCGGGGTCGTATGACCAGGTCTCGGTCACCGCTCCGCCTGCACCGTTGGAGCTGCGCGAGATGCGGTTGCCCCTGGCGTCGTAGGCGTAGGTGACGGCGTTGGTGAGCGCGTCGGTGACAGAGCGCATGCGCCCAGCCGCGTCGTAGGCGAAGCTGACCTGCGGGGTGGTGCCCGGCGCAGCGCTCGGGGCAGTGGGGTCGGTGACCGGATAGGGCTCTGTGACCGAGACCAGCTCGCCCGTGGGGCCGTAGCGGTGCTCTCGTGCCACCCAGGTGGCCTCACCCGAGGGGTCAGCTGTGACCTCGAAGCGCACCCGGCCCGCCGCGTCGTAGCTGCGGTGGGTCCGGATCCCTGCCGGTGTCACCTCGAGGCTGAGCCGTCCGGCTGCGTCGTAGCTGTAGGTGGTGGGCTGGTGGGTGTCGAAGTCGCCGTCGGCGGCCCAGTCCAGGTACGCGTAGGGGTCCGCCACGGACTCCAGGCGCCCCGCGGAGTCATACGAGTAGCGGGTGGTCACGGTCTCGAGCACCCCGATGTCGGGCTCGTCGCCGAAGTCGGCCCGCAGCGCCTCGTCGCGGTGCGGGACGGGCCGGGTCACCGTCTCGAGGTTCCCTGCGGGCGTGTAGGTGCGCGACTCGGCCACCACGGGCGCGATCACCTCGGGGTTCGCCCCGCACGTCGACTGGGTCTCCCAGTCGTAGCAGTCGAGCCCCGGGGGCGGGACGCGCACCCCGCTGAGGCGCCCCGTCGGGTCATAGGAGCTCTCGGTCACCGACTCGGCGACGGTGTCCGCGTGGCGGGTCACCCTCGTCACCCTCCCCGCGGGGTCATAGGAGTAGCGGGTGATGCCCGCGGATGTGCAGTCGAGCTCACCCGAGGCGGCGAAGATCGCATCGGCGGCGACATCGGGGCCGGCCTCGCACGACACCCTGCCCAACAGGTCATAGGCGGTGGCGCTGACCTCGGTGCCCGCGGGCGGCGTGGGCCCGCACGGGCTGGATGTCGCCCCCACCACCTGGCGGATCTGGTTGCCGTCGGCGTCGTAGCAGAGCTGGGTCACGACCCCGGTGGGGTCTGTGATCTTCTCCAGACGCCCGAGAGGCCCGTGGTCGTAGGTGGTCGTGGCCGCATCGGCGCTTCCGGCCGCGACCGTCGTCGAGACCAGCCGCCCCGCGGAGTCGTAGGCGTGGGCGGTGGTGGTGGTGGCTGCGGTGACCGCGTCAACAAGGGTGGTCTCGGTCGCCACATGGCCGTCGGGGCGGTAGATGTAGGAGACCGAGGGGAGGTGACCGTCGGGGCCGGTGGGCCCGTCGGCGTCGGGGTTGGACTCGTCCGAGACCCATGAGACCCGCCCCGCGGCGTCGTAGCCGAAGCTTCGGGCGTGGTGGCCGCTTCCAGGGTCATACAGGGGGTCGCGGACCTCTACGACGCGGGACTGCGCGTCGTAGAGATAGCTCGTGGTGCCCGCCCCTTCGGTGGTGGCGGAACCGACCTGGCCCGTGGCCGGGTCGTAGGTGTAGGTCGTGGTCACCCCTGCAGAGGTCTCCGAGCACAGCTGGCGACCCGAGCAGCCCGTGTAGCCGCCCTCGGAGCCGTAGTGGTACGTGCTCACCACCCCGTCGGGGTCGGTGAGCTGGTTCACCAGCCCATCCGAAGAGGTGATCGCTGTGGTCTCGGTCCCCGCCGCTCCGTGCTCGCAGGCGTCCGCTGTGGTGAGGCCGTTCGAAGGGTCCTCTCGGAGCCCGCAGACCATCACCCTCGACGGGACGCGGTCGTCGGGGTCGTCGCCGGTGGCGTGCGCTGCGTAGTCGTAGGTCGTCCTGGTGCCCGCCGCGTCGACGGTGATCCAGGGCCGGTCGTCACCTTGGCCCATGTAGGCGAAGTACTCGCTCGAGGACGCGTACGCGGCCCCGGCACCGTCGGGATCCGGGGCGCTGCGTCGCACGAGGCGGCCCTCGGAGTCGAAGGCCTGGGCCCAGTGAGCCTGGCGGCGATCGGTGAAGCCGGTGAGGCGGCCGAAGTCGGCGCTCGGCTGACCACCCGAAGACGTGCTCGATCCCCAGACCCGGTCCACGAACCGCCCCGATGGGTCCTGGATGTCGGTGACGTGGCCGAAGGCATCGAACTCGTAGACGACCGTGTCGTCGTCGCTCGCATCACCCGGTGTGGCGCCGTTCCAGGTCGCCGCGGTGCGGCCGAACCCCGGTGCGGGGTGCCCGGCCAGGTCGGTGTCCAGCGCGTAGGAGAACGACAGCACCTCACCGCTCGACGTCGGCCCGGCGGTGACTGCGGCCGCTCCGGGCGTCTCCTGGGACAGGACCCTGCCCCAGTCGTCGTAGGTGTTCTCCACCACGAGCTCGGGGCCGCGCCAGACCCGCTCCAAGCGCCCCGCGACGTCGTAGCCGTAAACCGAGACGTCGTCTTCGACGTCGGCCCCCCTGCTGGCCGACACCGACTGCACACGCCCGCCCGAGAAGCCGTAGATCACCGCTCTTCCCGAGCCACCGGTAGCACCTGGCGCCAGGAGCTCGACTGCCACCGTCGACTCGCCCCCCTGGTCGACGCCGGCGGTCACCTCGAGGGTCCAGCCCGTCGACGAGGAGATCCTGTCCAAGGACCCGTCGGCGGCCCAGGTCAACGAGACCGTCTCACCGGTGGCGAGGTTGCTTCGCTGGACCAGACGGCCCTCGGAGTCGTAGCGCCACGCCTCACGGCCCGGAGAGGCCACCTCCCAGCCGCCGCCTCCGGCCAGGGCCGTCACGTCCAGGTCGAAAGCCGGAGGGGGCTCCCAGTCGCTTCCGTCTCGGGTGAAGTAGCTGAGTCGCCCGTCTGCCTGGCGCCACTCGAGCCACCCGGGCCCGCCCTGGCCGTCGGAGCCTCCGGCCACGAGGGTGGTCTCGGCCGGCGTCACCCAGCCCGGACCCAGCATCCCGACGGTCGGGTCGACGGAGTTGTAGACCCGTCCCCACTCCAGGCCCCACACCCCCGCCGGCGACGAGATGTCCTCGGCGACCTCGGTGAACGAGCCGGTGACCGGGCTGACGGGGTCGGCCACCAGCTCCATCCACTCCGCCATGGTGAGCATCATCCGCATCCAGCGGAGGTAGCGCCCGATGTCGATCTCGAAGATCGCGCTCGGGTTCCCGAAGCTGGCCCCCCGGACGTAGACGCGTTCGGCCTCCTCGTCTGCTGCCACGCTCAACAGGTCCTCGCCACCGAAGCGGCTCCTGTCGAAGCCACCGGCGGTGGCGCCGCTGCGGGCATCTGTGACGAACAGGCTCCTGGCCTCCTCCTGTCCGCCGCGGCCCGCGTGGTACAGCAGGCCGTCGGAGGCATCGTAGGAGGCCGCGGTGGACAGATTGACCGTGGTGGGTCCGTAGAACCTGGTCCAGGAGTCGCCCTCGAACAGGTACCAGCCCTTGTCGAACCCAGACCCGTCCGGCTGCCACACGGCGACGAACGAGTTGTCCGACGACGGAACCAGCCACTCGACCCACTGTTGGCCCGTCGGCGGCGCAATCGGCCCGCCACCGGCACTCTCGACGGCGTCGGGGTCATCCGCGTCCACGCCCTCGACACCGATCGGGACCCGCCACAGGTTGCTCGGCTCGTCGTCCGGCGTGTGCCCGTGTTGGTAGTAGAGGTAGTCACCGACGCGAGCGAACGCCGCTGAGGCTGGTACGGACTTGTCGATGTTGGTGACCGCGACCTCACCTTGGAACGACCCTGGATCCCCGCTGAACTCGCCCAGGTCGTAGCGCACGATCTGGTAGCGGACACCGCCTCCGGGGACCTCGTAGGACTCGAGGACGTAGAAGTTCTCCTCGCCGTCGACCGAGAGCAGCCTGCCCCGGTCGGCGGCGTCCTCGAGCACCGTCGTCTCCGACCAGGAGTTCTGCGGGTTCGCGGGCTCGAGATCCTCGACCCACAAGATCCGACCCGCGTCGTTGACGAGCAGTGAGCCATCCGAGACGGCCGCTGCCTGGCCCTCGCCACCCGGCGCGGGATACAGCACACTCGGGAACTTCCAGCTCCCGCCGAGAGGTGGAATCCCGACCGGAGGCAGCGTCACCCCTTGGGCTGCTGCCTGTGGCGGCCTGAGGGGCACCGCCACGAGAACGCTTCCCACCAGACCCAGGACCACCGCCGCCACAAGCCCGCGCAGCCACGCAGGCCGCGGACAACGACTCCTCGCCATCTGTTCCTCCCCACCCCAGCGACCGCATCAGCTGCAATCAGCTGGGCGGCAGCATGTCACGAACCCGGATGCTTGTCCACTGACTGCGCCGAACCCCCCCCCAGCCGAAGGCAGGTGAAGGCGGCGAAGGGAGCTGGGTGTCCCCGGTGGGACTGCCCGAACGCGACTGACGGTCGGCGGGTCAAGCCTCCGAGGTGCGCGGCTCGACCCAGAAGGTGCGGAACGGCGCGCAGTTCTCGAGCAGCCATGCCAGCGCGGCCTCGACGTCCTCGGGCTCGCGGGACTCGTCCAGGTCCCGGTCCACGTCCTCCAGCGCGGCCTGGAGGACGTACAGGTGGCTCTGCCACTCCTCCACCTTCCGGCGGCTGACGATCACGTCGTCGTCGCCGAGCCCGTGCGCCCTGGCGAGCTTGCGGGCCATGAACGCCTGCTGGCGGCAGCCCTGACGGCAGTACTGCTTGGGCCGTCCCCGTCCCGGCGTCACCGCGAACTCCCGCCCGCACCACCGGCATCGGCCGCGGGCGGACTTCGGCCTTCTTTTCGTCACGTGACGGAACGCTACTCCGCGACGGCTCCCACCGGGGTGAGCAGGTACTCGAGCACGTCGGCGGCGCTGTAGGAGCCCCTCTTCCCCGCCAGCTCGCGGACCACCCTCACCACGTCGTCGCCCATGGTGACGATCGGTGGCTCCGCCTCCCTGCGACGCCGCTGCGGCAGGCCGACCGTCGCGAGCAGCCCGTTGCACAGGCAGCGGCGCCCCTCGGTGTCGGATTCCTCGCCACCCTTGCGGACGTAGGCCTTCACCGGTTCGGAGGCGCACCGGTAGCCGATGCTCCCGTCGGACTTCGCGTAGCAGCTGCGGAGGAAGCCGAGGTCGCAGACCCGGGTCCGAGCCTGATAGACGGCCGGGTCGCTCACGGTTCCCGTCAGCTGGGCCACCTTGAACGGATACCCGCTCGGCGAGGCGAGCGGGTCGGTGAACACCTCGATGCTGCCGGACCTCGCGGCGTCGACGACCTCGCGCTTCAGCGACTCCTCGATCCCGGACTCGTCGCAGAGCGCGAACGCGGTGCCGACCTGCACGCCTGTCGCGCCAGCGGCCAGCGCCCACTCCAGACCCTCCGGGGTTCCGTAGCCGCCGGCCAGCCAGAACGGCCGGCCCAACTCGACGAAGCGCTCGAAGTCCGGCTGGTCGCGTGGCCCGTACACCGGTGCCCCGGACTCGTCGAGCTTCAGCTTCCCGCGCGGGCGGCGCGTTGTGCCCTCCTGCGGTCGAGCCCTCGACCACGAACCCGTCGGGTGCGTGCTCCGGGTCGCGCAGCAGGAACTCGCCGAGCGTGTGCGAGGCGATGATCGCGAGGAACTTCGGTCGCGCTCTCGGCCACTCCGTGGCGACGATCTCACGCGGGCTCGAGGTGCACGTCCACATCCGGGCCGCCCGAGACCGAGACACGCCAGCCCGTACGCTCCCCTGCTGCGAGCCCGTCCAGGAGAGCGGGGAGCCCACTCGGGATCCCCGCACCGACCAGCACGTAGTCGGCCCCGCCGATCACGGCACCGAGCGCTGCGTAGGGCAGCGGGAGCTCGAGCTTCTGCATGTAGTTCACGCCGACGGGCCCCTGGTGGCCCTCGCGCGCCAGCCACACCTCTCCGAAGTTGGCGAGCACGGTGAGCTCCACGAGCTCCACCGAGGGATCCAGGTCGCACGTCGGCACCGTCTTGTAGGCCTGGCCTTCGCGGCGCCCCCCGGGCACGTACCAGCGATCGAGGACCCTCTCGGCGAGGGCGGCGTCGGGGAAGTGCTCGTAGGCCCGCCTCAGGTCTCCCCCGGGATCGCCGTCGCCGAGTCGGCGGGCGTGGACGACGTCGAGCGCGGTGCCCGAGACCACGCCCATCTGACCTCGCGAAGCGACCGCTCGTGCGAGCGCCCACCCGGACACCGCCACCCCCATGCCGCCCTGGATCACACGCGGCTCGAGCGCGCTGCGTACTGGGGCTCCTGCTGGTCGGGCTGCCCTCTCGGAGGTCACGGCGCTCCTGTCTCCCTCGTCCGCTACCCCGTCACCCTACCGACCAGTCGGTAGTCTCGAAAAGGACCAGCGCCGAAGTTCTCCGAGGGCGCCGGTCCCCCCGCGCAGATCAGTGCTCGAAGACACGGCCGGTGACCGTGCTCACCCGCTGGCCGCTCGGAAGCCAGCCTGTCGGACCGGGCTGGCTCCCATCAGCCGGTGAAGGCCGGGGCCGCCCCCACCGGTATCGCCGGGGCGGAGCCCGGCGGACCCGTGACCGTCGTCTCCGTGCTCGTGCTGGCAGCCGGGGCGTCGGGTGAGCAGTCCACCAGTGGTGCCCCGGGATCGAGCTCGACCTCACCGGTGATGGGATAGGGGGCTCCGGCAGCGGCCCCGATCGCGTCGAGCGTCGAGAACAGATCGGGAGCGCCCGGTGGGTCGGCCCAGCCGAAGGTGAACGCCCCACGCTGCTCCGCGGGCGAATCGCAGCCGAGCTGCCAGGAGAGGAGCGACGCCCACGGGTCGCCCCCGGCCACATCGAAGTCGGCCGGGTCCACCCCCATCGCGAGCAGCGCCCGGATCACGAGCGCTGTCGAGCTCGGGTCGGATCCGCTGCCCGGGATGAACCCCCAGCCGCCGTCGCTCTCCAGCGCTGCCTCCAGGAAGCCCAGCGGATCGGTCCCCGGTGCCTCGCCCACCGCCTCCAGGGCCATCAGCGCGAGCGCGGTGCCGTTGGTGTCAGGCCCGGTGAACGAGAGCGGGTCGGGGTCGGTGCAGGGCAGACCTGTGTCGGGGCGGTACTCCTGCCAGCCGCCAGCGGCTTCGGGGTTCTCCGGCCCGCACTGCTGATCCACCAGCCATGCGACCGCCGCGGGATCAGGAACGACGCCGGCGGCGACCAGCCCGACGACGGCGAAGCCCTGGCGGAACACGCCGTCGAAGCTCGGATCCGCACCTCCGTAGAGCCCGGGCGCGAACAGCCCGAGCGTGGCCTCGAGGCGAGCGACCAGGTCGGTGCCACCGAACGAGCGTGGGTCCTCCCCCGCCGCCACAGCGATCATGATCGCCTTCCCCAGCCGTGCAGGGTCGTCCAGCGAGGCGTCGAACGGGTAGGCGACGAACGCGTCGATGTTCTCGCGGACGTGGCCGACGACATCCTCGAACGCTTCGCCTCCCACACCCGCGGCGGCGAACGCCAGCGCGGCGTTGCCCGCGTCCGCCAGCGGGTCGAAGCCGCCCGGCACCGACCCGTCCTCGGCCACCTGCGTGGCGAGCCATCCGGCCGCGTAGTCGGCCGCGGTCGGCGGGTCGCTCGTGGGTGGTGCGGCGCCTCCGGGCAGGGCCACCGAGGTCGCGAGGACGACCACGAGGAGTGCGACTGTGAGGGGTCTCGGTCCGGACATGGTGCTCCCTTGTTCAACTCCGGGGATGCACCCCTCCTCCACGACGACCACGTCCCCATGCCTGGCATGGGGACGTCGTGAAGGCTGCATCAGGCTCAGCCCCGTACTCCACGACGGTGCCTCGAAGAGAGCCGCACCCTCGGGACGGTGCTCCGGCTCGCCGGGGGCTCCGGGTGGAGCGCTCCGGCCTACGGTTGCGGGTCAGCGCCGGACTTCGACCGGCTTCCCCACCCCGACGGTGATCTGATCCTCGTTGCGCCCGGCATCTGAGCACAGCACCACTGCCGGCGCAAGCCTCTCGGAGAACCGCCGCATGCTCGCGAGCAGGGCCGACCCCGTGAGGAGGATGAGAACGGCGTTGGCGAGCGCTCCGGCGGCGTCCCAGGCCAGCGAGGTCGTCAGGTAGAAGTCGTAGTAGTGGCTCAACGTCTCCGAGAAGGTGAGGCTCGGGTGCCAGGAGAGCGGCCCCTCCGAGACGACGAAAGGCCACGACCAGACGTTGAGGATGGCGCCGTACCGCGAAGCCCCACACCCAGCCGAGGGCGGCGAGCGCCCACACCTCCACACGAGGTCGAAGGTGTCGCGTGAGACGGCCAACCGCTCCGGCCGAGGCGCCCATCCACGCGAGCCCCATCATCTGGAAGGGCAGCCAGGGGCCGATCCCCCCGGTGAGCACCGCGGACAGCGCCATGGCCGAGAGCCCGAGCAGCAGCCCGAAGCGCGCCCCGAACGCGGCGCCGGCGAGGATCACGAGGAAGAAGACGCCGCTCCCGCCTCCCGGGAGGTCGATGAGGCGCAGCATCCCGGCCGACGCGGAGAGCACCCCGAGCAGCGCGACCGTGGCTCCGTTCAACCTGCGCCGGTGCACCTCGAGGCCGACCGCCAGCACCGCCAGGCCGACGAGCGTCGCGGCCACGAGCGGCGCGACCGTCGCGTGCGACTCGCCCGGCACAGCGCTCTCGGGCAGCCAGAACGGGTACGCGAAGGCAGCGACGCCGACCACGCTGATCGAGCCGTACACGACGCGCGGGTTCATCACCGGACCTCCAAGGCCTCGGCGACCTCCTCCACCGTCATGAACGGCGGGAGCACCCTCAGCACCTGAGGGGCGAAGAGCGAGCCGCTCAACACCGAGCGCGCCGCGCCCTGCGCCATCGCTTCACCCTCGCCGAGCACCAGCACCTGGTCCGCCACCCGCGCAGCGAGCTCCACGTCGTGGGTGGCCACCACCACGGCTCCCCCGCCTGCGGCGTGCTCGGAGATGGCCCGCTCGAGCGCGTCTCGCGAGGCTGCGTCGATCCCCCGGGTGGGTTCGTCCAGGAGGAGCGGGTCCGCTCCCCCGACGGCGATCGTCGCGACGGCCACGCGCTGGCGCTCACCTGCCGAGAGGCTGCGCGGGTGGTGCTGCTCGAGCCCGGACAGGCCCAGACGCTCCAGCCATCGCTCCACCCGGCCGTCGTCACGCAGTCCGCGGAGGCGCAGGGTCTCCTCCAGCTCGCTCCGCACCGTCGGGGCGAACAGCAGCGAATTGGGGTCCTGCGGGAGGTACGAGACCGGCGCCAGGCGATCGACCCGGCCCCGATCGGGTTCCAGGAGGCCCGCAGCGCAGCGGAGCAGCGTCGTCTTCCCGCTGCCGTTGCGTCCGAGGAGCGCCCACACCTCTCCCCGCCGGATGGTGAGATCCACCCCGCGGAGCGCCGGACGGTCGTAGGAGACCCCGAGGCCGTCCAGCACCAGCAAGGGCTCTCCTGCGCTCGATCTCCCGGTCTCGGGCGGTGCGGGAAGCTCGAACCCACGGGCGCACACCCGGGCGTCCCGGACGCTGAGAGGGACCGGGCTCCACCCGAGGAGCCGGCCCAGATGCGAGACCGGCGGCGCTCCCGGGTACTCCCCCAGGACCTCGCCCGGCGGCCCCTCCACCGCTACCCGACCGCGCTCGAGGACGACCACTCGATCCACGAGGTGCGCCACACGCTCGAGGCGGTGCTCGGCCAGCACCACGGTCGTCCCGAGGTCGAGGTTCAGACGCTGCACGGCGGCGAGCACGTCCTCCGCTCCCTGGGGGTCCAGCTCAGAGGTCGGCTCGTCCAGAACCAGCACCGGCGGTGATGCAGCCAGCGCACCCGCGATCGCCACCCGCTGGCGCTCACCTCCCGAGAGCGTCGTCGGCGAGCGGTGCCGGAGGTGAGCGACGCCCAGCGCGTCGAGCACCTCCTCGACCCGCCGACGCATGGCCGCCGGATCCATCCCCAGGTTCTCGAGCGAGAACGCGACATCGCCCTCGACCCGGTCCACCACGAAGTGCGCCTCGGGGTCCTGGTGCACGAAGCCGACCAGGTCGGCCATCTCGCGCGGCCGGTGCTCCCGGATCGAGCGGCCGTCCACCCGTACGTCGCCGCGGAAGGCTCCACCGCTGGCGTGAGGAACCAGCCCGTTGGTGGTGCGGAGCAGGGTGCTCTTGCCCGAACCCGAGCTTCCCACCACGACCACCAGCTCGCCCGCGTCGACCTCCAACGTCACCCCGTCGAGCGCGAGCGAGCCCCCCGGGTACCTCAGGCCCACCGCCTCGTACGAGACGGGGATCACGGCGCCTCCTCCCCGACCCTCATGAGGGTCGGCACCGCCAGCAGCAGGAGAGCGCCCGCGACCAGGGGCTCCAGCGATGGGACGGCGAGCCGGTCTCCCGGCCACCGCAGCGAGCTCCCCAGCCTCAGCGCCAGCGTCACCACGCCCACCACCGCGGAGGCCGCCGAGACCACCACGAGCCAGTCGTCGCGCCCGAACCGCCGCGGCCGGTGGCGCGTGCGCGTCTCGCTCCGCGACCCGAGCCACACCGCGCAGGCCAGCAGCGCCGCTCCTCCTGCCAGCAGCACGGCCGCCAGCTCGCCCGCCCCTCCCACCAGGGCGGGGATCACGGCGGCCAGGCCGAGCAGCCCCGCCGTGGCGGTGAGCCCCGCCCACCGGTCGGATGTGGTGGCGGGATCGCGGGCGAAGCCCCGCGACTCCATCGACTCGCTGAGGAGCACCGCCTGCTCCATGCCCCGCTCGAGCACCGGTACGGCCATGCGGAGCAGCCGGCCCCTGCGGACGGGCGCCCCCCCCGTGCGGGCACGATCGGACTCCTGCACCTGACGGATGGAGGAGATCGTGGCCGGCACGAAGGCGAGCCCGACGGTGAGCACGACCCCGGGCTCGTGGAAGACGCGCGGGAGGCTGCGCACCAGCTCGTCGTGCGAGACGACCGCGTTGAAGGCCCCGAAGACCGCCATCACCCCGACGATGGTCAGCGCCTCCGACGCCGACCGGGCCAGGACGAGGTCCTCGACGGTTCCGCCGACCGTGAACCCGCCGAGCAGCCGGGGCAGCGTCGTCTCGGGCAGCGTCAAGAGCGGCTCGCCCATGCCGTGCGTCGTCAGCACGGTGAGGGCGACCTTCATCAGCCCGAACACGGCACCCACGCCCACCAGGACGCCGAACGCTCGCCTCAGCGGGCCCGGTGAGGCGTGCAGCTCAACCACAACCGCCGCGACGGCGATCACCAGCCCCACGTACAGCGGGTTGGAGGCGACCTGGACGCACGCGGCACCCCCGACCGCCCAGCAGAGCCACGCCACCGCGTGGATCCCGTCGCTCCTCACGCTGTGCTCCGCCTGCGCAGCACCACAGCCCAGGTGCCGAGGCCGCCGACCATCGCGAGACCGACGACGAACCCGAGCCAGGAGCCTCCCTCCCCGTCCGCGCCCGGTGGGCTCCCGGCCCCCGCCGCTGCCTGCTCGGTCGCCGGCTCGTCGAGGTCGTCGGCGGACGGCTCACCGCCGGTTCGGTGCTCCTCTTCCGAGCTCGAACCTCCTGGTGAGCTCTGCTCCGACGGCTCGACGAGGACCGTCGTGGTGGACACCGCACCGTCGGCGCCCGCGGCCGACGTGGGCGGCTGCGACGCCGGAGGTGGGATCGGGGCGCCATGCGCGGGATCCGCAGCGCCGCTCCGGCCGGGAGTCGGCGCGGTCGCCGCTGGGGCGGTCGTGGTGGTGGGGCGTGGTCCACAGGCCTGGTCGACCGAAGGGGCCGCGGCGGCGCTCGCCGATGCGGCCCACACCCAGGCCTCCACGTCGCCGTCGCGCACCGTCACGCTGGATGCACCTACGGGGCTCATGGCGAGCTGTCCCGAACCCGCCGGCGCGCGCAGGTAGTTCCAGTGACGCGGCGCCTGGCAGGTGAGGCAGGCGGACGCCGAGCAGCCGGTCCCGTCGATCGAGCAGACCGCGCCACCGAGGCTGCCGAAGCCCGCCACCACCGCCTCCGCTCCTGCGAGCCGCAGCGCGTCGAGGCCGTCGATCTCCCCCGAGAACCGGATGCAGTAGCTCGAGCGGGTCAGGCCGTCGTCGACCACGACCACCGCTCGGGAGGAGGCCTCGGTCGCGTCGGCTCCGGTCGAGCCGGTCCGGGCCGAGGCGAGCGCGGCCAGCGCGGCGACCGTGGCCAGCGCGCCGATCGCCAGCCTCTGGGTGAGCGAGCCGGCCATCGAGCCTCCTGTTCGGCCCCACACCTCGAGGGCCTTCGGCCACCTTGTCCGGCGGCATCCGACAGGTCACGGCCGGTCACCCGACCGGGCCGTGGTGGGTGCTCTGGCTCACACCTCCGGAGGTCGGTTCCTCCACCGGATGCGCTCACAGTTGCGGGTCAGCGCCGGATTCGCACCGGCTTCCCCCGTCCTTCTCAGGACCACCCGGGCGTTCGCTCCCGGGTGACCACAGCCGGTGCAACGTTACGCCCGCGGCCCGGGCCAGGCCAACCCCCGTTCGCACGCGAGCTCAACCGCCGGCGGACTCCTCCACGAGCTGCACGCCGATCTCGGTTCCCCCGTCGCCGCGTGTCACCGAGACGAACCCCGTCCATCGACCCTCGAAGCTGATGGTGAGGTCGTCGGCGACGAGCGGGTCCAGCTCGGCCAGCGCGTCCACGTAGAACTCCACGACCTCCCCGGGGCGGTCCGGCGACCGATAGGTGACGCTCCGCTGCAGGAGAGGAGCCGCCCCGACCACGCTCCCCCGCACGACCTCGGCGCCCGGCGGGACCGGGAAGTCATCGGGCCAGCCCGGCGGCTCGCCCTCGGTGATCTCGAAGCTGCCCGCCTCGGACTCCGCGACCACACCGTCGCCGTCCAGATCGAAGCTGTAGCTCCCCTCGTCGCCGTCGTGCTCGTACTCGAGGCTCGCCTCCTCGTCGTCGCTCTCGAAGACGAGCGTGCCCTCCTCCCCCTCCACCGTGAAGATGCTGCCCTTGGGTCCGCTCGTGGCGGTCGACCCGCCGTCACCACCCGAGCAAGCACCCACGGCGAGGACCGTCGCGAGGACCGCCACCGCCACCGAGAAGCGCCGGATCGCGCCCTTCATCTCTCCCGGGCGACGAACGGCGGGTCGACCACCGAGGCCTCCGCATGCGTCCCCCGGATCTCGACCTGCACCCTGTCGCCCGGCGACAGCCCCGGAGCGAGGAGCGCGAGCGCGATTCCCCTGCCCAGCTCGGGCGAGAAGTTGCCGCTGGTCACGAGGCCCACGTCCTCACCGTCGCACAGCACCCGTTGGTCGGCCCGCGGCGGACGCCGGCCATCGAGCACGAGCCCGTGAAGCCGCCGCGACACCCCCCGCTCCCTCTCGGCCTCCAGGGCAGCCCGCCCGCGGAACGGACCCTTCTCCCAGGCCACGACCCACTCCAGTCCGGCCTGGAGAGGCGTGATGCCGGGGCCGAGCTCGTGGCCGTGCAGCGGGAGCCCGGCCTCCAGCCTCAGGGTGTCCCGCGCCCCCAGGCCCGCAGGCGTCACCCCTTCGTCCAGCAACGCCTGCCAGAGGTCGGCGGCGACGTCGAGGGGAACGGCGCACTCCACCCCGTCCTCACCCGTGTACCCGGTGCCGGCCACGAGCAACGTCGCGCCCCTCCAGCCGACCGCGGCGACCCGGAAACGGCCGACCTCGGCCGGCTCCGGGGCGATCTCGGCGAGACGCTCCCGCGCCCGTGGTCCCTGCACCGCCAGCACCGCCCTCTCGGCGCCGACGTCGGCGACCTCGACTCCATCGTCCCCGGCCCCGAGAGCGGCCAGGACGGAGGCCGTGTTCGAAGCGTTCGGCATCACCTCGAACCGCTCGGGCTCGACCCACCACACGATGATGTCGTCGAGCACCGAACCGTCGTCGGGGTCGAGCAGATGGGTGTACTGGGCCCTGCCCGGAGCGATCTTGGACAGGTCGTTCGTGAAGGCCTCCTGCAGACGGCCGAAGGCCTCCGGTCCACCCACCCGCACCGAGCCCAGGTGGCTCACGTCGAAGACCGCCGCGTTCGCCCGGCAGGCGCGGTGCTCGGCGAGGGTCCCCTCCGGGTACTGGAGCGGCATCTCCCAGCCGCCGAACGGCGCCATCTTGGCGCCGAGTCCGCGATGGGCTGCGTCCAGCGGGGAGTGCTTCAGCGACACGGCCCGCAAGCGTAACGGTGCACGCGCGCTCAGCCGGCGCGCCGCCCCCGCGAGCCGACCGGCCGCTCGAAGGTCCCCAGCCCGAGGAGCGACTCCGCCGACTCTCCCGCGATCTCCAGATCCCGCCAGCCCCGGGCCGTCACGGGATCCTCCAAGCCGTACTTCACGAGCAGTGCCAGGTAGTCGCGCTGGTACAAGATCCTCACCCGCACCTCCGGGTGCAGCTCGAGGAGGCGGCGGACCTTTCGGTTTTTCTTGGTCACCAGCTTCTGTCGGAGCGTCGTGATCTCTATGTACAGGTCGTAGTCAGGAAGGAAGAAGTCAGGGCTGAACGCCTCGAGCACCTCTCCGCGGCGGTTCCGCTCCAGCACGAAGGTGTCCGGCTCGTACTGCCAGGCGATCCCGTAGAAGTCGAGGAGCTTCGCGAACTGCCGCTCGCTGTCGTGAGCGAACCCGACCCCGTGGTGCGGCAGCGCCGTCTCCGTCATCGGGCCGGAGACCTGCCCGACAACGCCCGGGTCATGTCGAGACGGCAGCCTGGGAGCCCTCGACCGGCGCGGCCTCCGGGTACAGCTCGACGATTCGGGCGTCGAGCTCCTCCTTCACCGCGCCCAGCGGTAGCACGTTCAGCACGCCCTGGCCGCTGCGTAGGACGTCGATCAGCTCTCCGTCGCTCTGGACGAGCAGCGGTTGCGAGCCGCTGATCACCAGGTTGGCGCTGGCCACGTCCTCGCCGAGCTGGTCGCGGAGGTACGCGAACACAGCCCGCACTGACTCGAGACGCAGCCCCGCGTCGAGCAGGTTCTTCACCACCTTCAGCTCGAGCAGGTCGCGGTAGCTGTAGCGGCGGCGACTGCCCGACCCGCGTGCATCCGCCAGGCTGGGTCGGATCAGATCGGTGCGGGCCCAGTAGTCGAGCTGCCGGTAGGTGATCCCCGCGATCTCGGCTGCCTTCCGCCCGCTGAAGCCCGAAGCCCGGTTGGTGTCGGTCACGTTGCCCCCACTCCTCTCGCCCGCTGGCCCCCGGCCTCGAGTGGAGGTGGAGGGCCGGTCGTGGCATGCGCCCGGCGCACGCTCGACCTCAGCCTCAGCGTCACACCGTGGGAATTACGCCGGTGTGACCCACCGGACAGGGTACGACGGACGGGTGGTCAGGTCAACGATTCCCCGCCGGGAGCCTCGGCCTCGGCTCCGCCCCTGGCCACCCTCGCCAGCGACTCGAGCTGGCCGGAGGTGCCGATGGCGATGAGGGTCGTGTCGCCTGCGATCCGGGACTCCGGCGGCGGATTGGTCAGGAACTCGCCGCCCCGCTCGCGGATCGCGAGCACCATCGCCCCGGTGCGGTCCCTGAGGTGCGAGTCCCGGAGGGTCCGTCCGACCAGGGGCGACGTCGCGGAGACCTCCACCTCCCCGAGGCGGAACTCGAGCCCCTCCTCGTGCATCACCACGTCGAGGAAGTCCGCCACGTGGGGCTGGAGGGTCATCGCCGCGATCCGTTCCCCACCGATGAGCTGAGGGTTCACCACACGATCGGCGCCTGCTTGGAGCAGCTTCGGCTCGGCCGCCTCGTGCTTGGCCCGGGCGATGATGAAGAGCGACGGCTGCATCTGTCGCGCGCTCAACACGACGTACACGTTGTCGGCGTCGTCGTCGGTCGCCGCGATCAACGTCGCTGCGTTGTCCAGGCCGGCGGCGTGGAGCACCTCGTCATCGGTGGCTTCGCCGTGGACGAAGTGGTGATCGCAGTCAGCGAGCTGCTCCGGGTCGCGATCGATGACCACCAGCTGGCCGCCGGCCAGCACCACGCGGCCGGCGATGGTCCGGCCGAGCCGCCCGTATCCACAGACGACGACGTGGCCCTGCATCGTGCTGATCTCCCGATCCATCTTCCTCCTCCGCAAGCGATCGGACATCCGGAACTCGATCAGCGTCTCGAGGGTGACCGTGAGCGTGTACAGCGCCGTGCCCACCCCGACCAGGATCAGCCCTGCCGTGAAGGCCCGGTAGGCACCGTCGACCTCCTCGGGACGCTCCGAGATCTCGGCGAAGCCCACCGTCGAGATCGTGACGATGGTCATGTACAGCGCCTCGAGCACGTGGAGGCCGAGCAGCGTGTACCCGAGAGTCCCCACGACCGAGACGAGGAGCAGCGCGCCGATCCCGAGGCGCACCCGTCGGAACGGATCTCCGTACCGACGGCCGCCCGCGTCGCCGCGGTTCGAGAACCCTGACCACCAGAGCTTCCCCATCCGGGGTCACGATCCGGTCACGAGCCGAAGTCCTCGGGTGTGACGTTCTCGATGAACTCCCGGAACTCCTCCACGACCTGCTCACGCTCCTCTTCGTCCTCAGCGACGTACCCCACCTCCTCGAGCACCTGCTCGGCCGCGAAGATCGGTGTCTCGGTTCGCACGGCGAGGGCGATCGCATCGGAGGGGCGGCTCGAGACCTGATACGTCCGATCACCGACCACGAGATGGAGCTCGGCGAAGAAGGTGCCTTCCTGGAGGTCGGTGACCACCACCTTCTCCACCGTGGCGCCCAGCTCGTCGAGCAGGTCCTTCATGAGGTCGTGCGTCATCGGCCTGGGCGTCACCACCTGATCGAGGGCCAGCGCTATCGCTGTCGCCTCTGGGCCGCCTATGAAGATCGGAAGCAGGCGATGGGTGCCCTCGACCTCGCGGAGGAGGACGATCGGGCTGTTGGAGGGAAGCTCCACCCGGACGCCGACGAGCTCCATCTCGATCATGGAAGGCACCATACCGAACATCCCGGCGGCTCAGTCCTCCCACCGCTGCCCCGGGTAGGCGTAGAGCTGGCGGCAGTACGCGTCCGGATCCTCGGCCAGCACGGCCGTCTCCCCCGCCGCGATGAAGTCCAGGTTGCGATACCGGCCGGCGTAGTCGAGGCCGTACCCCACCAAGAACTCGTCGGGCACCTCGAAGCCGACGTGGTCGAGCTCCACGGGAACGATCCTGCGGGCCGGCTTGTCGAGGAGCGCGCACACCGCCAGCGACGCCGGGCCCCGCCGCCCGAGCTCACCCAGGAGGTATGCGAGCGTGAGCCCTGTGTCGACGAGGTCCTCGACGAGAAGGACCTCTCGGCCGTGGATGTCGGTGTCGAGGTCCTTCACGAGCCTGACCCGCCCGGTGCCCTGCGCGTAGGCGGAGACAGCCATGAAGTCCACCGCGAGGGGCCCCGACATCGCGCGCACCAGGTCCGCGAGGAAGATGAGGCTGCCTTTGAGGACGCTCACGACGACCAGCTCTGCCGGCTGCCTCGACCGCACGTCCCGAGCGAGCCCGGTCACTCGCGAGTGGAGCTCCGCAGGGCCGAAGACGACGCGCGCCGCAGGGTGCCCCGGCTCGGTGCGTCGGCTCACTCGCCGAGATGGGGGCGCAGCACCTGGCGCAGCATGCAGGCCCGCATCGACTCGCCGAGACGTGCCAGCTCCTCGAGCAGCTCGCGAGCTGCGACGCGTGCCGCAGGGTCCCGCTGCTTGAGCACGGGCACGACGAGCTGCTCGTACACCCCCGCCTCGCGCTCCGCCGCGACCTTGTACATCCGCAGGTGTCGGGGTTCCACACCGTGCGTCTTGAACGACGCTGCCAGACGAGCGACCGCCAGCGCCTCCTCGTCGAAGACCGCCGACTCCCCCACGGTGCGCGCCGCGATCAACCCGAGCTTGAGGAGATCCTTCACCTCGGGCTCCGACAGCCCGGCTGCCTTGACGAGCTCTTCGAAGGTGAAGCTCGCACCGCTCGCGGCCGTTCCCAGGATCTGACGACCGGTCGCCTTCTCCGAGGGCCCGGTCGCGGACGGGAGCTCCTCGTCCGCAGCCAGGATCGAGAAGTCCGGCGGGTCGCTCGCGAGCTTCTCCTTGATCACCTTGAGCGGCAGGAAGTGCTTCTTCTGCTGCGTGAGGATCCATCGGAGGCGGCCCACGTCCTCGTCGTAGTACTTGCGATAGCCGGCATCGGTGCGCTGGGGATCGATCAGGCCCTGGCTCTCGAGGAAGCGCAACTTCGAGATCGTGACGTCCGGGAACTCGCCCTGGAGGAGGTGCAGCACCTCGCCGATGGAGAGGAACGGCCGCTCAGCCACGACGACCTCCCCCGGACACGTCACTCATCGCTGGCCGGACCCTGGAAGAACACCAGCTTGAACTTGCCGATCTGCAGCTCGTCGCCGTTGTTCAGAGGGGCCTCTTCCACACGTTCACGGTTCAGGTAGGTCCCGTTGAGCGAACCCACGTCGCGCACCACGTAGCCTTCACCACGACGCAGCACCTCCGCATGGCGCCTCGACACCGTGATGTCGTCCAGGAAGATCCCCGACTCCGGATGCCTGCCCGCGGTGGTCACGGCCGATTCCAGCGGGAACCGGGCACCGGCCTTCGCCCCCCGCTTCACGACCAGCACCCCGGTCTCCACGGGGATCTCGTCGAGCTCCACGGCGACGTCCTCGTCCGAGGCGTCTGCGGGCTGGAAGGTGATCGTGCTGTGCTCCTCCTCGAGCTCGAGGATGGCGCCGCAGGAGGAGCAGAAGTTCGAGCCCGTCGGGTTCCGGTGGCCGCACTGGTTGCAGTGGACGTGCGTCACGGGCCGGTCACCCCCTCTCAGCTCTCCACCAGGGCGCGGTATGCCTCGGAGCTCATCAGGTCGTCGAGCTCCCTGCTCAGCTGCGCCCCGTCTGTCGGGTCGACGATGCAGATCCAGCCTTCGCCGTACGGGTCCTCGTTGATCTTCTCCGGCACATCGGCCAGATCGGCGTTCACCTCGACGACGGTCCCCGAGACCGGTGAGTAGATGTCGGAGACCGACTTGGTCGACTCCACCTCGCCCAGCGACCCCCCCGAAGCGACCTCCCGACCGATCTCCGGCAGGTCCACGTAGACGACGTCTCCGAGAGCGTCCTGCGCGTACTCCGTGATCCCGACCCGGACGCGGCCGTCCTCGAGACGTGCCCACTCGTGGTCCCTGCTGTACCTGAGGTCTGCCGGATACTCCATGGGTGCCGACGCTAGCCGACCGGGTAGGCCAGGAGGAGCGCCCAAGTCGACCTCCACCTCAACCAGAGCTTCAGGTCCGCCGGGAGGCACCCCGAGCCGGCCTCGGCGAGGTCGGCTCGGGACTTCAGCGCACCATCTGGCGGATCCGGCGGGCGTACTCCTGGGCGAGCTGCTGCGCCCGTTCCGCGGCGTCCCCCTCGGCCCACACGTGGGTGAGCGGCTCCTCGGGGTCGGGCAGGGCCAGGACCCAGCCGTCCGGGTAGCGCACCTTCACCCCGTCGACCAGCTCGAGGTCGTGCTCCGAGGAGCGTTCGACCAGGCTCCGCATCACCGAGCCCTTCTGCTCCCACGGAGTCACGACCGTCTCGTGCGCCATGTGCACCGGGGGCAGACGGTCGACCATCTCGCTCAGCGCCCCACCGCCGACCGCCAGCATCTCGAGGAGCTTGATCAGCGCTGCGGCGGCATCGAACGCCGGTACGAGCCCCGGGAGCACGAAGCCCCCGGCACCGTTCGCCGCGAAGCCGACACCGGGCTCGCTCGCCACCTCGAGCAGCGCAGAAGAGGTGACCTTGGTGCGCTCGACCTGCACGCCGTGGGGACGGAGGACATCCCCGACCCTGTCGGTGGCAGTGACCGGCACCGCGACCCGATCTCCGTCGATGTGGGGCCCCACCAGGGTGAGGAAGCCGAGCATCGAGGCCGTGTCGTCGAGCATCCGGCCCTTGTCGTCGACGACCGTGAGCCGCTCGCCGTCAGGTGAGATCACCGCTCCCAGGTCTGCACCCGAAGCCCGCACGAGCTGACCCACCTCACCTGCCGCTGCGGTGCGTTCGAATCCCATGACGCCGGCAGTGGAGGCGTAGGGGTTCAGGGCGAGCACATCCGCTCCGAGCTTCGCCAGAACCGTCGGCATCGCCATCGCGGTTGAACCGAACGCGTAGTCCACCACCAGCTTGAAGCGACGATCCCGGATGCGGACCACGTCCACCGTCTCGTTGATCGCCGCCGCGTAGTGCTCGAGCGCACGCGGCGGGAAGCCGATGTCACCGATCTCGGCCGGGAAGACCTGGCGGAACTCCTCGCGGCTGAACAGCCTCTCGATCTTGCGCTGGGCATCCTCGGAGAGGTCGAGGCCGTTCTCGTCGAAGAACCGGATCACGACCGACTGCGGGTCTCCCTCGACGAGGCGGACCGTCAGGCCGCCTGCTGCGTACGGGCGGCGCACCACGAAGCGGGTGAGCGGCACCGATGCCATCTCGAGGTCGAGCACGTTCAGCCCGGCGGCGTTCAGCCCTCCGATGATCGCCCGCTTCAGCATCCGGGCGGAGCGGCTGGAGTCGCGCGCGAGGTGATCACCGTCGACCCGGCCTTGAGGATGCCGGCGTAGGCATGCGCGACCTTCACCGCGAGCTCCGGGGTGATGTCGACGTTGGCGAGTCCGGAGATCCCGTGGCGCCCGAACAGTGTCCGCGCGCCCCTCGACTCCCAGATGATCGATGTGTTGACGGTGGCGCCGGCCTCGACGGTCTTGAACGGGTACACCTTGACCCCGGACCCGAGCAGGGCGTTCTCGCCGATGAAGCACTCGTTGCCCAGGACCACGCCCTCCTCGCTGCGGCTACCCCGCCTGAGGTCGCAGCTACGACCCACGACGGTCCCCCTCAGGCGCACCCCCTCGCCGAGGTAGGTGTTGTCGTGCACCACCGAGCGTTCGAGGTCGGCGTCCTGGCGGACACGTACGTTGTCCCCCAGCACGGCGTAGCGTCCGAGCGCGACCCCGGCCTCGATGCGCACGTTGTCCCCGATCACCGCCGGGCCGATCACCTCGGCCCTCGGGTGGATCTCGGTCCCCTCCCCCATCCACACGCCCGGACTCAGCTCGAACCCGGCGATGTCGACCGACACCTTCCCGTCGAGGATGTCCTTGTGAACCCTCAGGTACGCGTCGAGGTTGCCCACGTCCTCCCAGTATCCGTCGCCGATCGCGCCGAAGAGCGGGCGCCCATCCTCGAGCAGCCGGGGGAACACATCTCCGCTGAAGTCCACCGACTGGTCGGGATCGATGTAGTCGAACACCTCCGGCTCGAGCATGAAGATCCCGGTGTTGATCGTGTCCGAGAACACCTGACCCCATGAGGGCTTCTCCAGGAACCGCTCGACGCTGCCGTCTTCACGGGTGATCACGATGCCGAACTCGAGTGGGTTCTCGACCGCGACGAGGCCGATCGTGGCGAGCGCGGCGTTCTCGGCGTGGAACTTGGCGATGGCGGTGAGGTCGATGTCGGTGAGGACGTCACCCGAGATCACCAGGAATCGGTCGTCCAGGTGTTCACGCGCGTTGAGCACCGAGCCTGCCGTGCCGAGAGGGGTCTCCTCGGTCGTGTACGCCATCCGCACCCCCCACTCCGAGCCGTCGCCGAAGTAGTTGCGGATGGCTTCGGGCATGAACGCGAGCGTGACCACGATCTCGTCGAAGCCGTGCCTCTCGAGGAGGCGGACGACGTGCTCCATCATCGGGCGGTTGACCAGCGGGAGCATCGGCTTCGGCGTGTTCGAGGTCAGCGGTCGCAGGCGCGTCCCCTCGCCGCCGGCCATGATCACAGCCTTCACGCTCCGACCCTACCCCCCGCCACCTGCCCTGCATCCAGGGGCGTTGGTCCTCACCTGCGCCGTCCCTCCCTCAGTGCCCGGCGGGCCATCGGGATGTACAGGAGCGCGGCGTAGTAGCTGAGCACCAGGCCGGGCACCCCGCACAGGTATCCCGCCACCTCCCCGAGCTCGTTCAAGGGCGCATCGCTGGCCCCGTACAGCAGCAGCGGGAAGGCGAACATCAGGAGGAACGTCCCTGCCTTCCCGTACCAGGTGACATCGATCCGCTCAGCTCCCATCATCGCCAGCAGCGGCACGGCCACGAACATCACGGGCTCCCGGATCAGGACAGGGATCCCGAGCCACGCCGGAACGGACCCGTCCACGGTGATGCTCACCACCGCGATGATCAGCACGATGCGGTCGGCCGCGGGATCGAGGATCTTCCCCAGCTCGGAGACCTGGTCGAAGCGCCTGGCAACCTGACCGTCGAACCAGTCGGTGGCGCCCATCACCCCGAGCACCACGGCCGCGGCGGCACGATCCTCCACCGAGAAGAGGAGCCACAGGAAGAGCGGTACGAGGCCGAGGCGCGCGACGGTGATCACGTTGGGCCAGGTGACGATCCGGTCGGCCAGGATCACCGCGAGCATCCCACGGGGCTCGTCCGGCGTGGCGGCCCCCTCGGTCTCAGGGCGAGACGGTTCGGACGCCACCACGGCCGCCAGCCTACGATCAAACCCATGCCTACCGTGTTCACGAGGATCATGCAGGGTGAGCTGCCCGGGCGGTTCGTGTGGCGCGACGAGCGCTGCGCGGCCTTCCTATCGATCAACCCCCTCAAGCCCGGGCACACGCTCGTGGTCCCGGTGGAGGAGGTCGATCACTGGGTGGACCTCGATCCCGCGACGATGACCCATCTCACGACCGTCGCCCACGCGATCGGCGTCGCCCAGCAGCAGGTGTGGAACCCGCTCAAGGTCGGCCTGATGATCGCCGGCCTCGAGGTGCCCCACGTCCACCTCCACGTGGTGCCGATCTGGGGTGTGTTCGACCTGGACTTCAGCAACGCGGAGCGCGACCCCGATCCCGAAGCACTCGACCTGGCGGCTGCCCAGCTCAACCAGGCGCTCGGGCGTCTCGACGGAGTGCCGGCGTGATCACGAGACGGTGTTGACCCACACCTCCACTCCCTCCACGGCGTACACGCGCTCGTAGGAGCGCCGGGTCAGGCCCTCGCGGAAGGCTCGCCGCTCGTCGTCGTTCCACGAGACCGCCGCGGAGTCGTCGTACACGATCACGTCGACGCGCTCCCGCTCCTCCGGCGAGGTCCCGTCCTCGGACGGCACCTCGACGGCCCGGCGAACATGCGGCCTCGACTCGAGGTCGAGCAGGAAGACCTCGTGGCGCTCGGCCAGCAGGGGGACGAGCGCCGGTGCGGCGCGGACGGAGTCCTGCTCATCCACGAGGTCGGCAGCGTCGAGGCGCGCGAGATCCACGGCATCACGGCCTCCCCACGCCCAGGGGCGTTCGTAGGGTGTAGCCGGAGCGTCCCGTACGAAGAACACCGTCGAGACGAGCACGATCGCCCACAGCACCCGCCGGTCCACTGTCACGCGCTCGACTCCCTCGCGGCCGATCTTGCGCAGGGCGAACACCGTGGCCAGGAAGACGAACGCCGTGATCGCGACTGTCTGCTGGCCGAACCGGGCTTCTGTCGGTACGTCCGATACGAGGTAGATGGCCTGGAGGGGCACCACGGGCAGCAGGTACCTCGGCGCGAGCACTGGGAGGAAGAACACCGGTGCGAGCAGGAAGACGATCACGGAGAAGTTCTCCTCCAGCGTGAGGTCGGTCAGGACCTGCGTCGGGTTGGTCACCATCCCCGTCAGGATCCCGGCAGGGGTGTTCCCGTAGGCCACGAACGACTCGATGTGGGCGTAGCTGCCTCCCGCGTACCCGGGTTGGATCACCAGCACCGCCAGTGCCGTGTAGGCAACGCCGGCCGCCAGGGTCAGCAGGCCCGCCCTCTTCCTCCCCTCGAACATCAGCAGGCCGCCGAGACCTGCTATCGCCAACGCGAGATCAGCCCGGGACAGCACAGCGACAGCGCAGGCGACCGCGAAAGGATCCAGCGGCCCGACAGGCCGTACAGGCAGGCGAAGAGAAGCGCTGGCACCGCCACGGTCTCCGGGTGGAAGTCCGAGAGGTTGAGGCTGTGCACCGCGGGATACAGCGCATAGGCCCACACCAGAGCAGCCGCTGCTCCGACCCTCAGGTTCGCCAGACGTCGGGCGATCCTCCACAACGGCACCACACCGATCGCCAGCGCCCCCGACTGGAGGACCAGGAGCGTGGGGATGATCGGAAGGAACGAGGTGAGCCAGGCCACCGGATAGAAGAGGAACGCCGCCTGCTGGGCCAGGATGTGGGTGCCACCCTGGACCGTCACCAGGGGATCTCCGTCTTCCACGACGAGGAAGGCGGCCTGCGTGTATGTGCCCAGGTCGGCTCCCCCGCCGAGCGACCGAGCCTGTGCCAGCGCCAGCGAGACGAGGACGACGAAGATCAGCCCGGCGAAGATCCATGGGAGGAAGCGGTCCCAGGACTGGCTGTCGAGGCGCGCCTGCCATCTCAGCATGCCGTTCTCGATCCGCCGACGAATCGGGACCTCGTTCAAGCCGCGCCGCTTCCGTCGTCGACCGCCTCGATGAGCCGAGCCCCCTTGTTGCGTGGGTTGTTGACCTCGAGACCGACCGCGTGGAGCTCGATCAGCTCCGGTGACGCAGGGAGGAGCAGGCCACAGACGTCCTTCGCGTCCCGATCCGGATCCAGCCAGGTGGACCAGGTCGACGAGGGAAGGATGACGGGCATCCGGTCGTGGAGGACCGCGACCTTCGCGTTGGGCGGGCCGGTGATGATCGTGCAGGAGAGCAGCCGCTCGGGTGCGTCCTCCTCGGGCCGCCAGGTCTCCCAGAGTCCCGCGAACGCCAGGAGGCCGTCGTCCGCCTGGTGGATGTAGAAGGGCTGCTTCCTCCGCTCGCCGGAACGGGCCCTCCACTCGTAGAAGCCATCTGCAGGTATCAGGCAGCGCCGCTTGCGGAACGCGTGGCGGAAGGCGTTCCGTTCCGCCAACGTCTCCGACCTGGCGTTGATCATCCGGTTCCCGATCTTCACGTCCTTCGCCCAGAAGGGGACCAGGCCCCAGTGCATCGCCTCCAGCCTGCGCAGCCCCCCGGCTTCGAACACGACGTAGACGTCGTTGGTGGGGGCGACGTTGTAGCTGGGTTCCAGCACCTCTTCGGGGAGGACGTCCACGTCGAAGTAGCGAGCGATCTCGTCCGGAGGCGCGGTGGAGACGAACCTGCCGCACATCGGCCCAACGCTAGCGCTGGACCGATCCCCTCGGTCCTGCGATCACTCCACTGCGCCGTGCCTACCCGCCCCGCCGGCGAAGCGCCCGGCTCCACGGAGCGTCTCGCCCGAGACGATCACCTCCAACCCCAGCTCGGTCTCACGATCCAGCGCCTTCTCGATGGACTGGTCCCACTGCTCGTAGCAGGAGCGCCGGTCCGATCGCATGCAAAGCGGGGGGAAGGCTGCGATGTCGTGGGCCAGGGACACGGCCTCATCGAGAGCGGCGCCGGGCTCGACGAGTCGGTTCGCGAGGCCCATGGCCAGAGCCTCCGCGCCGGACACACCCCGACCGGTGAGGATCAGGTCGAGCGTGTGGCTCTGCCCCACCAGCCGCGGCAGGCGCACCGTGCCACCGTCGACGAGCGGGACTCCCCAGCGACGGCAGTACACGCCGAAGACGGCGTCTCTCGCTGCCACCCGCAAGTCGCACCAGACGGCCAGCTCGAGCCCGCCCGCGACCGCGTGTCCCTCGACCGCAGCGATCACCGGCTTGGAGAGGAGCATCCGGGTGGGGCCCATCGGCCCGTCCCCCTGGGTTGTCACACGGTTGCCCGTTCCCGATGCGATGGCCTTCAGGTCCGCGCCGGCGCAGAACGTCCCCCCGGCTCCGGTGAGCACAGCGACCGCCAGCTCGTCGTCGGAGTCGAAGCTCCTGAACGCCTCTGTCAACGCCTCGGCCGTGACCGCATCCACTGCGTTCCGCACCTCAGGGCGATCGATCGTCACGACCGCCACTCCGTCACGGGTGTCGACTCCGACTGCCATGGCACATCTCCCTCGGTCGGGTGGGTGGGACGGCCCGGTCCCTGACCCGGCTCGCCTGCGGTGGCCGTGGAAGCAACCGGTGAGGCCGATGCCCCCTGTCCCGGAGGTAGCGTCGCGCCGAATGCTGGTCATCGGCCACCGCGGAGCATCGTCGGCCCATCCGCCGGGCAACACGATCGAAGCCTTCCGCGCCGCCCTGAGCCTCGGAGCCGACTGGGTGGAGCTCGACGTCCGTCGGACAGCCGACGGCTGGCTGGCGGTCCATCACGACGCGCAGCTCCCGGGCGGACATGCCATCCATGCGACGCCGTTCGATGCGCTCCCCGCGTGGGTTCCCTCGCTGGAGGCGGCTCTCGATGCCTGCGAAGGCCTCGGGGTGAACATCGAGATCAAGAACCACCCCGACGAGCCCGACTTCGACCCGACGCTCGAGGTGGTGGGCCGGCTGCTCGAGGTGCTCGAGCAGAGCGCGACCCTTCCGCAGCAGGTCCTGATCTCCGCCTTCCACCTCCCGACCGTGGATCGGGTCAGGGACCTCCGCCCCGATCTGCCCACCGCCCATCTGGTGCTCGAGATGAGCGCCAGCGAGATCCGCGCCGCCGCGGCCGGAGGACATCGGGCGATCCATCCGTGGTTCACGGCGATCACCCGCGAGAAGGTCGAGCAGGCCGCCTCAGCGGGGCTCGCTGTGAACACCTGGACCGTCGACGACCCCGACGAGATCCGACGGCTCGCGGATCTCGGAGTCGACGGTCTCGTCACCAACGTTCCGGACGTCGCCGTCTCCGTGCTGAGCTCGATAGCAGAAGAGCAGGTGCAGCAGGACCGGGTTGAAGACCGCGAGCATCATCCCGGGCACGGCGATCCCTGAGTCGTTCAGAGCGAATCCGAGGACCGCTCCAACGCCGACGCCGAAGGCGGCGGCGCGCACCTCGGGCAGCTCGTCGCAGAGCCCCTGCCAGGAGTCGCGGTGCCTCCACATCATGTAGGCCAGTGCCGCCAAGCTGGCCAGCACGAGCCACAGCCACCACTGCTCCGTGAGAGCCCGCAGGTTCTGCGCGAGCTTGCGTTCGATCACCAGCCAGAACCCCTCCATCCCGTCCGCACCGATCTGCTCGAACAGCCGGCCCAGGTGGGTTCGCTCGTTGGCTGCTCGAGTCAGATCGAGCAGACCGAGCCCCACCACGGCGAGGATCGTCGCCAGGGCCCACGCGATCGCGCTCCTCCAGCGGACGCGGAGCCCCAGTAGCGCCGAGGCCGTGACGGCGAACGCCGGCACCCCCGTCAGCACCCCTCCGACGTCGGCGCCCCACATGGGGAGTCCGTCGACGAGCAGCACCGCGCCCAGGAGGGCTACCGCAGCCACCTTCCCCCTACGCCCCGGCCAGCGGTGTGCCACGAACGCGGCCAGCACGATCGCGGCGACCATGAGCTGGGCGAAGGTGAGGTTGTTCACCCCGGCGAACCGGCCGGCGACCACCGGCGAGTCCCCGAAGACGGTGTTGAACTGGAGCATCGAACCCATGGCCACGACGCTCACGCTGATCACGATGAGGTCGAGAACGAGCAGCAGCGAGGGCGCGACCAGACCCCTCCGACGCAAGAGGAAAGCGCCGGCCCCGAGCAGCAGCGCGCCCGCTGTCAGACCGACCAGGTACGCCGCCGAACCGAGGGACGCGAAGTCCCCCGCGCCGGCCAGGTAGGTGAGGGGGAGGAGCGCGAGCAGCACGAAGCCCGCCATCACGGCCGCCGACCGAACACGGTGCCGTCGGAGACCGATCGCTCCCACCGCGACGACGAGGATGTGGAGCACCACGTACGCCTGGGTCACCTCCCACACGAGCGAGTCCCTGAACCGTGCCGCCTCGTCGACGGAGACCATCGAGTCGTAGCGCTCCTGTGCCGAGCCCCCGGTGGCCGCGACGACGGCGGGACGGCCTTCGAGACCCTCGGGCGGCTCCACCCCGACCAGCTCCAGGATCGTCGGCCCCACATCGGCCATCGTCACGAAGCCCGCTCTGCGCGTCTGCCCGCTCTCGAGCAGACCGACCTCCGTACCAGGACCCCGGTAGCCGAACACGGTCAGTCCGGGGGTGTCGGGGGTGGCCGGGGAGACCACCATCACTGCGTCGCGCTCGGGATCCACCTCATCGAGGAGGGTTCCGAACAGCTCGTCGGCTCCTGCGAGTGCGCGGGCGAAGAGGCGGTCCGACTGCTCCCCCGTCGTGTTGGGGCGCACCGCGTGAGCTCTGGGGAGGTCCGAGGCCTCGACCAACACCACCGCTCGATCTGTCCAGGACCGCCGAAAGGTGTCGAGGACCTGTCCCTCGTCGAGACGGACACCGGCTGCCGCCTCGGGGTCGTCCACCAGCAGCGCGTCGTCCACGCGCCCTCCGGGCATCGCTCCCTGGACATCCATGAGGGCTGTGACTGCCTCGCGGTGGCGATGCCAGGTGAGCTGGTCGGGCTGTGTGGGCGGGAGGTCCGCGTTCCCGACCACGGCCCGCCCGACGCCCGCCTCAGCGAGAGCCTCGCCGATGCCACCCACCTCCGCGCCGAAGTGCGACGAGTCGTTCGCCCCCTCCAGCTCAGGGAAGGAGAGCAGCCCGGCCACGCCCTCGAGCGGAGCTCCGAGCCGCCGCTCGTAGGTCTCCGCCGCCGTGTCGATCCCGAAGGGCTCGTCGGCCATGAACGCGAGCGAGGCGGTCTCTCCCGGCGCAACCGCACGGGTCCCCGCACCCATGGTGGCGTAGCCCTCGCCCAGCCGCGTCGTGCGCGACGTCACCCGCGTGGCGAGGTTCGCCACCGCTGCATCGTCGAGGAACGCCCGCAGGTTCGGCGCGGCGCCCGGGGTGATCTCCTCCCATCCGACGTGCGGGATCGAGAAGACGAGCAAGCGGTCGGCGGCCCGCTCTTCCGCGCTGCTGCGGACCGTGGGAAGGACCAGGGCCAGGAGGACCGCCGGGACGACGGCGAGGAGGAGGCGGCGGCGCGATCGCATGACGAGCGACCACCGAGCGTAGTTGCCGCCCCCACCGCCGCTGTGGCGCTTCGGCCGAGGCGATCCGGGCGTCGCAGATGAGTGTGTCGAGAGCCGTTGGTGACCGGCTAGAGTCGGCCTCTCACGGGCTGTGGCGCAGCTTGGTTAGCGCGTCGGTCTGGGGGACCGAAGGTCCCGAGTTCAAATCTCGGCAGCCCGACCAGAGCCAGCGCCCGCAGAGGTGCAGGGTCGACCCGCCATCTGCACGCTGCGACGGCCCGCTGGGCCTCCTAGTGTGGCTTGGGCCCGAGGATCTCGGCCTGCTACCACGCCCGGCCGTGGCAGTAGGCCACGGCCCGCCCCTTCGGGCTGGCCCAGAAGAAGCTCTCCCAGGTTTCTGCCCAGCCGCAGTCGAAGTTCCGACGGACAAGTACGTTGTCAGGCCGCTGCTCCTCCGGAAGGTCGAAGCGGCATGTCACGAAGAGCTCTCCGTCAGCGGTGTTCAGCCACCACGTCGAATCCTCGGTGTACAGGTCACCCTCCAAGCCGACCAGTGCACCGGAGCCCCCGCAGGGCAGACCGGTGATGGTTTGCCAGTCCGAGCCACTCGCGTCGGCTGCACCGGGCAGCAGGATCCCAACTAGAGCCACCACGGCCACCAGAATCATCGCCCTCTTCATGGCACTCCCTCCCCTCAGCACCCACGCTCCGGGCCCACGCCGCAGCGCCTGCCCAGGTACCCGCCCCCGGCGATTAGACCACCACTGAGCGTGCATGTCCAGCAACAATCACTCAGTGTCCTTCGTGAAGCATCCTCTCTTACCGGGGTGGTCCCGCGCGCTGAGTGGCATTCGCGCGTCACGCGCGTTTCCCGTCACCCCATGCGCGTCACAGGTACGAGTACCCTCGAATCAGGCAGAACCCGCAGTGGAGGAGAGCACCGGGCCCGTGCGCTGCCCATCCTGTTCCAGCGAGAACCCACCCGCCCAGCGCTTCTGCGGTGGCTGCGGCGCCACCCTCCTCGCGGGCTTCAGCTCCTCCCCTCCCGGGTCGTCCCCGCCTCCCGGGTCCCCACCACCTCCCGGATCCCCACCACCTTTAGGGTCCAGTGCATCCAAGCCCCTCCCGGTGGCCCGAGTGATCGCCATCGGTGGCGCGATCATCGGCCTGGGGCTCGTCGCATGGCTCCTCCTCGGCGATGAAGGAGGCGGAGAGCCCGACGTCGAGGCCCGCGCGCCCACATCCATTGCCGCACCCGCTTCGACCACCACCACCGAACCACCTGTGTACGCCGACGCGGAGCTGGCCGCGGAGTTCGGTGACGCGGTGTGGCGGGTCGAGGTCGAGGGCTGTGGGATCCCCGAGGCGAGCGGCACCGCCTTCGCCATAGACGAGCACACCCTCATCACGAACTGGCACGTGGTCACGATCGACACATCCCCCCACCTCGTCAGCCGGGATGGGGAGACCGAGATCACGGCTCGCGTGGTGGGCATGAACCGCGACCCCGACATCGCGGTTCTCGAGACCGAGCAGGCGCTCCCGGTCACGCTCGAGTGGGCCGACACCGAGAGCCTGAGCGAAGGCCAGCACCTCGTCGCGCTCGGCTACCCGGTCCCCGCCCTCGACTTCTCAGTGACCTCGACCAACATCGTGAGCTTCCAGGTCGAGGACCAGAGTCGCCAGGCGATCCGCAGCGACGGCAACATCGATTACGGCAACAGCGGCGGGCCGGCGCTCACCTCGGAGGGTCGGGTGGCGGGGGTGGTCACAGAGCTCGACCCCAACCTCGAGGGGGTGCGGTTGCTGAGCCTCATCTACACCCACGCCTCCCTCGAGGAGACCATCGAGCGGATGATCGAGCAGGACGAGCCGCCGGAGCCGGACTGCAGCTACCTCGGCAGCTTCGGGGAGCCGAACGACGACTGGACCTCGGGCGAGTTCGGCACCGACGACGACGACTCCGGGGACGATCCGGTCCTCGACAGGCTGCACGAGCGCTGCGCGAGCGCCGACTGGGCCGCCTGCGACGACCTCGTCCTGGTGAGTCCGTCCTGGTCCGCCTACCGGTCCTTCGGTGCCAGCTGCGGTGGCACCGCCACCCAAGCACGGACCTGCTCCGAAGCCCGAGGCCAGGGAGCACCCGACCTCGGCACCGCGTTCGGGCGGGGCACCTGCCTCGCCCTGCCCCACGACGACGCGCCGGTTCCCCGATCCGTCCCGTGCGACGCACCGCACGACGCCGAGGTCGTGTACCTGCACGACGTGCCGGCAGGCATGGGCCTCGAGGATGCCTACGGCGAGTGGAGCGACGCGTTGGAGGACTGCCTCGATCCGTTCGAGGAGTACGTCGGCATCGACTACTACGACTCGTTGCTCTACACGGACGCCTGGGTGACCGATCCGTACCTCCTCGAGTCCTTCGCCGACCTGGTCTCCACGGACACCGCCAGCGACATCCCCTGCTTCGCCTTCGAGCCCGGCGAGGTGCTCGAGGAGTCGGTCGAGGGGACTGAACGCTGACCTGCCAAGAGATCGCCGGAGCCCCACGCCCGGTGGCGCGCTCGCGGCCCTCCCGGAGGCGACTCAGAGCTTCTCGATGAGCCAGGCGGACCCCTGGAGGAGTCGCCACCCGAGGTAGAGGGCGAGGGCCGCCACCAGCAGCCAGAAGTGCCACGGTGCTCCCGGTGGCCTCTCCGGGTCGTGCTGCGACCCATCCGCCGTCGCCACCGGGCGTCCGCAGCTCGGGCAGCTCCCCTCCGGCGTCAGCGCGTTCGGGCTGTGCCAACGGGCGCAGTCATCGCACCAGGGCACCGCAGCTCCCCGGACAGAACCCGACCCTGCTCGTCAAACCGGCGGGACCCCGTGGCGGCGGTCGCTGAAGGACCGGTCCTTGCCCTCGGCCCGCTCCATCCGTCGCGTCACCTCATCCCGGAGGTCCTCGAACCGGACCACCGCATCCACCACCAGCTCCGACGCAAGGCGGAGAAGGTCCACATCCTCCTCGTACAGCCGCCGCTGCTCGGCGACGAACGCTTCCCGCTCATCCGCATCCTCGATGGCGGCGATCCTGTTCGCGTAGACCGCGTTCACCGCCGCCTCCGGTCCCATCACGGCGATCTTCGCGGTGGGCAGCGCGAGAGTTGCCTCCGGCTCGAACGCAGGACCTGACATCGCGTAGAGACCTGCCCCGTACGCCTTGCGAACCACCACCGACACCTTCGGCACGGTGGCCTCCGAGACCGCTGTGATCATCTTCGCCCCGTGACGGATGATTCCCTGCCGCTCGACCTCGGTGCCCACCATGAAGCCCGGCACGTCGGCGAGGAACAGCAGGGGTAGGTTGAACGCGTCGCACAGCCACACGAAGCGCGCCGCCTTGTCTGCGCTGTCCACGAAGAGAACCCCACCCTTCACCGCCGGGTTGTTGGCCACGACCCCGATCGGCCTCCCGCCGAGACGGGCGAGGCCGATGATCATCTCGGGGGCGAAGAGGGGCTTCGCCTCGAAGAAGCTCTCGGAATCGACCACGCCGTCGATCACCTCGTGCATGTCGTAGCCCCTGGCCTCCTCTTCCGGGACGATGTCCGGACCCAGTGCGGTCCCCGGCCCCTGGGACTCGTAGCGCGGAGGCAGCTCCCGCCAGCGCGAGGGGAAGTAGGTGAACCACGCCTTCGCCTGCTCGATCGCGTCCTCGTCGTCGGCGGCCAGGTTGTCGCCGCAACCGGAGACCGTCGCGTGCATCCTGGCCCCACCCATCTCCTCCAGCGTCGTGACTTCGCCCACGACCATCTCGGCCATCCGGGGAGAGCCGAGGTACATGGACGCGTTGCCCTCCACCATGAACACCACGTCGCAGAACGACGGGATGTACGCGCCTCCCGCCGCAGAGGGCCCGAAGAGGCAGCAGATCTGCGGAACCCTCCCGGACAGGCGGACCTGGTTGTAGAAGATCCGCCCCGCCCCACGCCGACCCGGGAACAGCTCCACCTGGTCGGTGATCCGTGCGCCGGCGGAATCGACCAGCCAGAAGATCGGCAGCTCCTCCTTCATCGCTCTCTCGGTGAGACGCACGATCTTCTCGACCGTCCGGGCACCCCACGACCCCGCCTTCACGGTCGGGTCGTTGGCCATCACGCACACCGGGCGTCCGTCCACGGTGCCCACGCCGGTCACCACACCGTCGGCGGGCAGATCGGCGGCCATCGCGTTGGCCAGCAGCGCGTCCTCGACGAACGAGTCGGCATCCAACAGCAGGTCCAGACGCTCGCGAACGAACAACTTGCCCTGGCTGCGGAGCTTCTCCCCGTAGCGCTCCAGGTTCCCGGCCCGCGCGCGGTCCACTGCCGAGGTCAGGGGCGAGGCCGGATCAGGGGATCCGTCGGATGGCGAGGATGGCGACGTCATCGGAGATCGGCCCGCCCGAGAAGTCCCGTGCCGCTTCGAGCAGGGACTTGCAGAGTACGTCGGGTACGACCCCCGGGTCACGCTTGAGGGCGTTGGAGATCCGGTCCTCGCCGAACAACACCTCGCCGTTGCGAACCTCCGACAACCCATCCGTGTACATGAGGCACAGGTCGTCAGGCTCCAGAGGGATCTCCTTGCTGTAGTACGTCGCCTGGGGATCGAGCATGAGAAGGGGGCCGGTCGCTCGCAGGGGGCGGACCTCGCGCTCGTGCCACAGCAGCGAAGCGGGGTGGCCCGCGGACGCGAACCTGAGTGTGCCCGCTTTGGTGTCGAACACGACGACGCAGAGCGAGATGAACTCCTCCTCGCGAGCCAGCTGCGACATCTGGCCGTTCAGCTCCTCGAGCGCCTGCGCCGGGTCGCGGAACTGCCGGAGGAAGATCCGGAGAAGGTACTTGGCCTGGAAGGCGGTGATCGCCGGTTCGATCCCGTGACCGGAGACGTCGCCGATCACCGCCGCAAGGCGTCCGGGAGCCGGTCGGACGACGTCGTAGAAGTCGCCCGCCATGTGGCCGCTCCCCGCCTGGTAGGCACTGCCCACCTCGAACCCCACGAAGTCGTCCAGCTCCTCGGGAGCGAGCCGGGCCGCCCACCGCTTGGGTGCCAGCTCCTCCTGGCTGAGCACCTCCTGGGCGCGACGTTCGAGCTCGGAACGCTCCTGGGCCAGCCTTGCGTCACGGGCGAAGTTACGGCTGAACACGAGAGTCGCTGCCACCGGCACCGAGAGCAGCACGGTTGCGACCACCAGCAGTGGGTCCGATGCGAACGTCGCCGTACCCGCAACCGCGGCGACCACCGAGTACAGGACTGTCACGTGGAGGTCCTTCTCGAAGTCCGAACGGGCGAGTGCCCTGACGTCGGCGTCCCCGCTCTCGGCCTCCACCCGCCTGAGGACGCGCAGGCGATAGCGGACCGACCGGGACCAGACGACCGCCGCCAGGGTGCACGCCCCGGCGGCGAGCGCCAGCATCACCTGGACTCCATCCATGGCCGGAGAAGGGTAGCCAGCCCTCACCTCGGGTCCATGCCGACTGCGTTACAGATGGCTGACACCTCCCCGGATCCCCCCTGACCAGGGGTTTCTGCGCCGGAAGGCGTCAGCCGGACCTGCGGCGGACCCGCAGCTTCACGGGTGTCGAACCCAGGTCGAACGCCTCGCGCAGGCTCCGCTCCAGATACCGCAGGTACGGCTGTGGCAGCGCCCTGCTGGCGAAGAGCGTGAACGTCGGCGGGTGGGCTGCGCCCTGGGTCGCGTACAGCACCCGCGCTCCCCCGGGGGCGGGCTGCGCCGTCTGCGCAGCGCGGATGACCTGGTTCACCCTCGCTGTGGGTATGCGACGCTCGTACGCCTCGAAGGCCGACCCCAGCGCCGGGAGGATCCGCTGCACGCCCCGACCGGTGCGGGCGCTGATCCTGAGGACAGGAGCCTCTCCGAGGAAGTGCAGGCGCTCGCCGACCTGGCGTTCGACCACCTCACGCTGAACCTCGTCGACCAGGTCCCACTTGTTGAGGACGACCACCGCCGGACACCCCGACGCGTCGACCCTCTCCGCAAGCCGCTGATCCTGGTGGGTGACGCCAACCGTGGAATCGACCACGAGCACCGCGACGTCTGCGTCGTCCACCGACCGGAGCGCTCTCAAGACCGAGTAGTACTCGGTCTCCTCGTCCACCTTGGCGCGCCTGCGCATACCCGCGGTGTCCACGAAGCGGATGGGGCCCTGGTCGGTCTCGACGATCGTGTCGATGCTGTCTCGCGTGGTGCCTGCGATGTCGTGCACCACCGACCGGTCCTCGCCTGTCAACCGGTTGAACAGGGTGGACTTGCCCGCGTTGGGGCGGCCCACGATCGCCACGGCGAACGGCTTCCCCAACTCCTCTTCCCCCTGCGGGACAGCTCCCGGCGACCTCTGTGGACCGTGCACCCGATCGAGCACCGCGTCGAGGACGTCCGCCGTGCCGCGACCGTGCAGGGCGCTCACCGGCCAGGGATCGCCGAGACCCAGCCCCACGAACTCCCAGATGAGGGCATCCCGCGCCGGCGTGTCGACCTTGTTCGCAACCAGGAACACCGGCCGATCTCCCCTCCTGAGCAGATCGGCGACCCGGGCATCCTCCTCGGTCACGCCGACGGTCGCATCCACCACCAGGATCACGGCGTCGGCGCGTCCCATGGCGAGCTCGGCCTGGTGACTCACCTTCTCGTCGAGCCGATCACCGCCGGGAAGCCATCCACCGGTGTCGACCAGCACGAACGGCTCGCCTCGCCACTCGGCCTCCACCTCCTTGCGATCACGCGTCACCCCTGGGCGCTCCTCCACGATCGCCTCCCGACGACCCAGCACCCGGTTCACCAAGGTCGACTTCCCGACATTGGGCCTTCCCACGACGGCAACCACGGGCATCGACATCTCAGGCACCGAGAGCGGCGCGCAGTGCGAGCCCGTCGGTCGCGACCACCTCCACCGCTCTGGGCAGGTCGCCGGGGGTGCCGCCGTCGAGGAAGCGCCCGTTCGACAGGCACGCGTCCGGGATCAGGTAGCGACCCTCCTCCGGCAGGAGGGCGAGCTCACGAGCCAGGTCAGATCCCACCAGCAGTCCAGCGACGCCGATGTTCCCGCCGAAGAACCGGTTCTCGACGGCGACGACGCTCAGGTCCCGATGGCCGAGACCCTCGACGAGAGGCCTGAGGACACGCGCGCCGTACACGCCGGTGAGCACGCCGACAGGGGCGCCGTCCCGAGGCCGGGTCTCCGAGCCGGACCTCCCGCGCAGTCCGCGCGGGGCTCGGTACCCGTCGGCCGGTGCCCCGTCGATGCTCGCGAAGAAGCCCGAACGGACACCGGTCGGTGTGCTCACCGCTCCCGTGAACTCCAGCTCGAAGGTACGTGCCATCCCGACCCCGTCCTCGTGCATCGGGAATCCCTCGTACGTGTCCGCATCCGGGAACGGAAGATCAGCCAGCAGGTAGAGCTCGTCCGCGGCGTGGACGAGGCGTCGGCCGACCAGCTCGAGGAAGATCCCCTGCCAGCGCTGCACCATCCCCAGCAGCGCTCTGGCCTCCTCGGGGCGGTGGGGACGCATGTGGACTTCGCGGTTGAGGCTGCTCACGCCCACGGGAACCACGCAGAGGCTCGCCAGCTCCGGGTACCCGTCCATGATCCCGGCGAGGGTCCGCTCGAGGACCTGGCCGCCGTTGACGCCGGGGCAGACCACCACCTGGCCGTGAACTGCGATCCCGTGGTCGAGCAGAGCCCGGAGCCATCTCAGGCTGGTGGCGCCCCGGCGGTTCTTCAGCATCCGAGCCCTGGTGCCGGGGTCGGTCGCGTGGATGCTGACATAGAGGGGTGACAGGCCTTCGGTCACCACGCGCTCCAGGTCGGCCTCCGTGAACCTGGTCAGGGTCGTGAAGTTCCCGTACAGGAACGAGAGCCGGAAGTCGTCGTCCTTCACCGAGAGGCTCGTGCGCAGGCCGGGGGGCAGCTGGTGCACGAAACAGAACTCGCAGCGGTTGTCACAGGTCAGCACGCCATCGAACAGCGCCCGGTCGAGCGTCAGCCCCAGCTCCTCCCCTGCGCACCTCGAGAGCTCGACCGTCCGCGACTCGCCGTCCCTCTCCAGCTCCAACGCGACCAGACGCTCACCGGCGAGACCGTGGTACTGGATCAGGTCGCGGGGCTGGCGACCCCCCACGCCGACCAGCACATCCCCCGCGAGGAGGCCGGCCCGATCAGCAGGTGAGCCCGCGACGACCTCGATGATCCTCGGAGCGGACACGGTGGACCAGTCTACGGAGTCGTACCGCCCGGTAGGGTGGTCAGGATGCCGGTGGAGAAGGTGCTGCTCGCCGCCCCGCGCGGGTTCTGTGCAGGTGTCGAGATGGCGATCAAGGCGCTGGCCTGGATGGTCCGCACCTTCGAACCACCGGTCTACTGCTACCACGAGATCGTCCACAACCGGAGGGTGGTGGAACGCTTCGAGGAGCTCGGCGTCGTCTTCGTCGACGACATCGAGGAGGTCCCACCCGGCGCTCCGCTGATGCTCTCGGCGCACGGCTCCGCACCCGAGGTGATCGAGGCCGCCCACCGCAACGCCGGGTACCTGGTCGACGCGGTCTGCCCGCTCGTGACCAAGGTGCACCACGAGGTGAAGGTGCGCGCAGCCAAGGGCTACCAGATCGTGTACGTGGGTCATCCCGGTCACGAGGAGGCGGTCGGAACGATGGCTGTGGCCCCCGGTTCGATCCATCGGGTCGAGACCCCCGGCGACGTGGACGCACTCCCCGAGCTCGACAGCCCGGTGGCCCTGCTAGCCCAGACCACCTTGAGCCACAGGGAGTGGGCAGCCGTGCTGGAGGCCTCACGTCGTCGTTGGCCCGATCTGTGGACACCCGGTAGGAGCGACCTCTGCTTCGCGACGACCAACCGTCAGTCGGCGCTGCTCGGGATCTCCCCGCGTTGTGACGCGATGGTCGTCATCGGATCGGCCAACTCCTCCAACACGCTCGCTCTTCAGAGGCTCGCCGACGAGGCCGGTTGCCCCCGTGTGCTGCGGGTCAACTCGGCCGACGAGCTCCCGCGGGACCTCGCGGGCGTCGTCGGCGTCACAGCAGGTGCCTCCGCCCCCGATGACCTGGTCGAGGAGGTCATCGCCCGGCTGGCACCCGTCGGAGGGGTGGAGGAGGTCCGGATCACCGACGAGGACGAGTACTTCCCCCCTCCCCGGAACCTCCGTGACCTCGTCATCACCCTCGGGGAGGTCGGCGCGACGATGCTCGGCGGATCGCCCGACTCCCGGCCACTGGACGACCGCAAGACTCGCGCGAGCGAGGTCCTGAACGCTCTCGGCTGAGGCCGTCGATGCTGCCCATCACCTGGACCACCGTTCGGCTCTTCATCCACGTGTTGGCAGCCACGGTGTGGGTGGGGGGGCAGATCACACTCGCCGGACTCGTTCCCGGCCTCCGCTCGATATCCGAGGACGCGCCCCGGGCGGTGGCCAGGCGCTTCAACCGGATCGCCTGGCCCGCGTATGCGGTCCTCCTCGCGACCGGCATCTGGCACCTCCTCGTGATCGACGTCGGCACGACGAGCACCGAGTGGCAGGTGACCCTCGCGCTCAAGCTCGCGATCGTCGCGCTCTCCGGAGTCGGCGCAGCCGCGCACACCCACGCCACGAGCCGGAGCGGCCTGGCGATATGGGGCACCGTGGGCGCGGTGACCGCCCTCGCAGCGGTGTTCGTGGGGGTCATGCTCGCGAACGCTCGCTGAGCTGCTCCCCTCTCTCCGATCAGGGGTTCGGCGTCCCCGCTGCGCGCGCTGCGCCTCGTCGAACAGCTCCTGGACCACCTCGTGCAACCTGTCGGTCAGCTCGCGGACGACCCGGCGGGGGACCCGATCGCTCCCGTCGGGGAACGGTGGCGCTGCGATCGGCTCACCCACGATCATCACCACCTTCACCGGTGGGGGAACCTTCCGACCCTTCGGCATCGCCCGCTCTGTGCCCCCGATCCCAACCGGCACGATCGGGATCTGGGCCCTGCACGCCACATAGGCCGGGCCGTCGAAGAACTTCTGCACCACGGGTCCCGACTGGCGCGTGCCCTCCGGGAACATGACGAGCGGTTCTCCCCGCTCGATCACCTCCATGCTGGCCCTCAGCGCCGCTCTGTCGGCCGTGCCCCGCTCGACCGGGAAGCCGCCCGCGGTGGTGAGCATCCAAGCTCCGAAACGGCTCTTCCAGAGCGACTCCTTGCCCATGTAGCGCAGCCGACGACGGGTGATTCCCGAGACCAGCGGCGTGTCCAGGTTCGACCTGTGCACAGGAGCGACGATGAACGCGCCCTCGACGGGCACGTTGTGACGGCCCTCCACGCGAGATCGGAAGTACAGCCGTGCCACCGTCTGCGTCACCACCCAGAGGAACCGGTAGAAGGCCCGCTGGAGAGCCGACAGCTCTTCGCCGCGGTGATGTCCCTCCGGGATGATCAGCTCACGGTCCGCCGATCGCGACGCAGATTCGGGAAGAGGATCGCGGCTCATCCCAGGCGATCCAGGATCCGGTCCACCACCTCGTCGATGCCGAGTGAGCTCGTGTCCAGGACCACCGCGTCCGGCGCCTCGCGGAGTGGGTCGTCGTCACGCCCCTGGTCGAGCGCGTCCCTGCGAGCCAGGTCGCTGGCCACAGTCTCGTAGTCGAGGTCGGCCACCTCCTTCGAGCGCCTGTGTGCCCTGACCTCGGGATGCGCGTCCAGGTACACCTTCAGCTCGGCCTGCGGGAATACGACGGTGCCGATGTCACGACCTTCGATCACCCCCCCGCCGTGGAGCTCGGCCCACTCCCGCTGCTGACGGCGCATCGCCTGCCGGACGGCCGGGTTCGCCGCAACCATGCTCACCGCCCGCGTCACCTCGGGGCCACGGATCTCGATGCTCGCATCCACGCCGTCCACGACCACCCCGTCCGAGCGGACCTCGAGGTCGATGGTCTCTGCCAGTCGGCCCACCGGTTCACCGTCGGCCGGGTCGATCCCGCGCCTCAGCGCTGCGAAGGCGACGGCCCGGTACATGGCTCCGGTGTCCAGGTAGTCGAGCCCCAGTCGCTCCGCCAGGGCACGGGCGACCGTCGACTTGCCCGATCCGGCCGGTCCATCGATCGCTATCACCCTCACGCCCGGCATTCTTCCATGGCACGGCCAGGCGGACGCGCTGCACGCCGGATCCGGTCAGCTCGCGCGGCCGCACCGCCGCTGTCACTCCAGTGGCTGGACCGACGCTCTGAACCCCCGCTCGGCGAGCCGGGTCTGGAGCATCACCGATCGACTCTCCTCCACCAGGAGGATTGCGACACCGCCTTCTCCCTCACTCGAGTGGGCGATCTCGATGTCCAGGATGTTGATCCCCAGCTCGGTCGCCAGCGTCGTCACCTCGGCCAGGATCCCAGGTCGGTCCGGGATCGGTATGTTCACCACCACGACCTGCTCCGGATGCGCCACGGCCGTCGGCAGGTTCCGCCGCTCGGTTCGGGCCCGCTCGAGCACGTCCAGGATCCCCTCCCGATCGTGCCGGGCGACGAGATCCCTCACCTCCCCGAGCTCCCCCAGGAGCTGGTCGAGGGCCGCCACGATGGCTTCGCTGTTCGCGACGCAGATGTCGGGCCAGATCGCCGAGTCACCCGAGGCGATCCTCGTCATGTCCCTGAACCCACCCGCTGCCAGGCGGAGCAGGACCTGGTGATCCGCTGCGCGATCTCCCGCCAACGCCATCAGCGTCGCCGCTGTCAGGTGCGGCACATGGGAGACGACCGCCGTCAGGTCGTCGTGGCGCTGCGCGCTCACCGTGACGACCTCTGCTCCCAGAGAACCCACTGTGGAGCGCACGGCGAGAAGGGTCGCGTCAGGTGTGGAGTCTTCGGGGGTGAGCACCCAGACCGATCCTTCGAACAGATCAGGCGTGGCGCCCTCCACGCCCACCTGCTCCGAGCCTGCCATCGGGTGTCCTCCCACGAACCGCGGCTCGGAGACGGCGGAGACCACCGATGCCTTCACGCTGCCCACGTCGGTCACCAGCCCCGATGTGCCCCGAAGCACGCGCTCGACCTCCGCGACGATGGCACCGACCGGCGTGGCGACGAACGTGATGTCGGCCTCGGGATCCTCCCCAACGACGTCCAGCGCGCCCAGCTCGAGCGCCCGCGATGCTCTGCGATCGTCGAGATCCCGACCCGTCACGTGCCAGCCCCGCTTCCTCAGGCCGAGCCCGATCGACCCACCGATGAGTCCCGTGCCGACGACCGCCGCCCGACGGGAACGCGCGCCCACCTGCTACTCCGGCAGATCGTCCCGCAGGCCACGGGCGCCTTCCAGGTACACGTGGTGCAGGTCGGATCGTTCGGTGAACAGATGCATCAGGACGCGGATGCATCGAGGAGTACCCCCCACCACATCGAGCTCGCGAGCGCAGAGCAGCGGGATGTCACCGAGACCGAACTCGCGTGCCGCCGCAGCCGGGAACATCGAGTGGACGTCGTCGGTGGCCGTGAAGATCACGCTTATCAGGTCGTCGTGGTGAAGCCCGTTTCGGGCGAAGAGCTCCTCGAGCAGCCCGATGACGCGCTCTGTCACCTGTGCCGGCGTGTCCTCGTCGATCGTGGTGGCGCCCCGGAGGGCCCGTACTGCTGCCGGCACGGCTCAAGATGGTAGAAGGTGGCGCCTGGTCCTCACACCCCTATCGCCCGCTCGAGCTCCCGAACCTCGCCCGGGACGAGACTCCGCCACTCGCCGGGCCCCAGCGACCTGTCACCGAGCGGGCCGATCCTCACCCTGACCAGGCGCAGCACCGGGTGGCCCACCGCCTCGCACATGCGCCTGACCTGCCGGTTCCGCCCCTCGTGGATGCTCAACCGGATCACCGACGGCTCGACGAGGGAGGCGCGCGCCGGTGCCGTGGGGCCGTCGTCGAGCTCCACCCCCTCCCGGAGCTTCCGCAGATCGCCCCGGGTGGGCCTGCCCTCGACGTGAGCCAGGTACTCCTTCTCGACCCCGAAGCTCGGATGGGTGAGTCGATGCGAGAGCTCTCCATCGTTGGTCAGCAGGAGCATCCCTTCGGAGTCGGCGTCGAGCCGGCCCACCGGGAAGACGCGAGGCGCGGAAGGGACGAGATCCACCACCGTGCGTCGGCCTTCGGGATCCGATGCGGTGGTCACCACCCCCGCCGGCTTGTTCAACAGGTAGTACACGAGGTCGGGACGTACACCCACCGGCACACCGTCGACCTCCACCTGGTCCCGCTCGCAGTCGACGCGCGTGCCGAGTACGGCCACCCGTCCGTTCACGGCCACCCGTCCGGCGCCTATGAGCAGCTCGCAGGAGCGCCGACTCCCGAACCCCAGACGAGCAAGGACCTTCTGGAGGCGCTCACCTTCGCGGCCCTCGGCCTCAGACGGAATCCCCGGCCTCAAGTGAGGCCTGCCGAGTCACGGTGCTCCACAACTGTCGGCGCCTCGATGGGATCACCTCCCCGCGGGCCATCGTCAGCCTCTTCACCGGCGCGCTCGTCGACCTCGTCGGAGGGATCCCCGTCTTCCTCGTCCCGGCTGCGGACGGCAGCCTCCGCCTCCTCGAGTCGATGCCGGACCTCGTCGACGAGCGCATCGAGACGCTCTGTGTTCGCGTCCAGGCGCGCCATCGCATCGTCGAAGGAGTCAGTCTCCCCGGCTGTGCCGTCGAGATCGCTGGAGGGCTCCTCACCCGGACGATCCTCCATCCTCACCGGCTCCTCGCGCTCCCCTGAGGAGTCCCCCTCGTCGGGCAGCGAACGATGTGCCTCTCGGTCGGGGCGCAGGCCCTGCTCGAGGGCCTCCACCACCTCCGGCCCCGGAACGAACTCGCTCAGGGAGGGGAGTTGGTCGAGCGAGTCCAGACCGAGGCGCTCCAGGAAGAAGCGCGTCGTACCGAAGAGCACGGCCTGGCCCGGGCCCGGGTCCCTACCGACCTCGGCGATGTAGCCGCGCTGCTCCAACGTCCGCATGACGGCTTCGACGTTGACACCCCGGATGGCTGCGACCTGCGCCCGCGTGATCGGCTGCTTGTAGGCCACGATCGCCAGTGACTCGAGTGCGGCGGCGGACAGACGCGCCGACTGGCCTTCGAGCACGAAGCGCTCCACGTACGGAGCGAGGTCCGGGTGGCTCTGGAAGCGCCAGCCGCCCGCGACCCGTGCAAGCAGGAAGCCCCTCCCGTCGACCTCGTAGCCGGCGGAGAGCTCCTTGCACAGCTCCTCCACCTCGGAGGCGGGGATCTCGAGGATCTCGGCGCCGAGGCTCGGCTCCAGCGGCTCGTCGGCCACCATGAGGATGGCTTCCAGAGCCCTCCTGATCTCGTCGACCATCAGCCCTCGTAAGCGTCCACGAGCTCGAGATCGAAGCCGGCTCCCGGCGATGCACCCAACCAGGTGATCGTGATGTCACCGAACGACTCCAGCTGGTCGAGCTCGACCATCCCCTGCTTGTACAGCTCGAGCACGGCCAGGAACCGCACGACTATCTCGAGACGCTCGACCAGTGCGGCGGTCAGCTCGCGGAACGTGATGCTCGGTGAGCGTCTCAGCTCGTCGACGACCTCCTCCATGGCCTGGCCCACGCTGACTCGGATCGAGGTGACGTGCTCGAGGCTGACGTGCGGTGATGGTCGGGGCCGGAGGGCCCGATGGAGAGCCGCCCGGAGATCCTCGGGAGTGACACCTTCGAGGAGATCCGGGGTGAGCTCCATGAAGCTCTCCTCCGGACCGACCATCCGGGGATACGAGCGGGACGCGTCCACCAACAGCACCTGGAGGATCTTGGAGGCCTCCTTGAAGGTCTTGCACTCGACCAGGCGCGCCAGGAGCAGGTCCCGCTGCTCCCAGAGCCCGAACTCGTCCTCGAGGTCGACGGCGCCGTCCTGGGGGAGCAGCCTGCGTGTCTTCAGCTCCACGAGGATCGCCGCTATGAGCAGGAACTCCGTGGCGACCTCGAGGTCGAGGTCGTCCAACCGTGCAAGCTCGGCGAGGTACGAGTCGACGATCCCACTCAGGGAGATCTCGTACAGATCCACCTCCTCCCTGAGGATCAGGTGGAGCAGCAGGTCGAACGGCCCCTCGAAGGCATCGGTCTGGACCGCGTACGGCACCCCGTCAGCCTAGAAGCGTCGGAGCTCCGAGACGCGGATTCCCCAGCGAGCTCACCCCGGTGTCGGAGGTAGTACCGTGACCGGGACCGAGGACCGGATCGAGGAAGGCGGAGAGCATGGCGGGCAGCGTGGCATCAGATCGGTCGAGCCGACTGCGGCTCCTGAGCCTGGCACTGGTGCTGCTCCTCCTGGCAGCGACCGGAGGAGCCTGCTCCAAGGACGACAAGGGTGGCAGCGGGACCACCACCTCGGCCGCACCGGAGACCACGACGACGACCGAGGCTCGGGATACCACGACGACGACCGACGACGACACGGAGGTCGGCGGCCTCTCGCCCGCGGCCGAGGAGACGATGGCGGCCCTCGGCGAGACCTTCGCTGCGACGCCGGAGGAGGAGGAGTGCCTCGCCGACGCCTTCGACGACAACCCCGAGATCTTCGAGGCGATGGACGACCCCTCGGCCGATCCAGCAGCGGTCGCCCAGGCCCTGCAGGTGGCCATCGACTGCCTCGATCCGGAGACGGTCGCAGCGGCGTTCGCCGAGGGACTCCTCTCCGAGGCCCCCGATCTCTCCGACGAGCAGGTCGAGTGCCTCACTGACGGGTTCCTCGGACTTCCGCCCGAGGTCCTGGGTGAGCTCGTCCTGCTCGGGGACGATCCGATGGCCCAGCCGAGCCCCGATGCACTCGTCGCGACCTTCGAGGTGCTGGGCAGCTGCGAGCTCGGTGATGCATTCGCCGAGGACCTCGGTCTCACCGGGCTGACGGATGAGCAGGCCTCCTGTTACGTCGAGGGCATCTTCGACCTCGAGACCGACCTGCTCCTGGAGATCTTCTCGGCCGGCCAGGACCCCACCGCCGAGCCGAGTCCCGAGATGATGACCGCGCTCATGGGCATCGCCTCCGACTGCGGGATAGACCCGGCCGCGCTCTGAGGTACGTCACCTCCTGGCTGGGCGGGATCCCGTTGGAGACGGGGTCCTCGCCCCGGCGTAACATCCCCGGCCATGGCAAGGGTCTTCTCGGGCATCAAGCCGTCGGGTGCAGTTCAGCTCGGCAACCTGCTCGGGGCGCTTCGCGTCTGGGTCGAGGACCAGCACCTCAGCGACTCGATCTACTGCGTGGTGGACCTCCACGCACTCACCACCCCGCAGGACCCGGCAGAGCTGAGGACGCAGACGCTGGAGCTCGCCCAGATCCTGCTCGCGGTCGGGCTCGATCCCGAGATCTGCACGCTGTTCGTGCAGAGCCATGTCCACGAACACGCCGAGATGGCGTGGATCCTCGAATGCACAGCCGCGTACGGCGAGCTCAGACGCATGACCCAGTTCAAGGACAAGTCCGACAAGGCCGAGTTCGTGTCGGCCGGCCTGTTCACCTACCCAGCCCTGATGGCGGCGGACATCCTGCTCTACGACACGGACAGGGTTCCGGTCGGCGAGGACCAGAAGCAGCATCTCGAGCTGACCCGCGACCTCGCACAGCGCTTCAACGGCCGCTACGGGGAGACCTTCGTGGTACCCGAGCCTTCGATCCCGAAGGTGGGTGCGCGGGTCATGGATCTGCAAGATCCGACCCGCAAGATGTCCAAGTCGGAGGAGAGCCCTCAGGGGACGGTGCTGCTCCTCGAAGACCTGAAGACGGTTGAGAAGAAGGTGAAGCGGGCGGTCACCGACAGCGAGACCGAGGTCAGGTTCGATCCGGAGCGGAAGCCAGGGGTCTCCAACCTCCTCGCCATCCTCGGCGCGTGCACCGATAGGGACCCCGCGGGTCTCGCCGAGCAGTACCACCAGTACGGTCCGCTCAAGAGCGATACGGCCGAGGCGGTGGTCGAGTACCTCCGTCCCATCCAGGAGCGGTTCCGCGAGCTCGCCGCGGATCCGGCAGGCACCTCGCAGATGCTCGAGCGAGGTGCATCCAAGGCGCAGGCCACTGCGGCGAAGACCCTCCGCAGAGCGAGGGAAGCGTTGGGCCTCCTGCCCGGGTCCTGACAGCGGTCTCCGCTCGGCTTCAATCCCCGTCGGCTGCCCGCAGCACCCGGCCGAGCTCCACGTCGATGCTCCACTCCTCCTCCGGCAGGTGGTGCTGACGGGCCCAGGCCTCGACCAGAGGGTCGCTCTCGGCCATCCCCAGGTGGTCACCCCCGAGCTTGGGATGGAGGATGTACAGACCCACCCTCCGCGTGAACCCCCGGCCCCTCACCCAGACCCGGGCCGCCTCCTTGCCCGCGACGGCGGCGGAGAGCGTGGCCACGACGCGTCCGTAGGTTCGGAGACCGCTCTCGATCTTCCCGACGTCGTGGAGAAGGGCCGCCGCCAGCGCCGGAGTCGTCGCCTCGTGGCCCAGCGAGCGCTCCACCTCCCGCGCCACCTCCACAGCGTGCCGACGGTCCGGTCCCCACATCCGTCGCCACAACTCCACCTCGCGCTCGCTCATGTGCGATCGCGCCCATGCGTCGTCCTCGCGGGCGGGTCCCCCGGGCCAGAGGGTGGCGAAGAAGCGTCGTGAGAGGTGTGCCGCCCGGCCCACTACCTCAGGCGCAGTCGATGCAGAACGGCGTCGCGGGCATCGCCTGCAGGCGTTCCGGCGCGATGGCCTTGCCGCAGTTGGCGCACGACCCGTAAGTGCCCTCGTCCAGCCTCTCCAACGCCCCGTCCACCTCCTCCAGCTGCTTGCGCAGGGAGGTGGCCAGCTCGCGGTTCTCCCCCTGCTCGGCGGCAACCTGCGCCGAATCGGCGAAGTTCTCGTCGAACTCGAGGCCCTTCTCGCTCCCGGCCTCGAGCTCCGCCAGCTGGGTGTCGAGATGCTCACGCTCGGCGTCGAGCTGGGCGCGTACGTCCGACTGCACGTCCTGTTCAGCCACGGAGAGAAAGGCTAACGTGTGCGGGTGGGATCGCGGCACTCAGTTCAGCCCTGGGCACGGGGGTGGGCCGCCTCGTACACGGCCCACAGACGCTCGGTCGATACCAGCGTGTAGATCTGGGTCGTGCTGATCGAGGCATGACCGAGCAGCTCCTGCACGGCCCTGATGTCCGCCCCACGGTCCAGCATGTGCGTGGCGCAGGAGTGGCGAAGGACGTGCGGTGTCAGGCGCTCGCCGAGACCGACCCGGTCGCCGTACTTGCGCACTATCCCCCACGCCCCCTGTCGCGACAGCCGGCGGCCCCGCTGGTTCAGGAACACCGCCTCCTCGTCGGTTCGACGTGCCCATCTCTCGGGCTCCAGGCCGGGCCGCCCCCCGGGTCCCAGCCAGGCGACCAGTGCCTGCCGCGCCATCCGCCCTATCGGTACGACCCGCTCCTTGCCCCCCTTTCCGTGGGCACGGAGCAGCCCCGCCTCCAGGTCCAGGTCCGCGAGCGAGAGGCCGACCAGCTCCGAGATGCGGAGCCCTGCGCCATACAAGACCTCGAGCATCGCACGGTCGCGGAGCACCGCCGGCTCTTCACCGACCGGTGCATCGAGCAGCTGCTCGATCTCGTCCTCGCTGAGAGCCTTCGGGAGGCCCTGCGGAACCCGGGGCACCTCCACGTCGGCGGCCGGGTCGGTCGCGGCCAACCCCTCGGCGGCGATGAACCTGTGAAGGGTCCTGACGGCGACCAGCGCCCTGGCAACCGAGGAAGCCGCCCGCCCCTCGGACTGCAGCCGGTGGACGTACTCGACGACATCGGCCTCCCTGACGCCGGTGAGCGCGACGCCGCGGCCCTCGAGCCAGGTGTGGTAGGTGCTGAGATCCCGTCGGTAGGCGGCCAGGGTGTTGGCCGAGCGGCCACGCTCCGCCGCCAGCCAGGTGAGGAACTCCTCCGCCTCCAGGGGCAGCGTCGCGGCCGCCACCGGTCAGCCGAGCGCCGGTGAAGGGTCCAGTTGGATGAGATGAGGGTTCCTACCCTCAGCTCGGCTCAGCGCGGCGCCCACGAAGGCTCGGAACAGGGGGGCGGGGTTGTCCGGACGGCTCTGGAACTCCGGGTGCGCCTGGGTACCGATCCAGAACGAGTGACCACCCAGCTCCACGAACTCGACCAGGCGCCCGTCGGGCGACTCACCGGCGCAGAGGCACTCCGAGCCATCGAACTTCGACCTGAACCGAGGGTTGAACTCGTAGCGGTGCCGGTGCCGCTCCGAGACCACCTCCCTGCCGTAGATCTCCGCCACCCGCGAACCCGGCAGCAGCTTCGCCACATACGCGCCCAGCCGCATCGTGCCGCCGAGATCGGTGACGTCTCGCTGAGCCTCCATGAGGTCGATCACCGGGTGCGGTGTCTGGGGGTCGAACTCGCTGGAGTTCGCCCCGACGAGGCCGAGGACGTTGCGGGCGTACTCGATCACCATCACCTGCATCCCCAGGCAGAGCCCGAGACACGGGATGTCATGCTCACGTGCATGGCCCGCAGCAGCGATCTTCCCCTCGACCCCGCGTTCGCCGAACCCGCCCGGTATGACGATCCCGTCCAGATCCCGGAGTCGTCCCTCTGCGAGGAGGCCCTCCACCTCCTCGGCCTGGATCCAGTCGATGTCGATCCGGACCTGGTGATGGAAGCCACCGTGGTGCAGGGCTTCGACGACCGAGAGGTAGGCGTCGGGCAGGCTCACGTACTTACCGATCACACCGATCCTCACCGGCCGGATGGCGGCGGCCACCTGGCCGACCAGGCTCTCCCAGGCTCCCAGGTCGGGCTCGCGGTCCTCGAGCCGGAGGATCCGGCAGACGACGGCGTCGAGGCCCTCCTCGTGCAGCGTGAGGGGGATCTCGTACAGGCTGTCTGCGTCAGGCGCGTTGACGACTCCCTCCACGGGGACGTCACAGAGGTTGGAGATCTTCCTCTTCAGACCGTCGGAGATGGGTGACTCGCTCCTGCAGACGATCGCGTCGGGCTGGATGCCCCGGCTCCGGAGCTCCGTGACCGAGTGCTGGGTCGGCTTGGTCTTCTGCTCACCGGACGGGCCGATGAACGGGACCAGCGTGACGTGGACGTAGCAGACGTTGTCGCGGCCGACGTCGAGCCGGTACTGACGGATCGCCTCCAGGAACGGGAGGATCTCGATGTCGCCGACCGTCCCCCCCACCTCGGTGATCACCACGTCGACGTCGTCGGTGGCCAGCTTGGCGATGCGCCGCTTGATCTCGTCGGTGATGTGGGGGATCACCTGCACGGTCTTTCCGAGGTAGTCGCCGCGGCGCTCGGCGGCTATCACCGAGGAGTAGATCGACCCGGTGGTGGCGTTCGAGTCGCGCGAGAGGCTCTCGTCGATGAACCGCTCGTAGTGCCCCAGATCCAGGTCGGTCTCACCCCCGTCGTCGGTGACGAACACCTCTCCGTGCTCGAAGGGGTTCATCGTGCCCGGATCGACGTTGAGGTACGGGTCGAGCTTCTGCATCGTGACCCGCAGGCCCCGGCACTTCAGGAGGCGGCCGAGCGAGGAGGCTGTGAGGCCCTTGCCCAGCGAGCTCACAACACCACCCGTCACGAAGATGTGCTTCGCCACCGTCGGGCCTCCTAGAGCTCCGGCCACATGACGGGATCCCAACATAGCGCCTGTGCGGCCTGCCGCGGTGCACCGCCCGGGCCGGCCCTGCCCGAGGGGCGAGGCGGTGAGCCTCGTGGTGCCCGGGACGCCTCGACGCCGGCCGGTAGCATCCGGCCCGGATACCGATCGCCGGCTCATCTCTCCCGGCTTGCTCGCACCCTCGCCGTGGCCACCTCCACCCACCCCTCCCCTGCTCCACCGGGCACCCGCACCTCCGGCCGACGATCGGACCTCGTGGTGCTCGGCGGCAGTCGCCGCGCTCCTGCGCCTTCCGGCGCTCACCGCACCCCGCCATCTGACCTTCGACGACGGGGTCTTCGGTGCGTCAGCCGTGGCGATCCGCGACGGCGGTGCTCCGTTCCGCGAGGTCTTCTCGAGCCAAGGGCCACTTTTCCTCCCCCTCGTGAGGGTGGCCGACGTGCTCGGCTCGGAGTCGCTCAACGCGCCTCGACTCTCGGGAGTGGCCTCCGGGGTGGCGCTCACGCTGCTGGTGTACGCGACGGCGCGCCGCATCACCGACCGTGCCGGCGCGCTGCTGGCGGCCGGTCTGACGACGACGGCCGGCAGCATCCTCTGGGTGACCGGGCCCGCGGCTGCGGACGGTCCGGCTCTTGCCTTCAGCGCCGCGGCGCTGCTCCTCGCGCTTCGACACCGCGACTCTCCGGGATCCGCTTCGGCGGTCTGTCTGGGCCTCGCGGTCGGTGCCGCTCTGGCGACGAAGGCCACCGCGCTGCCGGTCCTGGTCCCGGTCGCCTTCGTGATCGCAGGGCCTGCCGTCGGCACCCTGAGGGGGAGGTCTCGGGTGGCCGCGGCCTGGCGCCATCTGCTCCTCGCAGCCGGCTCCGCGGCGATGGTGTGGGTGATCCCGTCGCTGGTCTTCGGCCTCGCCGACGTCTGGGACCAATCCGTCGTGTACCACCAGGAGGCGGCCGGGGACCGCGACGTGCTGCGGAACCTCGCCAAGATCACCAGCACCCTCCTCAGCCGGGATCTGCCCGTGGTGGTGTTCGCGCTCGCCTCCGGGGCCTGGAGCCTGCTCGGACCTCCTGACAGGCCGGGCCACGGTGAGCCCGGCCCGGCTACCACCGCTCAAGCATTCCCCGAAGGCGTGCCCGCGCCCGTGGCTGCACCGAGAGAGCGAGAGAAGTGGTACCTGCACCCACCTGACCCGCTGCTGCTCTGGGCCTGGCTAGGCGTGACCGTCCTGCTCCTGCTCTACATTGACCCCCTCTGGAGGCCGCACGTGGCAGGCCTGATACCTCCGGCGACCTTGCTGATCGGGCTCCGGCGTCCTCCGGTCCGCGTGGTCGTCGCGCTGGCGATGCTCTTGGCGCCGCTCCAGGTGTGGCGCCTCGCTGACAGCTCCGATCCGTTCATCCTGCGGCCCGGTGGATACCCGACCGACACCCGAGCTCTCGTGCACGAGCTGAGGTCGCTACCCGACGGGGCATGGGTGCTCAGCGACGACCCGGGACAGGTCTGGCACGCGGGGCGCCGGACGACAGACGACCTCGTCGACACATCGGTGCTGCGGATCGACTCCGGCAGGATCACCGCCCAGAGCCTCACCGAAGCCGCGGCTCGGCCGGAGGTCTGCGCGGTGGTCGTCTGGTCCCCCGAGCGGTTCGGATCGCTCAGCGAGCTGCCCGGCGATCTCGAGGAGGTCGGCTACCGCGAGGACGCGCAGTTCGGATCGGGAAGGCGCTTGTACATCAAGGATGCGTGCGAGCCGCCCTGATCAGCCGAGCGCCTCGAACACAGGGAGCCGCCGCCCGTCGCTCAGCTCCTCCCAGGCCACCTGGACCTCCTGCCCGACCTCGTAGCCGCCCGGCCCGCCGACCAGGTTGCTCATCAGCCTCACCCCTTCATCCAGCTCCACCAGAGCCACCGCGTAAGGGGTGCGGTCGGCGAGCCCGGGCCACCCGGGCCGGTGCTGGACGCTCAGCGCGTACACGACGCCCCGACCGGAGGCCGGCCTCCACTCGATCTCGGCCCGGTGGCAGTTGGGACAGATCTCCCGCGGATACCAGTGAGCGCGGTCGCACGACGCACACCAGGGGAGCTCCAGTCGACCCTCGCGGCTGGCAGCCCAGAACGGGGAACCCGCCGGGGACTCGACGGGTTCGAAGCGGAGGGGTTCGGTCACCGGTGAGGATCCTAGTGCCGTGTCCGGACGCCGCCGTGAGCCGGCCTCAAGGTGCACCTGCGTGCGCGGTCCGAGCGGCCGGCGCACTTGACGCGACGCTCGCGTGGGCGACCTCCTCCTCGTCGGTACGGACCAGGAGATAGACCAACGAGGCGTTCACCACGCCGAGCATGACGCCCGGCACCGCGATCCCGGAGTCGTTCAGCGCGAAGCCCAACACCATCAACAGCAGCAGGCCGGCCAGCGCGGCGCGCTCGGCAGGCACCCTCTCATGGACCCGGCGCAGGGCACCCGGCGCCCTCCAGAAGAGGTACCCGGCCACCCCGAACACCACGGGCACCATCAACGTCCACGCGCTGCGGGTCAACACGGAGAGGTTGGCGTCGAGCTTGCGGCCCACGACGGTGATGAACGGCTCGATCCCCTCGTCCTCGACCTGTTCGATGAGTCGGCCGAGGTGGGTCTGGCTGTGATCGGGGCGCGAGAGGTCGACCATCCCGAAGACCCCCACGGCCACGAGGGTGGCCAATCCCCACAGCACCACGGAGCGTGGCCTGATCGGTCGCTCCAGCAGGAGCCAGGCGGTGACGCCGGCGGCCGGGACCAGGGCGAGCACCCCTCCGACGTCCGAGCCCCAGAACGGTGCCCCGTCGAGCAGGACCACCACCGAGAGGATTGCCAGGGCCAGGGCGACCCCCTTCCGGCCTCCCACTCGACCGGCTACCAGACACGCGAGCAGCACCGCTCCCGCAGCGAGCTGGGCGAAGGCGAGGTTCCCGAACCCGGCGAACCTGCCAGCGACCGTGGGCGAGTAGCCGAACACGGCGTTGAGCTGGAGCGGCGCACCGAGCACCACGTCCACGGCCAACACCACCAACATCACGCCGAGGGCGACGATGAGCGAGTCGGGCACCTGGCGCCTGCCGGCTATCCAGCTCAGGAGCCCGATGCCCACCGAGACGCCCGCCACGAAGGTCCAGTACCACGACGAGCTCCATGCCTCGGGCGGGAGGATCGTGGCCAGATGGGTGGCCGGCAGGAAGCCGATGAGCGAGAGGCACGAGACCTCGAGGAGCTGCCGCCCCTGCGTGGAGGTGCCTCGCAGGACCAGCGCAGCCGCGACCCAGAGCAGCGCCTGTGCGACGACGTACCCAGCCGCGGCAGGGACCACGTTCTTGTCACGGAAGATCGCTCCCTCGTTCACCTCGACAAGGAGCTCCCGCCGTCCTGCAGCATCACCGCCGGTGGCTCCGACCTCGAAGGGCCTGCCCTCCATCGAGGTCGGTCGCTCGACGCCGAGCAGCTCGAGCACGGTGGGTGCCACATCGACCAAGGTGACGAATCCCGAACGACGGGTCGTCCCCGACTTGAGCAGCCCCGGCTCCAACCCCGGAGCGCGAAGAGCAGCCGTCGTCAGATGAGGCTCACCGCTGCGGTGGTACGGGCCGACCACGAGCACCGCGTGCAGCTCCGGATCCACGTGAGCCAGCAGGCGACCGACCAGCTCGTCGGTGTTCGCCAGGGCGTCGTGCTTGAGTGCTGTCTCCTGGGCTCCAGCGGTGTGGGAGCGGTAGCTGTCCCAGCGAGCCAGGTCGCTTGCCTCGACCAGCACCACGTCGTGCTCGGACCAGAGCCGCTCGAACGACTCGGCCATCTGGTCGACGTCCACCCTCACCCCGTACGCCGAAGTCGGGTCGTCGACGGACAGGTCGAACCCGATCGCCCCACCGGCGACTATCCCGTCCTCGTCCATGAGGGCAAGGGTCGCCTGTCGCTGGAGGTCGAGCTCACCCGGGCTGACGAGATGGTCCGCGCTGCCCAGGACCGCCGAGCTCCGCCGCGGACCGCTCGAGAGCGTCGGCGAGCGCGCCGACCTCCGCCCCGTAGCCGAGAGAGGAGTTCGTCGACCGGGCTCCGACGATCCCGAAGTTGAACAGCTCCCCCCGCCGCGGCTGCACCCCGGTGCGTCTCGCGAACTCCAGGGCCACCGCCTCCGGGTCCCCAGCGGCATACTCGGCGCCCTCACCCGCCTCGAACGCGAAGCGCCCGAGCGACACCCCCTTGCCACGCGTCCCGGCCCCCATCGTGACGTATCCATCCCCGGCCGAGGTCTCCGGCGTGACCCCCCGAACCGAGAGGTCTGCGATCCCTGACTCGACGAACAGTCGGTCCAGGTTCGGCAGCTCGACCTCGGCGAGGTCCTCCCAGGCCACCGCCGGCAACGAGATGATCAGCACCTTCTCGACAGGCGGGCTCGCGCCTGCCTCCGGCGACCCGGTTCCACCGACCCAGCCGAGCAGGACCGCCAACAGAGTTGGCGCGAGCAGCACCCTCCGGGCCCGATCTCGGGGCCAGTTCCTCACCTACGGCCCCGGACCAGGTCGACGGGCCGCCCCTCGAGCATTCCGAGCGCCCGGGCGATCCCCAGGTATGCGAGCCCGAACAGCGCGAGGGTCATCGTCAGCGTGATCGCGGATGCGACCCTCCCCTCCGGTGCCAAGGACTCGAACACCGCCCACATCCCGAATCCCACCGCCACCGACAAGGCGGCCGCGGCGAGCAGGTGTCGCGGCCAGATCGAGCAACCGACATCACGACGGAGACCGACGGCCAGCACCAGAGCGGCCAGCGCGAACGCGAGGCCGTGCCCCAGCCCGAGCCCCGCGACCAGCCCGGTGCCGTCGGCGGACGAAGCGACCCCGACCATGAACAGGACCCCGAGGACGGCGGTCGCAGAGGCGACCAGCGCAGGAGTACGGCTGTCGCCCCGCGCGTACCAGGCGCGGGCGAGCATCAGATAGGCACCGTACGGCAGCAGGCCCAGCCCGAGGCTGGCAAGTGCCGCTGCTATCAGCTCGACACCGTCGCCCGAACGTGCCTCGCCGAACGCGATCAGGTCCGCGAGTGGCCCCGCCAGAGCGACGAACGCTGCAGAGATCGGCAGCAGGAGCACCCCCATGGCATCCAGCGACCACCCGACCGACGCGGCAAAGCCCTCCTCGTCTCCCGTGCTGCGATCCGCCACCAGCTCGGGCAGCAGAGCGGTCTGGATCGGCTGGGCGATCACGCCGTACGGACCCAGGAAGAAGAACCATCCCACCTGGAAGGCCACCACGCCCCCCTCGACGCCCCCGCCCACGACGATCGCGGCGCCGAGCAGGATCGCCGCGCTCGAGTGCTGCAGGGTCGCCCAACCACCCATCCTCAGCAGCCGCCGTGCCCCCGGCTCCAGTCCGCGGACGTGCAGACCGAAGCGGAACCCGCTCGAGCGCAACGCCAAGGTCGGAACTGCCACGAACGCCGCCACTCCGAGGGTCCCCGCTGCTGCGAGGAGCAGCTGCTCGCCGGTTGTGAGATCGAGTCCGGGATCGGATCCGGCGACAGAGCGGAACACGAGCAGCAAGGCCACCATCACGACCGTGTTGGCGATCGGAGCAGCAGCCGGGAGGACGAAGACCCGCCTGGCGTGGAGCACGGCCGTCGAGACCGCTCCGACCGCGTACAGGAGCACCTGGGGGATGAAGAACCTGAGGAGGAACGTGGCCAGCTCCTGCTGCTGGGCGGCGACCTCCGGATCGTCGACCTCGCTGGCGAGCAGCCAGGCGAGCTGAGGTGCGATCGCCACTCCCACCACAGAGACCGCTGCCATGGCGACCAGGGCCACACCGAGGACACCACCGGCTACACGCTCCGCCCCTCGCTCTTCACCCCGGTCCAGGAGCTCGACGAAACCTGGTACCAGAACCGCCGAGAGCGCGCCGGCGGCCAGGAGCTCGAAGATCACCGTGGAGAACTGGTTGGATCCCTGGAAGACGTTCCCCAGGTACGTCGTACCGAGCACGGCAGCGATGACCAGGACTCTCAGGGCGCCGAATCCGCGCGACACCGCAGCGGCGGCACCCATCCCGACGGCAGACCGCTCGACGCTGCGCGGGGTCACCGGCCGAGCCACGGCGGCAGGACCCGATCGGCCCCGACCCCGTACCCGTAGTGCCCCACCACGCCCTCCCTCAGATCTGCGAGGCCCAGAGCGGCCGCGACCTCCCCCTGCATCAGCTCGAGGTCGTCGACGGTCGCGACGATGGCCGCCAGCTCGGCGTCATCCCTCACCGGAGCCAGACGCTCTCCCCGCTCCGGTCCGTCCTCCTGCTCCGCCCAGATCTCGGCCACGAGTGTCGGGAGTCCGGCTGCGGCCTGCTGGCGGGCCAGGCTGCCGACCAGGGCTCCGTCGTCCGGGTGGTTGCTCTCCGCGCCGGTGACCATCACGATCACGAGCTCCTCGCTCGCCGGAACATCGTCGCCAGGGTCGCCCTCGCCCTCCGCGATCCGCTGGATGCGAACGAAGCCGGCCTCCTCGAGAGCAGTGAGCAGCGGGCCTTCGAGCAAGGGCTCCGCCGGCACGGTGCTGGTCGTGCTGGCCTCCTCCCGGGCGGTGGTCGTCGTGCCGTCGTCCTGCCCAGCCGTGGCCGAGGTCGCAGTGGTCGGAGCGGTGGTCGTCGAGGCCTCGACCGCGCCGTCGGGGACGAGCTCTTCCCGATCCGCACCGGTGGCGGCTGTCGCCTCCACGAGCACCGCCTGCCAGGCCTCGGCGCGCAGCTCGTCGACGTCGGTCGCACCGCTCCCCAGCAAGCCGGCCAATCCGGACCGATGCTCGCCCTCGGTCAGCTGCCAAGAGGGCTCCAGCCAGACGATGCCCTCGGCCGACGCGCCGGACTGACGCAACCTCCCGACCAACCTCTCCACCCCCTCGCCGTCCAGTCCGTCCTCCGCCACCACGAGCACCGGAACCCCGGTGAGCCTCCGGTCCACAGCGAACGGAGCCGACTGCTCCAGGTAGGCCTCCAGATCGCTGATCTCCTGGTTCAGCCGGTCGGTCGTCTCGATTCGATCGTCGAGATGGCCCCGCACCGTCTCCACCTGCTGGCGCAGGTTCTCCACCAGGGTCGGCTCGATGAGCGTCGAGCCGATCACCACCCCTATCGCTATGGCGAGGAAGACCGCCACCAAGGTCACGACATAGAAGCGGAAGGTGACCACGAACTCAGAACCGCCCTGTGATCGAGTACCAGATGTCGCGGAGCCGTAGCCACAAGGCCTCGACGGCGGTCTGGAAGGGTTCGGACACCGCTGCTATGGCGAGGATCGCGACGAGCCCGGCCGCGATCAGGAAGAGCAGGTCCCGCCGCTGCACACGCCCCTGGTACAGCTGGCTCACGCCCTTGGCGTCCACCAGCATCGGCCCGATGCGCAGTCGGGTCAGGAACGTCGACGACATCCCCGCACGACCCTTGTCCAGGAACTCCACCATCGTGCTGTGGGTCCCCACGGCGACTATCAGCCGAGTCCTCTTCTCGTATGCGAGCAGCATCGCTGCGTCCTCGCTCGTTCCCTCCACCACGAACTCGCGGTACTCGACCCCCCTCTCCTGCAGCTGCTCGCGACCCGGCCCCCGTCCGTCAGGGTGAACGTGGTGCACCAGTTCTGCCCCGCAGCCCCAGGCACGCTCGGACAGTGAGTCGAAGTCGCCGATGATGATGTCCGGCTTCATCCTCATCTCGAGAAGGGCGTCCGCACCACCGTCGACACCGATGAGGACCGGGTGGTACTCACGTATGTAGGGCCTCAGGTGTCGAAGGTCTTCCCTGTAGTCGTGACCGCGCACCACGACGAGAGCATGCCGATCGCGGAACTCGGTCTCGATCTCGGGCACCTTCACCGGGGAGAACGTGAGGCGCGCCTCCTTCTCGATGTACTCGAGGGTGTTCACCGCGAAGCGCTCCAGCTCGTCGCCGATAGCGTCGCGGGCCACCTCCATCCGCTCTTCGATGACCGGGATGGTGAGGAGCTCACCGCCCGCGACCAGGGCCCCGTTGCGCCGAACCCCCTCCGCCGTCAGCACCACCTCCTCACCGTCGGTGAGGAGGTCCATGATCTCCGCACCGACGTTGTCCAGGATGGGGACCCCAGCCGACGCCACCCTCAGCGGACCGCTGTTCGGGTACCGGCCCGAGATCGATCGCGCCGCGTTCACCACTGCGCCCACGCCCGCGTCGGAGAGCCCGTCGGCGGCGACGCGGTCGAGATCCTCGTGGTCGATCACAGCGATCTCGCCAGGCTGGAGCCTCTTGACGAGGTCCTTGGTCCGTCGCCCCAGGCGCACGGGACCAGCTGCAATGGCGGCCTCAGCCTGGCCGTCGGTGGTGCTCATCTGCCTCGGGTGAGTGCTCGCGGGAGGTCGTGGCCGGCGGACCCGGCCGTGCCGAAGGCTACCCGACCACCACGCTCGGACACCCTCGCACCCGTCCGAGGAGCCTCAGCCGGGGCGCCGGCCCAGCTCGTCGAGCACCCGTAGGACCCGGTGACGAGAGATCAGCTCGCTGAAGGAGATCCGCTCGCTGACGACGTTGAGGGCGAGGACCACGAGCAGCGCGGCGAGCCGCACCGGGGGGGAGAACGCCACGACGGCACCGAGTGCGAGACCAGCGCCCAGCGGGTTCGCTCCGGTGTCCCCGACCATCACACTCTCCCGAAGGTCCGGAAGGAGCAGTGCCGCCGCCGCGCCCGCGACCACTGCGGCTCCGAACAGCTCCGGATCACCCAGGCTTCCGGCGATCATCACCACCGACACGACGAGGGCCACCTTGATGACCCGCCCGGGTCGTCGGTCGAAGAGGTTGGCGAGGTTCGCGGAGAGCGCCACCAGCGCAGCGTCCACCAGGAGCTGGGGGAGCCCTTCGTCCACAGCCGCGACCACCGCCGCCAACGCCACCACCCCGCCTCCGAGCACCTTGAGCAGACCGGTGGTCACCTGGCCCGCAAGGAGAGCCCGCAGGTGGCCCCGATAGCCGGTGGTGGAGGTGTCACCGACGAGGTCGTCGAGCAGGCCGAGCATGCCGAACCCGACTGCCGCGGCCATGCTCGCGTTGCGGACATCTCGCCAGCCCGCCGGCATGTCGAGACCCGCGCGCGCCAGGCCGCTGAGCACGAGAAGTCCGGCCACCACCGAGGACACCATCACCAACCCCCCGGCTGTCGGGACTGCGCAACCGCGGTAGTTCTCCCTCATGAAGGTCGGATGACGCAGGAGAGGGCGCAGCAGCAGCCAGAGCACGACGCCCGTTGCCACGCCGCTTCCGAACGCGACCGACAGAACCATCCTGACCTCCCGGATCTCAGCGGCCTCGCTCGGCGGTGGCCGCCGCGAGGAGCTCCACGGCGTGATCACGCGCTGCCGTGCTGGTGGGCGTGCCCGACAGCATGCGGGAGAGCTCGATGATCCGCTCGTCCTCCTCCAGCGCTGCCGCGACGCGTCACAGGCGAGGTGTCACCCGCCACCTTGCTCACCCCCACCTGCCTGTCCGCGAAGGCGGCCACCTGCGGAAGGTGGGTGACCACGAGCACCTGGTGCTCCGCGCCGAGCTCCGCGAGTGCCCTGCCCACGGCCAGGGCGGCCTCTCCCCCGATGCCGGCGTCCACCTCGTCGAAGACCAGTGTCTCGGGTCCCGAGGTGAGCACCAGTCTCAGCGCCAGCATCACACGAGCCAGCTCACCGCCGGACGCCACCTTCGCCAGCGGCCCGAGGGGTGACCCCGGCGTCAGCCGCGAAGAGGAATCGCACCTCGTCACCGGGATCTGCGCCGTCGACCTCGACAGCGAGCCCGGCAGCAGGGAGCGCCAGGTCCCGCAGGTGCCCGACGGCCTCCGTGGCGAGCGACGGCGCCGCCTCGCGGCGCGCGGCGGCGACCCCGGCAGCCAGCCTGTCCCGCTCCGCGCGAAGTTGGTCCCGCTCGACCTCCAGCGACGCGACCCGCTCGTCACGCGCCTCGAGGTCGGCGAGGCGGGTCCGCACCTCTCCCTCGTAGGACATCACCTCTCCGACCGAGTCCCCGTACTTCCTCAGCAGATCGCGGACCAGGGTGAGTCGGGACCGTACGACCTCGGCCCTCTCCGGGTCATCGGGTATCGCCTCCCCCACGGCGCGCAGGTCTGCGGCCAGATCACCGAGCTCCGCTGCGATTCCCCGCAGCCGCTCCTCGAGCTCTGCGAAGGCCCGCCGCCCGACGAGAGCGGCCATCCCGTCCCGCAACCTCGCATCGGCTCCGTCCTCTCCCTCGAGTGCGTCGAACGCCCGAGCAGCGGCCTCCTTGTGTCCCGAGGCGTCCGCGAGGACAGACTCCTCCTCTTCGAGCGCCTCCAACTCACCCTGCCGGAGGGCTGCCGCCTCGAGCTCCGAGACCTGGAAGCGGAGCAGATCGATCTGTCGGACCCGCTCCCTCTCGTCCCCTCCCAGCGAGCAGAGCTGTTCGTCGACGCTCGCCAGGGCCCGTCGGACCTCCGACAACGGTGCCAGATCGACAGCGCCGTAGCGGTCCAGCGCCGCTCTCTGCGCCCCGACGGACAGGAGCGACTGATGCGCGTGCTGACCGTGCAGATCCACCAGCTCGGACCCGACCTCCGCGAGGTCCGAGGCCGTGGCCAGCCGTCCCCCCACATACGCCCTCGAGCGGCCGTCGGCCGGGATCACCCGCCTGAGCACGATCTCCTCGCCTCCTCGTAGGAACCGGCCCTCCACGACGGCCTCGCCACGGCCCGGGCGGACCACCGCCGGATCGGCCCTTCCACCCACGAGCAGCTCGATCGCCGTCACCACGAGCGTCTTCCCGGCTCCCGTCTCGCCGGTCAGGGCTGTCATACCCCTGCCGAGGACCAGGGAGAGCCGATCGATGACGCCGAGGTCCTCGACAGCGAGCTCGAGAAGCATGTCAGCGGTCGGCGAGACCGAACTTCGTCTTCACGATGCGCTGGAAGTCACGTGGCTCGAAGGTGACCAGGCGCGCATCGCGGTCCGCACACCGGCAGACGATCGCGTCGTGCTGCTCGAGCTCACCGAGCACCCTGCCGTCGACGGTGAGCGTCGCGGCGCGATCGGCCGCCACCTCAACTCGTACCTCGGTCGCGGGCTCCAGCACGAGTGTCCTGTCGAAGAGCATGTGGGGTGATACCGGGGTGAGGAGGATGGCACGGTGCGTCGGCTCGACGATCGGACCACGGGCCGAGAACGCGTACGCCGTCGAGCCGGTGGGCGTGGCGACTATCAGGCCGTCCGCGGCGTACGGCGTGAACCGCCTCCCGTGCAGGTGCACATCCAACCTCACGGTCCTGCCGGCGTGCGTCTTCTCCAGGACTGCCTCGTTCAGGGCCCAGGTACGTCCCTCCGGCACCGCCCCGGACGGCGCCTCGACATCGACCGCGAGCATCATCCTGGACTCGATCGAGTAGTCACCGTCGAAGAACCGCCCGAGGGCGGTGAGGATCTCGGTCGGTTGGACCTCGGTGAGGTAACCGAGCTGGCCGTGGTTCACCCCGATCACCGGTACTCCCTCGAGGGCCACCAGATCGACGGTGCGAAGCATGGTGCCGTCTCCACCGAGGCTGACCGCCACGTCGAGCCCGACGCCGAGACCGGCCTCGGGATGGCCGAGCTCGGGCCGACCCATGCGCCGTGCATCCTCGGTCGGCACCAGGACCTCGTGCCCCGCCTGCTCCAGCCAGCCGGCCACCGCGATCGCCTCCCTGACAACCTCCACACGGTCGTGGTGGAGCACCAACAGGACCCGAGCCACGTCAGCCGGCCTCCCCGCTCGCCTCCGCTACCACGGCGTCCACGCGGCCTGGTTCGAGGGTCTCGGGCTCTGCCCACGACGGGGAGCAGGCCCAGACGAAGAACTCCACGTTGCCGTCCGCGCCACGAAGGGGAGACACCATGAGCCCCATGATGCTCGCTCCCCGCTCGACCAGTGCGTCAATCACCTGCCGGATCACCCGTCGCCACACGCTCGGATCGGCGATGACCCCCCTCCCACGGTCGGCCTCGGCCTTCCCGGCCTCGAACTGGGGCTTCACGAGCAGCACCAACGGCCCCCCCGGCCGGACGAGGCGGAGCAGGGGGTCGAGCACCTTGACCAGGCTGATGAAGCTGAGGTCCGCGGTCGCAGCATCCACCAGTGCCCCGATCCTCTCCGGCGTCAGGTCGCGGACATCCGTGCGCTCCATCACCTCCACCCTCGGGTCCCCTCTCAGACGCTCGTGCAGCTGGGCGCGGCCCACGTCGACAGCCACGACCCCGGATGCTCCACGACGGAGCAGGCACTCGGTGAAGCCCCCGGTCGACGATCCCGCGTCCAACACCCGGAGGCCCGTCACGGCCAGACCGAATCCCTCGAGCGCCGCCTGCAGCTTCTCTCCGCCGCGCCCGACGAACCGCTCTCCATCGACGAGCACCTCGACGGGCTCTGCGGGATCCACCTGGCGGGCGGACTTGGTGGCGAACGCACCCCCCACCGTGACCCGGCCGGCCTCGATCAGGGCACGGGCCTGCTCGCGACTGGGTGCCAGGCCTCGCCGAACCAGCTCGGCATCGAGTCTCCGACGCGCCGTCTCGGGGACCTCAGCGGACCGCGGCCTTGGCCGGTGCCTTCTTCTTGGCCGGTGCCTTCTTCTTGGCGGGTGCCCTCTTCTTCGCCGGCGCCTTCTTCTCGGCAGGCCTCCCAGCCTGCTCCAGCTTCGCCACCTTCCGCTGGAGTCGCTCCAGGTCCTTCTTGGTGGCCAGACCCATGCGCCGGACCGAGGCCTGCACCTCGCGCTCGATCATCTCGAGCAGGCGCTCCCGGCGCTTCCGTCCCCGATCGACGAGCTCGTTCACGACCTTCTGGGCGTTGTCGCGACGCAGCTCGCCCGCATCGACGAGTGACTGCACGATCTTCTCGGCCCGCTTCTGGGTGAGCTGACCGAGGTCGGCTCCCGCATCGAGCATTCGCCGGATGATCTCGATGTCGAGCTGGGACATGCCTCGACGCTACCCACCGCATCATCCCGCGGCAATCGCGCCGTGGGACATCTCTCCCCTGCACCCTCTCCCGCTCACTCGACGAGGCCCTCCGAACGGAGCCAGTCCCGGGCCACCTCGGCGGGCTCCTCACCGTCGACTATCACCCTGCGGTTCATCTCCTGGATGGCCTCTGTGGTGAGCCGTGGTGCCAGGCTGGCCAGGATCGCGCTCAGCTCCGGGTGCTCGACCAGTACCTCCTGGCGTACGGCCAGGGCCGGTGGGTTCGGCTGGAAGAGCCCGACGTCGTCCTCGAGGAGCCGGAGCCCGTACTGGGGTATCCGCCCGCTGGTCCGCTCCACCTCTCCGAAGAGGCACTGGCCGCGGCCGGTGTCGGGGTAGATCGGGACGGAGTCGTACACCCTCAGCACGTCGTCCGGAAGCTCGACCCCGAGAACCTCCTGGAAGTCGACGCGGCCGTCCGCCGGGAAGGTGACGAAGTCCTGGGTGACGCAGACGACGAGGTCCTCCTCCGATCGCCCGATGTGCTCGGCCATCTCCCCGATGCTCTCGATCCCGAGCTCGGCTGCGAGCTCCTCGGAGACAGCGAAGCCCCTGGACTGCTCGAAGGCGGCCGGTTCCAGCCACGCCACGCCGTTCTCGGCCAGATCGCGGGTGGCGAGCTCCCTGTAGACCTCCTCTGGGTCCATACCGTCCTCCGCCTCGCGGAGGATCCCCGTCCAGGCCGCGCCCGTCCCCTCCCAGTACATGTCGATCTCACCGGACACCAAGGCGTCACGGAGCAGCAACCCGCCGCCGAGCTCGGTCTGATCCACCACCTCGGCGCGGGTCGCCTTCAGCGACTCCATCACCACCTGCGCGAGCAGAACCGCCGTGGCGCTCTCCCCGTCGGCGCTCTCCGGCACACCGACCCACAGCTCCGCGTCCTCCAGATCCACCTCCTCGGCGAGCGCACCGTCGATCGTGGTGGCCGAGAGCTGCTCGAGTCCCGCCTCGTCTCCACTCTCCTGTTCGGTGGGGACGCTGCACGCCGCGATCACGACGGAAGCGGCGGCGAGGAGGGCGAGACGGCGGACCACGGGCCCAGATCTCATCACAAGACCGCCTCTCCTCGGGCACGCGCCCGTCTCGGGGAGCGAACCTGCCGAAGCGCCTCTGCAGCCACCTGGCCCGGTATGAGCGGTCAGGACCCAAGAACCCGCTCGACCAGCGCTCCGAGGTTCGCAGCGACGACGGCCGGTTCGGGCTGGACCGGGAGGTCGGAAGGAGTGGTCACCCCGCTCAGCACCAGACCGAAGTCGTACCCCAGCTCACGGGCGAAGGCGCCGTCGGTGTCCGGTCGGTCGCCGACGACCATCCCGTCCTCACCCATCATCGAACGGACATAGGCGACGGCGGCCTCGTGGGGCTTGCCGGCGATCACAGGTCGTGCTCCGGACGCCGCCGCCACGGCTGCCACGAGGGCCCCGGCCCCCGGGAGCAGCCCTTCCGGGGTCGGGTAGGTCGGATCGTCGTTCGTGGCGATCAACCGCGCCTCCGCGTCGAACCGCGGTGGCCGCGGCCGCCAGCCGGTCGTAGTCGAAGTCACGGTGGTAACCGACCACGACCACGTCTGCACTCCCCTCACGCACGGTCTCCACGTCCCGCCGCCGGAGCGCCTCGACCACACCAGGCCCACCGCACACGAGCGCCACGGAGCCGGGAGCCACCAGGGATGCAGCGAAGAGCGCCGAGGAGATGACGTCGCCCACAGCCGGTATCCCATCCCGCGCAGCTTCTCCTCGTACCGGGCCACGGGTTCGGAGGAGTTGTTGGTCGCGAACACCACCTGCTCCCCGGCGGCCCGGAGCCTCTCCACCGCCTCCGCGGCACCGGGGATGGCCTCCTCACCGAGCCACACCACCCCGTCGAGGTCCAGCACCCAACCCACCCACAGATCCTCGCGCGCCTGGGTCCGTGCTCCGTCTGCTAGGCAAGGGGCGTGCCCCGCTTCGAGCCTTTCACCGGTCTCCGCTACGACACCGCCCGCTTCGACCTGGCCGAGGTGACGTCGCCGCCCTACGACGTGATCGACGCCGAGCTCGCCGCCGAGCTGAGGCGGCGTCACCCGTTCAACGCGGTGAGGATCGACCTCCCGCTCGACGAAGGCCAGCGGGATCGCTACACGGTGGCTCACGACCTGTTCGACGATTGGCGCAGCACCGGGATCCTCCGGCGCGACGAGGAGCCTTCGCTTTACATCTACGCGATGGCACCCGGAGGCGGGCCTGGCGGAGGACGCGAGACGATCGGTGTGATCGGCGCGCTCGAGCTCCAGGCACCGGGAGAGGGAGGGATCCTCCCGCACGAGAGCACCACCCCCAGGGCGAAGAGCGACCGCTTGGAGATGCTGAGGTGCTGCCGTGCGAACCTGTCCTCGGTCTGGGGGCTCTCCCCCGCAACGGGGCTGACGGACCTGCTCGCGGTCGACGGGGATCCCTCGGCGGATTGGCTCGACGACCAGGACGTGCGACACCGACTCTGGCCGGTGGCCGACCCCACGCTGATCGCGGAGGTCTCAGCAGCTGTCTCGGGAGCACCGGTGGTGATCGCCGACGGCCACCACCGCTACGAGACCTCGCTGGCCTACCGCGACGAGCTCCGCGCGGTCGAGGGTCCCGGAGGCCCGGCCGATCTCGTCATGACCTATGTGGTCGAGCTCTCCGAGGAGCACCTCACGGTCCGATCCATCCACCGGCTCGTGTCGGGCCTTCCCGTCGACTTCGACCCGCGCCCATCGCTGGAGGAGCTCTTCGAGATCGAAGAGCACGCTCCGACGACGCTGCTCGACGAAGAGACGACAGACCAGATGGCGGAGCGGGGAGCACTCTGCCTGTTCGACTCCCAACGTTCGTGGATGCTGACGCCACGGCCCGCATCGTTAGCTGGTGTGCGCGACCTTGACAGCTCGCGACTGGACGCCGCTCTCGCCTCACTCCCTGACCACGAGCTGTCGTACCAGCACGGGGTGGAGCAGGCGGTGGCGCGCGTCCGGAAGGGTGAGGCTGACTGGGGTGTGCTGCTCAGGCCTGCTTCGCCCCGCCAGATACTCGAGATCGCCCACGGTGGGAAGAGGATGCCTCCCAAGACCACGTTCTTCCACCCCAAGCCCAGGACGGGCGTGGTCTTCCGCACGCTGACCTGACCGGTCGTACCCCGCCCAGAGCCGTCCGCTCATCCCACTTCCGGCTTCGGCCTCGCGACCGGCTCACCCGCCTACGCAACCTCCCAGGTCGCCCCCGAGCGAAGCAGCGTCGCGAGGTCACCGGCACCTCGCTGCTCCTGCGCCTGGGCGATCTGACGGGTGACAGCCTCCCCGTACTCCGGACGACTCACGGCCCTGAAGACACCTATGGGTGTGGGCTCGTGCGGACCCGTCGCAAGCCTGGAGAGCACGAAGGCCAGCCCCCGGTCCTTCGTCTCGTCGTGCACCAAGATGTTCTCTTCCCCGACTTCGGCCACGTCGACGATCCGGCCGGACCCCGACGGAGTCACCACCACTCCCTTCTCGCCCTCGCGACCGAATCGGATCGGTTCGCCGTGTCGGAGCGGGATGAGCATCTCCTCCCGGTTCTCCTTCGAGTTGATGTCGGAGAACGCGCCGTCGTTGAAGACGTTGCAGTTCTGGTAGATCTCGACGAACGCTGCGCCCTCGTGGTCGTGAGCACGCCGGAGCACCTCGGTCATGTGGCCACGGTCCATGTCGTGGGTGCGCGCCACGAAGCTCGCCTCTGCCCCCATCGCGAGGCTCATCGGGTTGAAGGGCTGGTCGAGCGCTCCGAAGGGGGTCGACTTCGTCACCTTCCCTCGCTCGCTCGTCGGCGAGTACTGGCCCTTCGTCAGCCCATAGATCTGGTTGTTGAACATCAGGACCGTGAGGTTGATGTTCCGTCGAAGCGCGTGGATCAGGTGGTTCCCGCCGATCGAGAGCATGTCGCCGTCGCCGCCGATCACCCACACGTCGAGATCCGGCCTGGCCATGGACAGCCCGGTGGCGATCGCCACCGCCCGCCCGTGGATGCTGTGGAACCCGTAGGTGTTCATGTAGTAAGGGAACCGCGCCGCACAGCCGATTCCCGAGATGAACACGGTGTTCTCGGGACTCACCCCGAGCTCGGGCAGCAGCAGCTGGACGGCGGCCAGGATCGAGTAGTCGCCGCAGCCGGGGCACCAGCGGACCTCCTGGTCGCTGGCCCAGTCCTTCCGCGTCGTGGCAGGGACGTCAGGCATCCAGGACCCCCAGAATCGCCTTTTCGATCTCGGGTGCGGTGAAGGGCACACCCTGGACCTTGCTCACGCTCTTCGCGTCCACCAGGTGCTCCGCCCGGATCAACCTCGAGAGCTGACCGAGGTTCATCTCGGGCACCACGACCCTCGGGTAGCGATGGAGCACCTCGCCGAGGTTCGACGGGAACGGGTTGAGGTGCACGAGATGTGCCTGCGCGACCTTGCGCCCCGCGGAGCGAACCCTGTCCACGCCACCCGAGATCGCTCCCCAGGTGGATCCCCACCCGAGCACGAGCACCTCCGCGTCGTCGATGTCGCCTATGACATCCACCTCGGGGATGAACCGCGCTATCCGGGCGACCTTCTCGGCCCGGAGATGCACCATCCGCTCGTGGTTCGCCGGGTCGTACGAGACGGTCCCTGTCACGTCCTCCTTCTCGAGGCCACCGATCCGGTGCATCAGCCCGGGTGTACCCGGGATCGCCCACGGCCGTGCGAGGGTGTCCGGGTCGCGGAGATAGGGAAGGAAGACGGGGTGTCCGTCCTCGTCCACACCGTTGGGCTCGGCGGTGAGCTCGACGCCGATGTCCGGGAGCGACTCGACCTCGGGCAGGCGCCACGGCTCGGCGCTGTTGGCGAGGTAGCCGTCCGAGAGCAGGATCACAGGGGTGCGGAACATGAGGGCGATCCGCGCCGCCTCGATCGCCGTGTCGAAGCAGTGGGCCGGGCTCTTGGCGGCCACGATCGGGAGTGGGGACTCACCGTGCCGCCCGTACAGAGCCATCATCAGGTCCGCACCCTCGGCCTTGGTCGGCAACCCGGTGCTCGGCCCTCCCCTCTGGACGTCGATGACCAGGAGCGGGAGCTCGAGGCTCACCGCGAGCCCCAGTGTCTCGGCCTTGAGCGCCATGCCGGGACCGCTGGTGGTGGTCACCCCCAGATGCCCTCCGTAAGCGGCACCGAGTGAGGCTCCGACGGCGGCGATCTCGTCTTCGGCCTGCAGCGTCCTGGCACCGAAGTTCTTGTGCTTCGAGAGCTCGTGGAGGATGTCCGATGCCGGGGTGATGGGATAGGAGCCAAGGAAGACTGGCAGCTTCGCGAGCTGGCCGGCAGCGATGAGCCCCCAGGCCAGTGCTGTGTTGCCGGTGATGTTCGTGTAGGTGCCGGGCTCGAGGCTCGCCGCCTTCACCTCGTACTGGTACTCGAACAGCTCGGCGGTCTCCCCGAACGCGTGACCGGCCTTGAAGGCTGCCGTGTTGGCGTCGACCACCTGCTGGTTCCCCTTGAACCGGCTCCGGATCCAGTCGAGCGTGGGCTTCTCGGGCCTCGTGTACATCCACGAGAGGAGTCCCAGCGCGAAGAAGTTCTTCGAGCGCTCGGCGTCACGAGGCTTGATCCCGAGCGGGGCCACTGCATCCTTCGTGAGCGTGGTCATCGGAACCTCGTAGACCTTGTATCCGAGGAGGCTGCCGTCCTCGAGCGGGTTCGCCTCGTAGCCCGCCTTGGCGAGGTTGCGCTCGACGAACGCGTCCACGTTGACGATGAGGGCACCACCCGGCTCCAGGCGCTGCAGCTCGGAGCGCAGCGCAGCGGGGTTCATCGCCACCAGCACGTTCGGGGCGTCACCCGGCGTCGTGATCTCGTGGTCCGAGATCTGAACCTGGAAGGCGGAGACCCCGGCGAGCGTTCCCGCAGGGGCCCGGATCTCCGCCGGGTACTCCGGCAGCGTGGCCAGATCGTTTCCGAGCACGGCGCTCGTGGCGGTGAAGCGGTCCCCCGTGAGCTGCATCCCGTCGCCCGAGTCACCGGCGAACCTGATGATGACCCGGTCGATCTCGCGTGTCTCCACGCGATGGGCGGTGTCGGACACTGAAACCCCTTTGTTTCGTCCTGAGCCCTGTCTCGTCCTGAGCCCGTACTGACGGCCCACTGTATCGCCGCCGCAACGCGACAGACATGACCCGCAGCTACCGTGATCCTTCCCTACCAGCCGACGGACGGCCCGAGCCCTCCCGAGGTGAACGCACCTCGATCCAGCGCCTGTGGCTCTGGGAGGCACCGACATCCCGGAGCGGGAGACGGGCCGGACCGTCGGCAAGGGAGCAGCGGCCCTGGCCGGCGCGTCCGCCCTGTCCGGTGTCACCAGCGCGTCGGCCTGCGGCCGCGGCGACATCGCGCCAGCCTCTTCGTGAGCTGTCCGTCCGCAGGCCCGCTTCGGGCCCGCTTCGACTCAGGCCACGCCGACGCCGGAGTCGAGGTAGACGTCCTGGATGGCGTGGAGCAGCTCGATCCCTTCGCCCTTCGGGCGCTGGAAGGCCTTCCGCCCGGAGATGAGCCCGGTGCCACCAGCCCTCTTGTTGATGACTGCGGTCCTCACTGCCTGAGCGAGGTCCCCGGCGCCCTTCGACTCACCCCCGCTGTTGATCAGGCCGACCCGGCCCATGTAGCAGTTCGCCACCTGCCAGCGGGTGAGGTCGATCGGGTGGTCGGTCGTGAGCTCGTCGTAGACCAGCGGACTGGTCTTGCCGAACTCGAGTGCCGGGTAGCCGCCGTTGTTCTCCGGCTGCTTCTGCTTGACGATGTCCGCCTCGATCGTGACCCCGATGTGGTTCGCCTGACCGGTCAGGTCCGCCGAGACGTGGTAGTCCGTGCCGTCCTTCTTGAAGGCCGAGTTGCGCAGATAGCACCACAGCACCGTGAACATGCCGAGCTCGTGCGCCTCCTGGAAGACCTCGCTCACCTCCTGGATCTGACGAGTCGACTCAGCCGAGCCGAAGTAGATCGTCGCGCCGATCCCCGAGGCGCCGAGGTTCCAGGCCTCCTCGACCGAACCGAAGAGGATCTGGTCGTACTGGTTCGGGTAGGTCAGGAACTCGTTGTGGTTGATCTTGACGATGAACGGGATCTTGTGGGCGTAGCGACGCGACACCGCTCCCAGCACACCGAAGGTCGTCGCCACCGCGTTGCACCCTCCGTCGATCGCCAACTCGACGATGTTCGCCGGGTCGAAGTACTTCGGGTTCGGTGCGAACGAGGCAGCCCCGGAGTGCTCGATCCCCTGATCCACGGGCAGGATCGAGAGGTAGCCCGTGTCTGCGAGCCGGCCCGTCGAGAACAGCCCTTGGAGGCTCCTGAGCACCCGCGGACTGCGATCGCTGTCCTTCCAGACGCGGTCAACGAAGTCGGGACCCGGGAGGTGGAGGTCCTCGCGGGGGATCCCCTTCGACTGGTGGCCGAGCAGCGAGTCGGCCTCGTCCCCGAGGAGGGATTGGATATCGACGCCCATGACGCTCCTTCGTGCGGTCGGTTGCGCGCTACCCCCCCACGTTAGGCGGCTCTACGCGTTGGAGTGGGGAGAGCCGGTTCCGCCGCTTCGCCCACTACCGGATCCGGGCCCTGCTCTACGCCGGCCGCCCCAACTGGGACCTCCTCGCCACGGTCACACCCCGCTCAAACGCGAAGCGCCCCTAACTTGCGTCTATTGCCTCCACGGACGGTCTTACAACTGGCTCCCAGACTCTCTTGATGTCCGTCCACGCGGCTCGTGACACAACAACAATGCGGCGGTCCCAATAGAGGTCGTTGTGATAATCAGCCTCCTTCAATAGCCCCTCAACCTCGAAGAACACGTGCTCACCGGATGCAAACCAACTCCAGTTGTAGCCGGGGACCTCCGCGTATAGCCTGCGAAATGGCCAGGTTGTGAACAGATAGTCGAGAAACAGGTAGAGCGCCCCGATCATCTCTCCCGCATTGCCATCCTGAGTGGGCCGAAGGCGCTGCAATGCAAAATAGGCCGTCGCATTCACGAAGTTCTCTTGATATGCCGCAACCAGACCTAACGGTAAGCCATCGCCCCGACTCTCAACGATGAACTGCACCAGGGTGTTCGCGAAGAGCTGATTCTGAAATGCCGATGGGCTAGGAGTTGCACCCCGATTCCGCCACCGAAATCCCTGATCAGGATCTGAAGCAGCGTTGTAGAGCATCCCGAAATCCTCTGGGGCGACAGCGCGCAGTCATACACGAGGAGACTCATAAGCCGAAGCTCTCGTTAGCCCACCGGAGATTGTCGTACTGGCGCCGTTCTCCAGCCGAACCCGATACCACTCATAGGCCTCGAACAGGGTAGTGACATTCGATAGGAGTCCCGGTGGCAGCTCCCCGCAAAGGTGGCGCAGCCTCGCTGCAAACGTCGCGAATCGAAGGCGATCCGCCCCAAGAATCTCAGACAGTGAAGTCTGCTCGTCGATCGTAGTTCCCGATGAGACTGGCATCACTGTCACGAATTCGGCCACGAACGCGTCCCAGCTGATTGGCTCGCGAGATCCATTAGAACTCGTTCTAGCTGCTGTCGATTCGGTCATTGATGCTCACGATGTCGTGCTCGCTAAGGAGCGTATGTTGCGCTAGTAGCGGGCTCAGGTCTGAAAGCCTGTTGTGCATGCAACTGATCTCATCATACCGCTCGCCGACGGCACCCGTGTGCCCCATCTCGTGGCAGCCCAACCATTTCCACTCACTTGTGGTCAGTTCCGTTTCCTGGTCGTTGTCAAATCGCAGCAACCACTGCCGGCACTCAAGGCCATCGGTCCCTTGGCCCTGGTCCTCACAGCTGACCAGCCCCTTGAGTCCAGCGCCCAGTTCGTAAGCGTCCGTGACCCGGACATCGGACCAGGTGGAGGTCTCGTTGATACTCAGGTTGGTGTACTCGTCGAGGTTGTTTGCCCCCCACGTGGTGCCATTGTTGGCCACTGTGTCCAGGTGGTCGCGCCAGACATTGTGCGTTGCATTGTCGTTGAGTATTGGCCACCCATGGGTCGCGGCAACGGGCGTGATCTGCCCCTGGGTTGCGGCAAGAGCGGCTGCTCCCGAAGCCGCTACAGAGATCACTGCTGCCCGAGCCGTTCGCCTTGTCACGCGCCGCATCCTCCTTCGTTGTCTCGGCGGAATCCAATGAGCAGGCCTCAAGTTCCGCTACTCACCTCAGCAACGTCGCCCGCTTGGAGAACTGCAACCGATAGGTCGTCAAACTCAGGCCCACGCAAACTGGTCGACACTGGTGTCGTGGGCACTGATGTGGTCTCGCCACCGTTCGTCTTGACCGTGACTGTGCTCGCCGCACTCAATGCAATGATGAAGGAACCCGCCTCTGTCTGCAGCGGTATGGACAGAACGGAGCCGGACCGCAGGGAGTCCCCGAGCGAAGCAACCTCGGTGTCGTACGTGCAGTGTGGGAGTTCCGCTGCACCCCCCGGACCCTCCCCGGCGATCGTGTAGCAGAAGCCCGTCTCGCCGTCCGATACGTACAGGGCCACCGTTGGTTCGCCGTGGACCTCCGCTACGCGGGCTGGCGGACCGAGGCTCGCCCGCAGCTCCCCCATTCGGTCGGCGGAGGTCTCTTGGGATTCGATCCCTTCGGCATCGACTCGAGCAAGAGCGCGCTCGACTACTCCGTGAGCTTCTTCCACGCTGAGGCCGATCAGAGAGAATCGGACCGGATCCGCCGGCTCCTCACGACTAGGCAAACCATCGTCAATGATCAGTGAGCCGTCTCTGATGGCATATGACGCCTGGTCATTCAGCGGCATGAGCGAAGCCAGCTCCTCGTCCACCACCCCAAACACAAGTAGTTGCTCGCCGACATCCAGGAGTGGAGTGTTCTCCAATTGAAGGATGCCGACCTTCTCGCTGAAGTGGCTGCCATCGCGATAGGTCGCCAGGCCGTCGGTTCCACCATGCCAGAGATCGATGAGTCTCACCTGCCGCGACCCTTGGCGTAGAGAAGTCGCCGACCTGGTCGTTGGTGATGTTCACCACCTCGAGGAGGGCAATGAACTCTGAGGTGGCCGACATTTCGGCGACTGACTCAAAGCCGAACTCGTAGGTTGCATACATCTGCCCGACGGTTGGGGAGCCGTCACTGCCGGACCCACACCCCGCCATGAGCGCTGTCGCTACAACGGCAATCAGGACACGTCTAAGGACCCGCGAACGACCCCGAGCCGGTATGCCATTAGAACCTGGCGAGTACACGAGGAGAGCGTACCTCACCTCGAGCACCAGCGCCGGACGGTGGCGTCCCGTCCCCGGTGTAATACGGCGCTTCGCGTTTGAGCGGGGTGTGAGGGTCCCAGACGCGTAGCAGGGGCCCTGCGAACTTGGCGATGTCTGACGTCGTCGAGCCCGAGGTGCCCCTGCTGCGGGCATCCCCCCAAACCGTGGAGACCTCCACTATGAGGAGGATCCATGCCAGAGACACGACGACAGTACGACCCTGAGTTCCGCGAGGGGGCGGTGCGGATCGTTCGGGAGACCGGCAAGTCCGTCGCTGCGGTGGCCCGGGATCTCGACATCAACGCCGGCACGCTCGCCAACTGGGTGAACAGGGACAAGATCGAACGGGGCGAGGCCGAGGGCCTGACCGTGGACGAGCGGGCTCGGCTCACCCAGCTCGAGCGGGAGAACACCGAGCTGCGGATGGAGCGTGATGTCCTCAAGCGATCCGTGGTCCTGTGGGTCAAGGAGGCGGAGCGCCACGAGGCGTTCTCGAACCGTGCCGTGGTGAAAGGACACGGCCGTCGGTCCGTCGCAGCGGATCGACAGAAGCTGGGGGCAGCCTGATCCCTGGGACGAGGGGGAGGGTGGCAAGCAGCCCCGACAACGACGGGACGGGCCGGCACCGCCAGACGGTCCGGGCCCGGCAAGCAAGACGGAAGGGTGTACGTGAGGAACCAGCGACCGAACGCCCCTCAAGAGACCCACCAGCTCGAACCTGGCGGATCGGGGCTGGCAAGCAACGCGCACCCGCACGATGTCGTGCGGGGAACTCTTCGGTCGGTTCGCTTCGCCGACCGGGAGGCCATGGTGAAGGCCTGCGGCGTAGCCATGGCGATGTTGCAGGGGCATAGCTGGGCACCGACCCCGTCGAGCGGTTCGAGAGTGAACGTGGGAACCATCCCGGCGGTCCCCTCCCCGGCCAGCGACCTGCTGGTCGGAGGGAAGACCCGTCGCCGGTCGATGCCACCGGGATGGGGCGGAGGACCCGTAGTAGTCCGAGGCCGGGAAAGCCGGTCACATGGCGAAGGGGTCCAGCGTGTGCGCAGCATCGACGCTGATCGGGGAGGTCGCTGGTGAACACCGGCGCTTCGTGGCCCGACCCCTTGGAGGCCGAGCAGCGAGTACTCGTGATGCAAACGAAGCTGCACCGATGGGCGACGGACGATCCTGACCGTCGCTTCGATGATGTGTTCAACCTCGTGTATGACCCGGCCTTCCTCGTCGTGGCGTGGAGTCGGGTGCGGGGCAACAAAGGCGCACGAACCGCCGGTGTCGACGGAGTGGCTCCCCGCTCGGTCGGCGTCGGTGCCGAGGCACTGCTCGGCCAGCTGCGAGAAGATCTCAAGACTCGCCGGTTCGTTCCTCAGCGGGTGCGGGAGAAGGCGATCCCTAAAGCGAGCGGCAAGGTCCGCAAGCTCGGGATCCCGACGACCGCGGACCGGGTCGTGCAGGCCTCGTTGAAGCTGGTGCTCGAGCCGATCTTCGAGGCGGACTTCAAGCCGTGCAGCTACGGCTTCCGGCCGAAGCGCCGAGCCCAAGATGCGATCGCCGAGATCCACTACCTCGGGTCGCCCTCTCGGAACTACGAGTGGGTGTTCGAGGCGGACATCACGGCGTGCTTCGACGAGATCGACCACACGGCCCTCATGGACCGGGTGCGACGTCGGATCGGAGACAAACGGATCTTGCGCTTGGTGAAGGCGTTCTTGCGGGCAGGGGTCCTCAGCGAGGAGGGCCTCAACCGAGAGACGACCACCGGCACACCCCAGGGTGGGATCCTCTCGCCGCTGCTGGCCAACATCGCCCTTTCTGTGCTGGATGAGCACTTCGCATCGAGGTGGGAAGCGCTCGGCCCACGGTCAACGCGAGGCAACAAGCGCCGCGCCGGTGTTCCGGTCATGAGGCTCGTCCGCTACGCGGACGATTTCGTGGTCATGATCGCCGGCCAACGCGCCGACGCCGAAGCGTTGTGGGATGAGGTCGGCTCGGTGCTTGCCCCGATGGGCTTGCGCCTCTCGGAAGCCAAGACGAGGGTCTGCCACATCGACGAGGGGTTCGACTTCCTCGGCTGGCGCATCCAGCGCCAGCCCTGGACCGGTCGATCCGGCAAGACAGCGGTCTACACCTACCCGTCGAAGAAGGCGCTCGCGTCGATCATCGGCAAGGTGCGGTCGCTCACCCGCCGGAACCAACATCGAACGCTCGCTGACCTGCTGCGCCGGCTGAACCCGGTGCTGCGGGGCTGGTGCAACTACTTCCGTCACGGCGTGTCCAAGCGGACCTTCAGCTATGTCGACTACTTCGTCTTCTGGCGGATCTTCGGCTGGCTCCGTAAACGACACGTCGGGTCGAACAAGCACACCGTGGTTCGCCGCCACCTCCCTGATTGGAAGGTGAGCGACGACGGGATCGAGTTGTTCCGAACCGAGAACGTGCCCGTGGTGCGGTATCGGTATCGGGGTGCCAAGATCCCGACGCCGTGGACGAGCACTACGACAGGACCGACCGCACCTGCGGCGTAAGCACGTGGAGAGCCGGATGCGGTGGAAGTCGCACGTCCGGTTCGGCGAGCGGGCCAGGGAAACCCACCACCGAAAGGCCGGCAGGGCGCCCTGGTCCGACTCGACACTCGATGACCGTGGCATCGTTCATCGCTGCCCAGCGGACCGAGCACGGTGTTCCCCACGCGGTGTCGTGTCGGGCTCTCGATGTGCCCGCCTCGACGTTCTACAAGTGGCGGGATCGGCCGCCGACGCAGCGTGCGAGGCGCCGGGCCGCTCTCGACGCCGCGGTGCGCGCCAGCTTCGACGACTCCGGTGGCAATCCCGGGACCTACGGGTCGCCCAGGGTGTGGGAGGACCTGCGTGAGGCGGGCTGGAAGGTGACCAAGAAGACGGTGGCGGCCTCGATGGCCCGCCAGGGCCTCCAGGGCCGGTGCCCGAAACCCAAGCGCCCGCCCGGACAAGGCGGCACGGCCGTTCCCGGACCTGCTGAGAAGGGACTTCACCGCCGAGGCGATCAACCAGCGCTGGTGCGGGGACCTCACCGAGATCCCCACCGACGAGGGCAAGCTCCACCTGGCGGCGGTGTTGGACCTGGCGTCGCGTCGGGTGCCGGGGTTCGCTCTCGACGAGCACCACGACGCCCCGCTCGCCCGCGCCGCCCTGTGCATGGCCGCTGCAGTCCGAGGCGGGAACGTGGCCGGGGTGCTGTTCCATTCGGACAAGGGCGGCGAGTACACCGGGCACGTCTTCGCTCTCGCGTGCGAGGCGCTCGAGATCACCCAGTCGATGGGCCGGGTCGGCTCGGCACTGGACAACGCGGCGTCCGAGAGCTTCAACTCGACCCTCCCGAGTTCCGCAGTTGATGGGCACATGAGGGGGTTGGCAGACGCGAAGGTGCTGGTCAGGGGGTTGCGGGTTCGTTGACGGGCCCGAAAACGTGGGCACACGACTTGGGATGTGGTGCTTGCTATCGCGTGGGGTGGACGCGATGGTGTGGGCATGTACTTGCGGACCACACAGCGCCGGAACCGGGACGGGTCGGTGGTGCGCTACGTGCAGCTCGCCCACAACCGCCGTGTGGAGGGGGTGACCCAGGCCGAGGTGTTGGTGAACCTGGGCCGCGAGGACCGCCTCGACGCCGACGGGCTGCGCCGGCTGGTCGGCTCGATCAACCGGTACCTCGGTGAGCCAGACGCCGTCGTCGGACCCGACGCCGGCGAGCAGGCCGGCGACGCGCTGGCTGTCGTGGAGTCCCGCCCGGCGGGGACGGCATGGCTGCTCGATGGTCTGTGGCGCCAGCTCGGCGTCGACGAGGCGCTTCGCAAGGTGCTCGGTGGCCGCCGGTTCAGCACCGATGTGGAGCGGGTGCTGTTCGCGTTGGTCGCCAACCGGGCGATCGACCCGATGTCGAAGCTGGCGACCGCGGAGTGGGCCAGCAACGACGTGGCTGTGCCGGCGATCGAGTCGATGGACGAGGACCAGGCGTATCGGGCGATGGACCTGTTGGTGGAGGCCGACACCGACGCCGAGGTCCAAGAAGCGGTGTTCTTCGCCGTCGCCGACCTGTTGAACCTCGAGGTCGACCTGTTGTTCTTCGACACGACCTCGACCTACTTCGAACGTGACACCGACGAGGGCGAGGACGGGTTCCGTCGCTACGGGCACTCCAAGGACCACCGCCCCGACCTGCCCCAGATCATCATCGGTCTGGCGGTCACCCGCGAGGGGATCCCGGTGCGGTGCTGGTGCTGGCCGGGCAACACGTCGGACGCCACCGTGCTGCCCGAGGTCAGAGACGGTCTGCGGGGTTGGCGGCTCGGGCGGGTCGTGACCGTGGTGGACCGCGGGTTCTCCTCGGATGCGAACCTGGCGTATCTGACACGCGCCGGTGGGCACTGGATCGCCGGCGAGCGGATGCGTGACGGCTCGCCGGACGCGCTCGAAGCACTGGGCCGCCAGGGCCGCTACCAGGAGGTGCGTGACAACCTGCGGGTCAAGGAGGTGCGGCTGGGTTCGACGCCGCACAAGCGGTGGATCATCTGCCACAACCCCGCCGAGGCCGAACGCGACAGGGCTCAGCGCGACGCGGCGGTCGCCCGACTCGAAGCCGAGCTCGACGCCATCGCCATCGCCCGGGCCCGCGACAAGGCGCGTGCGAAGAAGGCGGGCAAGAAGATCTCCGACGACGCCCACCGCAAGGCTGAGTGCGCGCTGCGGGACCACAAGGCGCTCGGCCGCTACCTGCGCCAGAGCGCGACCGGTCGCCTCCGCATCGACCGGGCAGCGATCCGCGCCGAGGAACGCCTCGACGGCAAGTACCTGCTGTCCACTTCGGACCCCGACCTGCCCGCCGAGGACGTGGCGCTGGGCTACAAGAACCTGCTCGAAGCCGAGCGAGGGTTCCGCGACCTCAAGTCCACCCTCGAGCTGCGGCCCGTGTTCCACCGCATCGAGGGTCGCATCCGCGCCCACGTCTTGTTGTGCTGGTTGGCCCTGCTGTTGATCCGAGTCGCCGAACGGCGTTGTGACACCACCTGGCGGCGCATCGCCACCGAGCTCGGCCGTGTCCATGCCGTCACCCTCCGAGGGTCCGTCGGCACCGTCGTGCAGACAACTCCGCCGAGCGACGCCGCCTTGGGCTTTCTCGGCGCCTGTGGGATCGATCCGCCACCCCGGATCACCCACCTGCACCCCGCCTGAGCTGCCCAAACACCCCCAGCAGGCACCCCGACGCTCGTGGACACACGCGGCACAAGCGCACAAGCCGCGTTCCCCCAGGTCAACCCCCACTTTCAGGCACTCGTGTCACCACCAACTGCGGAACCCGGGACCCTCGAGCACGAGCTGTTGTCGCGTCGGCGCTTCGCGACCAAAGCCGAGGCGCGCCGGGCGGTCGCAGCGTTCATCGACGCCTACAACACCCGTCGACGTCACAGCTCGGCGGAGATGTTGCCGCCGGTGCGCTACGAGCAGGTACTCGCCGCCCGCGCGGCAGAGTGCGAGGTCCAGACGAAGGCGGCGTGAAACCGGCCTCGCGGACCCCGCGGAGGCTCCCGGGCCGATCTGATGGCATCAGCTGCGGCCAGATGGGAGGCTTCAACATCAATCACCGGGTCTCCACGAAACGGGGGGAAGCCCAAGGGCCGAAGGACCCGCAGCGAGGACGCGGACCCTGTCGGTCAACGAAGGTGCCGCAGACGGAGCTCGACGTCCGCGAACGCAGGATCGGCCCGGCAGAGCCGAGAGAAGATCTCCCGGGCACGCGGCAGATCCCCTGCACGCTCACAGAGGTCCGCCAGGGCGTACGCCCTCCGGAGGTGGTGCTCGCGCGGCCGCTTTGGCACCTGCCAGCCGCTCCCCAACCGATCGATCGCCGCGGAGAGCTCCCCCTGGTCGGCCAGGGCGCCCGCGCTGACGATCCTCCCCTCCGTGACCGCCTCGGCGCCGGGCGACGCCCTTCGCAGCTCGTCCCACAAGCGCTCGACGGTGCCGTAACGACCCAGCGCCCGGTAGCAGTCGGCCAGGACCGGGTGCTGCTCCGTCGACCCGGTGAGCTGGCGGAAGGCCTCGAGCTCTCTCGCTGCCGCCCTCCACCGACCCAGCCGGTACAACGTGAGACCGTGCAGCTCACGGACGGCAGAGGCCTTGGGTGCCTCCTCGCTCAGCGAGCGGAGCATCCTCCGCGCTGCCTCGAAGTGCCCTCGGCTGAAGGAGCGGGCCGCATCCTCCAGGCGCTTGCGCATCCGCTTGGCCTGCCCCGATCCGACGACCTCGACCAGCTCGGCCTCGTCGACCTCGGCAACCGGTACGTCGCCTGGTTCGGTGACACTCGCCCGCCCGACCGCCCCCTCCGCCTCGCGCCGGACATCCACCTCCACCCACACCTCGGGCTCCCACTCCGGTTCCTCGCTCGGTCGCCGTTCGTAGCTCTCTTGACCGCCGCCGCGTCCCGCGGCCATCGCGTCCCGCCACTGCTCCGATGCCGAGCCGGGACGGTCGAGTGATCCTGCGCCACGCCGAGCCACCCCGCCCCAGGTCTTCGGTCCGGCGCGGGGGATCTCCCGTTCGCGGCTGTCCCGTCGGCCCCGTCCGGTGGTCGCCCTGTCCCCCTCGCGACGATCCCCGCGTCGGCCCCCCGCCGTGCCTCGTGTTCCCGAACCCCGAGATCCCGGCCCGGCGCGACGGTCTCGCGTCCCCTCGGCCGATGGCGATCCCTGCGCGCCCCCTGTCCGCTCGTTCGACCCGCCCTCGGCGGTCCGATTCCCGCCGCGTGCGGGCCCGCGAGCTGCCGGGCTCTTCGAACGCGCAGCACCCGAGCCCGCGGAACGGCTCGCCGCACCGCGCTTGGCCGGCCCCGTGCCCTTCGACGGCTTCGCACCGCGTGCAGGCCCGCGAGCTGCCGGGCTCTTCGAACGCGCAGCACCCGAGCCCGCGGAACGGCTCGCCGCACCGCGCTTGGCCGGCCCCGTGCCCTTCGACGGCTTCGCACCGCGTGCAGGCCCGCGAGCTGCCGGGCTCTTCGAACGCGCAGCACCCGAGCCCGCGGAACGGCTCGCCGCACCGCGCTCGGCCGCCCCCGTGCCCTTCGACGGCTTCGCACCGCGTGCAGGCCCGCGAGCTGCCGGGCTCTTCGAACGCGCAGCACCCGAGCCCGCGGAACGGCTCGCCGCGCCGCGCTTGGCCGCCCCCGTGCCCTTCGACGGCTTCGCACCGCGTGCAGGCCCGCGAGCTGCCGGGCTCTTCGAACGCGCAGCACCCGAGCCCGCGGAACGGCTCGCCGCACCGCGCTTGGCCGGCCCCGTGCCCTTCGACGGCTTCCCACCCCGCGCGGCCGCGCCCGCTCGACCTCCACCCCCTGCGCCAGATCTGGCCCGCGGGGCCCCGACCCTTCCGCCCTGGCGCGCCGAACTCGATCCCCGTCCTCGACCGACCTCGCGACCACCCGCACCTGCAACCATGGGCGGTCAAGGCTAGTGCCGTGTCCGGGACCGTTCGTGCGGGTTGCGGCGCGTGTGGGTCGTCATCCGGCAAGGACGCAGGAGGCCGCAGGTGTGGACCCGCTTGCCAGGACGAGGACGCAGCCGGGAGAGAGACCTGGCCGGCGCAACGACGCAACGCGTTCCGGTCACGACACCAGCCGTTCTCGCCGACGGGCCGAGCCCCAAAACGCACTCGGGGCCCCGCATCTCTGCGGGGCCCCGAACGGGCGAACTCCGGCGGCGACCTACTCTCCCAGGGCGTCTCCACCCAAGTACCATCGGCGCAGGCGGGCTTAACTTCCGTGTTCGGAATGGGAACGGGTGTGGCCCCGCCGCTATCACCACCGGAAACCTTCAGTCCTCGACTGAGCTCGGCCCAAGCCGTGCCCGGAGAACTCCAGAGCGAGAACGAGCACTTCGTTCAACCCAAGCCCTCGGCCGATTAGTACCGGTCGGCTGAACACGTTGCCGTGCTTGCACCTCCGGCCTATCAACGTGGTCGTCTACCACGGGCCTTACCTGGTTAACCCAGTGGGAGATCTCATCTTGGAACGGGCTTCCCACTTAGATGCTTTCAGCGGTTATCCCTTCCGCAGGTCGCCAACCAGCCGTGCCCTTGGCAGGACAACTGGCACACGAGAGCTGCGTCCGTCCCGGTCCTCTCGTACTAGGGACAGCCTTCCTCAGATCTCCTACGGCTGCAGAGGATAGGGACCGAACTGTCTCACGACGTTCTAAACCCAGCTCGCGTACCGCTTTAATGGGCGAACAGCCCAACCCTTGGGACCTGCTTCAGCCCCAGGATGCGATGAGCCGACATCGAGGTGCCAAACCTTCCCGTCGATATGGACTCTTGGGGAAGATGAGCCTGTTATCCCCGGGGTACCTTTTATCCGTTGAGCGACGGCGCTTCCACACGCAACCGCCGGATCACTATGCCCAGCTTTCGCTCCTGCTCGACATGTCTGTCTCACAGTCAAGCTCCCTTGTGCCATTGCACTCGACGCCTGATTGCCAACCAGGCTGAGGGAACCTTTGGGCGCCTCCGTTACACTTTAGGAGGCGACCGCCCCAGTCAAACTACCCACCTGACACTGTTCCCGATCCGGATTACGGACCTGGGTTAGAGGCTCGGCATGCGAAGGGTGGTATTTCAAGGGTGACTCCACGGACACTGGCGTGCCCGCTTCCAAGTCTCCCACCTATCCTACACGACGCATACCAAACCCCAATATCAGGCTATAGTAAAGGTCCACGGGGTCTTTCCGTCCTTCTGCAGCTAACGAGCATCTTTACTCGTACTTCAATTTCGCCGGGTCTGTGGTTGAGACAGTGGGAAAGTCGTTACGCCATTCGTGCAGGTCGGAACTTACCCGACAAGGAATTTCGCTACCTTAGGCATGTTGTTACTCCCTGGACGGTCATGTGATCGTCCAGGTGGCTGGGTCATCTCTGCCCAGCTCTGCATGTCGCCATGCAGATCGGACTGTCTCTTCACGAGACGGCCGACGTGCCACCTCGCGCTTGGCGTACAGTCTCTGAGGATCCCGCAAGTACGTCCTCGAGCGTCCGACTGCGCTGCTTCCCCGATTGGTTCATCGAGAAAGCCAACTGGACGATCTCCTCGAAGCCCGTCGAGTTGAGGTGCTCCTTCCGCCGCATCCGCCGAACGATCTCGGCGAAGCACTGGAAATCACGCCTCTTGACGACGAGCGGATAGCGCTCGAAGAACGGAAGGACAGCGTCCTCCAATTCCTGCAGCCTCCACACCGTGTAGGTGTCGACGCTGCTCCTCGGGCCCTTCGGCCGGATTCGGCCACACCCGAAGTGCGTCGCGAGCGCCTCGAGTACAACCCGATCCTTGCTGTGCTGGTACACCTGGAAGGCAGCCTGCAGCTGCCAGCCGCGCGTGCGCCGCACATGCGGATTACTGTGGACCGAGACGGAGAAGCAACCTTCACCGTCGACGAATCCCACGATCCACCATGGATCGAGCTCAAGACGTGGACTCTCGGTTTCCTGCTGATTGTCCGCACCGGTCGGATTGTCACTGCACATCGCGTCAGAGTACTGAGACCCTGTGACACCACGTGCTAGTACCGCCGGATACTCGGAGTTCCCAGCATACAGCCAA
>CAVOFX010000009.1:0-20000 GCA_963695115.1 uncultured Microthrixaceae bacterium | reverse complement strand
TACGGAGACGTGCGCTCGCTGCTCAACCAGACGTTCTCGCCCTCGCTCTTCCCGAACTTGGTTCCGTCGGCGCGGGTGACGAGGGGAACGGTGAGTCCGTGAACGGTGGATCCTCGGCGCCGCCGTATCAGATCGATCCCCGCGGTGATGTTCCCCCACTGGTCCGAGCCCCCCACCTGCAGCTCGCATCCTTCGTTCTCGAACAACCAGAGGAAGTCGAGCGCCTGGAGGAGCATGTAGCTGAACTCCGTGAAGGAGATCCCGTGCTCGCTCTGGACACGAGCCTTCACCGACTCCTTGGCCAGCATCTGGTTCACCGTGACGTGCTTCCCGATGTCCCGGAGGAAGTCGAGGACGGTCACACCCTCCGTCCAGGTCCTGTTGTCGACGACCAGCGCCTGGTTGGGCCCTTCCGAGAAGTCCAGGAAGTGCTCGAGCTGCAGGGCGATGGATCGCCGGTTGGCATCCAGCGTCGCCTGGTCCAGCAGGGGCCGTTCGTTCGTTCGCCCTCCTGGATCACCGATCATCCCCGTGGCGCCGCCGGCGAGGGCGATCGGTCGATGACCGAACAGCTGGAACCGACGCAGCAGCAGCAGTGGGACGAGGTTCCCGATGTGGAGGCTGTCGGCGGTCGGGTCGAAGCCGCAGTACACGACCACCGCTCCCTCCTGGAGCCGCGCGCGCAGCAGATCGGTGTCCGTGCTGTCGTGGATCAGCCCGCGCGCAAGGAGATCGTCCAGGATCTCGCCCCCGGCCATGGGCCCAGCCTGCCCCTCCAAGATCACCTGCTGCCACTCGGTACCCCCTCGGCGGGCAGAATGGACGTATGCGCCGTGTGGGTCTCGTCGTCCTCGTCGCGCTCGCCGCCGTGACAGCGGCCTGCACGTACGAGACCAAGAGGCTCCCACCCGTTCTGCCCACGCCCTCCGAGAACTCCTCGATCTTCGCCCGCGACGGGTCCCTCATCACGACGTTGAAGGCCGAGGAGAACCGCGAGAACCTCGCCCTCGACAAGATGCCAGAGCACCTGGTGGACGCTGTGATCGCGATAGAGGACGAGCGCTTCTACCGGCACAACGGGGTCGACCTGAGGGCGATCGTCCGAGCTGCGTCGTCGAACGCCGCTGCGGGCGAGGTGGTCGAGGGAGGATCGACCATCACCCAGCAGTACGTGAAGAACGTCTATCTGGACGATGAGCGCACGTTCAGCCGAAAGATCGAGGAGGCCGCTCTAGCCCTCCAACTCGAGCGCACCTACTCGAAGGACATGATCCTCGAGCTCTACCTCAACACGATCTACTTCGGACGTGGACGCTACGGGGTGCAAGCAGCCTCGTACGAGTACTTCGGTACACCAGCAACGGAGCTGACGCTCTCCGAGGCAGCGCTCCTCGCGGGGATGATCCAGGCACCCAGCACGGTCGATCCCGCGATCCACCCGCACGCCGCGCTCGCGCGCAGGGACCTGGTCCTGGATCGGATGCTCGAGCTCGAGATGATCAACGACACCCAGCACACCCGGGCAACCGGGGCCGAGCTCCCCTCCCGGTCGACGGAGGCTGCCGGGGCCGGGGACGACCGCTACCCGGCGGGCCACTTCGTGGAGGAGGTGAAGCAGTGGATCATCAACGATCCACGCTTCGGAGAGACCCGCGACGAGCGGGTCAACCTCCTCTTCGGCGGCGGACTGCGGATCCACACCACCATCGACCTCGAGCTCCAGGCCCGCGCCGAGGCTGCCGTGGCACAGGTCCTGCCTGATCCGGCCACCTACCCCGACGCCGCCGTCGTGACTCTCGATCCGAGCACCGGGCAGGTCCTGGCGATGGTCGGGGGGCGCGACTACTTCGGGCAGGCACCGCACGCCAAGTACAACCTGGCCAGGGGCAAGGGTCGCCAGTCCGGCTCGGCGTTCAAGCCCATCGTCCTGGCCACGGCCCTGGAGCAGGGCAGGCCCATCGTCACCACCTACACCGGACCGGGCTCCATCTCGATCCCGCGGCCCCAGGCACCGACGTGGAACGTGAGCGGCGGGTGCGGCACGGTCACTCTCGTCGAGGCGACGGTCAGGTCCTGCAACACCGTGTTCGCGCAGCTCATCATGGACGTGGGCGCCCAGGACGCGATCGACACGGCGCGCGAGCTCGGGATCGGAACGGAGCTCCAGAGCAACGAAGCCGCCGTGCTCGGCACCAACGACGTCACACCGCTGGACATGGCGTCGGCGTTCGGCACCTTCGCCAACCACGGCTACCACGTCCCCCCCACGTTCGTGAACCGAATCGTCAAGGCGGACGGGACGGTCCTGTACGAACGCCAGATCGACCCCGAACCCGTCCTCGAACCGCCTGTGGCCGACCTCGTGACGTGGACCCTGGAGCAGGTCGTGCAACGCGGAACCGGTACCCGCGCCCAGCTGCCGGACCGTCCCGCAGCAGGGAAGACCGGCACGACCGAGCACTCCTGGGACGCGTGGTTCGTCGGGTACACCCCCCAGCGCGTCACCGCCGTGTGGGTGGGCTTCCCCCAGGCACAGATCCCGATGTCGCCGCCGACCACACCGATCACCGTGTTCGGAGGCACCTGGCCGGCCGAGATCTGGCGACTGGTCATGGAGGCCGCACACGAAGGGATTCCGCCCGAGGACTTCACCGACCCGCCGCCCGAGATCTTCGTCGGTGTCGGGTCCTCCCAGGACTACGTGGAGAACCGTCACGTGCCGAACGTCCTCGGCCTGCCCGTCGCCAGGGCAGTCATCGAGCTCGCCAAGGCCGGATACCTGGCCGAGATCTCCTGGAAGGACGCTCCTCGCGAGGATCGAGCCGAAGGGGACGACCAGACCACCACCAGCACCCAGACCACCACATCGACCGATCGCGCCGCCCCGGTCCTGCACTACGTGGTGCTCGACCAGTACCCGGAGGCCGACGCAGTGCACCGCATCGGTGAGAGGGTCGTTCTCCGCGTCAGCCGCCCTGCCCTCCGGGAGGGTGAAGAGCGCCCACGGGAAGACCTCGTGCTCGAGACCCTCACCGACTTCTACAACCTGGTCTCACCCGACCTGAACGAGGGGCCCACCGGCGTCATCCGGCCCGAGGACGAGGCCGTCGGATGACCGAGGGAGCGCGACCCGTTCCGGAGCCCTCCCCCAGCTCCGGCGACCGGCAAGAGAAGCCTCTCGGTCGGCTAGTCGGCCGAGTCCTACTGGCGGTGTTCGTGGCCGGCTCGCTCGTGATGTGGAGCTACGGCCTGTGGGGACCCAGGGAGGATCCACCCGGGACGCTCGACGAGCCCGGCTTCTCCGAGGCGGCGGAGGACGTCTGCGCCGACACCCTCGCTGCGATCACGGCGCTCCCTCCCGCGCACGAGGCATCCAGCCCCGAAGAGCGAGCGGCGATGATCGCCGAGGCCAACACCTCCCTCGGCGAGCTCCTGGAAGGGCTGCGAGCGCTCGCTCCCGACGACGGCGACGACGCCGGGAGGGTGTCGCGCTGGTTGGACGACTGGGAGACGTTCCTCTCCGATCGCCGCGCCTACTCCGCCACCTTGGCCAGCGGTGAGGACGCTCGGTTCGTCGAGAGCGAGAAGGAGGGCGACCACATCTCCGAGGCCCTGGCCTTCTTCGCCGAGATCAACGACATGCCCAGCTGCGCTCCTCCCGACGACGTCTGAGCGCGCACCGCCTGCTGCAGATCAGGCGCGTCGCGAGACGTTCGCGTCGCCCACGACGTACCAGCGCCATGGGTGCTCCGCACCGGCGCTGAGACCGATGCGCGTCGAGCGCCCCGGTACTGCCGGTGGTGCCACTCCGTCGTCGACGATCCTCAGCCCATCCGACCCGGACACGAGATCCGCCCCGTCGAGGGCTCCATCGATCCCCATCGCCTGGCAGAGCTTCGCAGGACCGCTGCAGAGATCGCTCTCCCTCCTGGCCCGATCACGTCTTCCCTTCATCACCTCGAGGCCCTCCACCGGGGCGAGCGCACGGATCAGGACCGCGGTCGCCTCCCCCTGCTCCCCGCACACGACGTTGGCGCACCAGTGCATCCCGTAGGTGAAGTACACGTACAGGTGGCCCGGCGGGCCGAACATCGAGGCGTTCCGTGCGGTCCGGCCCCGGAACGCGTGCGATCCCGGGTCTTCTCCTCCCGCGTACGCCTCGACCTCGACGATCCTCCCTGCGCAGCCGCCGTGGATCAGCAGCTTGTTCAGCAGCTGAGGGCCCACCTCACGGCTGTCCCTCCGATAGAACGATCGCGCCAGCGTGCGACGGGCCAACTCATCCCTCGACCGCGCGATCGGCCTGCTCGGCCATCGAGCAGGCCATCTCCAGCGCGGCCAGGCGCTCGCGGAATCGGGTGAGCTGTGACCGCACGGCCTCCGGGCCCGCACCTCCCCTCGTGGTCCTGCGCGTCACCGCCACACCGGGTTCGAGCAGGCGCGCCGCCTCTGGGCCGAGCTCGGGATCGCTCCGGACCAGGTCCTCCAGCGACGCCTCGCCCTCCAGGGAGGCCCGTACGAGGCCGGCCACCCGTGAGTGGGCGTCCCGGAACGGGACACCCCGCTCGACGAGCAGCTCGGCGAGGTCGATGGCAGCCCCGAGTGACTCGTCGGCGGCTCTCCTCATGCGGTCCAGGTCGAACGTCGCAGTCCGCAGGAGCCCGGTGAGCGCGGGAAGGATCCGGAACACCTGGTCGAGCGCGTCGAAGAGCGGCTCCTTGTCCTCCTGCAGATCCCGGTTGTACGCGAGCGGGAGGCCCTTCAAGGTCACCAGCAACCCGGTCAGGTGACCGATGAGGCGCCCGGACTTGCCCCTGGTCAGCTCCGCGACATCGGGGTTCTTCTTGTGGGGCAGCATCGAGCTCCCCGTGGCGAACGAGTCATCCAGTTGGAGGAAGCCGACCTCGGCGCTGGACCACAGGACGATCTCCTCCGACAACCTCGAGAGGTGGACACCGAGCAACGCCAGGTCGAACAGGGACTCGGCCACGAAGTCGCGGTCGCTCACGGCATCCAGCGAGTTCTCGAACACCGCGGAGAACCCGAGATCGAGCGCTGTCGCCTCCGGGTCCAGCGGCAGGGACGAACCGGCCAGCGCGCCTGCACCGAGAGGGCTGACATCGGTGCGCTCCCGCGTCTGCAGGAGGCGCTCGACATCCCGGGACAGGGCCCAGCCATGGGCGAGGAGGTGGTGCGCGAGCATCACCGGCTGTGCCGGCTGGAGGTGCGTGTAGCCCGGCAGGTAGGCCTCCCCGGCCTCCTCCGCCCGTACGAGGAGGGTCCGCGCGAGCCCGATGACCTGGCGCACGACTCCTCCGAGCTGCCTCTTGCAGAACAGCCTCAGGTCGGTGACGACCTGGTCGTTGCGGCTCCGGCCGGTGTGGAGCTTCGCCCCGGCCGCGCCGGCCAGCTCGGTGACCCGGCGCTCGACCGCGGTGTGGATGTCCTCGTCGGCCTTGGCGAAGGCGAAGCTCTCGTCACGGAACTCCTGCTCCACCAGCTCGAGGGCGCCGAGCAGCTCGTCTCCTTCTGCCGCGGTGAGCAGACCGGCGCGAACCAGGCCCCTCACGTGCGCACGCGACCCGAAGAGGTCGTCGTAGACGAGGCTCCGGTCGAAGTGGAGACTCACCGAGAGCGCCATGAGCGCATCGGCGGGTGGCTCCTCGAAGCGTCCCTGCCACAGCGTCACGAGAGGCCCCTCTCCGTCGATGTCGGGGTGCTCACGACAGCTCCCCGTGCTCCTGTTGTGCCGCCCAGGTCTGGACACCGAGCCCCCACAGCCGGACGAAGCCCTCCGCATGCCGGTGATCGAAGCTGTCGGCGGCGTCGTAGGTTGCCAGCCCGTAGTCGTACAGGCTGTGCTCGCTGCGCCGTCCGGTCACGAAGCAGCGGCCCGGCTCGAGCCGCAGTCGAACATCACCGGTGACGTGCCGTTGGCTCTCCTCCACGAACGCATCCAGCGCGCGCTTGAGCGGAGAGAACCACAGCCCGTCGTAGACGAGCTCCGCGTACCTCGGCTCGAGCCTCTGCTTCTCCCGCTGCAGGTCCCTCTCGAGGCAGATCCCCTCGAGGTCCTGGTGGGCCTGGATGAGCGCCAACGCTGCCGGGGCTTCGTACGTCTCCCGGCTCTTGATCCCGACCCTGCGGTTCTCCACCATGTCGACGCGCCCCCACCCGTAGGCGCCGACCAGGTTGTTGAGGTGGCCTATCAGCTGGTGCAGGGCGAGCTCCTCCCCGTCGAGCGCGACCGGCGCGCCCTGCTCGAAGGACACCACCACCTCACGTGCATCGGTGGCCTCGAGTACGGTCATGTCCCAGACGTCCTCCGGCGGAGCTGCCCAGGGGTCCTCCATCTCCCCGCACTCGATCGCCCTGCCCCAGAGGTTGTCGTCGATCGAGTACAGCTTCTCCTTGGTCGCGCTCACCGGGATGGCGTGGACCTCCGCATAGTCGATGCACTCCTCTCGCGTCATGCCCCACTCGCGCACCGGTGCCAGGATCTCGAGATCGGGGGCCAGGGCGAGCGTCGAGACCTCGAAGCGGACCTGGTCGTTCCCCTTTCCCGTGCAGCCGTGGGCGACGGCGTCACACCCGTGCTCTCTCGCCGTGGCGACAAGGTGCTTGGCGATCACCGGCCGCGACAGCGAGGAGACGAGCGGATAGCGACCCTCGTACAGCGCGTTGGCCCTCAGCGCGGGCAGCACGAAGTCGGTGGCGTACTCCTCCCGCACGTCCACCGTCACCGCCTCCACAGCGCCGGCACCGAGGGCCCGCTCCCGGATGCTCCGCCAGTCGCACACCTGTCCGACGTCGGCGGAGAGCGTGACGACCTCCACGCCGTAGTTCTCGATCATCCAACGCACCGCCACAGAGGTGTCGAGACCCCCGCTGTAGGCAAGTACCGCCCGGCGTGCCATCTGCTCCACTCTCCTCGTCTCGTGGTTCCTCAGGTCTTCTGCGTGAGTCCGGCCAACCCGCTCAGCTGCCGCGCCACCTGTTCACCGCCAACTCCCTCGGCCGCGACCACGAGCACCGTGTCATCTCCCGCAACGGTACCGACCACCCCCGCGAGGCCTGCACGGTCCAGAGCCGAACCGACCACGTGGGCCGACCCCGGAGGCGTCCGCAGCACCACCAGGTTCAGCGAGTGAGCGACCTCCACGACCCAGTCGCCGAGCACGCGGCGCAGGTGGTCCTCAGGGGCGACCTGCTCCGTCGGAAGCTCCGGGATCGCGTAGACCGTCTCTCCACCGGGCACCCGAACCTTGATCGCCCCCAGATCGTCGAGGTCGCGCGAGACCGTGGCCTGAGTGGCCGACACCCCGTCCCGGGCCAGAAGATCCACGAGCTGCCCCTGACTGGAGACGGGGTGCTCCTCCAGGAGCCGAAGGATCCGGTGCTGACGCTGGGTCTTCGACAGCCGAGCAGACTCGCTGCCCGCTGCGACGCCCCTCGCCTGCGCCTCGTCGCGGCTCACGGCTGCCTGCCCGCTTCGGCTCCGAGCAGCCATAGCAGCACGCCTCGGGCCGAGTGCATGCGGTTGGCCGCCTGCACCCATACCCGGCTCGAGGGCCCGTCGATGACCGAGGAGTCCACCTCCTCGCCGCGATGTGCCGGGAGGCAGTGCAGGAAGATCGCCTCCGGTGCCGCGAGCTCCATCAGGTGGGCGCCGACGGTGTAGCCCTCGAAGGCTGCTCGACGCGCCTCGGCTTCCTCCTCCTGGCCCATCGATGCCCAGACATCCGTGTAGACGACGTCCGCACCCTCGGCGGCCTCCTCCGGCCGATCCACGACCATCGGCGCGGCACCCTGGCGCCGGAGCCGGTCCAGGGCAGGGCCCGAGAACCCGTAGCCCTCCGGGGAGGCCACGCGCATCTTCATACCGACCAGGCCCGCGCCGAGTGCCAGCGACCGGCAGACGTTGTTGGCGTCCCCCACATAGGCCAGAGTCAGCCCGTCGAGGAAGCCCCTGGCCTGGCGGATGGTCAGGAGGTCGGCGAGAGCCTGGAGCGGATGCGCGTCGTCGCTCAACATGTTCACCACCGGAACCACCGAGACCGCTGCCATGCGCTCGAGCCTCTCGTGACCGAAGACCCGCGCACCGACGATCGCGTGGTAGGCGCCCAGGGTGCGCACCACGTCCTCGGCCGACTCCCGGCGGTCGATCCCCACCTCCTCCGCCTGCATGGTCACCGGATGACCACCGAGCTGCACAGCGGCCATCTCCATCGAGTTGCGGGTGCGGCTGGAGGGCTTCTCGAAGACGAGCGCGACGCCCCTCCCGTCGAGGACCTTCGGCGGCCGGGGCACTTCCGCGAGATCGAGGATCCCCGTCACCTCCGCGCCCGAGAGGTCGTCCACCTCGAGCAGGTGCCTCATGACCCCACCTCCTGTGCCTCCCGGGCCAGCACCTCTCCCAGGATCTCCACCGCCTCCTCGACCTCCTCGTCGGTGACCAGCAGAGATGGAGCCAGGCGGAGCGCCGTGGCTGTGACCCCGTTCAGGACCAGGCCGGACTCCAGACAGGCGCGGGCAGCCGCTCGGGCATCTAGGCCATCCAGCTCGGCTGCGAGGAGCAGGCCCCAGCCGCGGACCCCGGAGACCCACGGCAGCCCTTCCAGCAACTCGCGAAGCTTCCGGCCGGCGGCCTCTGCCTTCTCGCAGACCCCTTCGCGCTCCATGATCGCGAGCACAGCACGCGCCGCGGATGCGGCAAGTGGCTGACCTCCGAAGGTCGTCGCATGGTCCCCCGGCTCGAACACGGCAACCGACTCCCGGGCCCAGATGGCCCCGATCGGCATCCCGTTGCCGAGCGCCTTCGCCATCGTGACCACATCCGGCACCACGCCGAGGTGCTGGTGACCGAACCAGCGCCCGGTCCGGCCTAGACCCGTCTGCACCTCGTCCACCATGAAGAGGATCCCCCGCTCGTCGCAGATCTGCCGGACCCCCTGGAAGTAGCCCTGCTCCGCCGGGTGTACGCCACCCTCACCCTGGACCGGCTCGAGAAGCACCGCGGCCACGGTCTCGTCGAGCGCCACCTCGAGCGCCCCTAGGTCGTTCCACGCGACGTGCCGGAAGCCCTCGGGAAGCGGCTGGAACAGCTCGTGCTTCTCCGGTTGCCCGGTCGCGTGCAACGTCGCGAGCGTGCGACCGTGGAACGAGCCGTATGCACTCACGACGACGTGACGGCCCCGCCCCCCGAACTTCCGCGCCAGCTTGATCGCCCCCTCGTTCGCCTCGGCACCCGAGTTGCAGAAGAAGACCCTGCCACCGCCTCCCAGCAGGCGATCGAGGTGGGCCGCCACCTCTCCGGCGGGCACGGTCGCGAAGAGGTTGGACACGTGGAGCAGGGTCCTGGCCTGCTCGCAGATCGCGTCAGCAACCTCCGGGTGCGCGTGGCCGAGGCTGGTGACTGCCAGACCAGAGAGGAAGTCGAGGTACCGCCGACCCTCGGAGTCCCACAGCTCCGTGCCGCTCCCCCTCACGAAGGTCGCGCCCGGCGACGGGTAGGCCTGCATGAGCGGTGCTTCCGGTAGGAGGGGTGCTGCCGGGTTCACCGACCCGCCTCCTCACCTTCGGACACCACCATCGTCCCCACACCGGAATCCGTGAAGACCTCGAGGAGCAGGACATGGGGAACCCGTCCGTCCAGGATGTGCACCGAGCGGACGCCGTGCTCGATCGCGTGGAGCGCGCCCCCCATCTTCGGGATCATCCCTCCCGTGAGCCCGCCACCGGTGACCATCCCCCGCAGCTCCTCTGTCGTGAGTCGACTGACGAGGCTCTCGGGGTCTCCCGGGTCGCGGAGGAGCCCGGGGACGTCGGTGAGGTACACGAGCTTCTCCGCCCCGAGGGCCTCGGCGACCGCTGCCGCCGCGGTGTCGGCGTTGATGTTGTACGCCTGACCGGCCAGGTCGCTCCCGATGGTCGAGACCACCGGGATGAGCTCCTCCGCCAGCAGCCGGTGCAGGATCGCCGGATTGACCGCCTCGACATCGCCGACGAAGCCCAGCTCAGGGTCGCGGGCACCCGCCAGGATCAGCCCGGCGTCCTCCCCGGAGAGCCCCACCGCCAGGGATCCGTGCAGGTTGACCGCGGCCACGATGTCGCGGTTCACCTTGCCCACCAGGACCATTCGGGCGATCTCGAGCGTCTCCGCGTCTGTCACCCGCAGTCCGTCCCTGAACTCGGGCTCCTTCCCCAGACGGGCCATCATCTCGCCGATCTGAGGGCCACCACCGTGGACCACCACCGGCCGGAGCCCTACCGAGCGCATGAGTACCACGTCCTCGGCGAACTGTCGGGCGAGGCCCGCGTCCTCCATTGCGCTGCCGCCGTACTTCACCACCACGATGGCTCCCCAGAAGCGCCGGATGTACGGCAACGCCTCGACGAGGACCTCGGCCTTGTCCTGAGCGGAGTCGATGCGGGACGCGGAACCCATCACGACGTCCCCATGTTCTCGTCCACGTACGCGTGGCTCAGATCGTTGGTCAGCACGCTCGCCCGGCCCGCGCCGAGCCCCAGGTCGCAGGTGATCTCGATCCTCCGCCCGGCCATGTACCCGGTGAGGGACTCCGTGTCGTGCTCGACCTCGACGCCGGCATGTGCGACCTGCGTCTCGCCGTAGCTGATCGAGACCAGGCGCGGGTCGAAGTGGACCCCGGCCGACCCCAGCTCGCTCGCAACCCGGCCCCAGTACGGGTCCTCTCCGTACAGGGAGCACTTCACCAGCTGGCTCTCCGCCACCCGTCGGGCAGCGCTCGCAGCTTCTCGGTCATCGACCGCGCCGCACACCCGTACCCTCACGACCTTGGTGGCCCCTTCGGCGTCCTCGCACATCTGCTCGGCCAGATCCGTGCAGACCGCGGCGATCGCCTCCCCGACCCGGGCCTCCGGCACGGGACCGGCCCTGCCGTTGGCGAGAACCAGGACCGTGTCGTTGGTCGAGGTGCACCCGTCGACCGTCATGGTGTTGAAAGAGCGGTCCGCTGCCTCCAGGAGGAGCCGGTGGAGCACGGGCGGCTCCACCATCGCGTCCGTCGTGAGCACCGCGAGCATGGTCGCCATGTCAGGAGCGAGCATCGCCGCGCCCTTCGCCATGCCACCCACCCGGAAGCCATCCGCGGAGACCAGCGCCTGCTTCGGCCTGGTGTCGGTCGTCATGATCGCCTCCGCCGCGCGTCCGCCACCGGCCGTGGCGCGCGCCGCGACCAGGTCGACGATGGCGGGCTGGATCACGTCCATCGGGAGAGGACGACCGATCAGGCCCGTCGAGCAGACCAGCACGTGGTGCGGGTCTGCACCGAGCTCAGCGGCGACGAGCGCGCACATGGTCTCCGCATCAGCGATGCCCGGTTCCCCCGTCCCGGCGTTGGCGTTGCCGCTGTTCAGCACGACCGCGGCCGCTCGCCCAGCGGAGGACCGCAGATGGCCCCGCGAGACCGTCACCGGTGCCGCTGTCATCTTGTTCCTGGTGAACACCCCGGCCGCCGCCACGGGAACCGCGTCGTCGGTCGCGACGAGCGCCAGGTCCGGCCGGTCGGTCGGTTTGATGCCCACCGCGATCCCGCTCGCGACGAAGCCTGGAACCTCGGAGACGCTCATGGATACACCCCAGTCCTCGAGAGGCCCGAGGCCTCGTCGCAGCCGAGCATCAGGTTGGCGCATTGCAGGGCCTGACCCGACGCGCCCTTCACGAGGTTGTCCAGCGCAGCGAGTGCCACGATCCAGCCTGTGCGCTCGTCGTAGCGCACGCTGACGTGGACCGTGTTCGACCCGAAGGTGGACTTCGTGGACGGCGGACGTTCGTCCACGACGACGAACGGCTCCTCCGCGTATGAGCTCATGTACAGCTCGAGCAGCTCCTCGGTGGAGGTCACCCGGGTCGGTCGCGCGTAGCAGGTGGCCAGGATCCCCCGGCTCATCGGGGCCAGGTGCGGCGTGAAGAGCACGGGCACACCGATCACCTGCTCCATCTCGGGCGTGTGCCGGTGGGTGAGAAGGCCGTAGGCGACGAAGTCCTCGTCAGCGGTGCAGAAGCTCGTGGCCGGGCTCGGTGCCCGGCCGGCGCCCGAGACACCGCTGGCGGCGTCCACCACCACACCTTCCGAGCCGAGCAGACCGCTCCGGCTCAGAGGCGCCAGGGCCAACGCGGCGGTGGTCGGATAGCAGCCGGCGACCGCAACCGCCGTGGCATCCACGATCTGCTCGCGGAGCAGCTCGGGCAGCCCGTACACGAAGCTCCCCAGCAGCTCCGGCGAGGTGTGCTCCGCCCCGTACCAACTCGGGTACAGCCCGGGGTCGTCAAGCCGGAAGTCGGCTGCCAGGTCGACGATGCGCCCCACCCGGTGGCGGAGCTCGGGCACGAGGCCCTGGGAGGCGCCGTGCGGGAGGGCGAGGAACACCACGTCGAGCCCGTCGACCTTCTCCAGGTCGTAGGTCTCGAACGCCATGCTCGGGTAAGACGCGGCGAGGCTCGGGTACAGGTCTGCCACGCGCGAACCCGCCTGGGTCTCACCCGTGGCGACACGAGGCACGAGCTCCGGGTGTCCGGCACAGAGCCGGAGCAGCTCCGCTCCGGTGTACCCGGACGCTCCCACGATCCCGACGGCGGTCATCGCAAGAGCATACGTGCATATGAATATCTATTCAAGTCTCAATCGGGCTCCGGTCCCTGCCGCCAGCCCCGCGACGATGCGCTCCCGCACCTCCGCCACATCCTGCTCCGTGAGCGTCCGGTCAGCTGCCTGGAGGCGCAGGCGGTAGCCCAGCGACCGTCGCCCCTCGCCCAGCTGTGGACCGCGGTACACGTCGAACAGCTCCGAGGAGACCAGGAGCTCCCCGGCCTCGCTCCTGATCACGGACTCGACCGCGGAAGCAGGCACGGAGTCGTCCACCTCGACCGCGAGATCGATGTCGGACGACGGATACCGGCTCACCGGTCGGTAGACGCGCTCGTCGTGCGGGCAGTCGAGCAAGCGGTCGAGGTCGATCTCCAGCCACCCGACCGTGCCGGTGATCCCGAACGACCCGGCCACCGCCGGGTCGATCTCACCCACCGATCCCAGGTCGATCTCACCCACCGCTATCGCGGCTCCCCGGCCGGGATGGAGGCCGCCGACGGCCTGCGGCCGCAGCTCCGCGCCCTCCAGCGCCATCGAGTCCGCGAGGACCCTCCACACGCCCACCGCTTCGTGGGCCCCTGCGCCGGCCAACGCCACCGCCAGCACCTCAGGCTCTTCGGGGAGTGGCTCCCCCTCGGCCGGACGGATGAACGTCTTCCCCATCTCGAAGAGCCGGACCCCGACCTGCCGGTGGGACTCGTTGTAGGCCACGGCCTTCAGCAGGCCGGGCCGGAGCGAGGTCCGCAGCACCGACTCGTTCGCGTCGAGTGGGTTCGAGAGGACGACGGCTTCGGTGCTCACGCCGGCCCGTTCGAGGTCACCGGGCGCGAGGAACGGCAGCGGCATCGTCTCCGAGATGCCCAGACCCACCAGGATCTGGCGGATCTCTCGACGCTCCCGCTGGCGAGGGGTGAGCCCACCGATGTGCACCGACGTGGGAACGGTCTTCGAGATGTTCTCGTATCCGTGGTGGCGCGCAACCTCCTCGATGACATCGGTCTCGGTCGTGGTGTCGTACCGGAAGCCCGGGATCACCACATCGAGGTCCTCACCCGCCGGCCTGCACTCGAAGCCGATCGGTTCGAGGTGGGAGCGGATCTGCTCCGTCGTCAGGGCCGTTCCCAGCAGGCCGTTCACCCTCGCGGTGCGGAGCGTGACCGGGGCGCGGCCGGGAAGCTCGCCCCGCTCGTCCACCTCCCCGGGCCGGATTCGGGCGCCCACCGCCGCGACGAGCTCGCAGAACCGCGCCGCCGCCAGGCTCGCGATCTCGGGATCGGCCCCCCGCTCGAACCGGATCGAGGCCTCCGAGCGGAGCCCGAGGCGCGTGGACGTCCGGGCGATCGCCATCGGGTTCCACCACGCCATCTCCAGGAGCACGGCCCGAGTGGACTCCGAGATCTCGGTCGAGGCGCCGCCCATCACGCCCGCGATCCCTATGGGGGTGTCCTCCCGGTCGACGATCACGCCGTCCGTGCTCTCGAGGACCCGGCTCACGCCGTCCAGCGTGACGATCTCCTCGCCGTCGCCGGCCCAACGGGCACCGAGATGGCCTCCCGGCACCAGGTCGAGATCGTAGGTGTGGTTGGGTTGGCCGAGCTCGAGCATCACGTAGTTCGACACATCCACCACCGAGTTGATCGGTCGCATCCCCAGTGCGAGGAGGCGCGCGGCGATCCAGCCCGGCGAGGCAGCGACGCTCACCTGTTCGATGACCCTCACCAGGAAGTGGCCGCAGAGGTCCGGTGAGATGATCTCCACCGCCGCGCTCTCTCCGGCCGGCGCCCCCGTCTCGGTCACACTCGGCACGGGGATCGAGAACGGCAACCCGAGCCGCGCGGCCAGGTCTCGTGCCACCCCCGCCACGGAGAGCGCGTCGGGGCGGTTCGGGTTCACCTCGAGATCGAAGAGCACGTCCGGCCCCAGCCCGAGCGCCTCGCCGAGGGGCAAGCCCACGTCCAGGCCTGCGTCGAGGAGCAGGATCCCCGAGTGGTCCGCACCGAGACCGATCTCGTCAGGTGCGCACAGCATCCCGTTGGACCACTGGCCGCGCAGCTTCCGGCGCTCGATGGTGAGGCCGCTCTTGATGGTGGCCCCGACCGTCGCCAGCGGCACCAGATCACCCGGCCTCATGTTGAACGCGCCGCAGACGACCTGCACCGCTTCTCCGTCTCCCGCGTCGACGTCCACCAGCTGGACCTTGTCGGCATCGGGATGGGGACGACACTCGAGCACTCGCGCGACGACGACCCCGTCGAGGCCCTCACCCACGGCCGAGAGCTCCTCCACCGCCAGCCCGAGGTCGCTGAGCTGGTCGGCGATGAAGGTCGGCTCACCTTCGATGGGAGCGAACTCGCGCAGCCACGACAGCAGGACTCTCATCGTCTCTCGGTCCCTGTTGCTGGAGCGGTCATGTCGAACCTCACTCGGGAGTGGAGCGGTGCACCGTGCCCACCGCTGGTCAGAACTGCTCGAGGAAGCGAACGTCGTTGCTGAAGAGCTCGCGCAGGTCGTCGATGCCGTGACGCATCAGGGCGAGCCGATCGATGCCGAACCCGAAGGCGAAGCCCGACCACTCCTCCGGGTCGTAGCCCACGGCCTCGAACACCCGAGGGTGGACCATGCCGCAGCCTCCGAGCTCGAGCCACCCCGTGTTGCCGCAGGTTCGGCAGCCTCGGCCCTCGCAGACGACGCAGTTGATGTCGAACTCGGCGGATGGCTCGGTGAACGGGAAGTAGGAGGGTCGGAGCCTCGAGTGGATCGCCGACCCGAAGTACGCACTCGTGAACGCATCCAGGGTCCCCGCGAGATCGCCGAAGGTGATACCCCTGTCCACCACGAGCCCCTCGATCTGGTGGAAGACCGGCATGTGGCTCGCGTCGGCCGTGTCACGCCGGTACACCCTCCCAGGAGCGACCACGTACACCGGCGGCGGCTGGGACGCCATCACCCGGATCTGCACCGGAGAGGTGTGCGTGCGGAGGAGGATGCTCTCGGCCTCGCCCAGCTCCACGTACAAGGTGTCCCACATGCTCCGGGCAGGGTGAGCGGGCGGCATGTTCAGGGCCTCGAAGTTGAACCAGTCGCTCTCCACGTCGGGGCCCTCGGCCACGGTGAACCCCATCCCGACGAAGAGGTCCTCCAAGCGCTCCTGCGTCTGCGTCACCAGGTGCAGATGCCCTCTCCGCGCTCCATGCCGGAGCTCGGTGAGGTCCAGGTGCTCGGTCTCGAGGCGCGCCCGTCGCTCCTCGGCCTCCAGCTCCTCCCGCCGGACGGCGACGGCCTGGTCGAGATGGCCACGGACCTCGTTGAGCCGCCGCCCCACGCTGCGACGCTCGTCCGCCTCGAGTCGGCCCAGCTCTCCGCGCAGCCGGGTCAGGGCCGACTTCTTGCCCAGCAGCCTCGTCTCGACCGACGCGAGCTCCTCGAGGCTGGCGGCGGAGGCCACCTGCTCGGTGCCCTCGTGTTGTATCCGTTCGAGTTCGTCGATCATCTCAATGGCACGCGGTCGCTCGGCCCGTGGGTCGTGGAGCGCAAGGGTACGCGCTCCGCCGCGCGCGAGCGCCCATCGTTACCCCCGGGCGAATCGGACCCTCCCGCCTGATCCGCGCGGCGTCGGCGTTCAGCCTCGAAGAGCAGGATCGTCCCCGCCATGGCCACGTTGAGCGACTCGACGCGTCCTACCATCGGAATCCGCACCTGATCGTCGAGGAGCGCGACAAGGTCGGGTGGCAACCCCCGCGCTTCGTTGCCGAGCACGAAACCGATCGGCCTCGAGAGATCCAGATCCTCCAACGGGGTCTCCGCTCGCTGGTCCGCCCCGACCAGGCGAGCACCGGACAGACGGAGGTGCGCCGCGGACTCGGCGATCGATGCCTCGACGACCGTCACCCGGTGGATCGCTCCCGCCGAAGCCCGCACCGCCTTCGGGCTGTACGCATCCACAGAGCCCTCACCGAAGACGACGCCCCGAGCCCCCACCGCCTCTGCGGATCGCAACAGGGTCCCCGCGTTGCCCGGGTCGGACACCCCGGCCAGCAGCAGCCAGAGAGGTGGTGATCCCGAGCCTTCCGACAACGCGGCGAGCTCCGCCGGCCGTCGCTCCACCACGGCGGCGATCGGGCGCGGCGTGGAGGCGTCGAGCACCCGTTCCAGCACGCCGCGCCTGATCGTGCGCACCGGTACGTCTCCAACTGCAGTGGGAAGCCAGGCGAGCTCTTCCCGATACTCCTCGTCCACGAGGACGGCCTGCACGGGGGCGTCCGCCTCGAGCGTGTCGCGGACCAGGATCGGGCCCTCGACCACGAAGAGACCCTCGTCCCTCCGGGCCCGGCTCCGGGCGAGGAGGCGGCGCAGCTGCTTCAGCTGCGGGTTCTGCGCGGTCAGGGCCTCGCCGCGCGGGGGCGGGGGCTGTGCCTTCAGGAGCCCTCGGCGCCGCTCGCCGTCTCGGCCAGCTCCACCAGTGAACGGAAGGCGGGGGGATCGGTCACGGCGAGGTCGGCGAGCATCTTCCTGTCGACCTCGACGCCAGACTGCTTCAGTCCGTTCACGAAGCGACTGTAGGTCGTGCCGTTCTGACGGCAGGCGGCGTTGATCCGCTGGATCCAGAGCTTGCGGAACTCGCCCTTCCGTGCCCGCCGGTCACGGAACGCGTACTGGCCGGAGTGCAGCAGCTGCTCGTTCGCGGCACGGTAGGAGCGGCTCTTGTTCCCGTAGTAGCCCTTGGCGCGCGCCAGCGTCTTCCGGCGACGTTGACGGCTCGGAACAGAGGGCTTGACTCGCATGGTTGGCTCCTCTCGACGGGGAGAACGGACTGGAACGGGTGAGCTACCGCAGTCCCAGTTGGCGCTTCACGGCGGCGGTCTCGCTCCTTGCGACCTCTACGGTTCCCTTGAGGCGGCGGGTGCGGGTGGACGGCTTCTTCTCGAGGATGTGGTTCCGGTTGGCGCGGCGGCGCAGCACCTTCCCACTTCCCGTGATCTTGAACCGCTTGGCTGCACCTCGGTGCGTCTTCATCTTCGGCATGGCAACTTCCTCGACCGGGCCGGGTCCGTGCCCGGCTCTCCTGTTCTCTCGTCTCTTCCCTCTGGCGACTCACCCCTCGGCCGGGCTCTCCCGGGCGCCGTCTCTCGGGCGCGCCGGACCCCCGTGCGTAGCAGCGCTGCTCTCGGGCGAAACCGCCTCAGCCGGTGGCGTCGGCCTCCGCCCTGGCCTCGTCCTCCGCCACCTTCTTGGCGTGGGCGGCCTGGGCCCGCTTGTCCGGTGCGAGCACCATCGTCATGTTCCGGCCGTCGAGGCGGGGAACCACCTCCACGCGGGCCAGGTGGCTGACTCGCTCGGCCACCCTGTCGAGGATCCGCTCCCCGAGCTCCTTGTGGTAGATCTCCCTGCCCCGGAACATGATGGTGATCTTCACCCGGTGGCCTTCGCCGAGGAACTTCTCGACCTTCCTGGTCTTCGTCTCGAAGTCACCCGGACCGATCTTCGGCCGGTACTTCATCTCCTTGACAGAGACCTGGCTGGCCTTCTTGCGTGACTCCTTGGCCCTCTGTGCTGTCTCGTACTTGTACTTGCCGAAGTCCATGATCCGACAGACCGGTGGTGTGGCCTTGTCGGCGACTTCGACCAGGTCGAGACCCTGCTCTCGGGCCATCGCGAGTGCTTCGGGCAGCGGCTTGATGCCGATCTGCTCCCCGTCCGAGGCCACCAACCGAACCTCCCGAGCCCGGATGCGATCGTTGATCCGGGGCTCGGCGTTGCCCGTGGCGGCAGCTATGGGTGATCACTCCTCATCCGTGCGCTGGTACCTCCCGTCGCGCTCGATCAAACCTCTCCGCCCTCGCTCCCACATGGGAACGTGCCGCCGTCTCTGTGACGCGAAACGACGGACGCCGAGAAGCCGACGTCCGCCCTCTGGTGCCTGCACGGCACCGGCGTTCGATCGACCCGGGCGCACTCGACAGCTGCCGGTGGCCGGGTGGGGGGATCACCCCCGCTTCCTGACGTGACGTGCCGATAGGGTACCAGCAGGCGCCCGTCGGGCGACAACCGTCGGTTGGAGGACTGGAGAAGCCTTTGAGCCTGTGGACCCCATCAGGAGAGCACGAGGTCGGGCGACGGCCACCCGGACCCGCTGACGAGGCCGATGCCTGGCGCGATCGCCTCGCTGCGGGCGAGATCGGCCTGGAGGACCTCACCCCCGAGCAGCGGGTGGAGGTCGAAGAGGTGGTCGGTCAGCTCGCAGCGGCGCAGCAGCAGCTCCTCGGCACGCCGATCGAGCAGATCATCGCCCAACACATGATCGGTCTCCGCGAGCTGGTGATCCTCCACCTGCAGCAGGAGCACCCAGACTTCCGCGCTGCGAAGCTGGCCATCGATGCCATCGGAGGGATGCTCCAGACGACCTCCGGCCAGCTCGGCGAGCTGGACGAGCCGTTGCATCGCGACCTCCAGCAGCTCCAGATGGTCTTTGTCTCGGCGCACGAGGCCGCCAGTCAGCAGAGCTCCGCCCCGGGGAGCGACTGAGCTCGCGAACCTCACCAGTCGGGAAGCCATCCCCTTCGGCTCTCATCCGCTAGGAGCGCTCCTCGTCGAGCAAGCGTTCGAGTTCCGGCAACGCCTCATGATCCTTGTCCCGCCCGGCGCATCGCTTGGACTCGATGAGGTCGCGAAGACCCACGACGCGCACATCGATGCCGATCACCTCGACGCCGAGTGCCCGCTGCGACAGGTCCTCGAAGTCCACGCGTTCGCCGTCCTCGGCGCGCAGGTGGCGGAGTACGTCCACATCACCCGCTGCTGTCCGCCAGGTCGAGATCTCCATGCCACGCAGTGAGCGGCCGTCGATGACGGTCGGAAGCGAGCGCGCTTCATCGTCAGTCAATCCACCGACCCGCAGGTAGGCGTCCAACTCGACGAGAGCGGCTGCGAGACGGTTGAGGTTCTCCTCGTCTGATCTCGGGAGGAGATCGAAGTCCAGCGTTGGACGGTGTGCGCCATGGAGCAGAGCGGCGACACCCCCGACGAGCAGGTACTGGACTCCGTGGCGATCGAGAACCTCGATGACCTGCTCCGCGTGAAGCGGAGGATGGTCATCCACGACGCTCGGTTGTCCCGCCCGCCCTCACCTGACCGCGCCGCACGTCCTCGAAGAACTCGATCACCACGTCTGCCGAGTCCAGGCGCCGGCCGTCCACAGTGATCGAAACGTCATCAACTGTTGGGGGCGGGCCCCCTTCGAGAAGCGCATCCAGCTCCCCGCTTCGAATCGTCGCTTCGCGATGGCCACGTCCAGAGTCTACCGACGACCCCCACCGCCCCCAGCTGACCACCCCGCCCGCCGTTGGACCAGATGACACGCACCGTCACGAACCT
>CAVOFX010000008.1:0-107345 GCA_963695115.1 uncultured Microthrixaceae bacterium | reverse complement strand
TGATGTGCGGGAGACCTACCTCGACGTGTGGAGATCGCGGGTGAAGGGGATCACCGTGTATCGGGATCGGAGCCGTCCCGATCAGGTCCATCGGGTCATCGGGAGCGAGGAAGGTGCTGCCGTGGAGGTCGCTCCGACCTTCTCAGGTGGGTGCTCGGGTCGCGAGTGCCACTACTGAGCGCTCGCCAACGGGTCACGTCTCCGCGCCGGGACTCTCGCCTCGTTCCACTCGGCTCGACATGGCCACAGCCACATGAGAGCGCCCGCCGATCGGCGCCCCCTGAGTCGGCGCTCCGGCTCGGGCTTCAGAAGCTGACCCGGATCGTGCAGGAGGTCTCCGGGAGGTGCGGGTCGAAGAGCATCTGGACCCCCTCGCTCCCGTCGAAGACCCGCTCGAAGAGCCCCTTGCAGACGAGCAGGCAGCCCTGTTCCGGAAGTGCACCCGGGATGGGGAGGGAGTCGGGGTCCGGGCAGGTGTGCCAGGCGCAGTTGGGCACCTCCATGGTGGCGGTGCCTGCTGCGGGATCGATCTCGGTGATCTCGGACTCGCCGACCAGGAACCCGGTGAAGCGGGATGGGTCGAGGACCCCGAGTGCGAGCCGACCGATGGCTCCGGGCTCCTCGGGGGGGCCCTGCCCGCGCTTCGACCGGCTCCGTCGGACCTGGCGGTTCAGCCAGGCGATCTCCCTGCCCGAGTCGATGCGGGCGAGGGTGGCCAGAGTCCCCACCACGAGCTCCTCGTACTGGGCCGGGGTGATGTTCTTCCTCAGCTCCAGCAGTGCCCACTCGATCTCGCGCACGAAGTTGCCGTACCACTTGCGCCACCGCTCTCGTGGTGAGTCCCACGGTCTCACCCGCTCTCGTCGGGCTCTGACGTCGAGGTAGCCGTTCTCGATCTCCTCAGGGTCCTCGGCGGTGACGCGGAGGATGGGGAGGAGGGTCATCTTCACCGTCAGGTCGCCCCGCTCGGCCATCATGCGGCGTGCCATGAGCATGTCGATGATCGCCTGCAGCCCCCAGCTGTGGCGGAAGCCCTCGGGGTAGGCGCCGGGGGTGGCGCCCGGCGCCGGTCCAGGACCGGTGACGCCGGCCCGCCCGGGCTCGTCCCGTCGGCCCTCGAGCACGTCGACCTCCAGAGGAAGTGCCGTGGTCATGGATCACCTCCTTCGGTACCGGGGTCGGGGGTCGATCTCCCGGCGGCGGATGGTACCTGCTGCCCGACTCGGTACTCACAGGTGAGACAGCGCCGCATGGCGGATCGCAGACGTTCGTTCTGCAGACTGAGCCGCTCGATCTCGGCCTGGAGCGAAGCGTGGTCGCGTCGGACCTGGCGCTTCTCGAGGTGGCTCTCCAGTGCCTCGCGTACGCCTGCCATCGCGCCCCCGGGGCCCCGGAACGCTCCGCAGGGAGGCTCGACAGCCGTCGGGCCGCCCCGGTCACCGCTGCTACGTTGTCAGCTGAATCGATTAAGGTCAACCATCCCGCAAGCATCCGAACGACGATCGGTGCGAACCCGTCGGACGCTCCTCGTCTCCGATCCTTGCCGGAGCTGCCGCAGGAGGATTGGTCGATGGCCGGAGTTCTGCCCGGGCCCCTACGACAGAACGGCTACGTGGTCACCGACCTCGACGCATCGATCGACCATTGGGTGCGGGCGCTGGGCGTCGGTCCTTGGTACACGATCAGCGACATCACCCTCGAGCCGTGCCAGTACCGGGGTGAGACGGTCTCGACGCACCTGAGCATCGCCTTGGCGAACTCGGGCGAGCTGCAGATCGAGCTCATCCGGCCCCATGACGACGCTCCGTCCTGCTATCGGGAGTTCCTCGATGGAGGTGGGGAGGGGCTGCACCATCTCGCGTGGTGGACCGAAGACTTCGAGGGGACGATGGAGCGGGCCACCGACGCGGGCTGGGGAGTGCTCCAGTCGGGCAGCGCCATGGGACCGCGTTTCTGCTACTTCGACACGGGTGCGCCGCGGGGCGCGGTTGCCGAGCTGATGGAGCTGAACGAGATGAGCGTCTGGCTCGCGGAGACCGTCCGCGAGGCCTCACGGGACTGGGACGGAGTCACCGACCCGGTGCGGAGCCTCTTCTGATCCCGCCGGGTCCGGTGCTGCACCCACTGCTTCCGCGGCGGTGGGGACGGAGCGCAACGCAGGTAGGCGTCGGTCCGGGGTGATTCGCCACTGACGACCGTGTGCCCACTCCTCCATCCGACTGCACATCGTGGTGATGACGAGGTCCTCGAAGTCGGGCTCCGCCAGGCGCGGCCTCAACTCGCCGTACGCCCGTTCGAGCTCGCGGACGGAGTCCCCTCACTTCCTGCGCCGCCGCTCGTGCGGGGAGTGCCGACGACGGATCTCGGACCGCTCGGCCTTGACGTCCGCCCGATCGTGCTCGATGCGGCCTGGGTCATCGGTGACGAGGCGGCGGATCGGTGGCGGACCCGTTCGCGAAGGCCGTCGTGACCAGCCCCGTGACCTCTCGGGCGACGTCCTCGACCTGCTGCCCCCCGGTCACCCACCCCAGCGCCCCTGCGTTGTGGAGCGTCGCGAGTCCGTGGACCAGCGCCCATGCCGAGACCGTGAGCTGCTTCGGATCTCGCCCTGCGGCCCAGCCGGCCGCCTGGTGTGCGCGCACCGAGGCGACGAGAGCATCGAAGGCATCAGCAGCCGCTTCCAGGTAGGCGGGTTCATCGGCGTCGATGAGGTCGCCACGCCACATGATCTCGAAGTGGCCCCTATTGGTGGTGGCGAACCGCACATATGCGACGGCGGCGTTCACCAGGGACTCCTCTCGCTGCCCTTCGGGGTCGTCTGCCGATGCCGCTCGCACGGCGCAGGCCAACAGGGCGAAGCCCTCGGTGGCCAGAGCCGTGAAGAGCCCCGCCTTGTCGCCGAAGTGGTGCGCGGGCGCCGCGTGTGACACGCCGACGCGCCTGGCGACCTCGCGGAGGCTCACGGCAGCGGGACCCTTCTCCGCGACTGCGGCGTTGGCGGCATCGAGCAGGGCACGGTGGAGGTCACCCTGCGTAGTAGGTGCGGTTGCGATCGCGCGTCCGACTCACCCTTGACAATGTCTACCTCACCGATGGATCCTGCAAGCTGAGTTGACAGTGTCAATCTAACGGCGTCGAGGACGGTGGCCGCGCCGGCGGGGAGTGGGGAGCCCGGCTGGGTGCCTGACGCCTCGAGAGGGGAGCGAGGTCGCGATGTCACGAGCTGCGAACGATGAGGGCCGGGGTTCCGCGGAGTGCTTCGACGCGCGTGGTGATCGGCTCGGGGCCGGGGGGGCTGACCGCGGCCGCATACCTGGCAGCGTGCGACCAGAGGGTTCTCGTGCTCGAGCAGCACGACGTCGCGGGTGGTAACTCCCAGGTGTTCCGCCGCCGGCACGAGGGGATGGAGTTCGAGTTCGACGTGGGCCTGCACTACCTCGGCGACTGCACGGGGAACGGGATCTTCCCGTCGATCTTCCGGAGCCTCGGTCTCGAGGGGCGTGTCAGCTTCACGGAGCTCGACCCTGACGGGTTCGATGTCGTGAACCTCCCCGAGCTCACCTTCCGGGTCCCGAAGGGTTGGCAGGAGTACCGGGACCGGCTCGTCGACACCTTTCCCGGTGACGAAGCAGGCATCGACCGCTGCGTCGACACGCTCCGCCAGGTAGCGGAGCAGTTCCGTCTGGCCCTCGTGCCGGGTACGGAGACCCCCTTGTTCGAGGAGTGGGGGAGCCGGTCGATGGCCGAGCTCTTCGCCTGGTGTGAGCTGTCGCCCCTGGCAGAAGCCGTGCTGTTCCACTGGGGCGGCCTGTACGGCTCGGCGCCGTCCGACACGGTGGTGCACATCCACGCGCTGATCGTCGACCACTACATGAGCGGGGCCTTCTACCCGGAGGGTGGGGGTCAGCTGTTCCCGGCTCGACTGGTGCAGGTGATCGAGGCTCTCGGCGGCGAGGTGCGGACCCTCTCGAAGGTGGAGGAGATCTGTGTGAGGGAAGGCAGGGTGACCGGCGTGAGGGTGGACGGCCGGGTGATCGAGGCACCCGTGGTCATCTCCAACGCGGACTTCAAGCGGACTGTGCTCGAGTTGGTGGGCCGGGAGCACTGGAGCCCGGGCGCACTGAGGCGTGCCGAGGAGACGATCATGGCCATCGGGCTCGTCGTGGTGTACGTGATCGTGGACGTGGACCTCGCCTCCGGGCGGCCCAACTGCAACGAGGCCCTGTTCACCAGCTCCGACCTCGAGTCGTACTACCAGACCCTGGAGCGAGGTGAGCTCCCCGAGGAGCCGTTCACCTTCGTGGCCATGGCCTCCAGGAAGGATCCCGGGAACAGGCATCTCTGTCCGCCGGGCTACACGAACTTCCAGCTCATGACGCTCGCTCCACGTGGCTACTCGCTCTGGGGGGTGGAGGACGGTCCTGCCCACGGGGTCTCCTACCGGCGAAACCCCACCTACCGCGAGAGGAAGGAGTGGATCACCGAGAAGCTCATCGAAGGAGGGGAGAAGCTGCTCGGCCCGTTCCGGGACCACATCGTCTGGATGGAGACAGCCACGCCGTTGACCCAGGAGCGATACACCCTCTCGAGTGGTGGGACCTCGTACGGGCTGAGGTTCCAGCCGGACCAGGCCGGCGAACACAGGCCCTCGTACAGGACCGAGATCGAGGGGCTGTGGCTCGTGGGCGCGAACACGGTCTCGGGTCACGGCATCGCGGGGCGATGGTGGGAGGCGTCTCGTGCGCTGGGGAGATCCTGGGCCGGCCGCTGCTCATCGAGTCCGTCCTGGGCTCGAAGCTGGTCGACGAGGACCTGATCCCACAGGATCCACCCGGCTTCGATCCTGTCGAGGTGAGCCGCGGCGCGTCCTTGGCGCGGCTCCGGGCAGAAGGCCGGGAGGCGCGGGCTGCGGCAGCCGCGAAGAGCTCCCCGCCCAGCGCGGGTTGAGGTCCGGCCTCGTCGTGAGCTCCCGGGGTCTCGTCCCCGTCAGGTGGCACCCGGCCGACACCGCGTGGTGAGGGCTCCCGGTTAGTCTCGCGGGGCCCGGTCGGGATCCCTGCCCATGTCGCCACCCTCCACCAGCAGCCTCCGCCGTGCCGAGCCGCTCGTGGTCGGCGCGGTGGCCGTGTCCTCGGGATTGGCGGCCATGGCGGCAGCAGGGGATCCCACGGCGCTGGTCGGCGCGGACGCAGCGTGGCGCTTCGTGCTGGGAGCAGCGGTGCCGTTGGCCGCCTACCGGGCCCGCTCCTGGTCCTGGATCCTGATGAGCGCCGTGGCGGCGCTCGGCTCGACGGGCGTGCCCCGGCTCGGTTCGGCAGTCGCGTTGGTGGTCTCGGTGGTGGCCGTGGCGTCGGGTCGGGAGCACCGTCTCGTGGGCCTCATGACCGGCGCGGCCGCGGTGCAAGGCCTGCTGCGCCTCGACCTCGATAGGTACCACGGCGACAGCGCGCTGGTGGTCGCCCTTGCCGTCGTCCCTGTGCTGGTCTCCGCCTACCGGTCGATCGGCCCAAGCTCGCGGCGACAGGTGCACCGGGCGGGCCTCCTCTTCTTGGGAGTGTCCCTCATCCTGGGAGGGGCCGCCCTCGCCGGCGCCGCGGCCGGGTACTCGCCGACCCAGGACGGGATCGAGGAGGCCCGTGCCGGACTGGAGTCCGCTCGCGACGGTGACACGGAGGGCGCTGTCGCACACTTCGATCAGGCCCGCGCCGAGTTCGCCGCCGCCCACGGCTGGTTCGACTCCTGGATCGTGAGACCCGCGCTGGCCGTCCCCGTCGTGGGTCAGCAGATGCGGGCGCTGGAGCGGGCAGCCGGAGCCAGCGCCGAGCTCTCCGAACTCGCCGCCCGGACCGCTGCGGAGTCCGACATCGAGTCGCTCCGCTTCGAGGAGGGGACGATCGACATCGGGCGCGTGACGTCGATGGAGGATCCGCTCGTGGAGGTGGAGGGCGCGCTCGAGCGATCGCTCGGAGAGCTGCGGGACGCGGGCTCGCCTTGGTTGCTCCCTCAGGTGGCCGACCCGATAGGCACCCTGACGACCGAGCTCGGCACGGCCCATCGCGAGGCGGTGCTCGCAGTTGACGGGGTTCGCGTCGCGCCGGGTCTGTTGGGCGTGGACGGCCAGCGCACCTATCTGGTCATGTTCACCACACCGTCGGAGGCACGCGGTCTGGGGGGCTTCGTCGGCTCCTGGGCCGAGCTCCATGTCGATGAGGGCCGCGTGGAGCTGGGCGAGACCGTTCCGTCGTCGGAGTTCGGGTTCCTACCCGGAACCGAGGAAGAACAGGAGGCCGAAGGGAGGGTGCTGGTGGGACCCGAGGACTACCTGGCTCGCTACGCGAGGTTCGAACCCGAGGAGTACCCGCAGGACATCACCCTCTCGCCGGACCTCCCGTCGGTTGCGGAGGTCGCGGCAGGGCTCTATCCGCAGCTCACGGACTCCGAGGTGGATGGGGTCATCGCCCTGGACCCGTACGGGCTGGCCGGCCTCCTGGCCATCAGCGGACCGGTGCAGGTGGAAGGGCTCGAGGAGCCGCTCACCACCGAGAACGCCGTGGACTTCCTACTCGTCGAGCAGTACAGCGTCTTCGAGACCGAGCAGGAGCAGGAGGACGTGCTCGCCGAGGTCGCCGAGGCCACCCTCGACGCGCTGCTCGACGCTCCGGAGCTGCCCGGACCGCGCCAGCTGGTCGACACCCTCGGCCCACTCGTCGACCAGGACCGTCTGATGGTGTGGACCTTCGAATCCGAAGAGGCCGAGTTCCTGACGGAGATCGGCCTGGACGGATCCTTCGCGAGGCCCGACGGCGACGACTTCTTCTCGCTGGTCACACAGAACGGCGGCCACAGCAAGATCGACAGCTTCCTCGAGAGGGACATCTCCTACGAGGTGGAGCACGACCCGGCGACGGGAGCGCTGAGGGCATCCGCCGAGGTGCGCCTTCGCAACACCGCTCCGGAGGAGGGGCTGCCCGATTCCGTGATCGGCAACACGATGGACCTCCCGCCCGGCACGAACCGGATGTACTTCTCCTTCTACAGCCCGCACCACCTCGAGGAGGGGAGTGTGGACGGGGCAGCGCTGCCCTTCGAGGTGCACGAAGAGCTGGGATGGTGGGTGTACTCGCGCTATGTGGAGGTACCCCCGGGCTCCGAGGTCGTGATCCGGCTGGAGCTGACGGGCTCTCTCGACCCGGGGAACAGCTACAGGCTCAGGATCGACCACCAGCCGCTGGTCAACGACGACCGGGTCAGCGTGGACCTGCACCTACCGGAAGGCTGGGTGGAGGAGTCGGGCGGCGACCCCACCGGGACGCTCGGCTCCGCAGGCGGAGTCCAGCTCGAGGAGGACGTTTCGGTCGAGGTCGGCATCGAGCCTGCCTGACGCGTGTCGCGCTGGGTCCTCTGGTTCCCGGCATCAGCGGTGGCTGGGCCGCCCCGTGGTCGACCTGCCGCCGAGCCCTGCCTCATCGGGAGCTGCCCTCAGGGAGCCGGTGGCTCCATGCGCCACCGAGAGCGCGAGCCCGGACGCGGAACGGCCCCGCCAAGGCGGGGCCGTTCAGATCGTGTGCGTCGAGCAGGTCAGGCAGCCACCGGCTCCTGGACCTTGGCCTGACGCCTCCGGACGGCCAGCAGGATCAGGCCGCCGGCAGCGATGAGCACCAGCGCCACCTGGGCCAGCGAGAGGCTGTCGGAGCCGGTGACCGGAAGCGGTGCTCCGGTGGTGGCCGCGGTTGCCGCCTGCAGCACGAGGGTCGTTCCACCGGTGTTGGTGCCGTCGGAGCAGGAGACAGCGACGCTGGTACCGGCTGCCGATGTGGGCACCGTGCCCGCAACCGATCCCGCGCCGCCGGTGTCTGTGGTCGTGGAGCCGAGCGTCGCGCCGCCGATGGTGCATGTCACCAGGGACGATCCGGCGAAGCCGCTGAGGCCGCAGTTCACCGCGCCACCCGCGCTCACCGAGGTCGGTGAGCAGGTCACGGTGACCTGGCCTCCGTACTGGGCGCCTGCGCTGGTGGGCGCGACGAGAAGGCCGACGGTCACGAGGACCGCTGCGATAAGGGTTCCGCGGAGCATCGAACGATTTGTCATCTTCCGTAGCCTTCCGTGTTCCGTACGGCCCGCCTCGGCCGGCCCCGGCTCTCTGTCGGCCTCCAGCTTGGCCGATTCAGGTGGTCGTGTCCACTCTTTGCCCCTCACGGGTGGATTCTCCGGTCAGGGCGCGCCCAGGAGGGTGGCGAGCGAGGTGGATCTCCAGATCTCGATCTCCCGCTCCGCGTACAGGCGCTCCAGCTCGGGCGCCAGCCAGTCGGCGACCAGCCGGGTCTTGCCGTTGGCCAGGTGCACGCCGTCCGGGCGCATCTCGGGGTCCAGCTCACCCCCGGGGTAGCTGCGGAGATGGGCTGCGTAGTCGGCTGTCGCGATGGCGCTCTGCCCCTCGGCCGTCTCCTGGATGAGCTCGTTCAGGCGGTCCATGCGATCGGGGTCGCTCGCGGGGTGATGGACCGAACCGGGCGAGACGTCGGCCCTTCCGAGATCGATGGCCGGACTCGTCAGCCACACGAGCAGGGCGCCGCGCGACGTCAGGAGCTCCGAGGCCGCCTCCAACTCGTCCGACAGGTAGGCGTCGTACTCGGGATCACCCGGTGCCTGCCACTCGTCGCTCCCGTCCAGCCGACGGTCGCACACGTCGAACGGCCCGGTGAGCGCGACCACGACGTCGGGGTCGAACTCCTCCACGCCCTGACGCCACCCCTCCCAGGTCTGCGCGCATTCGTCGTCCACGCTGGTCACCGCAGCCTGGTAGTCCCGCCAGCCGCCGCGCCCCACCCCGCAGCCGAGCTCCGCGAGGCTGCGCATCTGGAGCTCCCCGGTGTCCCGGCCGTAGTCGTCGAGGCCGAATCCGACCATCATCGCCGTCGAGTCCCCGATCATCAGCGTTCGCAGCGGAGACGGGAGCGGCGGAGCGTTGGTCTCCAACCAGCGGTCGATCCACTCCGCGACGTGGATCTCGACAAGTGACGCCCCGAGCCAGTCCCGGACGACCTCCTCCGCGGTCTCGGGGCCGAAGTGGACGCCGTCGGGCCGGAGTCGAACGTCTTCCCCGGTGGACGCGACGTACCCGGCCAGGTCGAGGACGTGAGCGGTGCCCGGGCGCCGTTCCGCGGCCTCGGTCATGAGCTCGTTCACCCTCTGCATCCTCGCCGGATCCGCGGCGTCACCTCTGCGCTCGATCTCGTTCCCCGAGGTGCCGGGTCCGACCGGCGGGCTCGTCAGCCACACGACCTCCGCACCCCCGGCGGAGAGGACGTCGGTGGCGGTGACCATCTCCTCGAGGAGGTAGCGGTCGTAGGTCGGGTCGCCGGGTGCTCTCCACTCGTCGTCGCCCGGCAGGCGGCGGTCGGCCACCTCCCACGGGCCGACCTGGACCACGGCCAGGTCAGGGCTTCCCTCGTCGATCGCTGCCGCCCAGGTCGTCTCCCAGTCGTCGCATCCATCCGGTGCGGAGGAATCGTCCCCGGGGAACGCCCGCCGCTCCCCGCCGCGCCCGACACCGCAGCCGAGCCAGCTGTTCCCACCCGCGTTCACTGCGGCACCGGTCTTCTCCATCCAGGAGGTGAGCCCGACAGCGGTCATCAGGGCGGTCGAGTCGCCGAACATCGCGATCCGGGGAGGAGGTGGTGCGGGGAGGTCACCGGCAGGGTCCCCCGTCGGCGGATGATCCATCGGCGCTATCTCGGTCGCGGCGAGGGCCTCCTCGGCGGCTGCGAAGTCGATGAGCGGCTCCGGTGGGTGGGTCGTCACCACGACCAGCGCGACTGCTAGGCCGATCGCTGCTGCCGGCACCAATCGTCGGGCTTGATGGGCCGTGACGAGGCGGGCCCGTCGGATCGGCTCCTCGAGCAGGCGGTAGGAAGCGGTGGCTGCCGCGAGGGTGAGCAGGGCGCGGAGCCCGAAGAGAGGCCACAGCGCGAGGCCGGTCCGCTCAGGGGTGAGCCACAGGTACACGAGCCAGTGGTAGAGGTACACGCCGTAGGAGATGCGACCGAGCCCCACCAGCGGTCGCCGGGCGAGAAGCCGGCTCACCGGGCTCCAGGGTTGCACCGCTGAGACGATCACCATGGCGCTGATGCCCGCGTAGAGACCGAGCCCCCCGTCGTACAACCAGCCGCTGCCCTGGGTCGTCGTGGCCATCAGCCAGACCATCAGTGCGAGTCCGCCCACGCCGGTGAGTGCGACGACCGGTCGGGCCGACCGGGGGATTCGGCGGCGGTACAGGAGGAGGCCCACCAGGGAGCCGATGAGGAGCTCGACCGCCCGCGTGTCGGTGCCGAAGTAGATGCGGTTCCGGGACCAGTCGAACAGCAGCGGCAGAGCGAACGACAGTGCTGCACCGACGGCGAGGACCGAGGCGAGACGTCGCCGGGAGCCGCCGGCGACGCCCAGCACGCCGGCGGTGACCAGCGGGAAGAGCATGTAGAACTGCTCCTCGATGGCCAGGCTCCAGAAGTGGAGCACGGGCGACGGCCCGGCGAAGAGGTCGGCGTAGCTCTGGTCGTCGAGGATGAAGCGCCAGTTGGCCACGTATGCCAGCGCGGCGAGGACGTCACCCCGCAAATCGCGCAGCTGGCCGGGATCTGCAACGGTTGCACCGAAGAGCACCGCGAGGCCGAGGGTCGCCAGCGCGGCGGGCATCAGACGCCGGAACCGCCGTGACCAGAACCGGCGGAGGTCGATCGACCCCGTGCCGTGCCGCTCGCCGAACAGCAGCGAGGTGATCAGGAAGCCCGAGAGGGTGAAGAAGGTGGAGACACCCAGGTACCCGCCGATCGCCCACCCGAAGCCCGCGTGGAACAGCATCACCGCGAGCACGCAGAGGCCACGCAGCCCGTCGAGGGCGGGGGAGTAGGGAAGCCCGGGGGGACCTGACTGCTGTCGGGGCCCGCCCGCGGGCGGCGGTGTGGAGGTGCGGCTCACCATCGATGGATCGGGTAGACGTCCCGGTCTCGATCACCGGGTGAGCAGTGATTCTGGCCGAATTGCGCGCTGTCGCGACATCTGCTCTTGTCGAGGCCATGTTCGAGTGGTCAGACGAGCAGAAGATGATGAAGCAGGCGGTCCGCCAGTTCATCGAAGCCGAGATCGCCCCTCGCATCGACGAGTTCGAGCACGAGGGGGTCCCTCCCTACGAGGTGCTCCGCAAGATGTTCCGCACCTTCGGGATGGACGTGATGGCACGGGAGGGGTTCCGGCGCCGGATCGAGGCCGAGAGGTCTGCCGAAGCCGGAGCTGCGGCGCCCGAGGAGGGGATGCCCGGCCGTGGGGAGACGACCGGCGAAGCCACCGACCCGATGGCCGGCTTCCAGATGATCCCGATCATCGAGCTCTGCAGGTACTGCCCGGGCATGGTGACCGCTCTTGGCGTGAGCATGGGCTTGACCGCCGCTGCCATCATGAGCAAGGGAACCGTTGCCCAGAAGGAGAAGTACGTCCCCGACCTCCTCGCCTTCGACAAGATCGGCGCCTGGGCCATCACCGAGCCGGACTCCGGTTCGGACGCCTTCGGCTCGATGAAGGCCACGGCCAGGCGGGACGGCGACGAGTACCTGCTCAACGGGTCCAAGACCTTCATCACGAACGGGCCGTTCGCGGACACGATCGTGTTCATCTGCAAGCTGGACGAGGGCAACCCGCCGGCAGAGCGGAAGATCCTCAGCTTCATCCTGGACAGCGGGATGCCGGGCCTCGAGCAGTCTGCGCCCCTGCGAAAGATGGGGATGCACTCCTCTCCGACGGGCGAGCTCTTCCTGAGCGACGTGAGGGTCGGTCGGGACCGTCTCATCGGGGAGACCGAGGACCACCCTGCCGGTGGCCGTGAAGGGGCCAAGGAGACCTTCTCGATGGAGCGCTCCGGGGTGGCGGCGATGGCTCTCGGGATCATCGAGCGCTGCCTGGAGCTCTGCATCGCGTACGCCAAGAACCGCGTGCAGTTCGGACAGCCGATCGGTGAGTTCCAGCTGATCCAGGAGAAGTTGGCACGGATGGAGGTCGCCCGCCTCAACGTCCAGAACCTGGTGTTCAGGTTCATGGAGATGAGCCAGGCGGGCCGTGCTCTGAGCCTGGCGGAGGCCTCGGCGATGAAGCTGTACTCGGCGCGCGCGCGGCGGTCGAGGTGGCGATGGAGGCGGTGCAGCTCCACGGCGGCAACGGCTACATGTCCGAGTTCAGGGTGGAGCAGCTCGCGCGCGACGCCAAGGTGCTGCAGATCTACGCAGGGACCGACGAGATCCAGATGACCCACATCGCCCGGGATCTGCTGGCCTGAGAGCTCCGGTCTGCGGGAGAGCCCGTGGACCGAGTGGATCGCGGCCCGATGCAGCAGCCTCGGAACGCCGGTGGACCGCCGTTCACAGACCGAGGCTGCGACCGATGATCTCCTTCATGATCTCGGTGGTGCCGCCGTAGATCGTCTGCACCCGGGCGTCGGCGTACGCCCGGGCGATCGGGAACTCGAGCATGTAGCCGTACCCACCGTGGAGCTGCACGCACTCGTCCACCACGCGCTTCTGGAGCTCGGTGCACCACCACTTCGCCATCGCAGCCTCTTCGGCCGTGAGCTCACCTTCCATGTGAGCGACGACGCACCGGTCGAGGAAGGCCTGTCCGACCTCCAGCTCCGTGCGGATCTCCGCGAGCTTGAAGCGCGAGTTCTGGAACGTCCCTATGGGCTGTCCGAAGGCCCGGCGGTCCGTGCAGTACTCGAGCGTCCATGCGAGCGCCTGCTGGGCCGCCGCGAGACCCGCGACGGCGATGCTCAGCCGCTCCTGGGGCAGGTTCTGGACCAGCTGGAGGAAGCCGGTCCCCTCGTCACCCAGCCGGTTCGTGAAGGGGACGCGTACGTCGTGGAAGAACAGCTCGGCCGTGTCCTGGGCGTGCAGTCCCAGCTTCTCGAGGTTCCTTCCCCTCTCGAAGCCCTCCATGCCGTCTTCGATCACGAGGAGGCTGATCCCGCGGTGGCGTTCGCTCGGATCGGTCTTCACGGCCGTCACCACGATGTCGGAGTTGATCCCGTTGGTGATGAACGTCTTCGATCCGTTCACCACGTAGTGGTCACCATCGCGGATCGCGGTGGTGGTCATCGATGCCAGGTCACTTCCCATCCCGGGCTCCGTCATCGCGATCGCGGTGATGAGATCACCCCGCACCATGCCCGGCAGCCATCGGGCCTTCTGCTCCTCGGTGCCCCTGAGGATGTAGGGGAGCGTGATGTCGTTGTGCAGGGTGAGTCCGAGCCCGCTGCCGGCCACACCGGCGCGCTGGACCTCCTCACCGATGACGACGTTGAAACGGAAGTCGTCGACACCCGATCCACCGTGCGCCTCGGGTGCGGAGATGCAGAGGAAGCCGGCCTCCCCGGCCACCCTGAACAGATCACGAGGCACCCGCCCTTCACGTTCCCAGGTCGGGTGGAAGGGTGAGATCTCCCGCTCCACGAACTTGCGGAAGCTGTCGCGGAACATCTCGTGCTCGGCCGTGAACAGCGTGCGCCGCATCGGGGGGACTGTATCGGTACTCTCTCGGAGGAGATGTCGTCGTGACGTCCGGGCGGTCTGCCCGGTGGCGTGGGGAGTGGCGCCGGTCGCGGTGCTGCGCGGTGCCGGATGAGAGGGCGCGACTCGAAGCTTGGGGAGCACCAGGAGAATGACTCGGAGGAGCCCAGCCACCACCTGCTCAGGGCTCCTCCTGGCGTTCCTGGTGATGGCTGTCGGCCTGGTGATGCCGGCATCGGCGCAGGAGGGTCCATCGACGACCGATCCCACGACCACGACGGGTCCGGTCACGTCGACGACGACCGGGCCCTCCGACCCGCCGGATGAGACCACGACCACCACGCTCCCTCCACTGCCGGATCTCTCGACCTTCGAAGAGGAGCTGCTGCCGGACGCGATCGATGCGGTCGGGGAGAACTACGCCGACCAGCTCCCCTTCGACCCCCTCTCGACACAGGTCGCGATGGCCGAGCTGCAACGTGCGCAGCTGGAGCTGGACGAGGTGAGGGAGAGCTACCTCGAGGCTGCGGGGTCTCTCCGCGCTCTCCGGGTCTCGAGGGTGGACCTCGACTTGCAGGTCGCGATGCTCGAGGGGGACGAGAGAGCGGCGCTCGTGGCCGCGCGGCGGGCGAGGCGGAGCTTCGAGCGTCACGCGGTGGACGCCTACATCCGGGGTGTCGATCCGGGATTGTCGGCCGTGCTCGGAGCCGAGGACGCCAACGACGCGCAGCGGGGCATCATCCTCATGGGGGCGGTCCTGGAGTCCGACGACGCCACGGTGCGCACCTACCTCGAGCGGCGGGCCGCGCTCGACGAGGAAGCCACCGAGCTCCTCGACCGGGTCACATCTCTCGACGACGAGGTCACGCGGATGACGAAGGTGGCCACGAGACAGAAGAGCGTCCTGCAGGAGGCCCATGTGGCGGTGGAGGTCTGGCAGGCAGGTAGCCGGATCATGGCCGAGGGCTTCCGCTTCCCGGTGTTCGGCCCCAACGCGTTCGGCGACAGCTGGGGCGCGCCGAGGATGGTGGGCACCGCCTGGCAGCACTGGCACGAAGGCACTGACATCGTGGCGGCGGACGGAACCCCATTGGTCGCGGTCGAGCGCGGCCAGATCCTGAAGGTCCACAGCCACGAGCTCGGGGGTCTCGGCATCACGATGCGCGGCGCCAGCGGACTCGAGTACTACTACGCCCACCTCTCCGACTACGCGGAGGGGATAGAGGCGGGCACCATCGTCTCACCCGGCGAGGTGATCGGTTACGTCGGCTCCACCGGGAACGCCCAGGGCGGCACTCCGCATCTCCACTTCGAGATCGCCGATCTCGGGCGTGCGGTGAACCCGTACCCGATCCTGGCGGTCGTGTGGGCCCACCAGGGAGCAGCGATCCTCGCCGCGACCGGCTAGACCACGGGATCGTGGACGTCCTGGCCAGCCTGGAGGCGCGCGTTCCTCCGCCGGAGCTCTTCGCCTGGGTGGGAGATCTGTCGCGGTACCCCTCCTGGCTCGAGATGGTCCCCCGGGCCGAGGAGGTGGAGGCGGCGGCTGGTGATGCCGGGCCTGCGTGGAGCGTCGACCTGAGGGGGCGGCTCGGTCCGCTGGCCCGGTCCAAGCGGTTGCGCATGGTCCGCACCGAGCACCTGCCACCGCATCGGGTGGTGTTCGAGCGTCGGGAGCGGGACGGGCGGCAGCACTCCCCATGGGTGCTCACCGCCGAGGTGGCGTCGACCCCCGACGGGTCCAGGCTGGAGATGCGCCTCCACTACGGCGGCAGGTTCGCCAGCCGTGCCCTCAGGATCCTGCTCGCCCAGGAGATCGAGCGCTCGCGCCTGCGCCTGCTGGAGCTGCTGGGGCAGCGGCCCACGGCGTGATCGCCGCTGGTGAGCAGCGGTCCCTCCGGCCGGACGGAGGAGTTCTGGCTCGAGGAGAGGCACCTGTGGGGGCGGCGAGCACGACAGGAGCCTCAGGGTCGTCCGAGTGCGGACCAGCGGCCGTCCCGGAGGCTCACCTCCAGGCCGACGTCGAAGAGGGAGCTGACGTTGGGGCTCGTCATGACCGCCTCGAGCGGGCCGTGGCAGGTGACGCGCCCGGCCTTCAGGAGCAGAGCGTGGGTGAACCCCGCGGGGATCTCGTCGAGGTGGTGCGTCACGAGGACCGTGGGCGGGGTCGCCGGATCGAAGGAGAGATCGGCGAGTGAGCCGACGAGCTGCTCGCGAGCGCCCACGTCGAGTCCGGCGGCGGGTTCGTCGAGCAGGAGCAGGTCGGGATCGGACATCAGAGCCCGGGCGAGCAGCACGCGCTGGCGCTCTCCGGAGGAGAGCGTGCCGAAGGGTTGCGCGTCGAGCGATGCGCAACCCATCCGCTCGAGGAGATCGCCGGCCCGGGAGCGATCTTCGTCCGAGTAGTGGTGCCACCAGGGTTCGAGTGCAGCGTGACGCCCGCAGAGCACGACATCTCGTGCCGGCAGCGAAGGTCGGAGCTCCTCAGCCAGGGCAGCGCTGCAGAAGCCGATGCGCGAGCGGAGCCTGCGCACGTCGGTCCTGCCCAGCACCTCGCCCAGCACCTCGACGGTGCCCCTCGACGGGTGCAATGTCAGAGCGGCGATCCTGAGCAGGCTGGTCTTGCCGGAGCCGTTCGGTCCGAGCACCACCCATCGCTGGCCGGGGTTCACCTCCCAGTCCACCTCCTCGAGGATGGCCCTGCCGTCGCGGTGCATGCACACACCGCTCATGCCGAGGGTCGGGCTGTGCCCGCCCCGGGCGCGGTCAGCCGGCGTCATCCGCCTTCCCGGCGTGGCGCTGCCATTGGTCGAACAGCTCCGCGTAGTGGCCTTCCCGCGCGGTGAGCTCCTCGTGGGATCCCAGCTCGACGATCCGTCCGTCATCGACCACGGCGATCCGATCCGCGCGCATGGCGGTCGCGAGGCGGTGGGCGATGATGATCGCGGTGCGACCCTGGAGGAGGTTGTCGAGCGCGTGCTCGATCTTGGCCTCGGACTTCAGATCGAGGTTGGAGGTCGCCTCGTCGAGGACGAGAACCCGGGGTCGGGCCAGGAAGGCACGGGCGAGCGCGAGCAGCTGGCGCTCTCCGGACGAGAGGGAGGCACCCCCGCTCGTGGCACGGGGTGTCGAGGCCGTGGGGCAGGCGTGCCACCAGCTCCTCGAGGCCGACGGCTTCGACGGCATCCCGGATCTCCTGGTCGGGCGCGTCGGGGCGGGCGAAGGCGATGTTGTCGCGGATCGAGCCGTGGAAGAGGAACGGCTCCTGCGGGACGATGCCGAGTTGGCGGCGCAGCGAGTGGAGGGTCACGTCCCTCAGATCAGTCCCGTCGATGAGGATGCGACCCGCGGAGGGATCGTAGAAGCGTGTCACCAGCTTCGCGATGGTGGACTTGCCGGCACCGGTCGGCCCGACCAGCGCAAAGGTCTCGCCGGCGTCTATGTGCAGGCTGACGTCGTGCAGCACCGGTCGATCGGCTCGGTATCCGAAGGTGACCGACTCCAGGTCGACGCGGCCTTCCATCGGCGGGAGGTCAGGGGCTCCCGCTCGCTCGGCGACGGACGGCTCCGTTCCGAGGACCTCGCGCAGCTTGGAGATCGCGGCCTGCCCCTGCTGGTAGGTGTTGTAGAGCTGCACGAGCTGCTGGATCGGGGCGAAGAAGTACGTCAGGTAGAGGACGAACAGCGTCAGCTCGCCGAAGGTGAGGGAGCCGTTGAGCAGCATGCTGCCCCCGACACCGAGCACCAGGGCCTGCCCGAGGATGCCGGCAGCCTCTGTTCCCGGCCCGTAGATGGCGCCGACCCTGGCCGTGTAGAGGTTGGCGTCCAGGTGCTCGCCGATGACGTTCTGGTGGTGGATGACGTTGTGTCGACGTCGGTTGTGCGCCGCGATGATCCGGATGCCCGAGAGGCTCTCCTGGAGATCGGCGAGGACGTCCGCGATGCGGTCCCGGACCCTCCCGTAGCCACGGTCGGACGCCGATCTGAACCAGAGGGTGAACAGGACCATCGCAGGGATGACCGCGACGACGAGTATCAGGGCGAGCTTCGCGTTCACAGCGAACAGCACCACCACGATCACGACCAGGGTCAGGGCCTGGACCAGCATGTTCACCAGGCCCTCCTGGAAGAGCGCCGTCAACGACTCGATGTCGCTGGTCATCCGGCTCATCAGGCGGCCGGCCTTCTCTTCGGTGAAGAAGTCGATCGACAGCCGCTGGAAGTGGGAGAACAGGCGTACCCGGAGCTCGTACATGAGCTGCTCGCCGAGGCGGCTCGTCCAGGAGATGCGCGCCATGGAGGCGAGGTCGTTCCCCACCACCACGACCAGGTAGAGGCCCCCCACCACGAGGAGCACCGTCTTCTCCCCGGCGACGATCCCGCGGTCGATCCCGATCGAGGTGAGCACCGGTCCGGCGAGGAGCGTCATCGTCTCCAGGACGACGAGGAGAAGGGCGAGGAGCAGGGCGCGGAGGTGCGGGCGCAGGAACACCCGGAGGTTGAAGGGGCGCCGGTCCCAAGTCGACTGGCTGAACTCGACCTGATCGCGAGGATGCTCGGGCTCGCTCCCGAGCAGGTCGGTGACCCGGCGCACCATCTCCGGTGGCACGCCCGCGAACGGCAGCCCGGCCGCGGTGCTCTGGGCGACCGCCCCCTGCCCGGCGAAGGGCGATCCCGCGGGCGGGCCCCAGCTCATCCTCCGCCTCCGGACGGGATCCCACCCAGGCCGCCGAGCCCGCCGAAGCCCAGATCCGGGGTTCGCGACACCGATGCCGAGACACGGCGGCGGTAGGCGACGTCGTCCTCGTCCGCGGCCTCCTCACCCTGCTCCTCTTCGAGCCTCTCCTCGATCTCGCGGGATCGGGCCAGCACGTCGGCGTATCGCGGCTCGTGCTCCATCAGCTCGGCGTGGGTGCCGGAGGCCGCGACCCGTCCGTCCTCGAGGAGCACGACCCGGTCAGCCAGCGAGATGGTGGAGAGCCGATGGGCGATGACGATCGTGGTGCGGCCTTCCAGCCTCCCCTCCAGAGCCGTGTGGATCGCGGCCTCGACCCCCACGTCCACGGCCGATGTCGCGTCGTCGAGGACGAGGAGCCTCGGGTTGACGAGCAGGGTGCGGGCGAGGGCCAGGCGCTGGCGCTGGCCGCCGGAGAGCGTGTACCCGCGCTCTCCGACCACTGTGTCGTAGGCGTCGGGAAGCTTCTCGATGAACTCGTGCGCCTGGGCGGCTGTCGCGGCGGCGACGATCTCCTCGAAGGCGGCGTCCGGGCGGCCGTAGGCGATGTTGTCGCGAACCGAGGTCGAGAAGAGGAACGGCTCGTCGAGGACGAGACCTACGTTGGCCCGGAGGCTGGCGAGGGTCAGGTCGCGGACATCGGTGCCGTCGACCAGGACCGATCCGCTGCGCACGTCGTAGAAGCGCGGCAGCAGCCGCGCGATCGTGGACTTGCCGCTCCCGGTCCGTCCGACGATGGCAACGGTCTCCCCGGGTTCGATGGTCAGCCCGAATCCGCTGAGCACGTCAGGTCCGTCCGCGTAGCCGAAGGTGACATCGCGGAGCTCGATCCGACCTTCCGGGTCCACGAGGTGGAGAGCCTCCGGCCTGTCCGCGATCTCGGGCTGCTCGTCGAGGATCTCGTAGATGCGCTGGGCCGAGGCGTTGGCCCGCTGGCCGAGCATGAGGAAGAAGCCGAGGAGGCGGAAGGGTGCCTGCAACATCACGATGTAGGCGTTGAAGGCGACGAGGGTCCCCAGTTGGATCTCCCCTTCGATCACCAGCCAGCCCCCGTAGACGAGGACGGCAACCATCCCCAGGCGGGGCAGGTTCTCCATGAGGGGGCCGTACCGGGCTCGCGCGTTGGCCATCGCCACCGTCGCCCACTGGAGCCGACGTGCTGCGTGGGCGAGCAGCCCGATCTGCTCCTCCTCTGCGGCGAAGGACTTGATGACCCGCACACCGTTGATGTTCTCGTCGACGATGGTGGCCACATCCGCCAGCCGGGACTGGACGATCCAGGTGAGGGGGAAGATCTGGTCACGAAGTCTTGCTCCCACCATGTACACACCGGGCAGGGCTGCGATGCCCACGATGGTCAGCGGAACGCTGATCGTCAGCATGAAGGCGAACGCGATCCCGAAGGTGAGGAGGGTCATCGACATCAGGGGCGCGAAGGCGAGGTACATCTGGACAGACCGGATGTCGGAGTTCGCGCGGGAGATCAGCTGTCCGGCCTGGACCCGGTCGAAGAACGAGAAGGACAGCCGAGTCAGGTGGCGGTAGATGATCGACCTGAGGTCGGTCTCGATCAGGTACGCCAGCCGATACAGCCCGTAGCGGTACCCGAAGGCGGTCACCGCCCGGACCGCGGCCAGGATCACGAGGACGACCACGAAGCGCGAGATGGGGCTCTCGCGGGCTATGAGAGCATCGTCGATGGCGGAGCGGACGACGGCTGGCACGGCGACGGTGGACAGGAGGGCGATGAACGCGGCCGCGAGGGACCCGATGAGGAGCCACCGGTGTGCCATGACGATCGGCATGACCCGGCGTACCCATCCCTTGTCCGTGTCGGGATCCACGGTGGCCTTGGGCGCGGCGTAGCGGTTCGCCTCCGCCACCGGCTCGAACCGGGTTGGGGCATCGCTGTCGTCGGCGTGCACCGGTCCTGCACCGGTCGGTGTCTCGGCTGCTTCGGTGGTGGCGGTCATCGTCCTGCGAGGAGGGCTGCGCGGGCGCGGGTCAGGGCCTCACCCCACAGCGCCAGCCCCTCAAGCGCCTTCCGGGCCTGGCGGGGCGGGAGGGTCGCAACGATGGAGGCGAGGCGCTCGGCCACGATCCGGTCCGCCGTGTCGAGCGCCCTGCCGCCGTCTGTCGTGAGCACGTGCTCGGTCCTCCGGCGGTCGATCGGATCCTGCCTCCGCTCGACGAGGCCCCGGGCCACCAGCCCGTCCATCAGGGCGGTGATCGTGGGACGGGTGACGGCGAGCTGCCCGGCAAGGGTGGAGGGGGCCACCGTGCCGCGCCGGAGGAACAGGAGGGCGCGGTACTGGGGGAGGGTCAGGTCGACCTCCGCGAGGGCCAGCTCGAGCTGCTTCGAGAGACGGGCCACTGCGTGGGCCGCCTCGAGGTCGGCTGATGTTCCGTCCCCGCCGTCGGGCTCAGGGGAGGAGGTCATCGGCTCCGGCACAGAATGGTTAGGCTATCGAACTACTGCCGGCGTTCACCAGCCCGAGCAGGGGCGATCGCCCGGCAGCCATGAACTGCCCGGTGGCCGGCTAGTAGCCTGCCCCCGCGTCGGCACACCACGTCGACCGCAGGACCTTCGACGTGGACCTTGCCCGGTGGTTCGCGGTGGGCCCAAGAGCCCCACCGGGGCCGTGAGCGAGAGAGGGTTCCGCAGCCATGGAGACCGCACTCGGCCTGTTGGCCGTAGCTCTCCTGGTTGCTGCGAACGCCTTCTTCGTCGCAGTCGAGTTCGCCTTGGTGGCCGTCGACCGGAACCGCGTGCGCAGCCGCGCGGAGCAGGGGAGTCGGGCCGCCAGGACCTGCGAGGGCCTGCTGCATCGCCTGACCCACCATCTCTCCGGCGCGCAGCTCGGGATCACCGTCACCTCCCTGGCGCTGGGCTTCATCGCTGAGCCGACGATCGCCCGCCTCATCGAGCCGACGCTCGAAGGGGTGCTCGGCAGCGGTGGAGCGCAGGGCGTCAGCATCGTGCTCGCCCTCGTGTTGGCCACGGTCGCGCAGATGCTCTTCGGGGAGCTGGTGCCGAAGGGCCTGGCCATCGCCAAGCCGCTCAGCGCCTCGCTCCTTCTGGGGCCGCCGATGCGTGCGTACAGCGTCGTGTTCGGGCCGGTGATCGCGGTGCTCAACGGCGCGGCGAACTGGGCGGTGCGTCGCTTCGGGATCGAGCCGACCGACGAGCTCGTGACGGTCCGCTCCCTGGCCGAGCTGGAGATCCTGTTCCAGGCATCGGCGGAGGAGGGGATCCTGGACAGCAAGGCATCCCAGCTGCTCAGGCGCTCCATCAGGTTCGGTGAGAAGACCGCAGCCGACGTCCTCGTCCCCCGGACCGCGCTCGAGGCGATCCAGTGCGAGCAGAGTGCCGCCGAGCTGGTGACGTTGGCCCGACGCACGGGCCACTCGCGCTTCCCGGTGTACGGGGCGGACCTCGACGACGTGCGAGGAGTGGTGCACGTCAACCAGGTTCACAGGATCCCTCTCGAGGAGCGCACGAGCACCGAGGTCTCGGAGCTGGCAGCGGAGGCGGTGTTCGTGCCCGAGACGCGCGACCTCGACGATCTCCTGGTCGACATCCAGCGGAGTCGCAGCCATCTCGTGGTGGCCGTGGACGAGTACGGGGGCACCGCCGGGATCGTGACCCTCGAGGATCTGCTGGAGGAGATCGTGGGGGAGATCGCGGACGAGTACGACCGGCCGACGAGCCTCACTGTCGTGCAACAGCCCGGGGAGTGGCTCCTTGCCGGGACGCTCCATCCCGACGAGGTGACCGACGCGTGCGGCTTCGAGATGCCCGAGGGGGGCTACGAGACCCTCGCCGGCTTCGTCCTCGACCGGCTGGGTCGCGTTCCCGAGGCGCAGGGGGAGTCGTTCGAGGACGAGGGCTGGACCTTCGCCGTCGAGGAGATGGATCGCCTCCGGGTGGCCACGGTGCGGGTGCGGAGGCCACATCGTCCCGAGGAGCTCGGATGATCGGCTGGGCGCTGGTCGCGGTGGCGGTCCTGCTCGCCGCCAACGTGTTCTTCACAGCGGTCGAGTTCGCGCTCGTCGCCTCCCGCCGCACGAGGATCGAGCCGCTGGCTTCGGAGGGGAGTAGGGCAGCAAAGCTGGCGCTGGCTGCGATGAAGGACCTCAACCCCCAGCTCGCGGGCGCCCAGCTCGGGATCACCATGGCGTCGCTCGCGCTGGGCTTCGTGGCCGAACCCGCCGTCGGATCCGTGATCGAACGGCTGGCGGGGACCGTGACCGACCCCGAGTCCGCGGTGGTGCGCACGCTCTCGATCGCCGTCTCGCTCGTCATCGTCGTGTTCTTCCACATGGTCCTCGGGGAGATGGTCCCGAAGAACGTCGCGATCGCCGATCCCGAGCGGACCCTGCTCAGGCTGGCCGGCGGGAACCGCGTGTACATGGTGGCCCTCGGCCCGGTCATCCGCCTGTTGAACGCGATGGCGAGCGGAGCGATCCGCCTGCTGGGAGTCGAGCCGCGCGACGAGCTCCGTGCCGGTCACACGGCGGACGAGCTGGCAACCATGCTGCGCCAGTCGGCGGATGAGGGGATGATCGAGGACTTCGCGCACGCCCTCCTCTCGGGAGCACTGGACTTCGGGGAACGGCGGGTGGACTCGGTGATGGTGCCGAAGAGCGCGGTGGTCATCGTCGCCTCCGAGGCGACGGTCTCCGAGGTGGAGGAGATCGTGGTGGCGCGGGGACACTCCCGGCTCCCGGTGGTCGAGAGGGACGGAGGGGAGCCGCTCGGCTTCGTCCACGCCAAGGACCTGCTCTCGCTGTCGCCCGCGGCCCACGGCCGTCCCCTTCCTCGCCACCTGGTCCGGCGGATGCTGAGGGTCCCGCCCGAGAGGAACCTCGCAGACCTCTTGTTGAGCATGCGGGTGGCAAGGGTGCACGTGGCCGTCGTCACCGACGAGACGGGCAGGATGGTGGGGCTGGTCACCCTCGAGGACCTCTTGGAGGCGCTGGTGGGCGAGATCATGGACGAGTCCGACCGCGCCCGCTGAGGCAGGCAGAGCAGGCCTCCCGGCGCCTGGAAGTCACTGATTCGGGGGCCTTTCGCGCGTTTCGTCATCGGATCGCAATGGTCCAGCGCGAGGGCTACTGTCGTGAGGTCGTGCGGCGCCTGCTCCTCGTGTTCACCGTGCTGTCGCTCGCTGCCGTGCTGGCTTCGGCAGGGGTGGTGGCGTCGGGCGCGTCCGAATCCACGCCCGGGCTTGCCGAGACCAGGGCCGAGGCCCAGCGCATGATCGCGGAGATCGACGCGGCCCAGTCCCGTCTCGGCGAGCTGGAGCAGGAGATCGCCCGCGTCGAGGCGGAGCGGGCCGATGCGGCGACCGAGCTGGAAGCCCTGCGAGTCGAGGTTCAGGAGGTGGCGATCAGCCAGTACACGCGCGGAGGGGCGGAGCCGATCATCGACGGTGACCCCAACCGCCAGGCGCGTGCCTCCGCGCTCGCGCGCGCGGTGAGCCAGGACGACATGGAGGCGATCGATCGCTACCGCCGGACCCGGGCTCGCCTCGACGCCTCGACCGAGGAGCTCGAGGCCGCGCTGGCCGAGCAGGAGCAGGTGATCTCGCAGCTCGAGAGCCGCCAGGAGGAGCTCACCGCGGAGCTCGCCAGGCTCGAGGAGCTGGAGCGGCAGCGGATCGAGGAGGAGCGTCGACGGGCGGCCGAGGAGGCCGAGCGCGCCCGCGAGGCCGCGGCCCGCGAGGCAGCCGGGGAGCGGGCGGAACAGCTCGCGCGCCGCGCCGCGGCGATGGACGCGGGCCAGGAGGCCGAAGCTTCGCCATCGGGGACGGTCCCCGGTACCCCGTCGGCTCCCGTCGTCGACCCACCGTCGGGAGGCGGAATCGTCTGCCCGCTCCCCGGGGGCGTCTTCCGGGACAGCTGGGGCGAGCCGCGCTCGGGCGGACGCGCCCACAGGGGGGTCGACATGATGGCTCCGGTTGGCGCTCCGGTGCTCGCTCCGGCGAGCGGTGTGGTCAGCCACGGGTCGGACGCGCTCGGGGGCCTGAACTTCCAGCTCACCGGTGACGACGGGCGCTACTACTACGGAGGACACCTCAGTGGGTACGGCCAGGGCGGACGCGTGGCTGCGGGAACCGTGATCGGCTACAACGGCGAGAGCGGCAACGCGGTGGGGGCCCACCTCCACTTCGAGATCCACATCGGTGGCGTTCCGGTCAACCCCTATCCGTACGTGGCCGCTGCCTGCTGAACCTCCGTCTTGGCCTCTGATCCCGCACCGGGTCTGCAGCTGCTGGTCGACCGGACCGAGGGACTCGGTCCCGGGAGGGTCGCGAACCTGCGGCGTCTCTCCGGGGGTGCGTCGCGCGAGACGTGGTCGTTCGACCTGGAGCGGGCCGAAGGTGTGGCCGTCCCTCTGATCCTCCAACGCGCACGGCGAGGTGCGGTCGGGACCGGACCCGGCATGCAGGGGGAGGCTCAGCTCCTCGCGGCCGCCCGGGTCGCCGGCGTGCCCGTCCCCCTCGTGCTGGCCGCAGGGGACGGGGAGGGGACCGTGGGTGCCCCCTTCGTCGTCGTCGAGCGACTGGACGGCGAGACGATCCCCCGGAGGATCCTGCGCGATCCGGAGTTCGCCTCCGCCAGAGAGGTGTTGGTGGCGCAGGCGGGCTCCGCTCTGGCTGCGATACACCGGATCCCGGTGGACCGGGCTCCTCAGCTCGACGCCCAGGACCAGCTGGTGCAGTACCGCGGGATCCTCGAGCTCTTGGGGGAGCCGCACCCGGCGTTCGAGCTCGCGTTCCGCTGGCTGGAGAGGAGTCGACCACCCGAGGGTGATCCGGCTGTCGTCCACGGGGACTTCCGCCTCGGGAACCTCCTCGTCGGCCCGGACGGGCTCAGCGCAGTCCTGGACTGGGAGCTGACGCATCTCGGTGATCCCATGGAGGACCTCGGCTGGGTCTGCGTTCGCGCGTGGCGGTTCGGGAGCCAGGATCCGGTGGCCGGTCTGGGGTCTCGTGAGGCGCTGTTCCGATCGTACGAGAGCGCCGGAGGTGCACCCGTGGATCCGGCGGTCGTGCACTGGTGGGAGGTCCTCGGCACCCTGAAGTGGGGGATCATGTGCATCATCCAGGCGCAGTCCCACCTCTCCGGCATGTCACGCTCGGTCGAGCTGGCGGCGATCGGCCGGCGCACCTGCGAGAACGAGTACGACCTCCTCGGGCTGCTGCCGTGACCGCTCCGCACGATCCCCCGACCGCGGCGCAGCTGCTCGAGGCGGTGCGGGAGTTCGTGGAGAACGAGATCCTGGAGGTCACCGAGGGACGGACGAAGTTCCACACCCGCGTGGTGCTGAACGTCCTCGAGGTGGTGGAGAGAGAGATCGAGTTGGGACCCGCTCAGGCGGCCGCCCACCGGGCGCGGCTCCGTGAGCTCGGGTTCGAGAGCGACGACGACCTGGCCTCTTCGATCCGAAGCGGGGCGCTGGACGACCGGTACGAAGAGGTGAAGTCAGCCGTGCTGGAGGCGGTGCGCGAGAAGCTGCAGGTGGCCAACCCCGGCTACCTGGAGGGCCCGGCGACCGCCTCCGGGCAGGATCGGGAGTGAGGGAAGCGAACCGCGATCCCCTGATGTCACCGGCGGGTGGTGCTCCTGATTCAGCCGGCGGTGGGCGCGCCCCCTAACGTGGGGTCGTTCGCTGGGTCGGGGGGATCTCTTGGGTCTGCTGGATGGCAAGAAGATCGTGGTCACCGGGGTCCTCACTGATGCCTCCCTGGCGTTCGGGGTGGCCGCTCTGGCGCAGAAGGAGGGGGCGGAGGTCGTCCTCACCGGTGCCGGGCGCGGCCGCAGCCTGACGGAGCGGACCGCCCGGAAGCTGCCGGTCGAGACCCGCGTGCTCGAGTTCGACGTAACCCACCACGACCACGCCGGAGCATTGCGCGATCAACTCGGGGAGGAGTGGGGCGAGGTCCACGGCGCGCTGCACGCGATCGGCTTCGCCCCCCCAGACTGCCTGGGTGGTGACTTCCTCCGCGCCACCTGGCCCGACGTCCAGGTGGCACTCGAGGTCTCGGCGTACTCGCTGAAGCTGCTGGCAGAGGCGGTCTCTCCCCTGATGCCGCCCGGAGCAGGGATCGTCGGCCTGGATCTCGATGCCACTGTGGCTTGGCCCGCGTACAACTGGATGGGGGTGGCGAAGGCTGCGCTCGAGTCGACAGCCCGGTACCTCGCACGCGACCTGGGGCCGCAGGGGATCCGGGTGAACCTCGTCGCTGCCGGTCCGGTGAAGACCATGGCCGCCAAGTCGATCCCCGGCTTCGAGCTGTTCGAGGACGCCTGGGACGACCGGGCCCCACTGGGGTGGCAGGTGACCGAGAGCGAAGGGGTGGCGCGGGCATGCGTGGCGCTCCTCTCCGACTGGTTCCCTCAGACCACCGGGGAGATCGTCCACGTGGACGGCGGATACCACGCGATGGGCGCTTGAGGCCCCGCGAGAGGAAGTAGCGGGTCCACGACCGGCGGCGCCCCTAAGCTGGTGGGTCATGCGTGTTGGCGTCCTGGGAGCAACAGGTCCGGCCGGTAGCGGGCTGGCGGTGCGTCTGGCCTCCGTCGGCTTCGACGTGGTGGTCGGTTCGCGATCGAGGTACAGGGCGATGGAGACCCGCGACCTGCTGATCGAGAAGTGGCACGACCGTGAGCTCTCCATCGAATCGGCCGACAACGAGGGCGCGTCCGAGGCTGACGTCGTGGTCATCGCCACCCCCTGGGATGCAGCGGCGGCGACGGCGGCTTCGGTCTCCAAGCAGCTCGCCGGGAAGGTGGTCATCTCGATGGCCAACGCGCTGGCGAAGGTCGGTCACGAGTTCCAGCCGCTGGTCCCGCCCCGGGGCTCGGTGGCGGCGTCGGTGCAGGCGGCGGTCCCGAAGTCCCTCGTGGCCGCGGCGTTTCACCACGTTCCCGCGAAGGAGCTGGGTGACATCGCTCATCCTGTCGAGAGCGACGTGCTCATCTGCTCCGATCACCGCGCCGCGACCGACGCCGTCGTGGAGATGGTGGGAATGGTGCCCGGCTTCAGGCCGCTCGACGCCGGTGAGCTGTCGAACGCAGCGCCGATCGAGGCCTTTGCGGCGGTGCTCCTGCAGCTCAACGTCAGGTATCGCACCCGGGTGGCGATCAGGTTCACCGGGTTGGAGCACGTCTGAGGCTCCTGGGCTGCCCCTCCCTAGGCTGACCGGGGCCGCGCCTCGTGGGCCACGGATGCCGGATGGGTGGGGAGTCACGATCATGACTGCGGGGGAGAACGCAGGACGGCCGATGCGGCTGTACGACACCGCGCGTCGAGCGGTCGTCGACTTCGACCCGCCCCGGATCGTCACCATGTACACCTGCGGGATCACCCCGTACGACGCCACGCACCTCGGACATGCGGCGACGTACCTCACGTACGACCTCCTGCAGCGGCGGCTGAGGGACCGCGGACACGAGACGCGCTGCGTGAGGAACATCACCGACGTGGACGACGACCTCCTCCGCAAGGCGCGCGAGCTGGATGTCCACTATCTCGACCTCGCGGCGGCCGAGATCGGGCGGTTCGATGCCGACATGGAGTCCCTGGGGCTCCTCGAGTGCTGGAGCGAGCCGCGGGCCACCTCGGCGATCGCCGACATCAGGGGCTTCATCGGGATGGTGCTCGATCGCGGGCATGCATACGAGTCCGGGGGTGGGGTGTACTTCGAGGTGAGCTCGTTCGACGGCTTCGGCCGCCTCAGCGGCCTCGACCGCGACGAGATGCTGAAGTTGGCCGCCGAGCGTGGCGGCAACCCCGACGATCCGCACAAGCGCGACCCGCTCGACTTCGTGCTGTGGCAGCCGTCGGCCGACGGAGAGCCGGCATGGGAGTCGTTGTGGGGACCCGGCAGGCCGGGCTGGCACATCGAGTGCTCGGCGCTCGCGCTCCGCGAGCTCAGCACCACCATCGATCTCCACGGTGGCGGAGCCGATCTGATCTTCCCGCATCACGAGTGCGAGGCGGCGCAGTCCGAGGCGGCGACGGGAGCACCCTTCGTCAGGCACTGGATGCACCAGAGCATGGTCCGGATGGACGGTGAGAAGATGTCGAAGTCGTTGGGGAACCTGGTCTTCGTGAGCGAGCTGCGCCGCGAATGGGATCCGAGGGTCGTCCGGCTCGCCGCGGTCAGCCACCACTACAGGTCCTCTTGGGAATGGGACCCGGGGATCATGGCGGATGCGGCCCGGCGGTTGGAGAGGTGGCGATCCGGCGGCTCCGGCTCGGGAGCGCTCGATGCCGTGCGAGCGGCGCTCGACGACGACCTCGATGCTCCTGCGGCGGTGGCGGCGCTGGATGGCGCCGCCCGCAGAGGTGAGGGTGTGTCGGAGGCGGCGATGCTGCTGGGTCTGGACCTCGAGCCCGAGCTCGCGGTCCAGGGGTGAGGTCCTGACCCGCGGTCTCTCAGCGGACGGGCGTCCCGCTCACCCTCCTCTGAGGCAGACTCGGGGGGTGCAGCGAGAGTACGGCCAGCTCTACCCCGTCGCGAAGGCGGTGCTCACCCCCATCTTCCGCTTCGCCTGGCGCATCGAGACCGAGGGCCTGGAGAACGTCCCCCATGAGGGCGGCGCGATCGTCTGCCCCAACCACATAGCGTTCATCGACTCGCTGTTCCTGCCATGGGTGCTCCCTCGCCGCATCACCTTCGTCGGGAAGGCCGAGTATTTGGAGAGCTGGAAGACTCGACACCTGCTGCCTGCACTCGGGATGATCCCGATCGATCGCTCGGGGGGGACGCCGCTCAGGCCGCCCTCGACGCCGCGTCGGGGCTGCTCGAACGTCAGGAGCTGTTCGGCATCTATCCGGAGGGCACGCGTTCGCGCGACGGGAAGCTCCACAAGGGCCACACGGGCCCTGCCCGACTGGCGCTGCGGAACCGATGCCCGATCGTCCCGGTCGGCATAGTCGGCACCGACGAGATCCAACCACCCGGGGCGCGGTTCCCGAGGATGTTCAGGTACGCATCGATCCGGGTCGGGCCCGCCTTGGACGTGGGACGGTACGGGGAGAGGCCCGACGACCGCCTCGCTCTGCGGCAGATCACGGACGAGGTGATGTACGAGATCCGGGAGCTGACAGGCCAGGAGTACGTCGACAGCTACGCGACCCGGGAGCCCGAGGCGATGCCGCGCCCGACGACCGGGATCATCGGAGGACAGAGGACCCCCTCGGACCCCGGCGGCAACGGGGACGGTCGGGCATCGTCGGGGCAGGTGGTGGATCGGGTGCGGGAAGCGGGGCAGCGACCTTGACGCTGGAGCACCTGTGGGCGGGATGGCGGAGCGATTACGTGGCAGACGTGTTCGCAGGAACGAACGCGCCCGATGACGCCGTGGGTGGACGCTCGCTGTTCGAGCGGATCCTGGCGCTCCCGGACGACGAGGGATACGTCGTGCACCGAGGCCGGTCGTGCTCTGTGATCCTCAACGCCTATCCCTACACCAACGGGCACGTCATGGTTCTCCCCGATCGCGCGGTGGCCGAGCTGGGCGACCTGGAGGAGAGCGAGCGGGCCGAGCTCTGGTGCCTGGTGGAGGACGCGGTGGCGGCGCTGAGGCGCGCCTTCGGCTGTGAGGGGGTCAACGTGGGCATGAACCTCGGTTCGGCGGCGGGGGCGGGCGTGCCCGAGCACCTCCACGTGCACGTCCTCCCGCGCTGGGTCGGGGACACCAACTTCATGACCTCCGTTGCGGAGACGAGGGTGCTGCCCGAGCCCCTGGGGTCGTCCTGGGAGAAGCTCCGGGCATCCTGGCCGGCGCCTGGAGCCTGACATCCACGCGCTCCCTGGGAAACCCGGCCGGTCGCCGGATACGGTCGGCTCCGTGGTCGACGACGTCGAGGACCTCCCGTCTGCCGACGAGGCGCGGGACGAGGTGGAGCCGGACGCCACGGGGCTGGTCGGGCCCTACCTGTTCCCCAACAACAGCAGGAGGAGGATCCCGGGAGCTCTGTACCTGGTGATGGCGGCTCTCGCGCTGCTGGGGTGGTCGGTGACCCGTGACGCGGAGCCCGTGCTGGTCAACGCTGGCTGGCTCATCGGTGCCGCAGGGCTGGCGCTGATCGGCGCCTACTCGATCGTGTCGGGCTGGAGGGTCGCACACGACGAGCGCGACGCGCTGGTGGCTGCGACCCGGGCAGTCGGCTTCCCGGTGGGCCATGCATCAGCGCAGATGAGCTGGCGCGGGCTGCTCTCCCGGCCCACCTGGCGCATACTCCTGTACTCCTCGGAGAGCCCGCCGCGTCGGAGAGGCCTGGTGCTCGTCGACGGCGTCCGTGGTGAGGTCCTCGAGTGGTTCGTCGAGGACAACCCGGAGGACTGGTCAGAACTAGAAGGCGCCTGACCGGAGCCCTCTCACCAGCGCCTCCACCTCCCGGAGGTTGTCGACGGCGGTGCTCACCGCCTCCGCGATCACCTCCAGCGCGGTGATCTCTCCTCCGCCAGCGACCCTCCCCTCGCGGAGCCAGTCCTCTGTGGCTGTGCGGCGCACCCGCTCCGCCAGCGCGCCCGTCACGTCGGAGAGCTCGTCGAGGATGTCATCGAGGCTCCCGTGTGCCGCCACGTCGAACTCCCTCGAGGGTCGGTGGGTGATCGCGGGGTGCAGGACGGGGTGATCGCTCACGGTGATCTCTTCGACGGCCCTGGCGAGCAGGGTCAGGCTCCGGAGGGTGTGGACGACGAGCTCCATCACGCTCCGTCCGTTCGGGCCCGGGCGATGGAGCCGGTCCTCCCAGTCGGGCTCGTCGGGTTCCGGGTGCCGGACGGCCTCTCCGTAGCGACGGGGCAGCGACAGGAGGGCGACCCTCGCGTCGGCAGGGCTCAGTCGGGACGTGTCCATCCCCGGTGGTCCCGGTCCGTCAGTCCTCTTCCTCGGCTTCGCGACGTATCGCAGCGACGAGGTTGGCCGGCACCACGTCGTAGTGGCTGTGCCGGGCCGTGAACCGCCCCCGGCCACTGGTGAGGGAGCGGAGGTCGATGGCGTAGCGGAGCAGCTCGGCGGTGGGGACCTCCGCGAGGATCACCTGCTCCCCGCCGTCGGCGAGCTCGGTCCCCTGCACCCTTCCGCGGCGCGAGTTGAGGTCACCCATGATGTCGCCCTGGTGCTCCGCGGGGACCGTCACCTCGAGCTTGGAGATCGGCTCCAGGAGCACGGGATCGGCCTTGGCCATGGCATCGCGGAACCCGAGACGTCCCGCCATCTTGAAGCTCATCTCGGAGGAGTCGACCGCGTGGTACTTGCCGTCGTACAGGGTCACCTGGACGTCGACCACCGGGTAGCCGAAGACGCCCCCTTTCGCCATGGTCTCCTCGACGCCCTTCTGGACCGCGGGGATGAACTGACGTGGGACGGCACCGCCCACGATCTTGTCGGCGAACTCGAAGCCTTCGCCGCGGGGGAGAGGATCGACCTGGACGAAGGCGACGCCGAACTGCCCGTGGCCCCCCGTCTGCTTCTTGTACTTGCCTTCCGCATCGCCGTGTCCGGTGATCGTCTCGCGATAGGCGACGCGGACGTCCTCGGTGTCGACGTGCACCCCGAACTTGCGCTCGAGCTTGCCCGAGCGCGATCTGGATGTGGGTCTCACCCTGGCCCTTCACGAGGGTCTGGTGGGTCTCGTCGTTGCGCTCGAGCTCGAGGGCCGGGTCCTCTTCGAGCAGGCGGTGCAGCGCGGTGGCGAGCTTCTCCTCGTCGGCCTGGGTGCGCGCCTTGATCGCCACGGCGAGGACCGGGTCCGGCCAGGCGATGGGCGGCACCACCACCGGCTTCCCCTTGGGGGCGAGGGTGTCCCCGGTGTTGGTGCCGGCGAGCTTCGCCACCGCGGCCAGGTCCCCTGCAGGGACGCTCGAGACCTGCACCTGCTCCTTGCCGCGAAGGCTGAACAGCCCGTGGAGCCGCTCGTCGTTCGAGGTTCGGGTGTTGGTGAGGACCTCGTCGGGCTTCACCGTCCCGGAGAGGACCTTGAAGAGCGAGATCTTGCCCACGTACGGGTCGGCGATCGTCTTGAAGACGAACGCCAGGGGGTCCCCTCCGGGATCCGGAGCCACCTCCACCTGCTCGCCCGCGGCCTCGACGGCGACGGGAGGCCGGTCGAGCGGCGAGGGTCCGACCTCGCAGATCAACGTCGCCAGGCGGTCGATCGCCACCGGCCCGGCAGCCGATCCGCAGACCACCGGGAACACCGTTGCGTCAGCGACGCCCTTGGCCAGGGTCCGCTCCAGCTCGGCGCTGGTGGGGATGTCCCCTTCCAGGTAGCGCTCGAGGAGGTCGTCGTCGGCGACCACTATCCCCTCGACGAGGCTGTCTCGCACGGCCTCCTCCTGCTCCGCCATCTCGTCGGGGATCTCCGTCTCCTCGCTCTTGCCGCTGTCGTAGACGAAGGCCCGGTCGGTGAGGAGGTCGGCGACGCCGCGGAAGGCTGCCTCCTCACCTATCGGCAGCTCCAGAGGGGCGATGCCCGCCCCGAGCTTGCCCTGGAGGTCTTCGAGGGTTCGCTGGAACGACGCTCGCTCGCGGTCGAGCTTGTTGATGAACACCATCCGGGGGATCCCGTGCCGTGCCGCGTAGCGCCAGTACAGCTCCGTCTGCACCTCGACCCCGTCCACCGCACTGACGACGAAGACGACCAGGTCCGCCACCCGGAGGGCTGCGTGAACCTCGCCGGCGTAGTCGGCGTAGCCGGGTGTGTCGATGAGGTTGAGCTTGTGTCCGTTCCACTCCACGGGGGCCAGGGAGAGAGACAGGGAGAAGCCCTTCTCCTGCTCCTCCGGCTCGAAGTCGCATGCGGTGTTGCCGTCCTCGACCCGCCCCATCCGGGTGAGCACCCCCGCCCGGAAGAGCAGCGCCTCGACGAGCGTGGTCTTGCCGGCGCCGCCGTGGCCGACGAGAGCGACGTTCCTGATCTTCTCCGGTGTGACCTCGTTCACTGCGGAAGAAACCCCCTGGTCCTCGATCTCTCGTGCGCCGGCCCTGTCGTCCCCGGGTACGTCTCAGCCCTTGGGTGGGCGCAGTCGGAACGATAGGCCAGGCCGGGCAGGGTCGAGAACCGGATCCTGCTGTCCGAGGGGCTCTCTCGCCCCGAGCTCCGCCCCGGACCGGGACCTGCCGCGTGCACCCGAGGAGCAGGGAGCGCTGCTAGCCTCGATCCGACACCAACGAGGGAGCGTCGATGTTCGACGGACGCTTTCGGTCGAGCTTCGAGACCGGCCTCCGCCCAGTGGGCGTGAGGCTCCACAAGATGGGGGTCACAGCCGACCACCTGACCATCCTCGGCGTGGCGACGGCGGCCGCGGCCGCTATCGCCATCGCCAACGGCGCCCTTCGGGGAGGCTTCCTCCTCCTGGCGCTGGCCGGCGCGACCGACATGCTCGACGGAGCGGTCGCCAAGGCATCGGGAACGGCATCTCCGAGGGGCGCGTTCTTCGACTCGGTCGCAGATCGGCTCAGTGACGCCCTGCTCTTCGGAGGGGTCGCCTGGTACCTGGCCGGAGAGTACGGGGGGCGGTCCGCGGTCCTGCCGCTCGCGGTGCTCGCGGGCGCGATGCTCATCTCCTACGAGCGGGCGCGCGCGGAGTCGCTCGGCTTCGACGCACGGGGGGGGCTGATGGAGCGCGCCGAGCGGTTCCTGATGCTCGGCTTCGGTCTCCTCTTCGACTCGCTGTTGGTCCCGGTGCTGTGGGTGATGCTCCTCCTGGTCGCGGTGACCGCGGTGCAGAGGTTCAGCAAGGTCTGGGGACAGGCGTCCGCGCCAGCGTCCGATCAGGACCGTACCCACACGCTCCCGGCGCACGGCGCGGCGCTCGTCCAGACGCGGAACCTACGAGACCTGGCGCTCCCGCGTCCGCAACCGCGGGCAGTGATCCCGGCGCCGGCGCGCACCGGGCGTCGCAGCGAGGGAGCGCTGAGCGATGGCTTGGAGCCCGACCGTCGACGCCTACCGTGCCGGATCTCAGATGGCGCGGTCAGCCCGCGCCCGCTCCGCGAAGGGCTGACCCATCTCATGGCGCGGCTCGTAGAGCGGATGTCCCCGGAGCGGCGCTTCATCGTCGAACGCAACCTCCGCCGGGTCGGATCGCCGGGGCTCGAGGGCCCCGCGCTCCAGCGGGCGGTACACGACTCGTTCGAGTCCTACGGCCGGTACTGGGCCGAGTCGTTGCGGCTGCCGTGGATCTCACGCGAGGAGCTGGACGGCCGGTTCACCTTCGAGGGCCTCGAGCACATCATCGATGCCCGTGCTTCCGGGCATGGTCCCCTCATGGTCATCCCGCACCTCGGTGGGTGGGAGTGGGCTGCGTTCTGGCTCACCACCGTCGTCGGGATCCCGGTGACAGCGGTGGTGGAGGAGCTGCATCCCCCGGAGCTCTTCGAGTGGTTCGTCGAGTACCGCCGGGGTCTGGGCATGGAGGTGGTTCCCCTCGGCGCCGACGCAGCAGCCGCGGTGGCCAGGGCCGTCCGCGACCGGAACGTCATCTGTCTCCTCGCTGACCGCGACATCGCCGGCAACGGAGTCGAGGTCGAGTTCTTCGGCGAGCGGACCACACTCCCGGCGGGCCCGGCCATGCTCGCCCTTCGCAGCGGCGCGCCCCTGATCCCGTGTGCGATCTACTTCGCCGGTTCCCGTCACCACGGGCTGGTGCGTCCACCCATCCCGGTCGATAGACGAGGGAAGCTCCGCGAGGACGTGGCGCGGATCACCCAGGACATCGCCCACGAGCTGGAGGGGCTCATACGGCTCGCTCCCGAGCAGTGGCACCTCATGGAGCCGAACTGGCCCAGCGACCGGGAGGCGCTGGCTGCTCGCGGGCCCTCTACGGTGTCGGCGTGCGGATCGGCCTGATCTCCCCCTACAGCCTGACGCTCCCCGGTGGCGTTCAGGGACAGGTCCTCGGCCTGGCCCGGGCTCTGCGGGCGAAGGGCGTCGACGTCCGCGTCCTCGGCCCCTGTGACGGGCCGCCCCCCGACGCAGGGGTCACCCCGCTGGGTGCGAGCGTGCCGACGGCAGCGAACGGCTCAGTGGCGCCCATCGCACCCGATCCGGCGGCGCAGCTGCGCACCATCAGGGCGCTGAGGGACGAGAGCTTCGACCTGCTCCACCTGCACGAACCACTGGTGCCCGGTCCGACCGCGACGGCCCTGTTCCTGAAGCCGGCGCCGACGGTGGGCACCTTCCACGCTGCCGGGGAGAGCGCGGGCTACCGGTGGATGCGCCCGCTCGTGCGATGGGGCGCGAAGAGGCTCGAGGTGAGGTGCGCCGTGTCGGAGGATGCGCGGAGGATGGCCGTCGAGGCACTCGGCGGTGAGTACCGACTCGTGTTCAACGGCGTCGAGGTGGAGCCGTTCGCCACGGCCGAGCCGTGGCCCACCGCAGGGCAGACGATCTTCTTCTGCGGGCGCCACGAGCCCCGCAAGGGCCTCGCCGTGCTGCTCGACGCGCTGCCTCTGCTGCCAGCGGACGTCCACCTCTGGATCGCAGGAGACGGCCCGGAGACCGAGGAGCTCCAGAGGGCATGGGGTGGCGACCCGCGCATCGAGTGGCTCGGAACGATCAGCGATGCGGAGAAGGCGTCCCGGCTCCGCGCCGCCGACGTCTTCTGCGCTCCTTCGCTGCGGGGGGAGTCCTTCGGGATAGTGCTGCTCGAGGCGATGGCGGCGGGCACACCGATCGTGGCGACGGATCTGCCGGGGTACGCCAACGTGGCCCGGGCCGGCCGGGACGCCCTTCTGGTGGCACCGGGTGATTCGGCGGCGCTGGCTCAGGCGGTCCTCCGGGTTCTCGCCGAGGACGATCTCGCCAGGGGACTGGCGAGATCCGGGATCGAGCGGGCCGGCGGGTTCTCGATGGACCACCTCGCAGATGTGTACCTCGAGGTCTACGGAGACGCCCTGGAGCTGGCCTCTGGGCGGCCGCGGTAGCTACGCCCCAGGTTCGGGCTCGGCACGCTCTAGGATGCCGACATGCTCATAGCACTGATCCTCGTGGGCGTGGTGGTCGTCGTCGTGTTGTGGGTCATCCTCACCTACAACCGCCTGGTCACGCTGCGGAACCGCATCGAGAACGCCTGGGCCCAGATCGACGTCCAGCTCAAGCGTCGCTACGACCTCATCCCGAACCTGGTGGAGACCGTCAAGGGCTACGCAGAGCACGAGCGCGAGACCCTCGAGAAGGTGACACAGGCACGCAACATGGCGGTGAGCGCCCAAGGTCCGCAGGCGCAGGCCCAGGCGGAGAACGTGCTCACCGGTGCGTTGAAGTCGCTCTTCGCTGTCTCCGAGGCCTATCCGGACCTGAAGGCGAACCAGAACTTCCTCGAGCTGCAGGAGGAGCTGACCGCGACGGAAGGTCGCATCGCCTACTCCCGGCAGTTCTACAACGACGTCGTCTACAAGTACAACACCAAGATCCAGGTCTTCCCGACGGTCGTCATCGCCAGGCATGTTCCGGTTCACGGAGCGCGAGTACTTCGAGGCCGACGAAGAGTCCCGGGGTCCGGTGCAGGTCGACTTCTGAGGATCGCTGACACGGAAAGTGCCGAGCTCAGTCGAGTTCTCGCCGCCGTTCTCCCCTGGTAGGCAGCCCTGTACGACCAAGTAACCCAGAACAAGCGTCGCTCCGCACTCCTCGTGATGGGGTTCGTGGCGTTCGTGATCCTGATCGGCTGGGTCTTCACCTGGGTCTTCCAGTGGGGTGTGGGTGGCCTCGTGCTCTCGATCGTCATCGCGACGGGCCTGGCGTTCGGCAGCTACTGGAGCTCGGACAAGGTGGCGTTGGCGATGAGCCGGGCCAGACCAGCGGATCCACAGCAGTACGCCCGTCTCCACAACCTCGTGGAGGGGCTCTGCATCGCGAGTGGGATCCCGAAGCCGCGCCTGTACGTGGTGGACGACCCGGCACCGAACGCGTTCGCGACCGGCCGGAACCCGAAGAACGCCGCCGTCGCCGTCACCAGCGGTCTCCTGGAGAACATGAACCGGGTCGAGCTCGAGGGCGTGCTCGCTCACGAGCTGAGCCACGTCCGGAACTACGACATGCTGGTGATGACCCTCGCGGTCACGATGGTCGGGATCATCGCCCTCCTGGCGGACTTCGGGGTTCGGATGTTCATCTTCGGTGGGACCCGAAGGCGCGGAAGTGACGGAGGGAGCATCATCTCCATGCTGGTGGCCCTCGCCCTCATCGTCCTGGCGCCGATCGCCGCGACGGTCCTCCAGCGGACCCTGAGCAGGCGCCGGGAGTCTCTGGCCGATGTGTCCGCTGTGGAGATGACCCGGTACCCCCCAGGCCTCATCAGCGCACTGGAGAAGCTCCTCGACGACCAGGCGGTCGTGACCTCCGGCAACCGCGCGACAGCACACCTCTGGATCGAGGAGCCCCTCGAGAAGCCCACAGGCGACAACCGTCCGAGCAAGTGGGGGCGCTTGTTCAACACCCACCCGCCACTCGAAGAGCGGATCGCCGCACTGCGTGAGCTCTGAGTCACACCTGATGTCGCCCGCAGAGCCAACCCGTCCGCGCACGAGTCCGAAGGGACGCAGACCGACATGATCCTCAGGACGAAGCTGCTCGCGGCCGGAGGCGCACTCGCCGGAACGGCCGTGCTCGTGGGCGGAGCGCTGCTGCTCCTCGGTGGGGACGGCGAGGAGCCACCGCCCACCACGACCACGACGACCACCTCCACGAGCACCACCACGACCGTCCCCCGGCCGCGGGCACCGCTCACCGGGCTGCCGGTGGACGACCCATCGGTGCTCGCCCGCCCGGCACTGATCGTCAAGGTCGACAACGCCGACTACCTCGCGAGGCCGCAGGCGGGTCTGCAGGACGCGGACATCGTCTTCGAGGAGCAGGTCGAGGGGGGCGTCACCAGGTTCGCCGTCGTGTTCCACTCCACCGACAGCGAGATGGTCGGGCCCATCCGCTCCGCCCGGACCACCGACATCGCCATCGCGGCCAACCTGGGGCAACCGCTCTTCGCCTACTCGGGAGCGAGCGAGGCGATCCTGCAGAGGGTCCGGGAGGCACCGCTGGTGGACCTGGGCGCCGACTGGCATCCCGAGTACTACCACCGGCGCTCGGATCGCACGGCGCCGGACAACCTCTTCTCCGATACCGGCACCCTATGGTCGGCCACGCCGGAAGGGGCTCAGCCGCCGCAGGCGCTCTTCGCCTATCGCGAGCTGGAGTCCGACGGAGGCGGCGAGGCGGGATCCGATGGATCGGCACAGGGGGACCGCATCAGCCGGATCGACTACACCTTCGCCGGCGGGGCGAGCGTCCCGGTCGCGTGGCGATGGGACCCAGAGGAAGAGGTCTGGCTCCGCGAGCAGAACGGCACCGATCACCTGCTCGAGGGCGGAGAGCCGATCGCCGTGGACAACCTGATCCTCCAGTTCGTCTCGTACGTGGACACCGGCATCCGAGACATCGCGGGGTCGCCGGTTCCCGAGGCCGTGATGGTCGGTGCCGGCGACGCCTGGGTGCTGAGCCAGGGGAGAGCTGAGCCGGGGCAGTGGTCCCGCCCCGAGACGGCTGACCTCACCGTCTTCTCGAGCGGCGACGAGCCGGTGGAGCTCAGACCCGGGCGCACCTGGATCGCCCTCGTGCCAACAGGCAACGCGAGCCTCACCAGCTGTGCGGACGACCCGGGCGCGGCCGGCTGCGGCTGAGCCCTTCGCAGGGGCTCGCCAGCAGGCGCGTCCCGACCATCCACCACCTGCATCGCCGAGCTGCTTACGCTCGGCGACGATCTGGCGGGCGGAGGCCACCACTCGAGGGGAGAGACCTGTGGACCGACCGCGGCCAGCTCAGCTAGTCGGTGTGCTGCTCATCGCCGGAACCCTGCTGCTCACGGCGTGTGGCGGCGGAGGTGCTCCCTCGGGGACCGGCGAGGTCGCAGCGGGAGGCGATCTGCCGACGACGGCCGCGCCATCGCGGCAAGGACACCCCGACGAGCTGGTGGAACCCCTGACAGGTCGGGTGGTGGACGATGAAGCGGATGCGCGGCACCTGGAGGGTCCGGCGCTGGTGGTGAAGGTCGACAACGACCCTCATGCCCGTCCCCAGCAGGGCCTGGTGCAGGCGGACATCGTCTACGAGCTCGAGGTCGAGGGCATCACCAGGTTCGCAGCCGCGTTCCACTCGACCGAGAGCACCCCGGTCGGACCGATCCGTTCTGCCCGGATGAGCGACATCGACCTGGTCTCCAACCTGGGGCGCCCTCTCTTCGCATGGTCGGGAGCCAACGGCACCGTCGTCGGTGAGGTCACGCAGGCGGAGGACTGGGGGGTGCTCGCGAACCTGAGCCACGACATGGTCCCGGACCTGTACTGGCGCGACACGAGCAGGGTGGCGCCTCACAACCTGTACAGCGACACGGTCGAGCTGAGGGCGCGAGCCGACGCTACGGCGAAGGCACCACATCCCGTGTTCGAGTACCGGGAGGAGGGGGAGGAGCTGCCCGACGGAGCGCGCTCTGTTCCGGGCATCTCGATCACCTTCAGGGGAGACGGCCGAATAGACGGTGTCGAGTACGCGTGGGACGAGGAGAGGCAGGGATGGGCGCGGTTCCAGACGGACTTCCTCCACGGTGACGGCGTGAACGCACACCTGGACGCCTCGGGAACCCAGATCGCCCCGGAGAACGTGGTCGTCATGTTCATCGAGTACACGTTGCACCAGGCGTCCCCGCAGGCGCTCACCACCGGGAGCGGGGGGGCAGTGGTGCTCACCGCCGGCAGGGCGATCCCGGCGCGCTGGTCGCGGCCCCAGCCATCGGATCCGATCAGTCTCACCACCCCCGAGGGGGACCCGATCGGGTTGTCCCAGGGACGGACCTGGGTGGCCCTGCCGATCGAGGGCTCCACCCAGTACCTCAGCTCGGAGCGAGCCGACCAGCTGCTGGCGACGAGCTGATCCGGACCCGGCGAGGTGAGTGCTCCTCGCAGTCCCCTATCCGGTGGGGTCAGGGCCGGGGAGCGGTCGTAGACTCGGGGCATGCCTGAGCTGAGATCGCAGAACGAGATCGGACGTGACACCGGCACCACCCTGGTGAAGCGGGGACTCGCCGAGATGCTGAAGGGCGGCGTGATCATGGACGTGGTCACCGCGGAGCAGGCCCGGATCGCGGAGGATGCCGGAGCGGTCGCGGTGATGGCGCTGGAGCGGGTGCCCGCGGACATCCGGACCCAGGGTGGGGTTGCACGGATGAGCGACCCCGAGATGATCGAGGGCATCAAGGCGGCGGTGACGCTCCCGGTCATGGCCAAGGCGCGCATCGGCCACTTCGCCGAAGCCCAGATCCTCGAGTCTCTCGGGGTCGACTACGTCGACGAGAGCGAGGTGCTCACTCCTGCGGACGAGGCCCACCACATCGACAAGTGGCGCTTCACCGTCCCGTTCGTGTGCGGCGCGACGAACCTCGGAGAGGCGCTCCGACGCATCTCCGAGGGAGCGGCCATGATCCGCTCCAAGGGGGAGGCCGGCACCGGCAACATCGTCGAGGCGGTGAGGCACCTCCGGTCCATCCGGGGGGACATCCGCAGGCTCACCCAGGCCGACTCGGCCGAGGTCTTCGGGTGGGCCAAGCAGCTGCAGGCTCCGGTGCCGCTCGTCCAGGAGGTGGCCGAGACCGGGGAGCTCCCCGTGCCGCTCTTCTGCGCAGGGGGGATCGCGACGCCTGCCGATGCATCGCTCGTGATGCAGCTCGGCGCCGAAGCCGTCTTCGTCGGCTCGGGCATCTTCAAGTCGAGCAACCCGGAGGTGCGTGCGAAGGCGATAGTCGAGGCCACCACCCACTACCGCTCACCGGAGATCCTTGCCAAGGTGAGCCGCGGTCTCGGTGCGGCGATGCCCGGACTCGAGATCGAGGGGTTGGAGACGAAGCTCGCCGACAGGGGATGGTGATCGCCGCGGGGGGAGATGCCCGGTCCCGCGGGTTGCAGGGAGACCCCAGGTGAAGGTCGGGATCCTCGCGTTGCAGGGAGCGGTGGCGCGCCATGCACGAGCCTTCGAGGCCCTCGGTGCAAGGGCCGTCGAGATCCGCGACGAAGCGGAGCTGCGAGAGGTCGACGCCGTAACCATTCCCGGGGGCGAGTCCACGACGATCTCACGGTTGCTCGTCGTGGGTGGTCTGCTGGAGCCTCTCCGCTCGGCCCTCAGGGACGGTCTGCCCGCGTTCGGGACCTGCGCGGGGATGATCGTGTTGGCCCGCGACGTCCTCGACGGTCGCGTCGACCAGGAGAGCCTCGGCGCGATCGACCTCTCGGTGAGGCGCAACGCGTTCGGCCGGCAGGTCGACTCCTTCGAGACGGATCTCCGGATCGCCGGCCTCGATGGCCCCGGATTCCCCGGCGTCTTCATCCGTGCGCCCGTGGTGGAGCGGGTGGGTCCCGGAGTCGAGGTGCTGGCCACCCTCGACGGCCGGCCGGTCCTGTGCCGGCAGGGCGGGGTCCTGGTGGCCGCCTTCCACCCGGAGCTGGTCGGGGATCTGCGACTGCACGAGCTCTTCCTGAGCGGGGTGGCCGGGGGGTCCCCCGTCAGGGCAGGCTGGAACGCGGACTGACCGCCAGAGCGAGGAGAGATCACCGGTGAGCGGTCACTCGAAGTGGCACTCGATCAAGCACAAGAAGGGCGCAGCGGACAAGCGCAGGGGGAAGCTGTTCGCGAAGCTGATCCGGCAGGTGGAGGTCGCCGCCCGTGAGGGCGGGGGAGACGTGGAGTCGAACCCGACGCTCCGGACCATGTTCCAGAAGGCGCGTGATGCTTCCGTGCCGCTCGAGACCATCGATAGGGCCATCAAGCGTGGTACCGGGGAGCTGGAGGGGGTCTCGTACGAGCACATCACCTACGAGGGGTATGCCCCCAACGGCGTGGCGGTGTTCATCGACGTGCTCACCGACAACCGGAACCGGTCCGGGAGCGACGTCCGGACGGCGTTGCAGCGCAACGGCGGATCCCTGGCCGAGCCCGGCTCGGTCGCCTGGCAGTTCGAGCGAAAGGGTGTGATCGGCGTCCCCAGGTCGGTCGAAGAGGACGACCTGATGCTCGTGGCCGTGGACCACGGGGCCGAAGACCTCACCGATGAAGGTGACACCTGGAGGCTGACCTGCGAGGCCGGGGAGACGGCACGGCTGCGCGAGGCGCTCGAAGCAGCGGGCATCCCGGTGGAGGCAGCGGATGTCACCATGCTTCCGACCTCCTCGGTGCCGATCGGCACCGAGGAGGCTGCAAAGGCGGTGCTGCGGCTCATCGATGCGCTCGACGACCTCGACGACGTGCAGGACGTCTACGCGAACTTCGACATCCCCGACGATCTGCTCCAGGCGGTGTCGAGCTGATGGGCCCGAGCGGCGAGGTGGGTCGTCCCGGCCGGATACGGAAGGGGGATCCCGCTCCCGACTTCACCCTTCCGGGGACCGATGGGATGGTCGGGGGGCACCGCGACTACTCCCTGGCGGAGTTCCGTGGTCGACCGGTCGTGCTCGTCTTCTATCCGGGTGACGGGACCCGCGTCTGCACCGAGCAGCTCACCGCCTACACGGCCGACATCGGCGGCTTCCGCTCGCTCGACGCCCAGGTGCTGGCGCTGAGCCCGCAGGGCCTCGAGAGCCACGACGAGTTCGCCGACGAGAACGGGGGGTTCGCCTTCCCGCTCCTGGCCGACGAGGACAAGGCGGTGGGTGAGGCCTACGGGGTGGTGGGACCTCTCGGCTTCTACCGGCGGTCCGTGTTCGTGATCGATCGCGACGGGCGGGTGAGCTGGGTGCACCGGGCCCTGGGCGGCCTCACCTTCCAGCCGACGGCCAAGCTGGTCGAGATGGTGTCGCGTTCGGGCTGACCTGCCGGTACCGGTCCACACTCCCGTTCACTGCTCGTCCGCCACGCCCAGGAGCCGTCCTCGACGCACCGCTCGCAGGTTGGCGACCAGGGAGATGCCTGCGACGGCCCACGCGATCGCTCCGACCGCGAAGGTGGCCTGCGCGGCGCCGAAGAGCGCACCGGTCGACTGGCTGTAGGCGACCAGGATGAGCGGGAGGGTCACCAGACCCGAGGCCTGTTGAGCCGCGGCGGTGCTCTTCACCCGCGCCGAGAGGCGGAGCACGAGCGAGAGGGTGATCATGAGGAACGGTGGGACCACCCAGAACATCAGCAGCCACCATGCACGGGTGGGGAAGAACCACCGTCCCACCTCTGGGCCGACGATCAGGTTCACGGCGAGGGAGTACAGGCCGAACCCGACGATGGTTGTGAAGTACCCGGGCACCAGTGCAGCGATCAGCTTCCCGCCGTAGATCTCCTTCACGTCCGCGGGGGAGTGCGCGAGGAACTCACCCGTGCCCCGCTCGCGCTCACCGACGATCGTCGCTGCTCCGACGGCTGTCGAGATCGTGAGGGGCACGATCACCGCGATAGGTGCTAGCAGGAACACAGCGAGCGTGTAGGAGGTCCTGCCCGCATCGCTGACCGTCCCCCCGTCGGGCTTCACCGCGGGCACCTGCTCCTGCGCCGCCTGGGGAAGAGCGTCGATCGCCCTGGAGATCTGCTGCACGGCCTCGATGTCTCCCACCGAGGTGATCGAGATGAGCAGGATCGTCGGGATGACCAGGAAGAAGATCGAGCCGAGCAGGACCATGGGGATCCAGAAGTCGCGGGCTTGGACGAGCTGGCGGAGATCGGTGCGCGCCACCGTCCAGGTTCGGCTCCACGTGATGCGGTCGGGCTCGAACGTCGTCGTGGCCGTCATCTGCGCACCACCTGCTCCGGATCCGCCGCCCTGGGGCGAGCGAGGGCCTCCTCGCGGGGTGAGGGCACAGGGGTGGGTCCATCACCGGGGGCCTGGGCGGCCAGGTGCCTGCGCCGCTCCTCACGGACCGCGAAGTACAGCTCCTCCAGGGTGGGACGATGTGGCTCCACGCGGGTGAGTCGCACGCCCCGGCTGCTCAGGTGGAGCACCAGGTCGGGAACCCGCCTCAGGTCGTCCACCTGGATCTCGGCGTGGCCGTTGCGCTCGTAGCGGAGCACTCCTTCCAGGTCGGCAAGCGCGTCGAGCATCGAGCGTTCCTCGGCGTCGAACCACACCACCTGGTGGGGCCAGTAGCGCTGGGTGAGCTCGCCGGGAGCACCGTTCATGAGGTCGGTCCCCGCCTCGAGGATCACCACCTGGTCGGCGAGCCCCTCGGCTTCGACCAGTAGATGGGTGCACATGACCACTGTTCGCGACTCGTCGGTCATCTGGCGTATGAGCTGCAGGACGGCGGCCGAGGACTCCGGGTCGAGCCCGGAGGTGGGCTCGTCGAAGAGGAGCAGCTCCGGCGAGTGCAGTATCGATCGGGCCAGAGCGAGACGTGTCTTCATGCCGGTCGAGTAGCCGCCCACCTGCTGGTCGAGCGCATCCTGGATCCCGAACCGCTCGGCGGCAGCCACGATCTGGCTGTTCGCGCGCCGCCCCAACCCGTACAGCTCGGCTGAGTAGGAGAGGTTGTCGCGACCCGTGAGTCGGTCGTACAGGGCCGGCTTGGCCGAGACGACGCCGCAGTGCCGTCGCACCTCCTGGCCGTACTCGGCGGGGTCGGCCCCGAAGGTGCGAACGCTGCCGAGGTCGGGAGCCAGCGCCCCGGTGATCATCCGGATGGCCGTCGTCTTCCCGGCTCCGTTCGGGCCGAGCAGCACGCTGATCCGTCCTCGCGGGACCACGAGGTCGAGGTCGGTGAGCGCCGCTACTTCGCCGAAGGAGCGGAAGACGGACTCGAGCCGCACCACCGGTACGGGCTCGGCTGCTCCCGGGAGGCCGGTGGCCGGCTCCGTCGGTTCCGGCACGGAGGGGGAGGAGTCGGGGGTGGTCACTCCAGCACTCATCGGCAGCTCGGGCACGTGGAAAAGCACGATACCCACGCGGTCAGAAGGAAGGGCTCCGGGCGGGGGTCCACCGATCCGACCGGGTGATCCGGTACTGTCGTACAGGTGTTCGTACTGGGCATCGATCCCGGTGTCTCCCGCTGCGGCTACTGCTGTCTCGACACCGGGTCGGGTTCGGCCAGGGCCCGTGCCCTCGGGGTGATCAGCACCCCTCCCGACGAGGAGCTTCCTCGCAGGCTGGCCGATCTCCAGCGGGAGATCCGGGCGCTCATGGACGACTTCCCGCCGGAGGTGGTCGCGATCGAGCAGGTCTTCTTCCAGGTGAACGTGCGGACGGCGATGTCGGTGGGCCAGGCGAGCGGTCTGGTGCTGGCCGAGGCCGCCTCGCGCGGGATCGAGGTCGCGCAGTACACGCCGAACCAGGTGAAGCTGGCGGTTGCCGGTGACGGTGCTGCCGGCAAGGAGCAGGTCCAGCTGATGGTGCAGCGACTGCTCGGTCTCACCGCTCCGCCACGTCCTGCCGATGCAGCCGACGCCGCGGCGCTCGGGCTCTGCCACCTGGCCTTCGCTCCCGTGAGGGATCGTCTTGCCGGAGTGGCCCGGTGATCCTCGGTTCGCTCCGGGGGACGCTCATCGACCGCAGCACCAGCGGCGAGGTGCTGATCGACGTCGGGGGGATCGGCTACCGGGTCCGCGTGGCTCCTGCTGCGTCGGTCGGCCTCGGTGACATCGGGGACGAGGTGTTCGTCCACGTGCACCACCACATCCGTGACGATGCCCAGATGCTCTTCGGCTTCGCGACGCGCGAGGAGCGTGCCTGCTTCGAGGTGCTGATCGGCGCTCACGGGGTCGGGCCCGCCCTCGCTCTGGCGATCCTGTCGGTCCACGAGCCGGCCGCTCTGCAGCGCGTCGTGTTCGACGAGGACGTCGACGCCCTCTGCCTCGTTCCCGGAGTGGGGAAGAAGACCGCGCAGCGACTCCTGATGGAGCTGAAGAGCGCGCTCGATCTCCCGGATCTGGATCTGCGTTCGCCACCGGTCGCGGCCGGAGGCGAACGGTCCTCGGTGCGCGCCGATGTCCGCGAGGCGCTGAACGGGCTGGGCTACGGACCGGACGAGATCCGGCAGGTCCTGGCCGAGATGCCCGACGACGGTGACACGGCGGAGCTCCTGCGGCGGGCGCTGCAGCAGCTGGCGGTGGGCCGGTGAGAGAGGAGCTCCTCGCACCCGAGCAGACGCCCGAAGAGGTGGAGCGGGAGGTCGAGAGCGACGAGGGCGGTGTCCGACCCCGTCGGCTGTCGGAGTTCGTCGGGCAGCCCGAGCTGAGGGAGCACCTGGCGATCACCCTCGAGGCCGCGCTGCGCCGTGGCCAGGCGGTCGACCACCTGCTCTTCGCCGGGCCGCCCGGCCTGGGCAAGACCACGCTGGCCGGGATAGTCGCTCACGAGCTGGACGTGGCGCTGCACATCACATCCGGGCCTGCCCTCGACAGGGCCGGTGACCTGGCGGCCATCTTGACCAAGCTGGACGACGGCGACGTGCTGTTCATCGACGAGATCCATCGCTTGTCGCGACCGGTCGAAGAGGTGCTGTACCCCGCGATGGAGGACTACGAGATCGACATCGTCCTGGGGAAGGGGCCGGCGGCTCGCTCGATCCGGCTGGACCTGCCTCGCTTCACCCTGGTGGGAGCCACCACCCGCACCGGCCTCATCACCGGACCGCTACGGGACAGGTTCGGACTGGTGGGCCGGCTCGAGTACTACTCGGCCTCCGACCTCCAGGCGATCGTCTGCCGGACCGCCGGGATACTGGAGATCTCGCTCGACGAGGCCGGCGCTCTGGAGATCGCGCGGCGAGCCCGGGGGACGCCGCGGATCGCGAACCGGCTCCTCCGGCGGGTCCGGGACTTCGCGGAGGTCCGCGGGGGCGGCCACGTCGACGTGGAGGTGGCGCAGCAGGGGCTCTCGGTGTTCGGGGTCGACGACCTCGGCCTCGACAAGGTCGACCGGGCGATCCTCGGGGCGATCTGCTCACGGTTCGGCGGCGGACCGGTGGGGCTGTCGACGCTGGCGATCAGCGTGAGCGAACCGACAGAGACGGTGGAGGACGTGTACGAGCCGTTCCTGATCCAGCAAGGCCTCCTGATGAGGACCCCGCGTGGCCGCGTGGCGACCGCGGCGGCCTGGGAGCACCTTGGCCTGGCTCTCCCCGCCGAGGGTCCGCCCGAGCTCGCACCCGGCCTCTTCGACTGAGACCAGCGGCAGGGGGCCTCGTCGCTCGGCGCCGGCCGACCAGACGCGGCTAGCCCTGCACATTGGTTCCGTGACGGCGGCGCGCGCTCGGCCAGCCCGGTCGAGCGGGTCTCGCGAGTTCCTGGTCAACCGATCGACGGCCCCGATCGTTGTAGGGGCGGAGGATCGTCGTCACCCAGAGCCGGCCTCGGAGGTGGCGGTAGCTGCTTGACAGCACCAGCTGCTGCGGTACCGTCGAGCCCGGTTCATGACCCTGTGGGAGGGCGTCTGATGCAGCGAGCCGGTAGGCGCCGAGAAGGCACTGTCTCTTCGCGACCCAGCGGGGGGGGGTGTGCTCGACGGCATCGGTGGTCGGGCCCCGTCGGTGTGCTGGCGCTGGTCGCGGCACTGCTGCCAACGCTGAGCGCACAGGGCCAGGTCCCTCGGGCGCAGGTCCCACAGAACGATGCCGAGCGCGTCGAGCTCCCGGGAGCCCGCAGCACCTTCTCGAAGACCTTCGCCACCGCTGAGGCGGGCGTCTACCTCACCGAGGTGTACCCCGCACCGGTGCACTTCCCCGACCCACGCACCGGCGAGATGACAGAGATCGACACCACCTTGGTCCCGCGCCCAGACGGGCGCCTCGAGACCAGGGCGACCCCCGTCGAGGTCTCGGTGGACCCCGACCCCCGCTCCCGGGAGCTGGTCGAGGTCCGAGACCCCCTCACGGGGAGCACCGTCAGCTTCGGGTTCGCCGCCGCCCCGGCGTCTGCGAGCGCCACGGCCGCCGAGGACGCGCTGCGACTCGAAGGCATCGCCCCCGGGGTGGAGGCGACCTTCGAGCCCACCGGCTCAGGCGTGAAGGAGACCCTGGTGCTCGCAGGTCGGCGCTCGGCCACCAGCTTCGCCTACCACCTCGACACCGGCGCGCTCGAGCCCCGCGTCGCCCCCGACGGGTCCATAGCGCTCGTCGGCCCCGACGGCGCCCGCTCGCCGCTCGTGGTCCCCCGGGGGTTCATGCGCGACGCCCGGGGAGCGCTCTCCGACGGCGTCACCTACGCCCTCGCCCCCGATCCCGCCGGCGCCTGGTCGCTTCGGGTCTCCCTCGACCGGGCATGGCTCGCAGCACCCCAGAGGGCCTTCCCGGTCGTCGTCGACCCGATGCTCGGGATCCTGGACTCTGCCGACACCACGATCACCGAGGGCTCCGGCGCCGACCAGTCCTCCGACCCCACGCTGCGCGTCGGCTTCGACGGCGCCCGCAACCGGGCGCTCACCTACCTCACCGGCACCATCCACTACCCCGACTCGACGAGCGAGGTGTTCAACCCCCTCGGCATCGACTTCGAGGTGCTGTGGGCGGGGATGGCCTTCGAGTCCCACGACTGCGAAGCCGATCCCGGCGACTTCGAGCTTCGAGCCCTCGAGGGCACCTGGGCACCCGGCAGCGCCACCTGGGCGAGCTCACCGTCGCTCGGCGCCCGGGTCGACACCGGGGCGGCGACCCAGATCACAGACGCCACCTGTGCCGACGACCGCATCGCCTGGGGATACGACATCAGCACCTATGCCTCCGAGGTGTTGGCCGGCACCGAGCCCTACGACGGGATCGCTCTGGTGGCCACCGACGAGTACGCCACCCCCGCGGTCGAGCTCACCGCGGCGGACCCCGCCGAGCCCACCACCACGGGCGGGATCATCCAGCTCTTCTACCGCGACGCCTCTGCGGGCGGCCAGCCCTCGGCTCCGGTGGGGCTGGAGCCGACCGGCGCGATCGACACGCTCACCCCGACTCTGTCGGCCAGCTACGAGTCTGCCGGCACCGAGCCCGGCTTCGTGCTGTACCTCATCCGCGACGACACCGGCACGGCGATCGCCCTGGCGGTCGGCCCGATCGTCGACCCCGGTGAGCTGTCGGCCGCGACGATCTACCCGGGGGTGCTCGCCTGGGACCGCACATACACCCTCGAAGGCCTGGTCGGTGCGCTCCGACCACGGCCCTGGCTGGGGGACGCTCGCCGACATCTTGGCCGACATCGACAACGCCTCGGCCAAGGCCACCACCACCTTCACGCCCACCTCGGTGCGGCTCACCGACCCCACCGATGGCCACGTCGTCTTCCACACCGAGACCGTCGTCGCCGACAGCGTCGGCTCCTACGGCATCGACTCGGTCGAGCTCCTCGTCGACGGCGTCCCGATCGGCACCGACAGCGACGGCACCGACGGGTGGGCCATCCCCTGGGACACGACCACCGCCCCCGACGGCCCCCACACGCTCGTCGCCCGCGCCCACGTCGCAGCCGGCGGGCCGTACGACTCCGTGGCTGTCCAGGTCACCGTCGCCAACGCGCTGAACGGTGCGGAACGGGCCGAGGTCGACTTGCAGCAGGGCACGATCGACGTCGACACCTACCTGATGACCGCAGCCGATGTCTACCTGGCGGTGCCGGGACGACCCGAGCGGTACGCGCCGGCCTTCGACGAGCCCGGCGCGATGATGGACCTGGAGCGCACGGTGGCCGAGACCTGGGATCTGGTGCAGCCCGAGACGCTCGACGCGCTCACCGAGACGCTGGGCGCCTCGCTCGAGCCCGCCACCGGCCCCCCGCCCCAGCCGATCGCCTGCCGGAAGGGTACCCGGACTGCGAGGCCACCATGGTGCAGGGCAGCATCGACGGCCGCGACGGGTTCTGGTGCCGGGGGGATCTCACCTATCCCGGCAGCCACGTCGGCGTGCCCGGTCTCACCGTCTACTACACGGTCGAAGACGACTCGGGGCCCTCGCTGCCGGGCAGCGTCGAGGACCAGCGGGCCCAGTTCCAGGGCCTCCGGCGCCCCGCGAAGGTGATCGAGTACGCCGAGAACATGTGGACGGCGCTGGAGACCTACCACGACATGGGCTACGACCTGCCGACCTTCACCGGCGCCCCAGACCTCGCCGGCCGGCTCACGGTGGCGATCGTCGACTTCGGCACCTCGGACACACAGGGCGAGGTGATCAACAAGTATGGGGCACCTCCGTCGATGCAGTCCTCGCCGGGGGTGTTGTTCGGGGCAGACGTGCAACAGAGCACCGTGTTCGACGAGGCGTTCCACGTCGTGCAGAACGCCTACAAGGACGAGTGCGACTTCCGTGAGGGCGGGATGCCGTGGGATCACTGTTACTCGGCGGTGGATACCACCGCATGGTGGACGGAGGCGAGCGCGCAGTGGGCGGCCCAGGAGATCCAGGAGCAGCTCGGATTGCCCACCGACGACCACAGCTTCACCGGTACGGGTCGCTTGCTGGGGGAGCCGGGAGGTGACCTGATCGACACCGACGGCTCACGCGACTACGGGGCCTGGCTGTTCGGGGAGTACCTCGCCGACCAGTTCGGCTCCCAGATGCTGGTGGAGGTGTGGGAGCGGATCGGTGTGGACGACGGCACATCCTGGGCCGAGAAGTCCGCGTTGGAGGCGATCGAGATAGTGCTCGCAAGCCCTGGGTACGCGACGACGGTGCCCGAGCTGCTCGGTGACTTCTGGGTCACCGCCTACCTCCTGGCCGGCGTCAACGCGGCGGCTCCGGCATTCGACTTCGCGAGCCCCCGAGCGGACTCGCTGGCGCGCCGGGGTGGGCTGGCCGTTGGGTCAGGTCGAGGACAGCTTCGGGCCGGAGCGCGCCCTTAGGATCCCCGGCCTCGGGTCGGAGCCCTCGCCGGTCTTCGTCGGTGCCGAGGCGCCCGCGGTCGCCGGCCCGATGTTCGCCGAAGGGGGCGGTGCCGCGATCGTCGACCTGGTCCCCCAGCTCGGCTTCGCCGGGGATCTGGTCGTCGATGTCGACCACCTCTTCCTCGGCCAGCCCGACGATGTGACCGTCATGGTGGCCCGCTACTCGGCGGTGGGCTACCCGTACCTGTGTGTCGGGGCGGCGGGAGGGCCGGTGACCAGGATCGACCAGGCCACGGGCTGGGCGGCGACGATCCCGATCGAGCCCGACTGCCCGACCGCGTCGCTGCTGGTCGTCAACGACGACCCCCGCGGCGACACCGAGGCTGTAGACGTGTCCGTCCGCTTCGACAACACCACGCCGGCGCCGGTCGTCACCCCGAACCTCGACCCCGACTTCGGCGTCGGGGGCCTCAGCACCCACGCTGCGGTGGAGGCGCCGCTCTGGTCTCTCGAGATCGGCGAGTCGACCGGTTACGCCTACGCGGTGAGCACCGGGTACGTGGGGGTCGAGGCCGGCGATCCGCCCGCCGAGTACGACATCGTCGTGGTGGACCGGGACGGCCGGGGGGTCGAAGGCGCAGGTGTCCACCTCGAGCACCCGTTCCCCTCCTTCCTTCGGGACTTCGCGGTGGACGAGGTCGACGCGGATCCGCGGGTGGTCACCGCCTCCCAGGACGTCGTCGGGAGCTCTGGGGTGCTCCTGCGGCGCTTCGGGCTAGACGGCACCCCCGACGAGTCGTTCGGCACCTCAGGAGGCGTCGCCTCGATCCACCCCGACGAGATCCTCGGAGCGCCCGCGTCCTCGCTCGACCTCGCCGAGCTCACCGTCACGCCATCGGGCGACCTCCTGCTCACCGGCACCGTGATAGGAGTCGGCGGCGACCAGACCCATCCCTTCGTCGCCGAGATCCAGGGCCGCGGACCAGACGCCGGGGCGCTCGACCCCTCCTTCGCCGACGGCGGGGTCCGCCTGTTGCCCACCCCGGTGGGCGCCTGGGCGGTCGACTCGGTCATCACCGCGTACGGCACCCGCATCGTCACCGTGGTCGACGGGCCCGAGACGGAGACCCTCGTCGCCACCCGCCTCGTAGACGGCAGCGCCGACGACGGGTTCGGGCCCGGTGCCGACGGCACCGTCACCACCCCGGCGCTGTGGGGCATCGCCTCCCTCCACCAGGCCCCCGGCCGATTGCTGCTGGCCGGCCGCCTGGAGCTCGTCGCCTTCACCACCGACGGCACCCCGGTCTCCACGTTCGGTGACGACGGGATCCTCGGCCTCGCCGCCAGCGGCGTCCCGGTCGGCGGAGGGCTGCTGCCGCTCGTCGCCCTCGACGCCCAGGGGGGCATCTACATCGAGAGCGGTGGCGTCCTCACCCACCTCGACTCGGACGGAACCACCGATCAGCTCTGGGGCTTCGGCGGCTTCGCCACGGAGGTCCTCGACAGCCACGCCCTCGCCGTCGCCCCCAACCCCTCCGGCGCCCCGGCACTGGTGGCAGCCGGATCGTGGGACGATGGAGTCGAACCGATCGCCGCGCTCGCCCGCTTCAGGGCCTGTCCCTCGTCGCACCCCGACTGCTGACCCATGGCCTCGAGCACACCACCCGCAGTACCAGAGGACATCGAAGCCCAGGTCAGCGCGACCGACAGCACCGGTGAGCCGGCAGCCCCGGGCCCTCCGAGCCGGCCGGGCTGGTTCCGCCGTCACCGGGCCCTCACGACGATCGTGGTCGGGGCGCTGGTGCTGTTCGTCGCCTTCTCGGTGTACGGGAAGCTCAGCGAGAAGGGGGGACCGAACGGCCCGCCCGACACGATCTTCATCGGCCCGGCGATCCTGGTCAACAACCGCACCGACCAGGAGGTCGAGGTGTGGTGGTTCCCGGCGTATCCGGGCCCCGAGCTGCTCGGGACGGTCGCTGCGGACGGTGTGGGGAACAGGCTCGTTCCCTTCCGCCAGATCCCAGAGGGCGAGTGCAGCCCGTGGCCGGTGGCGTTCCGCTGGCCCGACGGCAGCGAGCTGCTGCGGGTGGACCAGGGCGAGCTCTGCACCCCTGCCGAGGTCACCGTCGACCAGCCGCACTTCGTCATCTACCCGTCAGAGGAGGTCGCCGATCTCGAGTTCGTGGTGCTCGAAGTGTCCGATCCCGAACGCTTCTATGCGCTGCTCGGTGATCCGGCCGAGCGGGAGGCGCTGATGACCGAGCTGTTCGATGGCAACGGGCTCGAAGATCCCGGGATCTGGTTCTTTGAGGGCCTCCATCGAGCTAGCGGGTCTGTTGGGGTTGGCGTGCGCCCCGAGTTGTCAGATGACCCGGGCTGCACCGCGAACCCCATCGTGGTGCTGCGGCGCGACGGCGCGGTGCACGCCACCTTGGATGCCGGCTGGTGCGGCGTGTTGGGCGACGACGACCTCGAGCTCACCGCAGAAGGCCTCCGACCCCACACGTCGACCACCGAGGAGTAGTTCGCCGAGATCCGCTCAGCCGTCCGTCGGCGCAGGGCTGCTGCCGCTCGTCGCCCTCTACGCCCAGGGAGGCATCTGCATCGAGAGCGATGGCGTCCTCACCCGCCTCGACTCGGACGGAACCACCGATCAGCTCTGGGGCTTCGGCGGCTTCGCCACGGAGGTACTCGACAGCCGGGAGCGCTCTCTGAGCAGTCGGTTCGGGGTTGTGCTCGCCCCTCATGGGCCGGGAGCTCGGCGATGGCTCTACCCTGCCCCTCCGGTGGAGACCGATGCGCTCGACTACGAGCTCCCTCCCGATGCGATCGCCCAGGCTCCGGTCGAGCCTCGCGACGCAGCCCGGCTCCTGGTCGACAGGGGGCCGGAGAGCGAGCCGGCCCACCTTCGGATCCGTGACCTGCCTGGCTTGCTGGGAGCAGGTGATCTCCTCGTCCTGAACGAGACCAGGGTTCTCCCCGCACGCCTCGAGGCCCGAAAGGCCACAGGCGGCCGGGTCGAGGTGGTGGTGCTGGAGAGGAGGGGGGACGGCTGGTGGGAGGCACTGGTCCGCCCCGGCCGTCGGGTTCGTCCGGGGACGGTGGTCGTCTCGGGGGATCTCGGCGTCGAGGTGGGCGCGGAGCTGGGCGAGGGTCGCCGCCTGGTGCGGCTGCTGGGGGACGGGGACGACATGGCGGTCCTGGCCGCCCACGGCGCTCTGCCCCTGCCCCCGTACATCCACACGGCGCTGACGGATCCTGAGCGCTACCAGACCGTCTTCGCCGATTCGCCCACCTCGACCGCGGCACCGACCGCAGGGCTGCACTTCACTCCGGAGCTCCTCGAGGGCGTCCGCGCGGCAGGCGTGGAGGTGGCCACGGTCGAGCTCGCGATCGGGCTCGACACCTTTCGCCCGATCCGCACCGCGAAGCTCGACGACCACGTCATGCACACGGAGCGGTACCGGGTCCCCGCGAGGACGTTCGAGCTCTGCGAGGCCTCCGAGCGGGTGGTGGCGGTCGGGACCACGGTGGTCCACGCGCTGGAGAGCGCGGCGGTGACCGGTCGCCTCGAAGGTCGCACCGAGCTGTTCATCCGGGGCGAGCACCCCTTCCGGGTGGTGGACGCTCTCCTCACGAACTTCCACCTCCCCCGGACGACGCTGCTCGCGCTCATCGACGCCTTCGTCGGTCCGCGCTGGCGGGACCTGTACGCGGCTGCACTCGACGCGCGGTACCGCTTCCTCTCGTTCGGGGACGCGATGTTCCTTCCGAAGCGTGACCGGGGCGGGCGGCGATGAGTGCCCTGTCGTTCGAGGTGGAGCACCGGTGCGGAGACGCTCGCGCGGGGCGCGTGGAGACGCAGCGTGGCTCGTTCGCGACCCCGTGCTTCATGCCGGTCGGGACGCGGGCTGCGGTCCGCACCCTCTCGTCGACCGACCTCGAGGAGCTGGGTGTCGACGTCGTGCTGGCCAACACCTATCACCTGATGCTGAGGCCCGGCGCCGAGGTGATCGAGGACATGGGTGGTCTGCACAGGTTCATGTCGTGGGGCGGGCACGTGCTCACGGACTCCGGTGGGTACCAGGTCTTCTCCCTCGAGCCGCGGGTCGACGACGACGGGGTGACGTTCCGCTCCACCTACGACGGGAGCACCCACCGCCTGACGCCGGAGTCGGCGGTGAGGATCCAGGAGGCTCTCGGTGCCGACATCCAGATGGTGCTCGACGTCTGCCCGCCGCTCCCGTCCCCGGAGGGAGTCCTCCGGTCGGCGGTCGAGCGCACCGCCGCGTGGGCTCGGCGCGCCAGGGCAGCGCATCGACGCGAGGAGCAGGCGCTCTTCGGGATAGTGCAGGGCGGAACCGACCGCGGCCTCCGTGTGGAGAGCGCCCGCCGCACCGTGGAAATCGGCTTCGACGGCTACGCGGTGGGTGGGTTGTCGGTGGGCGAGCCCCGCGGGGAGATGCTCGACGCGCTCGCCGCGACGCTCGATGAGCTGCCGGAGGGGGTGCCGCGGTACCTGATGGGCGTGGGTGACCCCTGTGGGCTCGTCGAGGCAGTGGCGCTCGGCGTGGACCTCTTCGACTGCGTGCTACCGACCCGTCTGGCGCGCCACGGCACCGTGCTCACCAGCAGCGGGAGGCTGAACCTCAAGAACGCCCGCTTCGCACGGGACGACAGCCCGCTCGACGAAGGCGGTCCTCCTGTGGCACGCAGGTGGTCCCGCGCCTACCTCAGGCACCTCCTGATGGTGGACGAGCCGACCGCGGCTCGACTCATCACACTCCACAACCTGGCCTGGCTGCTGGACCTCGTGGGTCGTGCACGCCGCGCGGTCGCCGACGGCTCCTTCGAGTCGCTGAGGAGGGATGTGGCGGAGGTGTGGGCCGGCCCGGGCCCGTCGGGCGATGGTGACTGAGGGCACGCCCACGCGCCCGCGCTTCGATGGCGTCGTCGCGAGCGGCTAGCCTGCGCCGGGTTTCCGCCAGAGAGACGAGCCCCCGAGATCCCGCATGCAGTACGTCACGTTCGCGATCCTCATCGCCCTGATGTACGTGCTGCTCATCCTTCCCCAGCAGCGCAAGGTGAAGCGGCACCGTGAGCTGGTGGAGTCGGTCGGGGCAGGGGACGAGGTGTGCACCTCCTCGGGGATCTTCGGGACCGTGGTCGCGGTGGACGCGGACGATCCCGAGGTGCTCGAGGTCGAGATCTCCGAGGGCGTCGTGATCCGGCTCGCTCGGGACGCCGTCTCCCAGGTCGCGGTCGAAGACGATGGCCCTGACCGGGCCATCGAGGAGTGAGGCGTGCGGAACCGGGCGATCGCATCACTGGTCGGAATCCTGCTGGTCACCCTGCTGGTCACGGTCGGCACCCTGGTCGCGGGGAACGAACCGCTGCTGGGACTGGACCTGCAGGGAGGTATCTCGGTGGTGCTGAAGCCCACCGAGGACGTGAGCGAAGAGCGACTGGACGAGGCGATCGAGATCATCAGGCGTCGTATCGACAGCCTCGGGGTCGCGGAGCCCGAGATCACGCGCCTGGGTCAGACCATCCTCGTGCAGCTCCCCGGGATCAAGGATCGCGAGCGGGCGCTCGACCTGGTCGGCCAGACCGCGGAGCTGCGGTTCCGACCGGTGCTCTGCGAGCAGTTCGAGGGGACCGACACCAGCCCCACGACCGCGACGACCGCTGGCACGGTGCCCACCACCGGCGCCGGGGGATCTACGACATCCACGCCGGCCCCCGCCGACACCACCACATCGGCCCCCGACGTCGTGACGACAGCTCCCCTCGGAGACGGCGAGGTCGGCCTCGGTGCACCCGGGGAGAGCGCGGCGGGCCTCCTGTCGCTCGCTCAGGGCTCCGGTGGCACGACGCCGCCCACGACGACCGCTCCGGGAGCGACCAGCACCGCTCCCACGACGACCGGCGCGGTGCCCGGCACAGCGACGACCACCACAGCTGGGGGTGCCTCCACCACCACGACGATCCCGGGTGGCGCAGGCACGACCCCGACCGGTGCCGAGGTCTGTGCGACCTCGTTGTACGAGCAGGAGATCACGCCACGCGAAGCGGACGAGCCGGAAGCGGTCGTCATCCTCCCGTTGCTCGACGACGACGGCAACGAGGTCTCCCGGTTCGGGTTGGGACCCACGGAGCTGACCGGAGACGCTCTTCGCACAGCGAACGCGGTCATCGATCCCACGAGCGGCCAGTGGTCGGTGCGCCCGATCTTCAACTCGGGCAGCCCCGGCATCGACGACTTCAACGCCGCGGCCGCCACCTGCTTCCCGCCGTCGGCGACCTGCCCCACCGGTCAGCTGGCGATCGTCCTCGACGGCGTGGTCGTCTCGGCCCCCGTGATCCAGCAGGCCAGCTTCGGCGCCGAGGACGCCACCATCACGGGCAGCTTCACCGAGCAGGAGTCCAAGGATCTGGCGCTGGTGCTGAAGTTCGGCGCGCTGCCGGTGGAGCTCGAGCCTCAGGCGGCCCAGGCGGTGTCGGCAACGGTCGGGGAGGATGCCCTCCGGGCCGGGATCATCGCCGGCGCGATCGGGCTCGCGTTGGCATCGCTGTACATGCTGGCCTACTACCGCGTCCTCGGTGGAGTGGCCATCTGCTCGCTCCTCCTGTCGGCCTCCCTGCTGTGGGCGGTGATCGCCTTCCTGGGTGAGACCCAGGGCCTCGCGCTGACCCTGTCGGGTGTCACCGGGATCATCGTGTCGTTCGGGATCTCCCTCGACTCCAACGTCGTGTACTACGAGCACCTGAAGGAGGACCTCCTGGGCGGCAGGACGCTGCGGTCTTCCGTGGAGAGGTCGTTCTCAAGCGCGTTCAGCACCATCGTGAAGGCGGACGTCGCTTCCCTCATCGGGGCGTTCATCCTGTACTGGCTCACCATCGGGTCGGTCCGGGGTTTCGCTCTGTACCTGGGCCTCGCGACGGTGCTCGACCTCGTGGCGTCGTACTTCTTCATGTACCCGGCCGTCACCCTGTTGGCCCGGTCCAAGAGGATCGAACGGAACCCGCGGCTGCTCGGCCTCCCGGCCGGGGCGGCCCAAGGAAGACAGGTCGCAGGAGCGGCACCGTGAGCTGGACCGAGCTGTACCGGGGCGAGGCGCACTTCGACTTCCGCCGTGCGTGGCGCGTCGGGATCTTCGTCTCGGTGGGTCTGCTGCTCGCCGGCGTAGGAGCGCTCATCGGGAGAGGGCTCAACCTGGGGATCGACTTCGAGGGGGGCACCGCCTGGGAGTACAGCGCCACCCAGACGGTCGCAGAGGTGCGGGCCGTGCTGGAGGGAGAGGGCGAGGCCGAGGCGAAGATCCAGGTCGTCGGCGACGGCACCGTTCGGATCCAGAGCGCGACGGACGATCCCGCAAAGGTGAGCGAGATCTCCGCGGCGCTCGCGGAGGAGGCGGGGATCTCGGTGAACGACATCAACGTCGAGGTGGTGGGCCCTTCGTGGGGAGAGGAGATCTCCAGGGCCGCGCTGCGGGCGCTCGGCGTCTTCTTCGTCGTGATCGCGCTGTACCTCTCGGCTTCGTCTCGAGTGGAAGATGGCGGTGGGGGCCCTGGTCGCGGTCGTGCACGACATCGCCATCGCCGTCGGCGTCTACGCGATCTTCGGCTTCGAGGTGACGCCGGCGACGGTCATCTCCTTCCTGACGATCCTCGGCTACTCGCTGTACGACACGATCGTCGTGTACGACCGGGTCAAGGAGAACGCCGCTCGGTACATCTCAGGCGGCCGCCAGACCTACACGCAGGTGATGAACCTGAGCATGAACCAGGTGCTGATGCGCTCGGTCAACACGACCCTCTCGTCCATCCTCCCCGTGCTCTCGCTACTGCTCATCGGCTCGGTGGCGTTGGGGGCCAAGCCGCTGCAGGAGTTCGGGATCGCCCTCTTCGTGGGTCTCGCGATCGGCGCCTACTCGTCGATCTTCGTGGCCTGCCCCATCGTGGTCCTGCTGAAGGAGCGGGAGCCGAGATGGCGAACGATCCGCGAGCGCCTGGAGGCACGGGGGGAGGGCACAGAGCTCGGCGCCCCCCGGGAGGGCCCTTCGGATGCGAAGGCGCCGGCAGCGCCCGTCGCCGGCCCGTACACGCACCCGCCGCGGCCGCGCACCGGACGAGGGCGCTCCCGCCGGCGCTGAGCCATCGGCCTCGGGTTCGGGGCGGATCGCTCCGCTGCACACGGCGCCCTGCGGGCAACCCGTCCTGCCGGCGAGCCGACGGGCGGCAGCTGAGGCCTTCGTGGCACCGGGTATCGTGAACTGTTGAGGTGCTGCCCCCGCTCACGTGGGGTGGAGAGGGTTCGGCACCGGAGAGGACGTCCGGAGATCGTGGAGGCAGCGTGTCGACGGTGACGCGGGTGCTGCCGTGGCGTCGGCACACGGCTCCGGCCTCGGTGGAGGTCGCTCCGCTCGTCGCCGTCTTCCGGGAGCGCCATCCGAGGGCGTCGACAGACCTGATCGTGCGGGCGTACGAGCTCGCGTCAGAGGCCCACACCGGCCAGCAGCGCCGCTCGGGCGAGCCGTTCATCCGCCACCCGATGGGCGTGGCCCGGATCGTGGCAGAGCTGGGTCTGGACGACGTCACCGTCGCCGCTTCACTGCTGCACGACGCGGTCGAGGACACCGGAACCGCGCTCGCCACGATCGAGGAGCAGTTCGGCCCCGAGGTGGCTGCGATCGTCGACGGCGTCACCAAGCTCGACCGCGTGAAGTTCGACTCGAAGGAGGCGCAGCAGGCGGCGAACATGCGGAAGATGCTCGTGGCCATGGCGAAGGACATCCGGGTGCTCATCATCAAGCTCGCGGATCGCCTCCACAACATGCGCACCATCGCCGCGCTGCCCACCTGGAAGCAGGAGAGGACGGCTCAGGAGACGATCGACATCTACGCCCCGCTGGCGCACCGCCTCGGGATGCAGGAGATGAAGAGCCAGCTCGAGGACCTGGCGTTCGCCGCGCTGCACCCCAAGCGCTTCGCCGAGATCGATCACATGGTCGCGATGCGCTCGCCCGAGCGGGAGATCTACCTCACCCAGGTGCTCGAGGAGGTGCAGGGGCGCCTTGGTGAGCTCAAGATCAACGGCGAGGTCACCGGACGCCCGAAGCACCTGTGGAGCATCTACGAGAAGATGGTCGTGCGGGGCAAGGAGTTCGACGACATCTTCGACCTGGTCGGGGTGCGGGTCATCGTACCGTCGGTGCGTGACTGCTACGCCGCTCTCGGCTCGATCCACGGCACCTGGAAGCCGGTGCAGGGCCGCTTCAAGGACTACGTGGCCATGCCCAAGTTCAACCTCTACCAGTCGCTCCACACGACGGTGGTGGGACCGCAGGGAAAGCCGCTCGAGGTGCAGATCCGCACCGCCGACATGCACCGCAGGGCGGAGTTCGGCGTGTCGGCCCACTGGACCTACAAGGACGGCTCTCCGGCGGAGGACATCGCCTGGTTGAACCGGATCATCGACTGGCAGCAGGAGACCTCTGATCCGGGCGAGTTCATGGCCAACCTCAAGGTCGATCTCGAGCAGGACGAGGTGTTCGTGTTCACCCCGAACGGCGACGTGGTCGTGCTCCCGGTCGATGCGACGCCGGTTGACTTCGCCTACAGCATCCACACCGAGGTCGGCCACGCCTGCATAGGGGCGAGGATCAACGGCCGGCTCCTCCCTCTCGACACGAAGCTGGTCTCGGGTGACACGGTCGAGATCTTCACCTCGAAGGTCCCGGGTGGGCCGTCGAGGGACTGGCTGAGGTTCGCGGCCACCCATCGCGCCCGCAACAAGATCCGGGGCTGGTTCTCACGGGAGCGTCGCGAGGACGCGATCGAGAACGGTCGCGACGACCTCCTCAAGGCGGTCCGCAGGGAGGGCCTGCCGGTCCAGAGGGTGATGGCAGAGAAGGCGCCGTTCCTGACGGAGCTCGCCAAGAGCCTCAACTACCACGACGTGGACTCGCTGTTCGCCGCGGTCGGCTCCAACCACGTCTCGGCGAAGTCGGTCGCCGCACGCATGAAGAAGCTGGTGAGCGACGGCGATCCAGATCGTGAGCAGCTCCCGACGACCGTACGCCAGCCGCGCTCCCTCGGCGTCGGAGGAGCACGGGGGTCCACGTCGAGGGTCTGGACGACCTCATGGTCCGGCTCTCGAGGTGCTGCACGCCGGTACCCGGCGACGACATCATCGGCTTCGTAACCCGGGGACGCGGGGTCTCGGTGCATCGGGCCGACTGTGCGAACGCGGTCTCGCTCACGAACGAGCAGGGAGACCGCCTGATCGAGGTGGACTGGGACGGGGACGTGACCGGCGAGTTCGTGGCGTCGATGGAGGTGAAGGCGCTCGACAGGTCGCGGCTCCTACAGGACGTGATCGCTGTCCTGGCCGACAACAAGGCGAACATCATCTCCTGCAACACCAACACGGGTTCGGACCGGGTGGCGAAGATGAGGATCGACTTCGAGCTGAGCGACGCGACCCAGCTGGAGTCGATCGTCAGCTCGGTGAAGGGCATCGACTCTGTGTACGACGCCTACCGGGTGCTGCCCGGGGCGGAGGCCCGCACCTGATCCTCGGCCGTGTGGTGAGCGCCGCCGCAAAGCGCACCTCGACCCCGCAAGCGAGAATCGAGCGATGGGCGCCCCTCGATCGGGTGCTTGGGGACCTTGTGCCCTGTTGGAGCTCATCGGCCCCAGCTAGCTTGACCGGGTCCTAGCTGTCGGCGCCGCCGACGACACTCCCGAAAGGGGCCAGGTCCGTGAACGAGGTTGATGCCTCCCTCTCTTCCCTCCCTCCTCCGCCCGAGCATCCTCCGCCCGAGAAGAAGAGAAGGAGCCGGGGCCTGGTGTTCGGGATCATCGGGGTCGTGGTGGCTGTCTTCCTCGCCGGTGCTGCCTTCTTCGGCCTGGCTCTCTGGTGGAGCCTGCGCCCGACCCCGGAGTACCCGTCCCTCACTGACGCTCCGGATCCGTCGCTCGAGGGATCGGTGGCGTACTGGGCCACGGGTCCCGATGGCCCCTGCATCCGGATCGTGCCTGCGTCGGGGGGAGCGTCCGACGAGCTGACGTGCCCCGATTCCGGAGAAGAGCTCGAGTGGCTCGACGACGACCGGCTCCAGGTGACCAGCTACGGCGACTACGAGGAGGCGGGCGACGACACCCGTCAGATCGTGGATGTGACCACCGGCCAGATCGAGGAGGTCCCTTCCGACGAGATCCCCGCGAGGGTCCGAGCCTCCCGCCGCGATCCCCGGTCCGAACGGCGAGATCGTGACCACCAGCTCCGAGCGCGGGAAGTTGAAGGTCACGCTCACCACAGACGAAGGAGTCCGAACGCTCCTGGAGGTCGGTGCCCCCACCACCTACACACTGGGCGGGCTCTCTTGGAGCCCCGATGGCGAATGGTTCGTGATGAAGGACGACCTCGACCAGCTGTTGCTCATCACGACGGCTACGCCCTCCCAGACGCGGGTGCTGGTGGAAGGAGGTTGGGGGCCGGCTGCCACCGACTACGAGCCCCCTCGAGCCGAGGACTGAATCGTTCGGTGGGCCGCACCTACCGGGTGCTGCCCGGGGCGGAGGCCCGCACCTGATCCTCAGCCGGTCGGCTGTGGGGCAGGCTGCGGCTCCTCGGGATCGCCACCTTCCTCCGGCGAAGGCTCCTCCCCTGACGAGGTCTCGCTGGATGCGGTCTCGGCGCCTTCACCGAAGTCGCCCCTCTCCGGCTCGGTGAGATCCTCTCGGGCGACCGGCGCCTCGACCGGCGCCTCGACCGGCTCTTCGACCGGCGCGGCGCCGGCCTGCTCCACAGGAGGTTCGGACTCCTCCGCCTCGTCGGGAGCCTGCGCCCGTGCGTCCTGGTCGACGGGCTCGCCGGTGCCCCCGTCGGCGAGCGTCCTCTCGGCTTCCACCGCCGCCTTCCACGCGGCCTCCGCCTCCTCCTTGGCCTCCTTCGAGGCGTTCGGGTCCTCCCGGAGCTCGCGGAGAGCGGTGGCTGCACCGTCTCGTCTCTTCGCGGCCTGCTTCAGCGCTCGGTCGGCTCGCTCCTGGTTCGCCTCCAGCTCGAGGAAGGCGTTGAACTTGAGCAGCTCGGCGTGGAGGACCTCGTTCCCCTGCTCGTCAGCAGCCACGGCGGGGCAGGTTAGAGGAAGCGCGGCGCGGTGCCCAGGACGGCCTCCGCTCCGGGCGTGCAGGCAGGATCCGGTTCAGGGGCCTCCGACGGCCTCCGCTAGTCTCCGGCGGGTGGCCGGCCCCCCGCAGTTCCAGGCCCCCACCGGCACCCACGACATCATGCCGCCGGCCTCGGCGCGCTGGGGTGAGCTGGTGTCGCGCTTCGCTGCGACAGGTCTCCCGGGCGGGGTACGGCTTGCTGCAGAGCCCTCTCTTCGAGGACATCGGTGTGTTCCAGAGGATGGGGGAGGGCACGGACGTCGTACGGAAGGAGATGTACGAGTTCCACGACAGGGGAGGCCATCACGTCGCGCTCCGCCCCGAGGGGACCGCATCCGTGGTGCGGGCGTACGTGCAGCACAGCCCCTCGTCACCGTGGAAGGTCTGGTACGTCACGCCCAGCTTCCGCTACGAGCGTCCCCAGCGCGGTCGCTTCCGCCAGCACCACCAGCTGGGGGTGGAGGCCGTGGGCTCTGGCGATCCGGACCTCGACGTCGAGGTCATCGCGCTGCTATGGGACTTCTTCGCGTCGCTCGGACTAGGCGACCTGACGCTGAAGCTGAACTCGATGGGAGACCTGGAGACCCGGCCCCGGTACCTGGAGGAGCTGCGCAGCTATCTGACCGGCCGTATGGACGACCTCGCGCCGGCGGATCGTGAGAAGGTCGCCGAGTTCCCGATGAGGGTCCTCGACAGCAAGCACGGGACGTCCCAGGAGGTCGCCAGGGAGGCTCCCACCCTGCTCGAGACGCTCTCACCCGAGGCCGAGCGCCGCTTCGAGCGGGTCCGGTCCGGCCTGGAGGCGCTCGGCGTCCCGTACCGGATCGATCCCCGGCTGGTCAGGGGGCTCGACTACTACACGCACACCACCTTCGAGATCCAGAGCGATGCGCTCGACGCGGCGCAGAACACCATCGGAGGCGGCGGGAGGTACGACGGGCTGGTGGAGGCGCTCGGGGGAGAGCCGACTCCCGGAGTCGGGTTCGGCTGCGGCATCGAGAGGACCCTTCTGGCATGCGACCACGAGGAGGTGCTCCCGGTCCGGGACCCGGAGCTGGACGTCTTCGTGGTGGATGTGACCGGGGGTGACGCGGCCCGGGACGTGGTCGCGGAGCTGAGGCGTTCGGGTCTGGCGGCGGACCGGGCGTGGGACGAGAGGTCGATGAAGTCGCAGATGAAGCTGGCCGACCGATCGGGTGCCCGACTGGCCGTGATCGTCGGTGAGCAGGAGCTCGAGAGCGGGACGGTGAGCGTGAGGTGGCTGAGGGAGGAGCGGGCGCAGGCGCAGCTCGAGCGGAGGGGCCTGGTGGAGAAGGTGGGCGGACTCCTGGATCGAAGGCCTGCCGATGACCGCTGACCTCCCGCTTCGGAGCGACTACTGCGGAACGCTCGGCCCAGACGACGTGGATCGTCGGGTCGCGGTCTGCGGATGGGTGAACACGCGGCGCGAGCACGGCGAGCACCTGGCTTTCGTCGACCTGCGTGATCGCACCGGCCTGGTGCAGTGCGTGGTCGACGGTGCAGCCGACCTGCGCTCCGAGTACGTGGTGCGGATCGTGGGCACGGTCCGGCCCCGTCCCGAGGGGACCGAGAACCCCAGGCTCCCCACAGGCGAGATCGAGGTGCGCGACTGCGAGGTCGAGATGCTCGCGCCGGCAGAGCCGCCACCGTTCCCCATCGACCGGCGCCAGGACGTCGACGAGGTGACGCGGCTGCGCTACCGGTACCTCGACCTCCGGTCGGGTGCGCTCCAGCGCAACCTCGGGTTGAGGGCGACCGTCAACTCGGCGCTGAGGACGGCCATGGCTCGCCAGGGCTTCACCGAGATCGAGACCCCGATGCTCATCGCCTCCACCCCGGAGGGGGCCCGTGACTTCGTGGTGCCTTCCCGGCTGCACCCGGGAAGCTTCTACGCGCTCCCGCAGTCACCCCAGCTCTTCAAGCAGCTCTGCATGGTGGGCGGACTCGATCGCTACTACCAGATCGCTCGCTGCCTGCGGGACGAGGACCTCCGCGCCGACCGTCAGTTCGAGTTCATGCAGCTCGACGCCGAGGCCAGCTTCGTCACGGCCGACGAGGTGATGCAGTTCATCGGTGAGGCCGTGCTCGATGCCACCGAGGCTGTCACCGGAACCCGGCCCGACGGGATCGCTCGCATGACCTGGCACGAGGCCATGGAGCGATACGGGAGCGACAAGCCCGATGTCCGGTTCGGCCTGGAGCTCGTCGACCTGGGCGACGTCTTCGCAGGCACCTCCTTCAAGGCGTTCCAGGCACCCTGCATCAAGGGGATCCGCGATCCCGGCGCGGCCGCGGCCACCACCCGTCGGAGGCTCGACGAGCTCACCGAGAAGTGCAAGCAGTGGGGGGCCAAGGGCCTGGTGTGGGTGAGGGTGGGTGCCGAGGGTGAGCTCGACTCACCGGTGGCCAAGTTCTTCGGCGAGGCAGAGAAGGCCGAACTCATCCGAGCGACCGGTGCCGTCGAGCGGGGACCTCCTCTTCGTCGTCGCGGACACTCGCCGAGTCGCCCGACACGTGCTCGGCCTGCTGAGGCTCGAGCTCGGTCGTCCTCCGGTCGACGGAGGGCGGGCTGAACTTCCTCTGGGTCGTGGACTTCCCGCTCTTCGAGAGCATCGAGGACGGCCGGCCCGTCCCCGCCCACCATCCGTTCACCATGCCCCATCCCGACGACCTCGAGATGCTGCGCGATCCGGAGCTGGTCGGCTCGGCGCAGGTCCTCGAGGTCCGCTCCCAGGCCTACGACCTCGTGCTGAACGGTTGGGAGCTCGGCTCGGGAAGCGTTCGGATCCATCGGGCAGACCTCCAGGAGCTCGTCTTCTCGGTGCTCGGGATCGGCGAGGAGGAGGCGAGGCTGAAGTTCGGCTTCCTGCTCGACGCGTTCCGCTTCGGGGCACCGCCCCACGCCGGGTTCGCGTTCGGCATCGACCGGCTCGTCGCCATCCTCGCGGGTGAGGAGAACATCCGTGAGGTGATCGCCTTCCCGAAGACCCAGTCGGGAGCCGACCCCCTCACCGGCGCTCCCACAGCGATCGCCGGAGCGCAGCTGGAGGAGCTAGGCCTGCGTCTCCTACCCCGGCCGGGCAGCTGACGCCCGCCGGTCGGTCGCTCAGTCGGTCCAGAACTCGACCACCACCGCGCCGGGGGCAGCTGTCGGGAAGGCGCTCTTCCCGTCGCGCTCGAGGGTGCCGGGTGCCGCATGCACCTCGACGTGAAGCGTCTCGTCGCCTCGCGTGGCCAGCGCCTCGGTCCGGTGCCGCGCCTGCAGGTCGAACCCGATCCTCCGGAGCTCGGCCCCCACCTCCTGTCCGACGGTGGCAGGAGGGTGGCTGGTGGTGCTGAAGACGGCTACGTCGCGGGCACCGGGTCGGGGTACGTACGTGGCCACGGGGGCGAGGTTGCAGGGGAGACGGATGCCCTGAACCATCTCCGCGACCGGCCGGGACGGACCGGAGGGAGCAGGGCCCGCCTCCTCGTCGAAGATCGAGGCGGCGTCGGACGACGGAGAGCTCTCCTCGGCCCGCTCGGAGAGGGCCATGGCGGTGCTGGGGGCAGGGGAGGCGGTGGTGTGGCATCGGACTTGCCGTCGTCGCGCCGCAGGGACCGCCTGATCAGGATGAACATGGAGACGAGGAGCCAGCCCCAGAACAGGATCCTGACCAAGTCCTTCGCCACCTCCACGGTGAGGATGGTGGCACAGGCGACGAGCCCGGGCTACCGCGTCGTCTCGGCGCGACGCGGTCCCGGTGCCGGCAGTAGGTTGAGTCCGTGGCCCGGGCCTTCGACCTCTTCGCCTCGGCGGCCGAGGACCGTCTGGAGGACCAGGCTCCGCTGGCCGCCCGCCTCCGCCCCAGATCCCTGGACGAGGTGGTGGGGCAGCGTCACCTCCTGGGGCGAGGCAAGCCGTTGCGGACGCTCATCGAGTCGGACCGCCTCTCCTCGGTGATCTTCTGGGGGCCGCCGGGAACCGGGAAGACCACGCTGGCGCAGGTCATCGCGTCGACGACCTCGAAGGTGTTCGTGCCGTTGAGCGCGGTCGAACGCGTCGGTGAAGGACGTGCGAGAGGTCGCGGAGGAGGCCGAGCGCCGGCTCGGAGAGCGAGGTCAGCGGACGATCCTCTTCCTGGACGAGGTCCATCGGTTCAACAAGGCGCAGCAGGACGCGCTCCTGCCTGCGGTGGAGTCGGGGTTGCTGGTGCTGATCGGGGCGACGACCGAGAACCCCTTCTTCGAGGTCAACCCCCCACTGCTCTCCCGCTCGACCCTGTTCCGGCTCACGCCCCTCGACGACGATGCGTTGGCCGTGCTGCTCCAGCGCGGTGCTCGAGGCGGAGGGGGGCAAGATCGAGCCCGAGGCCGAGCTTCACCTGATCGAGCGCAGCGCCGGGGACGGACGCCACCTCCTGACCAGCCTGGAGGTCGCGGTGGCGCTGGCGGCCGAGCGCGGCGAGCCGCCGGTGGTGACCCTGGCGGATGCCGAGGAAGCTCTCGGAGCGAAGGCCCTCCGCTACGGCCGTGACGACCACTACGACGTGATCTCCGCGTTCATCAAGAGCATCCGGGGGAGCGATCCCGACGCGGGCCTGTACTGGCTGGCTCGCATGCTCGCGGCGGGCGAGGACGCCAGGTTCATCGCCCGCCGGCTGGTCATCCTGGCCTCGGAGGACGTGGGCATGGCGGACCCCACCGGCCTCCTGGTGGCCGATGCCGCGGCACGGGCAGTGGAGTTCGTCGGACTGCCCGAAGCGCAGCTCAACCTGGCCCAGGCGGTGGTCCACCTGGCGACCGCCCCGAAGTCGAACCGCGTGACGGTGGCCCTGGGCCGCGCCCGTGACGACGTGCAGCGCAAGGGCCACGGCGAGGTTCCACCGCACCTGCGTGACGCCCACTACGCAGGTGCCCGTCAGCTCGGGCACGGAGAGGGGTACAGCTATCCGCACGACGACCCGCGAGGCTGGGTTCCTCAGCAGTACCGGCCGCCGGAGGTCGGTGAGAGCGTGTACTACGAACCCTCGGAGCATGGTCACGAGGGCGAGGTGGGTCGTCGGATGGTGGCCCGGTCCACCTCCGAGGACGCAGACCGAGCGGGAGCGAGTGACAGGAGAGGCAGGTGACGGCGGAGGATCTCGCCGCGATCCTCATCGGTGTGGTCACGCTCGCCCTCGCGGCCGTCGTCTGCGCGATGGTGATCTGGCTCGTCTCGCTGGTCAGGCGCCTGCGGCAGAGCTTGGCCGTGGTGCGGGAGGAGCTGCTCCCCGCGGTGGAGGAGCTGCGCGAGGCGGTAGAAGACGCCCGTGCCGAGGTGGAGCGGATCGACCGCATCCTCGATCGCTCCGAGCTGGTCGCCGAGCGTGTGGACACGGCTTCGAAGGTGGCGTACTCGGCTCTGTCGCGACCTGTGATCAGAGCCATGGCCGTGAGGGCGGGAACCGCCGAGGCGGTGAGGAAGATCCGGGGGCGCTGAGGTGACGAGGCGAGTGGCGTGGATGGTGATCGGCGCGGTCGGGGGGTTCCTGGCGGCCGTCTGGAGCCTCGCCGGGATCCGGCGTGCGCGGACGCGGCTCTCGCCCCGCGCTCGTCCCGGGACGGGTCATGGGGATGGGCGAGAGCTTCAAGGGAGCCGTCGCCGATGGTCGCCGGACCATGAGGGAGTACGAGATCGAGGCGCGGCAGGCGATGGGGTGTCGACCCGGATCCTGTTGGGGGTGAGGTGATCCCACTTCGCGAGAAGCGCTCCAGGACGGGGTCGCCGACCGGTGCGGCTCCCGCCTGAGCTGCGCCGGTAGGCTGATCCGACCATGGAGCGAGCTCCCCGCACGGCGCCCGAGCTCCGACGCGCCTTCCTCGGCTTCTTCGAGCAGAGGGGTCACACGGTCGTTCCGTCCTCGGGCCTGATCCCGCACCACCCGACCGCGCCGCTGTTCACGAACGCCGGCATGAACCAGTTCGTGCCCTACTTCCTGGGCGAGGAGCCGTCGCCGTACCGCGCGGCGACCTCGGTGCAGAAGTGCGTCCGCACGGCCGACATCGAAGTGGTGGGCACCACCACCCGACACCTCACCTTCTTCGAGATGCTCGGGAACTTCAGCTTCGGGGACTACTTCAAGGAAGGGGCGATCGAGCTCGCCTGGGAGCTATCGACGGAGGTTCTCGGCCTCGACGGAGACCGAATCTGGGCCACCGTGTACCTCGACGACGACGAGGCGCACGCGATCTGGCGCGACACGATCGGCCTTCCCGAAGAGCGCGTGCAGCGGCTGGGTGAGGCGGACAACTTCTGGGAGATGCAGAAGGGTGCGCCGGGACCCTGCGGCCCCAACACCGAGCTGTACTACGACCGCGGGGGGGAGTTCGGTGCCGACGGCGGTCCGGAGCAGGGAGGAGAGGAGCGCTTCCTCGAGTTCTGGAACCTCGTCTTCATGCAGCACAGCCGCGAGCCCGACGGCGGGTTCACGGATCTGCCGAGTCGCAACGTCGATACGGGTGCAGGGTTCGAGAGGAACCTGGTGCTCCTGCAGGGGGTGCCGACCGTCTTCGAGACGGACGTGTTCGCACCGCTGCTCGAGCGGGCACAGGAGCTGACCGCGACGCCGCTACGGAGCGGACGCGGGCTCGGACGCGAGCCTCCGGATCCTCGCTGATCATGCCCGCACCGTTTCCTTCCTCGTGGCCGACGGGGTCTTCCCGACCAACGAGGACCGTGGCTACGTCCTCCGGCGGGTCCTGAGGCGGGCTGTCCGCCACGCCTACCGACTCGGCGTCGGTGAGGTGGTCATGCCGACGTTGGCCGAGTCTGCGATCGACCAGATGGGGGAGGCGTACCCGGAGCTGGTCGAGAACCGGGACTTCATCCTGGATGTCCTCTCCCGCGAGGAGGAGAGCTTCCGACGCACCCTCGCGACAGGCCTGACCATCCTCGACGCGGAGCTCGAGTCGATGCGGGCAGGTGAGACCCTGTCGGGTTCGGTCGTGTTCTCGCTGCACGACACGCACGGCTTCCCCCTCGAGCTCACCCGGGAGATCGCTGAGGAACGGGGGATCGAGGTGGACTCCGCCGGCTTCGATGCCGAGATGGCTCTCCAGAGAGAGCGGGCGAGGGCGGCTGCCCGCCGAGAGGGTGCGTCCGCAGGTCTCGACGACTTCCAAGAGGTGCTCGAGCGGTACGGCCCGACCGACTTCGTGGGGCGCGACGAGTTCGAGGCCAAGGCGGTGGTCCTCGCGGTCATCGACGGGTCGATCGTCCTCGACAGTTCGCCGTTCTACGCGGAGTCGGGTGGCCAGGTCGGGGACACCGGTACCATCCGGTCCGAGACAGGGGAGGTGCGCGTCGTCGACACCGTCTACGCGCTCCCCGGGCTCCATCGCCACGTGGTCGAGGCGATGGAGGGGGAGGTGGTAGCGGGTCAGGAGGTCCTCGCCGCCATCGACGTCGACCGGCGTGACGCGATCCGGCGCAACCACACGGCCACGCACGTGCTGCACTGGGCGCTCCGGGAGGTCATGGGCGAGCACGTCAAGCAGCAGGGCTCGCTCGTCGCTCCCGACCGGCTGCGCTTCGACTTCAGCCACTTCGAGCCGGTCACGCAGGAGCAGATGGCGGAGATCGAGGATCTGGCGAACCGGGAGATCCTCGCCAACCACCCGGTCCGGCACTACGAGACCAGTCGCGAGCACGCGCAGGAGATCGGGGCCGTCGCCTTCTTCGGCGAGAAGTACGGCGACTTCGTCCGCGTCCTCGAAGCCGGCCCGCACTCGACCGAGCTCTGCGGTGGTACGCACGTGAGGGCCCTCGGCGACATCGGCTCGGTCAAGGTGTTGAGCGAGGGCTCCATCGGCTCGAACATCCGGAGGATCGAGGCTCTCACCGGCCTTGCCACGATCGAGCGGCTGCGTCGGGACGAGGAGCAGCTGGAGCAGGCTGCAGAGGTCCTGGGTGTCAGCGCGGAGGAGGTGGTCTCCGGAGCGGAGCGGAGGGCCACCGAGATCAAGGACCTGAGGCGTGAGCTGGAGAGGCTCCGCAGGCAGGTCGCCATCGGGAGCGCCGGGGATCTCGCGGCATCGGCGACCGATGGTCTGGTGGTGAGCAGGGTCGACGCCCTCGACCGCGCCGGGCTGAGGGAGCTCGCGGTCGCGGTGCGGGATCACGACGGGGTGCGTGCCGTGGTGCTCGGCGGCGAGGTGGACGGCGGCGGCGCCGCGCTCGTGGCAGCGGTGCGACCTGGTCTCGGCCTCGATGCCGGACAGCTCCTGGAGGGTGCCGGGGCGCTGATCAAGGGCGGCGGTCGGGCCGACGCCGAGATCACCGTGCTGGGCGGGAAGGACCCTGCCGGGATCGAGGAAGCTCTGGAGCAGGCCCGGTCGAGGGCTGGCATCCCGGCGTCGTGACAGGGCGGGTGCTCGGCATCGACCTCGGCAGCAAGCGAATCGGGCTCTCCATCAGCGATGAGGAGCGCAAGGTGGCGACGCCGCTCCAGGTGGTCGAGCGGAGGCGGGATTCCCGTGCGTTCCGCCGGGACATAGCGGCCGTCGCGAGCGAGTGGGGCGTGACGGCTCTGGTTGTCGGGCTTCCGATCGGCCTCGACGGGACGGAGGGCGCCGCGGCCCGGGCTGCGCGTGCGGAGGCCGGGGAGCTGGCCGCGGCCACCGGGCTGGAGGTCGAGCTCTACGATGAGCGTCTCACGACGGTCACCGCGGAGCGCTTCCTCATGGAGCAGAATCTCGATGCCACCCAGAGGCGGAAGGTAGTCGACATGGTCGCAGCGACTGTGCTGCTGCAGTCCTGGCTGGACTCCGGATCCAGCTCTCCGACCGAAGAGACACGGGACATCTGAGCGATGCACGACCACTCCAGCCCGGCAGGATCCCGAGAGCAGTCAACCGACCGGGAGCCCGCGGCGGAGCCTCACGAGCCGGATCTCTGGGACGACGGCGAGGAGTGGGAGGATGTGGCCGACACCTGGGGCCGGGTCTTCGACGACGGGACCGACACCTATGTGGGCGTGCCGAAGGAGACGCCGCGCTACCGACGCCTGGTGTGGATCCTCGGAGGGGTGCTCGTCTTCCTCGTGCTGGTGGTGGGGGCCGTCGCTCTGTGGCTCGGCCGGCAGGTGGACCCGCCCGGCGAACCCGGCGAGGAGGTGGTGCTCGAGGTCGGCGATGGTTCGACCTTCACAGACGTCGCAGGCGATCTCGAGGAGCTCGGGGTGGTCAGCGACGCCATGGTGTTCCGCCTCTACGCGCGCTGGAAGGGCTTCGACGAGGTCAAGGCAGGCGCGTACCAGGGCTTGCGCACCAACTCCGCGATGGGTGATGTGATCGGTGTGCTGGAGGAGGGCCCGGCTGCGCCCCCGGCTGCCGCGTTCACCACCGTGCCGGAGGGGTTGCGGTTCGAGGAGTTGAACCAACGGCTCCTCGACGGTCTTCCCGAGCTCGACGAGGCAGAGCTGGCAGCGGCGTACGGCGACCTGGAGTCGACCCTGCGCCCGGCCGGCGTGCCGAGCTGGGAGGGACTCCTGTTCCCGGACACCTACCGGATCGAGCAGGGGGACGAGGGGGACGAGGCGAAGCTCCTCCGCCAGATGGCCGGCCGCTTCGAAGAGGTGACGACCGAGCTCGGGTACCAGGACGCCGAGGCCACGACCGGGCTCTCCGCGTACGAGCTCGTGATCCTGGCCTCGATCGTCGAGCGCGAGGCGCGGGTGCCCGAAGACTTCCCGAAGGTGGCCCGCGTCCTCCACAACCGCTTGGCGCAGGGGATGCCCCTCGAGGTCGATGCCACGCTGCTCTACGCGATCGGGCACCGGGAGACGCTGACCCAGTCGGACCTGGAGACCGACTCGCCCTACAACACGCGGCTGTACCCGGGACTGCCCCCGACACCGATCGCGATGCCCGGCAGGGAGGCCCTGCAGGCGGCGATCAGCCCGGTCGACGGCCCATGGCTGTACTACGTGCTGGCCGACGAGGAGGGCCGGCACTTCTTCACCGACGACTACGAGGAGTTCCTCCGAGTTGCCGAGGAGTCACGCGAACAGGGCCTCTTCGAGTAGGGGATCAATTGGGGCGCGCCACTATCTCCTCCTCCACCCGGCTCGCCGGAGTGATCGGTCGACCGATAGGTCACTCGCTCTCTCCGGTCATCCACAACGCGGCGTTCGAGGAGCTCGGGATCGATTCGGTCTCGCTCGCCTTCGAGGTGGATGAGGACGGCGTCGCCTCCGCCCTGGCCGTGCTCACGGCGTTCGACATGATGGGGCTCTCGGTGACGATGCCGTGCAAGGACGCCACCGCCCGCGGAGTGGACCGTCTCTCCCCCGAGGCCGATCTTCTCGGTGCGGTGAACTGCGTGAGCCGTGAGGATGGGCTGCTGGTCGGGCACAACACCGACGGGGCCGGGCTCGTCGAGACCCTCCGGTCCGACGAGGGCTTCGATCCCGCGGGCGCCCGCTGCGTCGTGCTGGGTGCCGGGGGTGCGGCGCGCGGCAGCGGTCGCTGCCCTCGGTCGGGCGGGAGCGGGCGAGGTCGTGGTCGTGGCGCGGGACGTGTCGCGTGCCGAGTCAGCGGCTTCGATCGCCGACAAGGGTCGAGCAGGTCGTGAAGGGGACGTGGAGCAGGCCGACCTCGTCGTGAACGCGACACCGGTGGGCATGGGAGCGCTGATCGAGGAGTCACCGGTTGCCGTCGAGCTGCTCGGGCCCAACCACCTGATCTTGGACCTGATCTACTCGCCATCCGACACGGTGCTCCTCCGTGAAGCGCGCCGGGCTGGCGGGAGAGCGGCCAACGGTCTGGGGATGCTCGTGCACCAGGCAGGCCACCAGCTGCGGATCTGGACGGGCATGGACCCCCCGATAGCGGTGATGCGCGCTGCGGCGGAGCGGGCGCTCTCTTCTGCCTGAGCCTCCCGCTGCCAGATGCTTCCCACGTGTGCCACAATCGAGCGCGGCGGTTCGATCCTGCGGAGGCCTTGAGTTCGCCTGGGTCGTGCCGATGGGAGAGGGATCACGTCTATCCGGAGGTCACCGTGTCTCTTCAGGGCACACTCGAAACGTTCTCGCTTCCCGACGTCCTGCAGCTGCTGTCATCGACCAAGAAGACGGGATGCCTGCGGCTGAGCGGGGATCGTGGGTCGGGCAGCGTCTGGGTCCGCGACGGAGCCATCGTCGGTGGGGAGGCGGTGGGGGCGCCGCACGCGGACGGGGCCGTCGACGTGATCTTCGAGCTGCTTCGCTTCTCCGAGGGCAACTTCGAGTTCCAGGACGGGGGTGAGCCCTCCGAAGGAGCAGACCCCGTGGACGTCGGCGAGGTCCTGGGATCGGCAGGGTCGATGCTCGATGAGTGGAAGTCGATCGCCGCGGTCGTCCCGTCTGCCAGGCACTGGGTCTCGCTCGCTTCGGAGATCACTGGCGACGAGGTGACGGTCAGCGCCGGCAACTGGCGGGCCCTGGTCGCGGTGGGCAGCGGCGCGAGCGTGGAGGCGCTCGGTGACAGCTTGGCCATCGGGGAGATGCAGGTCGGCCGCCTCGTGAAGGAGCTGAACGAGCAGGGACTCGTCGAGGTGGGTGAGCCCCGTGCTGCAGGTGCATCGACCTCGCCGGGCAGCATGGGGTCATCTGTGGTCGATACCTCCACCGATTCCATCACGATCGCCGAACCTCAGCCCGCGCCCACGCTCCAGGCGGTTCCCGAGCCCGAGCCGGTCCGCGATCGGTTCGATCCGGGAGCGCTGGTCATCGAGGACACGGCGCCTGATCCGGCGCCGGCTCCGGCGGCGGTCGCACCGACCGACGGTGGCGGGCCGGCCCCGGGCGAGGCCGCGGAGATCGCCCGACAGCTCGCGAACCTCAGCCCCAAGGCAGCGCGTGCGGTCGCAGCAGCAGCCAAGGCCGCCACACCCGAGGAGCGGGAGGCCGCGCTCTGCGGAGGCGGAGGCGGCCGACGATCAGCTGAACCGCGATCTGCTCCTCAAGTTCCTCGGCACGGTCAACTGAGAGCCGACACCCAGCAGACGCCGTGACCGAGCTCACGGTCCTCGGGTCCACGCTCGCGGGCCTGGTCGGTGGCTGGCTCGTCCTGGTGCTGGTCGACCGGATTCCCGTCGCACGGCGCCTGTTCCGGCCCTTCCCGGCGATCCCGTTCCCGCGCGGTCTCTCGGTGGCCGACGGATCGGTGTACCCGCTCACGGTGGGCGTGTTCGTCCTCGCCGCGCTGAGGTTCGACGGCGACATCCAGCTCGCGCTGTATCTGGCGTTCTTCACGGTGCTCATCGCGCTGTCGATCATCGACATCGAGACGCTGCGGCTCCCGGATCGCCTCACCCTTCCATCGTCGGCAGCATCGCTCCTGCTCATCGCAGCCATCTCGGCCATCGAGGGTGATGCTGGCGCGGTGGTCACGGCACTCACCGGAGGAGCGGTGTACTTCGGGGTCCTCCTGCTCGCTCATCTGGCACATCCTGCGGGCATGGGCTTCGGGGACGTGAAGCTGGCTCTGCTGATGGGGCTCTACGTCGGGTGGCCTGCTCCGGACGCGCTCGGCGCGGTGGTGGTGGTGATCTGGACGATGCTGGTCGGCTTCGCCCTGGGCTCGGTGGTGGGCGTGGCCGTCATGATCTTCCGTGGACGGAGCTCCCCCTATCCCTTCGGCCCCTTCCTCGCGCTGGGTACCGCGATCGTCGTGCTGGCGGGCCCGGACTTCCTCCCGAAGGCTGTCGCGGAGCAGTTCCGGTTCTGACCCGATAACCATCTGCGGTCGCCCGCGGGGCCACAACTACCCTTGGCGCGATGCTCAGGTTCCTGACCGCAGGAGAGTCCCACGGCAAGGCTCTCGTGACGATCCTCGAGGGGATCCCGGCCGGCCTCCCGCTGCGGGCCGAGCAGATCGGACAGGAGCTGGCTCGGCGCCGTCTCGGATACGGCAGGGGCCCCAGGATGCGCTTCGAGGGTGACGAGGTGACGCTCCTCGGAGGCGTGCGCCATGGCCGAACGCTCGGCTCACCGGTGGCCATCGAGATCGCGAACAGCGAATGGGACCGGGGGGTCTGGAACGAGGAGATGTCCCCGGCCCCGGGCCGTACCGAGCGACCGCTGACCCAGCCCCGCCCCGGGCATGCCGACCTCGCGGGCATGCAGAAGTACGGGTTCTCGGATGCACGCGACGTGCTCGAGCGGGCCTCCGCCGCGAGACGGCGGCGAGGGTTGCGGCAGGTGCGGTGGCGAAGGCGCTGCTCTCGGAGATCGGCGTGCACGTCATCTCACATGTGCTCCGGATCGGGTCCGTCGAGGTCCTCGAGGCACCCCGCCCGGGGCCGTCGGACCTGGAGACGGTCGACGGGTCACCCGTCCGCGCCTTCGATCCCGCCCTCGAGGCGGCGATGGTCGAGGAGATCGAGACCGCCTCGAGAGAGGGCGACTCGCTCGGCGGCACCGTCGAGGTCCTGGGCTACGGGCTGCCGGTGGGGCTCGGTAGCCACGTCCACTGGGACCGGAAGTTGGACGGGCGGCTGGCCGGCGCTCTGATGAGCATCCAGGCGGTGAAGGCGGTGGAGATCGGTGACGGCCTCGGATCGGCTGCCCTGCGGGGTAGCGAGGCTCACGACGCGATCCGCTGGGATGCCGAAGAGCAGCGCTACAGGCGTGACTCCACGCACGCTGGTGGTCTGGAGGGTGGCATCACCACGGGCGAGCTGTTGGTCGCCCGCGCGGCGATGAAGCCGCTCGCGACCCTGAACCGACCCGTCGTCAAGACCGTGGACACGGTGACCAAGGAGGAGACGGTCTCCTTCAAGGAGCGTACGGATGTGACCGCGGTGCCGGCGATGGGGGTGGTCGCCGAGACCATGGTCTCGCTGGTGCTGGCGGACGAGGTGCTGAGGAAGTTCGGAGGTGACTCCGTGGGGGAGCTCTCGGCGAACCATCGCTCCTACATGGAGGCGGTTCGCGACCGTCCGCAGTCACCGAGGTGAGCGGCCAGACCCGCCATCTCCTGCTGGTGGGGATGATGGGGTCCGGGAAGAGCACCGCCGGCCGGGAGCTGGCTCAGCGCTTGGGCCGTCGCTTCGTGGACCTCGACGAGGAGATCGCGGCACGTGCGGGGCGCTCCATCCCCGAGATCTTCGCTGCTGAGGGTGAGGCGGGGTTCCGGCGACGGGAGCGGGATTCGTTGGCGGTCGTGCTCTCCGATCCGGTGCCCGCGGTGATCGCGACCGGAGGGGGGGCGGTGCTCGATCCGGAGAACCGGGCGGTGATGCGTGAGGAGGCAGTCACCATCTGGTTGCGTGCAGAGCCCGCAGCGCTCGCCAGCCGCGTCGGGACGGGAAGCGGTCGACCGATGCTCGGGGACGATCCGCTCTCCGACCTGCGCCGGCTGGCCGGCGAGCGAGAGCCCCTCTACCGGGAGGTCGCCGACGTGGTGATCGCCGTGGACAGCCTCGATCCAGCAGGGTTCGTCGAGGCGGTGCTCGTGGTTCTCGACGAGGAGGACCCCTCGGAATGACCAGGTGTGCAACGGTGGGCTCATGAGAGGATCTCGGGGATGATCACGGTCACCGTCGCGCTCGGCGAGCGGTCCTACCCCGTCCACGTGGGTCACGGCGCCCTCCGGCTCCTGGAGGAGCTCATCCCCTCCTCGGCCCGGCGGGCAGCGGTGGTCACCCAGGAGGGCATCCCGGTCGTCGCCGACTCCGGGCTGGAGCAGGAGGTCTTCGCCATCGGGCCGGGGGAGGAGGCGAAGACGCTCACCAGCGTCGAGGAGCTCTGTCGCGGGTTCGCCAGGTTCGGCCTCACGCGCAAGGACGTGGTCGTATCCGTCGGCGGGGGCGTCGTGACCGACACGGCCGGCTTCGCCGCCGCGTCCTACCACCGGGGGGTGGCTCTGGTGAACCTGCCCACCACGCTCCTCGGCCAGATCGACGCGGCCATCGGGGGGAAGACCGGGGTGAACCTCCCGGAGGGGAAGAACCTGGTCGGGGCCTTCTGGCAGCCGAGAGGTGTGATCTGCGACACGGAGGTCCTCGCGAGCCTGCCGGCGCGGGAGATGCGCAGCGGGCTCGGCGAGATGGCCAAGTACCACTTCCTCGGAGGCGAGGGCATCGAGGACCTGGACTTCGTGGGGCGGGTGGCCCGTTGTGTCGAGATCAAGGCCGGGGTCGTCGCAGTGGACGAGACCGAGTCGGGGCCACGGGCCCGGCTCAACTACGGGCACACCCTCGCTCACGCGCTGGAGACCGTCGGAGGCTACGACCTGATGCACGGCGAGGCGGTCGCGGTGGGGCTGTCCTTCGCCGCACACCTGGCGCGCAGGCTTGGTCGGATCGACGACGACCGGGTCGCGTACCACCTCGAGGTGCTCGACCGCTACGACCTGCCGTCGCGGGTCCCGGAGGGGTTGGACCCCGACGACCTCGTCGCCGTGATGGGTAGGGACAAGAAGGCCAGCGACGGGCTGACCTTCGTGCTGGACGGACCCGAAGGGGTCGACGCGGTGCACGATGTGGGTCTCCCCGATGTGCTCGCAGTCCTGAAGGAGGTCATGTGAGCTCCCCGATCGTGCTCTTGTTGTCGGGCCCGAACCTGAACCTCCTCGGGACGCGGGAACCCGCGATCTACGGGAGCTCCACGCTCGAGGAGCACGTGGCCGTCGCCCGCTCGGCGGCCGAGGCCCGCGGCTGGGTCCTGGAGCACGTCCAGTCCAACCACGAAGGCGAGCTGGTGGATGCAGTCCACGCGGCGATCGGCCGATGCGCCGCGATCGTCGTCAACCCCGGGGCGTTCACCCACTACGCATGGGCGATCCACGATGCCCTGGCCGTGTTCGACGGGCCGGTGGTCGAGCTGCACATCTCCAACCCCGACGCGCGCGAGCCCTGGCGTCGCACCTCGGTGGTCGCTCCGGTGGCGACCGGGGTGATCAGCGGCTTCGGTGGCGACGGGTACCGGCTCGCGATCGAGGCCCTGGTCGGCCTGCTGTGAGCTCGGGGAGCGCCCGAAGCGGTGAGCTGCCGGCCCTGTCGGTGCCGGCCCGACTCCCCCGGCTGAGGGGACTGCTCCCGGAGGCGGGGTGCGAGGCCATCCTCGTCACCGACCTCGCCAACGTCCGCTACCTCACGGGCTTCTCGGGCTCGGCGGGGATCGTGCTGGTGCTCCCGGACGAGACCGTGTTCGTCTCTGACGGTCGGTACGGGGAGCAGGCATCGGAGCAGGTCGCCGCGGCAGGCGTCGAGGCCCGGATCGAGATCACCGCCACCTCCCAGAAGGAGGTTCTCGCGGAGGCCGCCTCGGGGATGGCCAGGTTGGGCCTGGAGTCCGATTCGGTGACCTGGCGCCAGCAGATGCGGTACTCGCAGGAGTGGTTCCCCGGGGTGGAGCTCGTCGCCACCGAGAACCTCGTAGAGGGCCTGCGCCGGATCAAGGACGACGGCGAGGTGGCGAGGATCGAGGCCGCGGCGGCGATCGCCGACGCGGCTCTGGCGGAGGTCCGAGGGCGGCTCGTCGACGGGCCCACGGAGAGAGAGCTCGCCCTGGAGCTCGACTTCACCATGCGCCGGCTCGGGGCCGAGGACGTGTCGTTCGAGACGATCGTGGCTTCCGGCCCGAACGGGGCCAAGCCTCATGCGCGGCCGGGGGATCGGGGGATCGTCGAGGGCGATCTCGTCGTCCTCGACTTCGGTGCGCTCGTGGACGGCTACCACTCCGACATGACACGCACCCTCCTGGTCGGAGAGGGCTCGGAGACCCAGCGGCGGATGGTCGAGGTCGTCATGGAGGCCCAGAGGCAGGGAGTCGAGGTGGTGGCTCCCGGGGTGGAGTGCCGAGGCGTCGACGCTGTGTGTCGCGAGATCATCGACGCGGCCGGGTGGGGTGAGGCGTTCGTGCACGGAACCGGTCACGGTGTCGGCCTCGACATCCACGAACCACCGAGGCTGGCCGCCACCTCTGACGACGTCTTGTCGGTCGGGGAGGTCGTCACCGTGGAGCCGGGTGTGTACCTCCCCGAGCACGGGGGAGTCCGCATCGAGGACACCGTCGTGGTGATCGACGAGGGATGCCGGCGGCTCACCAGATCACCGAAGGTGGCCACCGTCACCTGAGCGGGGGAGGATCGGGGTGAGCTCGATCGGGTCCGCTAGCCTCGACCGGTCACCACCACCTCGAGGACCACCGATGCCCACCGTATCCACGAACGACCTCAAGAACGGGATGACCTTGGAGCTCGACGGCGGGCTGTGGAACGTCGTGGAGTTCCAGCACGTCAAGCCCGGGAAGGGTCATGCCTTCGTCCGGAGCAGGCTGAAGAACGCGCGCACCGGTGCCGTCGTCGATCGGACCTTTCGGGCCGACGAGAAGGTGGAGCGAGCGGTCATCGACAAGCGGGAGATGCAGTACCTGTATCGCGACGGTGACGAGTACGTGTTCATGGACAACGAGAGCTACGAGCAGCTCCAGGTCCGCGCGTCGTCGCTGGGTGACGTGGCGAGCTACCTGGTCGAGTCGAACAACGCAGTGCTCCTGATGCACGGCACCGAGCTGGTGGGTGTGGATCTGCCTGCCGCGGTCGAGATCGAGATCGCCGAGACCGAGCCCGGGATCCAGGGTGACCGGGTATCGGGTGCCCGGAAGCCGGCCACCCTCGTGACCGGACTCGTCGTGCAGGTGCCCCTCTTCGTGAACCCGGGTGACACCATCAAGGTGGACACCCGATCCGGCGAGTACCTGAGCAGAGGGTGAGCGGAGGGGTCGGGGGCGTAGGCGGTCGTCGCACCTCCCGCGAGAGGGCCCTCGGTCTCCTGTACGAGGCGGAGCAGAAGGAGCTCGCGCCGGGCGATCTGCTCGCGGCGCTGCCGGCCCCCCCGGACCGCTTCGCAGGGGAGCTGGTCGCGGGAGTGGATCTCCACCTCGCCGAGATCGACTCGCTCATCGGCCGGTTCGCCGCGGAACTGGCGCATCGACCGGATGCCGGCGATCGACAGGGCGCTGCTCCGGATCGGGATCTTCGAGCTGCTGCACAGGCCGGACGTCCCCAAAGCGGTGGTGATCGACGAGGCGGTGGAGCTGGCTAAGCAGTACTCCACGGAGGAGTCCGGGCGCTTCGTGAACGGCATGCTCGCCAGGATCTCCGAGGAGGTGCGTGCCGGCGACGCGGAGCAGGGCCCCGATCCCCGTCCTGCTGCGCCCTGACAGGTGCTATCGTTCGACTCTGACCGTTAAGCGGGGTCCGGCGAGGCCCCGACGGACAGGAGAAGACCAGCTTGGCCGAACGCGAGCGCCGCCTGACGCCCCCTTATGGGGGCGTTTTCGTTCCCCGCACCAGGGTGATGGACGGCGATGACATCCGTCGGGCGATCTGGCGGATGGCCCACGAGATCATCGAGCGGAACCACGGGTTGGAGGCACTCGTCCTCGTCGGGCTGCAGACGGGCGGGGTCTGGCTCGCCGAGGCGATCGCCGAGGCGATCGCCGAGATCGAGCAGGAGAGCCCCCAGATGGGCACCCTCGACGTCGCCCTGTACCGGGACGACATCGGCCTTCGACCGGTCCTGCCCGAGGCCGAGACCAGCATCCTCGTCGACCTCGACGGCGCCATCGTGGTGCTGGTGGACGACGTGCTCTTCACGGGGCGCACGATCAGGGCGGCTCTCGACGCGCTCACCGACTTCGGCCGGCCGCGACAGGTCCAGCTCGCCGTGATGATCGACCGGGGCCATCGCGAGCTGCCGATCCGCCCCGACTTCGTAGGCAAGAACCTTCCCACGCGGCTCGACGAGGTGGTCGACGTGCAGCCCAGCGGCGTCGACCTCGGGGAGATGCAGAAGGGGTGAGGAACCTCCTCTCCGTCGACGATCTCGGCCCGGAGGGCATCGAGGAGATCCTCCGCCTCACGGACACCTTCGTCGAGGTGTCGAGCCGTCCGATCCCGAAGGTGCCGGCCCTGAGGGGCAAGACGGTCGCGACACTCTTCTTCGAGGAGTCCACCCGGACCAGGCTAAGCTTCGAGACAGCCGCCAAGCGCCTCTCGGCCGACACGATGAGCTTCTCCGCGTCGAACTCCTCCGTGCAGAAGGGGGAGTCGCTGCGCGACACGGCCGAGACGATCGAGGCGATGGGTGCGGACGCGATGGTGGTCCGGCACTCGTCGTCGGGTGCACCGCACCAGATCAGCCAGTGGGTGACGGTGCCGGTCGTGAACGCCGGCGACGGCTGGCACGAGCACCCCACCCAGGCGTTGCTCGACTGCTACACGGTCCGCGAGCACCTGGGCACGTTGGACGGCACCCGGATCGCGATGGTGGGCGACATCAAGCACTCCCGGGTCGCCCGGTCCGACATCCTGGCGTTCAGGGCGCTGGGTGCCGAGGTGACGCTGGTGGCCCCGCCCACCCTGCTGCCGCCGAGCCTCCGGGGATGGCCGGTGTCGACCTCGCACGATCTGGACCACGTGCTCCCGAAGGTCGACGTGGTGTACATGCTGCGCATGCAGCTCGAGAGGCAGCGGGAGGCCCTCCTCCCCTCGCTGCGCGAGTACACGGCGCTGTACGGCCTCACGAGGCGGAGGATCGAGCTCCTTCCCGACGATGCCATCGTGATGCACCCGGGTCCGATGAACCGGGGGGTCGAGATCGCGGCGGAGGTCGCCGAGCTACCCGGCTCGGTCGTCATCGACCAGGTCCGAAACGGGGTCGCGGTGCGCATGGCGGTCCTGTACCTGCTGCTCGGATCGGGCGCCGAGCTGGCGGCCGCCTCCCCGGTCGAGGCGGAGGTCACCGGGGGAGACGGACGCGATGCCTGAGATCGTGATCAAGGGAGGGCGGATCATCGACGCGGACGGCGAGCGTTCCGGTGATGTCGTGATCGGAGCGGACGGCACCATCGAGGCCGTCGGCCCCGAGCTCTCCGCTCCGCACGTGCTGGACGCCACCGGCTCCGTGGTCGCACCGGGTCTGGTGGACCTCCACACCCACCTGCGGCAGCCGGGGCAGGAGGAGGCGGAGACGGTGGAGACCGGCTCGCGGGCAGCGGCGCTCGGCGGGTACACCGCGGTCGTGTCGATGCCCAACACCGAACCGCCGATCGACGCTGCGTCCGCCGTTCGGGAGGTGCTGGAGCTCGGACGCGACAGCCTCTGCGAGGTACGGGTCGCCGGTGCGATCACCAAGGGCCGGAGAGGCGAGGAGCTGGCACCGATCGCCGAGATGGCCCAGCTCGGCGTGACCCTGTTCACCGACGACGGAGACGGGGTGCAGGACGACCGCCTGATGCGGCGCGCGCTCGAGTACGCGAGCGCGTTCGGGGTCCGCCTGGCACAGCACTGCGAGGTCGAAGCCCTCGCCGAGGGCGGGCACATGAACGAGGGGGAGTGGTCCAGCCGACTAGGAGTTCCGGGTGTGCCCGCGGAGGCCGAGGAGCTGATGGTGATGCGTGACATCGCGCTTGTACGACTGACGGGTGCGCCGGTCCACTTCCAGCACCTCTCCACGGCGGGTGCTGTCGCGATGGTGAGGGCCGCGAAGGCGGGTGGTCTGCCGGTGACCGCCGAGGCCACGACCCACCACTTCACCCTCACCGAGGCGTGCTGCGCCGGATTCGATCCCGTGTTCAAGGTGAACCCGCCGCTGCGGACCGCCTCGGACGTGGCTGCGGTGAGGGAGGGGCTCCGGGACGGGACGATCGACGCCATCGCAACGGACCACGCACCTCACACCCAGGAGGCCAAGGAGAAGCCGTTCGACCAGGCACCGCCGGGGATGCTCGGCCTCGAGACAGCCCTTGCACTCGCGATCACCGAGCTGGACCTGGATCTGGCCACGATCCTCGCTCTCCTCTCGTGGCAGCCCGCCGCGTGGCCGGTCTCGGCGAGCGGCACGGTGGACCGGTCGCTGACGGCAGGGTGGCGAACCTCTGCGTCATCGATCCCGATGCCACATGGGTGGTGGATCCGGCCGAGCTCGCGAGCAGGAGCCGCAACACCCCCTACGCCGGCCGCCGGCTCCGCGGGCGCGTCCGGCACACGCTCCTCCGGGGTGAGCCGGTGGTGGTCGACGGGGAGGCGCAGCGATGAGCCCCGGAGCGACCGCGAGATGACCGTGGAAGCGGTGCTCGTGCTCGACGACGGGACCCTCTTCGAGGGGGAGGCGATCGGCGCCGAACCCGAGGACGGCGTGGTCACCGGTGAGGTCGTGTTCAACACCTCGATGACGGGCTACCAGGAGATCCTCACCGACCCCTCGTACGCAGGCCAGATCATCACCTTCACCTCGACCCACATCGGGAACTACGGCGTCACCCCGGACGACGACGAGAGCCGACGGCCGTCCTGCCGGGGCGTGGTGATCCGCGATCTCGCCCGTCGACGCAGCAGCTGGCGTTCGGCAGACGACCTGGCGGACTTCCTCATCCGACACGGCGTGTCGGGGATAGCCGGCGTCGACACGCGGAAGCTGACCCGGCACATCCGCGACCACGGAGCGCGACCCGGCCGCGTTCGGGACCGCCCCCGAGAGCGTGGTGAAGCAGGCTGCCGCCGAGGCGAGAGGCACGGACGGGCTCGACCTGGTCTCCGGTGTGACCTGTGCCGAGCCGTACACCGTGGGGGACGGCCCCCGCCGGGTGGTGGCCTACGACTTCGGTGTGAAGCGCAGCATCCTCCGCCAACTCGGCCGGTGGGCCACCGTCGACGTGGTGCCCGCACGGACCACTGCAGAGGAGGTGATCGAGCGGCGGCCCGACGGGGTCTTCCTCTCGAACGGGCCCGGCGACCCTGCCCCTCTGACCTGGGCCGTGGCAAACATCTCCTCGCTCCTCGGAGAGGTGCCGGTGTTCGGCATCTGCCTCGGTCACCAGCTCCTCGCGGCCGCCCTCGGTGCGCGGACCTTCAAGCTCCCCTTCGGGCATCACGGCGGGAACCACCCGGTCCGCGACCTCTCCACCGGAGCCATCGAGATCACGAGCCAGAACCACAACTACGCGGTCGCCGAGGACACGATCCCCGGGATCGAGGTGACGCACGTGAACCTCAACGACGGGGTGATCGAGGGTATGCGCAGCACCGAGGTCCCCGCCTTCGGCGTGCAGTACCACCCGGAGGCCGGCCCCGGCCCGCACGACGCTCTCTACCTCTTCGATCGCTTCGACGGCCTCATGGAGGATCACCGGTGATCGGGGTCGACGCCTGATGCCCCGGCGCGACGACCTCCGCTCGATCCTGCTCATCGGATCGGGACCGATCGTCATCGGCCAGGCCTGCGAGTTCGACTACTCGGGAACCCAGGCCTGCCGGGTGCTTCGTGCCGAGGGGTATCGGGTGATCCTCGCCAACTCGAATCCGGCGACGATCATGACGGATCCGGACTTCGCCGACGCCACCTACGTCGAGCCGCTGGACGTCGAGGTGTTGACCGCCATCATCGAGCGCGAGCGACCAGATGCGCTGCTGCCGACGCTGGGCGGTCAGACCGCGCTGAACCTGGCGATGGAGCTGGCCGAGGCGGGGGTGTTGGAGAGCTTCGGGGTCGAGCTCATCGGCGCCAACCAGGAGGCCATCGCCACGGCGGAGGACCGGGAGCGGTTCAAGAGCGCGATGCAGGAGATCGGGTTGAAGGTGCCGGCCTCCGGGATCGCTCACACGCTCGACGAGGCGACGCAGGTGGTGGAGAGGGTCGGGCTACCGGTGATCATCCGGCCCGCCTTCATCCTCGGGGGGAAGGGGACCGGGATCGCAACGACCCTCGAGGAGCTCCACGAGGTCGCCTCCCGGGGTCTGGCCGCGAGCCCGATCTCGGAGATCCTGATCGAGCGCTCCATCACCGGATGGAAGGAGTACGAGCTCGAGGTGATGCGCGACCGGGCCGACAACTGCGTGGTCATCTGCTCGATCGAGAACCTCGATCCGATGGGAGTGCACACCGGGGACTCCATCACCGTCGCGCCGGCGCAGACTCTCTCCGACGTCGAGTACCAGGAGATGAGGGACGCTGCCTTCGCCTGCATCCGGAGGGTGGGGGTGGAGACCGGGGGTTCGAACATCCAGTTCGCCGTCGACCCCGAGACCGGGGACATGGTCGTCATCGAGATGAACCCGCGGGTCAGCCGCTCCTCGGCCCTCGCCTCGAAGGCGACGGGGTTCCCCATCGCCAAGATCGCCGCAAGGCTGGCGGTGGGCTACACGCTGGACGAGATCCCCAACGACATCACCAAGAAGACGCCGGCGAGCTTCGAGCCGACGATCGACTACGTCGTCACCAAGGTCCCCAGGTGGGCGTTCGAGAAGTTCCCGGGCACCAGCGGGGTGCTCGGCACCTCGATGCAGTCGGTGGGCGAGGCGATGGCGATCGGGCGGACCTTCGTCGAGTCCCTCCAGAAGGGGATGCGTTCGCTCGAGCAGGGTCGGTACGGCCTGAACTGCGACCCGGGAGAGCTGGCTCTCGACTCGCTGGACGACGCCGAGCTGATCCGGCGCGCGGCCGTGGCGACACCGGACAGGCCGTTCCAGCTCGAGGCGGCGCTGAGGAGGGGGATCAGCGTGGAGCGTCTCCACCAGGAGACGAAGGTCGACCCGTGGTTCCTCGACCAGATCCTCCGCATCGTCGAGGAGCGTGATCACCTGGCGACGCGGGATCCCGAGGGCATGACGAGGGCCGAGTGGCGTCGGGCCAAGCGGCTCGGCTTCTCGGATGCGCAGCTCGGGTGGTTGTGGGGGACCGACGAGAGGCTCGTGCGTCGGACCCGTCTCGCCCATGGAGTGGGCGCGACGTTCAAGACCGTGGACACATGCGGCGCGGAGTTCGAGGCGGAGACCCCGTACCACTACTCGACCTACGAGGACGAGGACGAGGTGCGTGCGAGCGAATCCGAGAAGGTGGTGATCCTCGGTTCGGGGCCGAACCGGATCGGGCAGGGGATCGAGTTCGACTACTGCTGCGTCCACGCCAGCTTCGCCCTGGCGGAGGCCGGCTACGAGACGGTGATGGTGAACTGCAACCCGGAGACGGTCTCCACGGATTACGACACCAGCGACCGCCTGTACTTCGAACCGCTCACCTACGAGGACGTGATGAACGTCCTCGATGCCGAGAGGCCCCGTGGAGTCATCGTGGCACTGGGGGGGCAGACGCCGCTCAAGCTGGCCGGGCAGCTCCCCGAGCACCTCGTTCTCGGGACCAGCCCCGGCTCCATCGACCTGGCCGAGGATCGCGAGCGCTGGAACGACCTCTGTGCCCGGCTCGAGATCCCCCAGCCGGCGGGCGGGACGGCGACGGAGATCTCTCAGGCTCTGGAGATCGTGAGGCATGTGGGCTACCCGGTGCTGATGAGGCCCTCCTACGTGCTCGGCGGGAGAGCGATGGAGATCGTCTACGACGACGAGCAGCTGCACCGGGCCATGGACGAGCTGTCGGGCTTCGGGACCCTTGGCAGAGAGGGTGGTCTCTCCGCAGAGCGCCCCGTGCTCATCGATCGCTTCCTGGAGGACGCCACTGAGGTGGACGTCGACGCCATCCGCGACGACTCCGGTGAGGTCTTCATCGGTGCGGTGATGGAGCACGTGGAAGAGGCCGGGGTGCACTCCGGTGACAGCGCCTGCACGATCCCACCGACGACCTTGAGCCCGGAGGCGATCCAGGTGATCGGGACCTACACGCGGTCGATAGCGGCCGCTCTGAGCGTCGTCGGCCTGATCAACGTGCAGTACGCGGTGAAGGGCAGCCAAGTCTTCGCGATCGAGGCGAATCCGAGGGCCTCGAGGACCGTCCCGTTCGTGGCCAAGGCCACGGGCGTTCCCCTTGCGAAGATCGCCGGCCGGGTGATGCTCGGTGCGACGATGGCGGAGCTGCGGGGCGAGGGGATGATGGTGCCGCCGGCGCGGAGCGACCACGTGGCCGTCAAGGAGGCCGTGCTCCCGTTCAACCGGTTCCCGGATGCCGATGCTCTGCTCGGTCCCGAGATGCGGAGCACGGGTGAGGTGATGGGGATCGACCTCACCCCTGGCCTGGCCTTCTTCAAGAGCCAGGTGGCCGCAGGGGAGCGACTGCCCGAGAGGGGCACGGTGCTGCTCTCGCTGGCGGACCGGGACAAGGCGACAGGAGTGGAGGCGGCGCGTGGCTTCGCCTCCCTCGGGTTCTCGATCGCAGCGACGGCCGGGACCGCGGCGCGCCTCGAAGCAGAGGGGATACCGGTGGAGACGGTGGTAGCGAAGCTCGGCGACCCGACCGGTACCGATGCCGTCGAGCTCATCACGAGCGGGAAGGTGGACCTCGTGATCAACAGCCCGCGAGGCCGGACCCCTCGCTCCGACGGTGCCCACATCCGCGCCGCTGCCGGGTCCGCCGGGATACCGCTGCTCACCACCGCGTCCGCTGGGCTCGCGGCCGCCCGGGGGATCGGGGACTGGATCCGGCACGAGCTACGGGTGCGGACCCTGCAGGAGTACCACCGAGGCGTCCTCGGCGACCAGCTCGTGCTGCCGCTGTGAGACCTCCGGGAGGGGCTGGGTGAGCGAGGAGCGCGAGCGGGGGACCGCGTGATCCGGAGAGCCCGCGGCCGCGTGGTCGATCTGGGGGTGCAGGTGGGGTCGGTCCGCCTGAAGTCCCCGATCATGACGGCCTCCGGCACGTCCGGCCTCGGCGCGGAGCTGGCACCGTACCTGGACCTGTCGACGCTCGGCGCGGTCGTCGTGAAGTCGCTGGCGGCCCGTCCCTGGCCGGGCAACCCGCCGCCTCGTCTGCACGAGACGCCAGCGGGGATGCTCAACGCGGTAGGTCTCCAGGGTCCCGGCGTGGAGGCGTGGCGGCGCGACGAGTTGCCAGAGCTCATGCAGACCGGAGCCAGCGTGGTCGCGAGCATCTGGGGCACCACGGTGGAGGAGTACGGAGAGGCAGCCGCCTTGCTGGCCGATGCGCCCGAGCAGCTCGTGGCGGTGGAGGTGAACCTCTCCTGTCCGAACGTGGAGACCCGCGCCTCGATGTTCGCCCACGATCCCGCGTCGACCGCCGCGGCGGTGGAGGCGGCCGGGGCCGCCGGCCGGCCTCTGTGGGCGAAGCTCAGCCCGAACGTCACCGATCTGGTTCCGGTGGCGAGGGCAGCGAACGAAGCCGGCGCCGAGGCGGTGACCCTCGTCAACACCCTGATGGCGCTCTCGATCGACCCGGAGACCAGGCGCCCTCGGCTGGGGACCGAGGGGGGAGGGCTCTCAGGACCTGCGATCCACCCGGTCGCCGTCCGGGCTGTCTGGGATGTGCATCGGGCGGTGCCCCAGCTGCCGATCGTGGGTGTCGGCGGCGTGGCGTCGGGGGCCGACGCGGTCGAGATGATGCTGGCCGGTGCATCGGCGGTTCAGGTGGGCACCGCCACCTTCGCCGAACCCGGTGCGGCGGGAAGGGTGCTGGCAGAGCTGGAAGACTGGTGCCGCCGACACGACGTCCGCCGCGTCGGAGAGCTGACAGGAGCCGCTCATGGGTGAGGTGCCCTCGGTTGCACGGTCCGTCGAGGAGGAGATCGAGGTCCCAGCCGAGATCCGCGATCGCCTGGCCTTGGCGCTCGACGTCGACGATCTCGTGGCCGCGACCCGGATGGCCCGCGAGCTCAGGCCCTGGTTCTCGGTCGCCAAGGTGGGCCTGGAGCTCTTCAGCGCGGCTGGCCCGGACGCGATCGAGTCGATGCTGCAGCTCGGCTACGTCGTGTTCGCCGATCTGAAGCTCCATGACATCCCGACCACGGTGGCCCGCTCCGCGAAGGTGCTGGGGTCGTTGGGGGCGACCTACGTGACGATGCACGCCCATGGCGGAACAGCGATGCTCCGAGCCGGGGTCGATGGTCTGGCCGAGGGATCCGCCGCAGCGGGACACGAGCCGGGCATCGCGGTCGCGGTCACTGTGCTGACGAGCGACACCACCGCCCCGCCGCACATCATGCCGAAGCGGGCGGCGCTGGCGGCAGAGTCGGGATGTCGGGGGATCGTGTGCGCGGTGACGGACCTCCGGGAGGCACGCGGATCGCGCCCCGGCTCACGAGGGTCGTCCCGGGGATTCGACCTGCGTCGACGCCGACGCACGACCAGGGTCGGATCGGGACTCCGAGTCAGGCGCTCGCGGAAGGTGCCGACCTCCTCGTGATCGGACGGGCCGTGACGCTGGCCGACGACAGAGCTGCTGCGGCCCAGGAGATCGTGGACGAGCTCCTGGGCTGAGAGGGAGCGCACCCGTGCCCCCCACGTCCCGAGCCAGCTCGTCACGGGGTGAGCTAGGGTGCGCCCATGTCGCTCCCTCCTCCTCTAACCGACGAGCAGCGCAAGGATGCCCTGGCCAAGGCGGCGGAGGCCCGACGGGTCCGTGCCGAGCTGAAGGAGAAGCTCAAGATGGGCTCGCTGAACCTGCAGGAGCTCTTCCAGCTGGCTGATGCCGACGAGATGGTCGGGAAGATGAAGACGGTCTCGGTGCTCGAGTCCCTCCCGGGCGTGGGGAAGGTGAAGGCCCGCCGCACCATGGAGCAGATCGGGATCAGCGAGAGCCGTCGGCTCCGCGGTCTGGGAGGGCAGCAGAGGTCGGCTCTCCTGAAGGCCTTCCCCGGTTGATCAGACCCCGAACCACCTTCGCCGCGACGTGTCCCCGGAAGAAGCGGCACTGATCCTCGTCGTCTCCGGACCCGGCGGAGTCGGGAAGGGAACGGTCGTACGGCGGTTGCTGGAGGTGGATCCGGGGCTGTGGTTGAGCAGGTCGTGGACGACGCGTCCGCGCCGACCGGGTGAGCCGGAGGACGCCTACGAGTTCGTCGATCGCGAGCACTTCGAGGAGCGGAGGGACGCCGGTGGCTTCCTGGAGTGGACCGAGTTCCTGGGGCACCTGTACGGCACTCCTGAGCCGGCACCTCCTCCGGGGAAGGACGTGGTCCTGGAGATCGAGGTGGACGGCGCGCGTCAGGTCAAGGCCCGCCATCCAGATGCACTCCTCGTCGTCGTGGACACGCCCTCACGGGACGAGCAGGCAGCACGTCTTCGCGGGCGCGGGGATCCGGAGGAGAGGGTGCAGGAGCGCCTGGCCAAGGCATCCGAGGAGCTCGCGGCCGCCTCGGAGCTGGGTGCGATCCCGATCATCAACGACGATCTCGATAGGGCGGTCGAGGAGCTGCGCGGCCTGATCCAGCGGGTTCGCTCCACCCGGAGCTAGTGCCGTGTCCCGGCCCGAATGCTGGGCCCTCGGGCCCAGCTGGTGGCATGGTGGGCCCTCGGGCCCAGCTGGTACCGTGATGGGCCGTGCATCTGGGGGTTCGCCTCCACCGCACGATCTGCGACCCTCGGGCCCTACCCTGGTCAGGGCCCGGCGCAGAAGCCGTACAGGCGCCACGACCCGCCGAGACCGCTCGACCACCGCTCAACGAGGAGAGCCATGCCCCAGCAGCGCGACACGATGATGACCCCCCGGGTGGAGGAGCTCCTCGATCGAACGAACTCGAAGTTCGGCCTGGTGACCCTCGCGTGCCGCGACGGGCTCGGCAGATCAACTCGTACTTCGGCCAGCTCGGGGAGGGGCTCGGCGCCGCGGTTCCACCCCAGGTCACCTCGGTGGCCCGCAAGCCGCTGTCGATCGCGTTCGAGGAGATCGCCGCCGACAAGATCGTGCCCGTCGAGGACGACTCGGTGGAGGAGGACGAGGCCGCGGTAGAGGAGGCCGAGAGCGTGGAAGAGGAGAGCTCCGAGTAGGCCGCTCGGGATCGGCTCATGCTCGAGGGGCGCCGGATAGTACTGGGGGTCACGGGGGGGATCGCGGCCTACAAGGCGATCGAGGTGTGCCGCCGGCTGCGCGACGCCGGGGCTCACGTCACCCCGGTGATGACCGAGGGTGCGCTGCGGTTCGTGGGTGAGGCGACCTTCTCCGCCCTGGCATCCGAGCGGGCCCGAACGTCCCTCTGGGACGACGCGGACCCCATCCCGCACACCACACTCGGTCGGCACGCCGACCTGGTGCTGGTGTGCCCCGCCACGGCCCGGGTCATCGGGTCCTACGCGGCCGGCATCTCCGACGACCTCCTCACCGCGACGCTGCTCGCGACGCGGGCGCCGGTCGTGGTCTGCCCCGCGATGCACACCGAGATGTGGGAGCACCCGGCGGTGCAGGAGAACCTGCATACGCTGGTGCGACGTGGTGTCCGTGTGGTGCCTCCCGAGGAGGGGCAGCTGGCGGGCGGCGATGTCGGTGCGGGCCGGCTCGCCGAACCCAGGACGATCGTCGCGGTCGTCGAGTCGGTTCTCGGGCACGGTCACGACATGGCAGGGATCAGGGTCCTGGTCACCGCCGGCGGCACCCGGGAGCCGATCGATCCAGTGCGGGTGATCTCCAACCGCTCGTCGGGCAAGCAGGGCTACGCCCTGGCGGAGGAGGCCGCGGCGCGAGGGGCTGTCGTGACACTGGTGACGACGGTGGATCGTCCGGTCTCGGCGGGGATCGAGGTCGTCCGGGTGGGGAGCGCCGTGGAGATGGAGCAGGCGGTCGTTCCCCGGGCCGGCGGGCAGGACGTGATCGTGATGGCGGCGGCGGTGGCTGACTTCCGGCCCAAGAGGCCGGCCAACCGGAAGATCAAGAAGAGCGACGTCGTGCCCGAGATCCTCCTCGAGCCGACCCACGACTTCCTCGTCGACCTCGGGGAGCGGAAGCCTCCGGGGCAGATCCTCGTCGGGTTCGCAGCGGAGACCGAGGACGTGCTCGCCAACGCGCGGGACAAGCTCAGGAGGAAGAACCTCGACCTGATGGTCGCCAACGACGTGGCGGCCCCCCGGGTCGGTTTCGAACACGACACCAACGAGGTGGTTATCTTGTCCTCGGACGGGAGCGAGCAGGTGGTGCCGCTCACCAGCAAGAGGCAGGTGGCGTGTGCCGTCTTCGACGCAGTGCTGGCGGCTCGCCGGAGCTCGTTGAGGACCGGACAGAGGACACCAGGAGACGCAGGAGAGACAGTGCGCAAGTTCACATTCACGTCGGAGTCGGTGACCGAGGGACATCCCGACAAGATGGCGGACCAGATCTCCGACGCCATCCTGGACGCGATGCTCGAGCAGGATCCGAACAGTCGCGTCGCGTGCGAGACCTTCGTCACGACCGGTCTCTGTGTAGTGGGGGGCGAGGTCACCACAGACGGCTACGTCGACCTTCCCGGAGTGGTGCGCCGGACCATCAACAGCATCGGATACGACCGTGAGTCGTTCGGGTTCGACGGCAGCACCTGCGGCGTGATGGTGGCGCTCGACGCTCAGTCTCCCGACATCGCCCAGGGGGTCGCCGACTCCGAGGAGGTGCGGTCGGGCAGCTCGGGGGAGGACCTCCTCAACAAGCAGGGTGCCGGGGATCAGGGGATGATGTTCGGCTACGCATGCAGCGAGACCGAGACCCTGATGCCGTTGCCGATCTGGGTGGCGCATCGCCTGGCCGAGAGGCTCGCCGAGGTACGTCGTGCCGGAACCATCCCCTACCTCCGCCCCGACGGGAAGACGCAGGTCACCTTCGACTACGAGGACCACAACCCGGTGCGGCTGAGGACGGTGCTGATCTCGACCCAGCACAACGACGGCATCGACCGCGACACGGAGATCCGCCCGGATCTGATCGAGCAGGTGATCCGGCCGGTGATCCCCGAGCGGTTCCGGGACGACGACTACGCAGTGCACGTGAACCCCACCGGGCGCTTCGTCGTGGGTGGTCCGGTGGGCGATGCCGGGCTGACGGGCCGCAAGATCATCGTCGACACCTACGGCGGCATGGGGCGTCACGGGGGTGGTGCCTTCTCGGGGAAGGATCCCAGCAAGGTGGACCGCTCGGCTGCCTACGCCGCACGTTGGGTCGCCAAGAACGTGGTGGCCTCCGGCGCCGCCGGTCGCTGCGAGGTCCAGGTGGCCTACGCCATCGGGATGGCCAGCCCGATATCGGTGCTGGTCGAGACCTTCGGTACGGAGAACGTGGATCCCGAGCAGATCGACAAGGCGGCTCGGGAGATCTTCGACCTGCGGCCGGCCGCGATCATCCGCGACCTCGACCTGAAGCGGCCGATCTACCGCAAGACGGCCGCCTACGGGCACTTCGGTCGCGAGCTGGACGAGTTCACCTGGGAGCGCACCGACAAGGCCGCGGAGCTGAAGTCGGCCCTGGGGCTCTGACCGGCGCGTTGCGGGTCGTCCGGGTCCTGCCCGACGAGCCGGCCATAGACAAGACCTTCGACTACGTGGTCCCCGAGGAGTTCGGGGACCACGTGCACGTGGGCACCGCGGTGAGGATCGAGCTGCACGGGCGGCGTCGTGGCGGGTGGGTGGTGGCCGACGGGGTGCAGCCGCCGGAGGGTGTGGATCTGAGGCCGATCGCGAAGGTCACGGGATGGGGACCCGCTGCCGACGTCATCGAGCTCGCGGGCTGGGCCGCCTGGCGCTGGGCGGGCAGGAGGGCGAGCTTCCTCAGGACGGCGGGCCCCGAACGCGCCGTGAGGACGCTGCCGGAGGTGCGGCCGGTCACCGATCTCCTTCCCGGCGTGCGCGAGCCGCTGGCAGAGGAGGCCCTGGCGGGCGGGCTCCGCGTCCTCCGTCTGGCACCGGCCATCGACTCGTACGAGGTGGTGCTCGCCGCGGCACGGAAGGGGAACACGCTGCGTCCTCGCGCCGTCGGTGAAGCGTGCGCGCCACCTGGCCATCAGGCTGAGGAGGGCGGGGGTCGACGTGGCGCTGATGCCGGAGGAGTGGGCGCGCGCCCGGGCCGGTGCGACCGTGGTGGGCAGCCGGGCCGCGGCATGGGCCCCGGTCGAGGACCTCGCGGCAGCGGTGGTGCTGGACGAGCACGACGAGACCTACCAGGAGGAGAGAGCCCCGACCTGGAACGCACGGGATGTCGTGATCGAGCGGTGCCTGAGGGCCGGCGCGCCGTGTGCGCTGGTCTCGCCGGTGCCGTCGCTGGAGGCGTTGGGGCAGGGCCTCCTTCTCCGCACCTCACGAAGCGTGGAGCGGGGGGGATGGCCGGTCGTCCAGGTGGTCGATCGGCGCCGGGAGGACTTGGCCCGCGCCGGCCTGTACTCGGACTCCTTGGTGCAGGTGCTCCGCTCGGCAGACCGTGTGGTGTGCGTGTTGAACAGGCGTGGTCGCTCGAGGCTGCTGGCCTGCCGTGCATGCGGGGAGCTGGCGCGCTGCGAGGTGTGCGACTCGGCGGTGCAGCAGTCCGCCGAGGGCTCGCTGGTGTGCCGCCGCTGCGGTGCCGAGCGACCGCTGGTATGTCGTGGGTGCGGATCCTTCGCCTTCAGGAACCTCAGGGCCGGCGTGAGCCGGGTCAGGGAGGAGCTCGAGGCGTTGCGGGGCGCGCCGGTCGTGGAGGTCACCGGGGACACGGCGGGCGAGCCGGTCGGTGGGGCTCGCGTCCTCGTGGGCACGGAGGCGGTGCTGCACCAGGTCGATTCGGCCGATGTGGTCGCGTTCCTCGACTTCGACCAGGAGCTGCTCGCGCCTCGGTTCAGGGCGGGAGAGGAGGCCCTCGCCCTTCTCTCGTGCGAGCTGCGCGTCTCGTCGGGGGAAGGGCCGGGGGAGGTCGGGTGCTCGTGCAGACCCGGATTCCGGGTCACGAGGTGATCGCGGCTGCCGCTGCAGGCGGATCCGGATCGGTTCACCGAGGTCGAGTCGGCGCGGCGGCGTGATCTGGCGTTGCCGCCGTTCGCTGCTCTGGCCGAGGTCTCCGGGGAGGCCGCAGCCACCTTCGTCGCCCGACTCGGTTCAGTTGCCGGCGTCGAGGTGGCAGGTCCCGTCGACGGGCGGTGGCGACTGAGGGCCTCCGACCACCGGGTGCTCTGCGACAGCCTGGAGTCGGTCGAGCGTCCGTCGGGTCGGCTGCGGGTGTCGGTCGATCCGCCGAGGGTCTGAGGAGGACCCGGGTCGGTGGCCGACGCGGTCAGGCCCAGCTTCGCCGGCGCGCCTCGTAGACGGCGACTGCGGTCGCGGTGGCGACGTTGAGCGATCCCACCCGTCCGAGTTGGGGGAGGTACGGCGACCGCATCGCAGCTGATCCAGGGTCGCCGGGCGGACGCCGCGGTCCTCGTGACCGACCACGAAGCAGAGGTCGTCGGGTAGGGCGAGCTCGTGCAGCGGGTGGCTTCGCTCGCGCCTGCTCCAGCCCGACGACGACGGAGGCCGTGGTCCCGGGCTGCTGTGAGCGCCTGGGCCGCAGTCGGGAGCGCTGTTCCAGGTCAGGTAGCGCTCGCAGCCGAGAGCTGTCTTGCCCACCTTCGGATCCGCCAGGTCGGGGGTCGTGCCCGCCGAGCCAGATGTGCTCTATCCGGTACGCCGCGGCGGTACGGACGATCGAGCCGACGTTGAAGGGCGACTGCACCTCCTCCAGCACGAGCGCGAGTCGGCCGAGGGCCGTCGCCGCCACTCCCGGTGCAGGCGTTTGAGGTCGGTGCTGCCGAGCGGCTTCACGCGGCGGCTTCTCGGCGGATGTCGAGGAGGCGGTAGCCCTGCCGTGACCCGAGGCGGCTGGTCGGCCGGCCCTGCTCGTCCAGCCAACCGAGCAGGCTGTCTGAGCCGAGGTGCTTGTGGACCACGAGGTAGGCGTGGGCGTCGGGCCGGAGGCGATCGAGCCAGGTGAGCAGGAGGCGACGGAGGGCGTCCTTCCCGATGCGGATCGGGGGGTTGCTGTACACGGCGTCGAATCGGACGGAGGTGGGCACCTCCTCGGGTGTGACCACTCGGACGTTGTCCAGGCCGAGGAGGGTGGCGTTCTCACGACAGCAGTCGAGGGCGCGCCGGTTGGTGTCGACTGCCCAGACTGTGGCCCCTGGTGAGCGGTGGGCCAGGGCGACGGCGATCGGGCCGTAGCCGCACCCGAGGTCGAGCAGGTCGACGGCGGCGGACGGGGGAGCGGGGGCCTCGAGGAGCAGGTACTTGGTCCCAGGGTCGACAGCGGCGTGGGAGAAGACTCCTGTGTCGGTGACCAGCTCGACGGTGAGGTCGGGGAGCGCGAGCGTGACCGTGCCGGGCCGGGAGGGGACCGCGGGGGTGGTCTCGAAGTACTGACCCGAACCCGACTGCTGCTGCGTCACGGATCCCGACGGTACTCGGGTGCAGCGAAGGCCCCCCTCGTGGCCGCTCCCCGGCCTGCTCCCCGTCAGCCGGTGAGTGTCGGGCTCGCCACCGTCGCGGCGGCAGCAGGGGTAGGTGCAGCGGTGGTGGTAGGGCCGACGGTCGTCGTCGTGGTCGTCGTGACTGGGGCGCAGCCGACCGAGAGCTGGAAGATGGCCGTCTCCGCGACTATGACCTGTCGGTCCTCGATCCCCTCGGCCAGAACGTTGTACTCGCCGCAGGGCGCGTCCGAAGGGACGTCGAGCGAGCCGTTGTAGGCAGGTTCAGCACCGAGGTCGAGGAGCTCGCTGTCCACCATGACGTCATCCGGATCGAGGAGCGAGAGCTGGACCTGGTCGCAGCTGGCGACGTCGTGCTCGTAGCAGACGCCCGACGCCGATATCACCGTCCCAGCAGCTCCCGATGTGGGATCGATGTCCAGCGTGATCGACGCTTGGGTGCCTGCCCGTGCAGCTCCTCCACTGAGGGCGATGCCGATGATGGTCACGGCCGCGACCGCGATCCGAGATGCTCTCCTGCTCATTGCGAATCCTCCTGCTGCCGGAACAGGCCGGACGCTAGCAGCGGCACATCGTGCCTGCCGGGTCCTTGCCGCAGCGGAAGGAGGCCTGTGATCTCGCGGGCGCAGCCATGCCAAGGTCTGCGCTCACGGCACTAGCCTTGATCGTTGCCGCGCGCTGGCGCCGGCAGCTCGGAGATTGATCGGCATGGGACCGTACGAGATCAGGATCATCGGTGACCCGGTCCTTCGCCAGCGCGCCTCGGAGGTCGTCGACATCGACGGAAGGCTGAAGAAGCTCGCCGACGACATGCTCGAGACCATGTACGAGGCCCCGGGCCTCGGCCTGGCGGCTCCGCAGGTGGGCGTCGAGCGGCGGCTCTTCGTGTACGACATCGGGGAGGGTCCCCGGGTGCTGGTGAATCCGGAGCTCGTCGAGTCCAGCGGCGAGTGGGCGTACGAAGAAGGGTGCCTCTCGGTGCCCGGCCTCGCCTGGGAGATCGTCCGACCGAAAGAGGTCCACCTCAAGGGCTACGACCTGGACGGCAACGAGGTCGACGTCGAGGCCGACGAGGTGCTTGCACGGCTGTTCCAGCACGAGCTCGACCACCTCGACGGCGTCCTGCTCATCGAGCGCCTCGACGAGGAGCAGCGGCGTGACGCGAAGAGGGCGGTGCGGGAGCTGATGCTGGCAGAGGCTGGTCGGGATGCCGATCCTGCCCGGTCCGGAGGGGGGCTCCGCCTTCCCTAGGCAGACGCCCCCGATGCCGGCGCAGCCACGCCGCCTCGTCTTCTTCGGCACGCCCGCGGTCGCTGTGCCCTTCCTGGATGCTCTGGTCGAGGCCGGTCACGAGATCCCGCTGGTCGTGACCCGGGCCGACAAGCGCCGGGGCCGCGGCGGCAGCGTGTCCCCCAGCCCGGTGAAGGCGGCTGCCCAGTGCCACGACCTGCCCGTCAGCCACCGGATCGAGGACGCCCTGGAGGTCGGAGCCGACGCCGGCATCGTTGTGGCGTTCGGTCGGCTCATCAGGCCGCCTCTCCTCGACGAGCTGCCCCTGCTCAACGTCCACTTCTCCCTCCTACCGAGGTGGCGTGGCGCCGCGCCCGTCGAGCGGGCGATCCTGGCCGGTGATGCCAAGACCGGTGTCTGCCTGATGCAGATCGAGGAGGAGCTGGACGCGGGTCCCGTCTTCGCGCGGCAGCGAGCTGGAGATCCGGCAGGACGAGACCGCCGACGAGCTGCGGGGCCGCCTCGTGAGTTGCGGAGTGGAGCTGCTGCTCGAGGCCCTGGGTCAGGGGATCCCGGAGCCCCGGCCGCAGGAGGGTGAGGCGACGCACGCCCCGAAGATCGACCCCTCCGAGATGGAGCTCGACTGGAGCCGGCCCGCAGCGACCCTGCACCGCGTCATCCGGCTCGGGCAGGCCTGGACGGTGTTCCGCGACGGGAGGCTGAAGGTCGTCCGTGCCGGGCTCGGGGACGCCAAGCGCGATCTCGGGCCCGGAGAGCTGGACGGGATCGTGGTGGGGACCGGTGACGGCACCCTGGAGCTGGTGGAGGTCCAGGCGGAGGGCCGTCGGCGGCAGCCAGCGGAGGAGTGGTCGCGAGGGGCGCGGCCCCGACCGGACGAGCTGCTGGGGTCGTGATCGCCGGCGCAGGTCATGGCAAGCGCGGAGCGGCGCCCGGCGCTGGCACCGGCGGCAAGCGCGGAGCTCGGCCCGAGGGCGGCCAGGGCGTCGCCTCCCGCCGCGCGGCTGTCGAGGCACTGACCCGCATCGAGCGTGACCGGGCCTACGCGAACCTCGTGCTACCAGCAGTACTCGGTCGGTCGGGCCTCGGAGAGCGTGACCGGGCACTCGTGACCGAGATCGTCTACGGCGCCACCCGCATGCAGCGGGCATGCGACTGGATCGCCGACCGACATCTCACGCGCGAGGTGGAGCCGCAGGTCCGTGCTGCGCTCCGCGCCGGCGTGTACCAGCTCGTCTTCTGCGCGACACCGGCGCACGCGGCTGTGGACGCCACCGTCGGAGCGCTGCCGCGTCGCGTTCGGGGGATCGTCAACGCGGTGCTCCGACGGGTGGCCGACGAGGGCCCTCCAGAATCGTGGCCCGCCGAAGGGGTGCGGCTCAGCTACCCGGACTGGATCGTCGAGCTCTTCCTGGCCACCTACGGCGAGGAGGGGCTCGCAGCCCTGGAGCGCATGAACACCCCGCCCGAGGTGATCGTGCGTGAGGACGGCTACGTCCAGGACACCGCCTCGCAATGGGTCTGCGACCTCGTCGGAGCATCGCCCGGCCAGCGCGTCGCCGATCTGTGTGCCGGTCCGGGAGGCAAGGCCACCGCGCTGGCGACGGCCGGCGCCTGGGTGGCGGCGAGCGATCTCCGCCCGGCCCGCGCCGGGTTGGTGAGCGCCAACGCGGAGCGCCACGGGCTGGGCTCGGTCGCAGTCGTTGTCGCGGACGGCACGGTGCCGCCGTACCGCCCGCGCTCGTTCGATCGCGTGCTGGTGGATGCTCCGTGCTCAGGACTCGGGGTGCTCCGACGTCGGCCGGACGCCCGGTGGCGGATCCGTCCGGATGACGTGCCCAGGCTCGCCGCCCTGCAGCGCGAGCTGCTCGTGGCCGGTGCGGAGCTGCTCGTGCCCGGTGGCCGGCTCGTGTACAGCGTGTGCACCCTCACCGGTGAGGAGACCACCGGCGTCGACCGGTGGGTGGCAGCCGAGCATCCCGAGCTGGAGGCGCTCGAGTCACCCGATCCGCCGTGGGTGCGCGCCGGACGGGGTGCCGTGCTGATGCCGCAGGCCGCCGACACCGACGGGATGTACGTCCTCCTGCTCGGGCGGGTCTCCTGACCGGGGCTCACGGCCGTCGCCGGCACCGCAGCGATGGAGCTGACCCGCTCGGAGGCAGCAAGGCGCCTCCCGTCCCGGTCTCCGGCGATCGGCCAGCCGCAGGGAGGAATAGCGCGACGTCCCTTCGAGGTTGCGCCTGAACAGGAGCACTGAAGGAAGGCAGACCGATGCTCGAGCGAACCCTGCTCGGTGTTCACCGAGGTGACCGCTTCCATTGGGTGGGTGACGGGTTCTTCGTGACCCAGCTCCTGCCCGGCAGTGAGACGCTGCGACGCCAGGCTGACCCGTTCCTGTTGATGGACTATCACCCGCCCCGCCTCTATTCGCCGACCGATACGCCCCGCGGGGTGGGCCCCCATCCCCACCGGGGGTTCGAGACCGTCACGCTGGCCTTCGAAGGTGTCGTCGCCCATCACGACTCCACCGGTGCAGGGGGTGTCATCCACCCCGGGGATGTGCAGTGGATGACGGCAGCGGGCGGGATCCTCCACAAGGAGTACCACGAGGAGGAGTGGGCGAAGGCCGGTGGTCGGCTCCACGTGATGCAGCTGTGGGTGAACCTGCCGGGCAGGCACAAGATGGACGCGCCCGGGTACCAGGCGCTCGAGGCCTCGTCCATGGGACGGGTCGAGCTTCCCGGAGGCGGGATCGCACGCCTCATCGCGGGCGAGCTCGCCGGTCAGCGCGGCCCGGCACGGACCTTCACCCCGATCGAGCTGTGGGATCTCGGCCTCGTGCCGTCAGAGCACGTCGAGCTCGCCGTCCCCGACGGGCACACGGCGATGCTGTTCGTGCTGGAGGGTGAGGTCGCCGCGGCGACGGCCACGATCGGGCACCAGGAGCTCGGCGTCTTCGACCGCGCCGGTGAACGGATCATCATCGACGTGGGTGGGGCCGGCGCGAGGGTGATCCTGCTCGGGGGAGAGCCCATCGACGAGGACGTCATCTTCTACGGACCGTTCGCGATGAACACACGTGCCGAGATCGATGAGGCCATCCGCGACTTCGATGCCGGGAAGTTCGGGGTCCTCAACTGACCGCGGCTCCGCCCGGGGGACGAAGCCGCCCACGAGCCTCGCTGGTGCCCTGAGCTGGATCCGGCGGGTGGCCGCCCCCTCCGATCTCCGCGGTGGGCCTCGGGCTTCCTGGGTGTGACGGCATTAGCCTGACGCCGGTCCGGGCGAGGAGAGAGGCTCGATGCCTGAGCAGGAACCAGCAGATCGGCCAGCGAGCGGGCTCGAGGCCAAGGTGCTCACCGTCTCCGATGGCACAGTCGCCGGTACCCGTGAGGACCGGAGCGGGCCCGCGCTGGTGGAACGTCTCACCGCTGCCGGCTTCGCGGTCGTCGAGCACTCCGTCGTGGCAGACGGTGCCTCGGCCGTTGCGGAGGCGCTGCAGGGGCTTGCAGACCACTTCCACGGGGTGATCGTCACCACCGGCGGCACGGGCTTCGGTCCACGCGACGAGACGCCGGAGGGAACCAGCCAGGTCCTCGAGCGCGAGGCCCCCGGTCTCGCCGAGGCGACGAGGTTGGTCAGCCCTCTGGGTCGGCTCTCGCGTGCGGTGGCCGGCATCAGGGGCGAGGCGGTGATCCTGAACACGCCGGGCTCACCGAGCGGTGCCGTCGAATGCCTCGAGGCGGTGCTCGACGTGCTCCCCCATGCGGTGAGGCTGCTGGGCGGGCACTCCACGAAGCACCCGGGAGCCATCTAGGGCTGGTCGGGCACGCAACCGAGCACCCGGGAGCCATCCAGGGCTGGTCGGCCACGCAACCGACCACCCGGGAGCCAGCGCGGTGACCGGGGACCTCTGCGTAGCTGCACCGGCCAGGTCTCGGGCCTCCTCGTCCTGGCGGGTGGGTCCCGGTGTTGCGGGTCCCTCGACCTCGAACCCAACGGTCTCCGCCAGTTCCCGATGACGACCCTGGCTCCCGCAACCCCCACGAACGTCCCCGGACACGCTGGCAGGGCGATGCGAAGGCGAGGACGCCGCGAGCAGCAGGTGGTTGCCACCCGGGCCCCGACGTAGAATGGCCGGTCAGAGTCTGCGCCGGTCGTTGGCGAGCTCGACCATCCGCGGCGCCGGAGGGTGCAGTGACCGAGACCCACGACGAGCGCCTGATGCGGCGGGCCATCGAGCTCGCGGCCACGGTGCGCAGCCGCACCTCGCCCCGCCCGTGGGTCGGTGCCGTCGTCGACCCCGGGGGCTTCGAGGGTGCGACGGAGGGTCGAGAGGGACGGCACGCCGAGGTCGTGGCGCTCGAGGCGGCAGGCTCGAGCGCGATGGGTTCGACCCTCTACTGCACGCTCGAGCCCTGCTCGCACCACGGTCTGACCCCGCCGTGCGCGAAGGCGGTGATCGAGGCGGGTGTGGCCCGCGTCGTCGTGGGGGTGGAGGATCCCGATCCGAACGTCGGCGGGGCCGGTCTCCGGATGCTGCGCGATGCGGGCATCGAGGTCTGCCTCGGAACCGGCGCCGCGGAGGTGGAGGAGCAGCTCGCCCCGTACCTCACCCACCGCAGGACGGGGCGACCGTACGTGGTGCTGAAGATGGCCGCGAGCCTCGACGGCAGGACCGCTGCACCCGATGGCTCGAGCAGGTGGATCACCGGCGAGGCCGCGCGAGAGGACGTCCATCGCCTCCGGGCAGAGAGCGACGCGGTGCTCGTGGGCGCCGGCACGGTGAGAGCCGACGATCCTGCCCTCACCGTGCGACTGGAGGGGCACCCAGCCGACGAGCAGCCGTTGCGGGTGGTGCTCGGTAGGGCACCGGAAGGGGCCCGCGTCCACCCAGCGCTCGAGGTGGAGGGCGAGCTCAGCGGATCTCCTCGACCAGCTCGGCTCGAAGGGTGTGCTCCAGCTCCTCGTCGAGGGTGGAGCCACGGTCGCCTCCGAGCTCCATCGAGCCGGGCTCGTCGACCGCTACGTGCTCTACCTCGCGCCGGCCCTCTTCGGCGGGGACGACGCGCGTGGCCTGTTCACCGGCGACGGTGCCCCGACGATCGACGATATGTGGCGGGGAGAGGTGCTCGATGTGCGCCGGGTGGGCGGAGATGTGAGGATCGACCTCCGGCCGACCCGCCAGGAGGCATCGAGCTGATGTTCACCGGGATCGTCGAGGAGCTGGGCAGCGTGCTCGAGCGGGACGGCGCGCGGCTGAGGATCGGTGCCGATCTTGTCCTGGGCGAGGCGGCGATCGGCGATTCGACCGCCGTGAACGGCTGCTGCCTCACGGTCGTCGCCCTGGGCTCCGAAGGGTCTCAGCGGTGGTGGGAGGCCGACGTGAGCGAGGAGACCTTCGCACGCACCAACCTGGGCGATCTGCGCGAGGGCGACCGTGTGAACCTCGAGCGGCCGGTCCGGCTCGAGCGACCGGCTCGGCGGCCACCTCGTCCAGGGCCACGTCGACGCCGTCGGCGAGATCGTCTCCCCGGCTCCGGAGCTCCAGGTGCGGATGCGGTCAGACCTGCTGAGGTACGTGGTGGAGAAGGGATCGATCACCGTCGACGGCGTGAGCCTCACCGTGGTGAAGCCTTTGGACGACGGCTTCACGGTGGCCGTGATCCCACACACCGCCGAGGTGACGACCTTCGGCCACAAGGGGGCCGGGGATCGGGTGAACCTGGAGGTCGACGTGGTCGCGAAGTACGTCGAGCGATTGCTCGGACAGGAGGATGGCGCATGACGGTCGAGCACATCGATGGCCGCCGCCCGGAGCGTGAGGACCGCCCGGGAGAGGCGTTCGCCCCCATCGAGGAGGCGGTCGCCGCCATCGCGCGCGGGGAGATCGTCGTGGTGGTCGACGACGAGGACCGGGAGAACGAGGGTGACCTGATCATGGCCGCCGAGTCGGCCACCCCGGAGAAGATCGCCTTCTTCGTGAGGCACACCTCCGGCGTGATCTGTGCTGCCCCTCACCGGCGAACGGCTGGACGAGCTCGACATCCCGCTGATGGTGCGGGACAACACCGAGTCGCAGCGGACCGCCTTCACCTACAGCGTGGACCACCGCCACGGAACGAGCACCGGGATCTCGGCCGCGGACCGCGCCACCACCATCCAGGCCCTGATCGATCCTGCGACGAGGCCCGCCGACCTCGCCCGGCCGGGCCACATCTTCCCGCTGCGCTACGCGGAGGGAGGTGTCCTCAAGCGGGCGGGGCACACCGAGGCGGCGGTGGACCTGGCCCGGATGGCCGGCCTGTACCCGGCCGGGGTGCTGTGCGAGATCGTCAACGACGACGGGACGATGGCCCGGGTACCCGACCTGATCAGCTTCTGCCGTGAGCACGACCTCCTCATGATCACGATCGCGGACCTGATCCGGTACCGGCGCCAGAACGAGAAGCTGGTGCGAAGGGTCGCCGAGGCGCGCATCCCCACCGACTGGGGCGACTTCAGCTGCTACGTGTACGAGTCGCTTCTCGACGGCGAGCAGCACGTGGCCCTCGTGAAGGGGGCCGTGCAGGGCGAGGCCGACGTGCTGGTCCGGGTCCACTCCGAGTGCCTCACCGGCGACGTCTTCGGCTCGCTGCGCTGCGACTGCGGCATCCAGCTCGACGCTGCGATGAAGAACGTGGCCGAGGAGGGGCTGGGTGTCGTGGTCTACCTCCGCGGCCACGAGGGGCGGGGGATCGGCCTGGGTCACAAGATCCGCGCCTACTCGCTCCAGGACCAGGGCCGGGACACCGTCGACGCGAACCTGGAGCTCGGACTGCCGGTCGACAACCGCGAGTACGGGATCGGGGCCCAGATCCTCGTCGACCTCGGCATCACCACGATCCGACTCATGACCAACAACCCGGCCAAGTACGGCGGGCTCGACGGGTTCGGACTCGAGATCACCGGGCGCGTCCCGCTCATCTCGCAGCCGAACCCGGAGAACCTTCAGTACCTGCGCACCAAGCGCGAGCGCCTGGGCCACCTGCTCGAGGGGCTCGACGATGTGCTCTGAGGTGTCCGAGGGAGCGACCTCGAGGAGCGGCCGTGGCCGGTGACGCCCGGTCACCGGAACGCTGCGAGCCCGCCGCCTCGGGAGAGGGTGTGCGGGTGGCGGTGGTCTGCGGTCGGTTCAACGACCTGATCACCTCCCGGCTGCTCACGGGCGCCCGAGGGCGCCTCGTCGAGCGCGGTGTGGCCGATCCCGACATCTCGGTGAGCTGGGTGCCTGGTGCCTTCGAGATCCCGCTCGCGGCGAAGGCCTGGGCGGAGAGCGGCGCGGTCGACGCGGTCATCGCGCTCGGCGCGGTGATCCGAGGGGAGACGGGGCACTACGAGTTCGTCGCGGGTGAGTGCGCCCGGGGCATCCAGGAGGCACAGCTGGCCACCGGCGTCCCCATCGCCTTCGCCGTCCTCACCACCGAGAACCTCGACCAGGCGCTGGCGCGATCGGGTGAGGACGACAACAAGGGTGCCGAGGCCGCCGACGTGGCGATAGAGATGGCGGTGCTCCTCCGGGGGATCGGCGACGGCTCGTCGAGCTGAGATCTGCGGGTGCCGGATCTGGCTTCGGCTCCGCAGCACGAGCCGTTAGGGTGACCCGCATGCTCAAGCTGGTTCTCCCCAAGGGATCCCTGGAGAAGGCCACGCTCGAGCTCTTCGAGGACGCTGACCTGGAGGTGAACCGCGACTCTGCCGTCGACTACCGGGCGACGATCGACGACCCCCGCATCGACGAGGTGCGCATCCTGCGCCCGCAGGAGATCCCCCGGTACGTGGCCGAGGGGCTCTTCGACCTCGGCATCACCGGACGGGACTGGGTCGAGGAGACCTCCTCCGAGGTGCGTCACGCTGGGTGAGCTGCACTACTCGAAGGCCACCTCCCGCCCGGTGCGCATCGTCGTCGCCGTCCCCCAGGACTCGCCCTGGCAGAGCGTCGAGGACCTTCCGCACGACGTCCGCGTCTCGACCGAGTATCCCGAGCTGACCCGTCGGCACTTCGAGAAGAAGGGGATCGAGCGCCGACATCCGGCTCTCGTACGGCGCGACCGAGGCCAAGGTCCCCGACATCGTCGACTGCGTGGTCGACATCACCGAGACCGGTCGGGCACTGAGGGCCGCGGGCCTGAAGATCATCGACGAGATCCTCTCCAGCTACACCGAGCTGATCGCGAACCCCGCGGCTCACGACGACGCCGGCAGGCGCAGGGCGATGGAGCAGATCCACACGCTGCTCTGCGGCGTGCTCGAGGCCCGGGGCAAGGTGCTGGTCAAGATGAACGTGGGCAGCGAAGACCTGGAGCACGCCATCGCCCTCCTCCCCTCGATGAAGGCGCCGACGGTGAACGAGCTGCACCACGGCGAGGGCTACGCGGTCGAGACCGTGGTCGAGAAGAGCGAGATCAACGTCCTCATCCCCGAGCTGAAGGATGCCGGTGCGACCGGGATCATCGAGCTCCCGATCACCAAGATCGTCCACTGAGCTGAAGCGTGCCCACCGGAGTCGTCACCGAGTTCGACGAGGGCAAGGGGTGGGGGACCGTTCGCGCCGACAGCGGCGACGAGCACTTCTTCCATTGCACCTCGATCGCGGACGGCACGCGTCGGATCGAGACCGGGACCGAGGTGAGGTTCGAGATCGTCCCCGGGAACCTGGGCCGATGGGAGGCCGTGGAGCTCGGGCCGTCGGGTGGCTCGGATAGCTGAACTGACAGAGCCGGCT
>CAVOFX010000007.1:0-220216 GCA_963695115.1 uncultured Microthrixaceae bacterium | reverse complement strand
CTCCCACGTTGTAGTTCTCGAAAGCCAGCAGCAAATCGTTGGTTGACTTGATAGGCGTCTCGTCGATCGCCGTGATTATGTCGCCCAGGATAATCTCGCCGTAGCCCGTGCGGCGCGTGGGACGAAATCCGGCTTGGGCCGCCGTACTTCGCGTAACGCCACATCGAGGATCAAAACACCCGGCAAATCAAACCGCTCGGCAACTCCGTCCGATGCCAGCGTCAATGAAAGCCCCGGCCGAATCACCTTGCCGTGTTTGATCAGTTCGGGGACCACCCATTTGACCGTGTCCACAGGGATCGCAAAGCCGATCCCAGCATAGGCCCCGGACGGGCTGTAAATGGCTGTGTTCACGCCAATCAACCGGCCAGCGCCGTCCAGCAACGGTCCACCGCTGTTACCGGGATTGATCGCCGCGTCGGTCTGAATTACGTCCTTGATAGGCAAACCCGTGGCGGATTCGATCTCGCGGCCCAGCGCGCTGATCACTCCGGTGGTCAGCGTGTGGTCCAGTCCGAATGGATTGCCGATGGCAAACGATTTCAAGCCAACTTCCAGATCCGCCGATGTGCCCAACGGCAGTGGGCGCAGCTTCTCGGCCGGTGCTTCAACTCGCAGCACTGCCAGATCCTTCTCCGCGCCACGCCCACGAGCTTGGCCGAGTAACTGCTCTGATCGGCAAATGCTACGTACGCAATGTCGGCATCGCGGATCACGTGGAAATTCGTGACGATGTGCCCCGCATGATCCCAGACGAAGCCGGTGCCGCTTCCGCGCGGAATCTTGTACACGTCCAACGTGAAAAAGTCTCGCTCGACCCGGTGGGTCGTGATGTGGACGACCGAAGGCGACGCGGCTCTGAATAGCTCGCGTGTGCTCTTCTCATCCTCGGCCAAGTCGCCGCGGGGAGTGACGACCGGCGTGATTAGCGGGGGCAGAGTGGCTGAGGAACCCTCGCCCTCCACTACCGACTCGACGCTGTTGGATCCGGAGGTCCTCGTTGCCGGATCGGCGGCCGTCGCCGAGAGCCACAACTGGCAGGTCTGAACGGCAGCCAAGACCAGTACCGCCAGTATCAGCAACCAGTTCATCAGCACCAACCTTCCCACCCGTCGATTGACCGAACAAGGGTCCATGTCGAGCTCCTTAGACTTCGTATTTCTGATCAGTACGTGCACCGAGGTGTCAACACGATTGCATAGAACAAGTTCTGTACTGCACTTTTTTTGGCTTCGTCTCACCCGCGTTGCAGCAGCGTCCGGCTGAGCAACACGTGATCCGGCTCGGGCGAAAATACCTTCAGCGTGATCGTACCGTCATATCCGGCGTTCCGCAGCAAGCGGATGTCTGGCATCCAGGCCACGTGTCCCCTCCCCTCTCGTCGTCCCGCTTTCTGTTCTTTTTGGGCCGCTTGTACTACCGGACAACCCGTCCGGACAGGTTGTCCGGGGCTGGTGGACGATCCGATCATGGATGTCGAGGACATCGCTCGCTACTTCGCAATGCCGGTGCTTCCGCCGCGACAGTCGGTACTTCGCGCCGTGCAGGAAGTGCGGCCCGCCCTGATCCTATCGACGCTGGCAACCATTGCGAGCCTTCTACCGCTGTTTTTCATTACGGGCATGATGGGCCCGTACATGGCTCCGATGGCCCTGAATGTTCCGGTGACCGTCACCATGCAGCTTCAAGGCATCGTCGCGAATGGGCTGTTCGCTCGTTTCAGCCATCAGGTCACAAACGCCAGCGATCTTGTTGTGGAACTTGTGCCCTCTTTCGATTGCAGCACGGGCAGAACATCACTCTTCGGCATCATCGTCGGCTCCTTTCGTCTTACGAACGTTTTTCAGCGGCGCCAGCGTCACCGAAAAGGAATTGCCCTTGGCGGCCGTTTGTTGCTCAAACTCTTTGTCGGCCCGCGTGATCGAATCGGATTCGACGATCAGGAGCAACCCCTTGTCGTTCGAGTCAGGGCCATCGTTCTTGCAGAAACGGGACTTTTGCATTGCGCGGCGACATCCTGCGTTTCCAGGTTGTTATGGCGTAATTGCTCGGAAGAAGTTGCGGATCGGTTGCCCCGGTACGTAAAACTTGGGGCTGACAACCACGGGCAGACCAACAGGTGTGGCAGGCTCGACCACTGGCGAGTAGGTGACGATGGGAGCCGGCACGGGCACTACCGGGATCAACGGGCTGTAAACAACCGTTGGAGGTTCCGTCACAACGACAGGTGGTACGGGAATAATCGGCCGCATGACCGTTGCCGGCCGCTCGACGAGCACTGTTTCCGGGGGCGCCGTCACTACGGGTCCTGTCACGACAGGTGCCGGAACAACGGCCTCGACTACTGGGCTGTGGACAATGATCTCCTGAGCCCGTGCACTTGCCGCCCCCAACGAGGCTCCGAAAACCGTCAATCCGAGAATTAGTGTTCTCATCACTGGTTCTCCTTTCGAAAAAGACTCATCCTCGTGAACTATGCTGCCACATGTGTCCAGGCCGCAGCGTTCAACACTTTGCCGATGTGTTACTGCTCGGGCCAGCGGACAATTCCCAGCGTGGCTAACTGCTCTTTGGTGCGTTGCTGGCTTCAAACTCGATCGGTAGATTCACCAACCGGAAAAAAACGACAAAAGCGAAGGCAGCAATTCCGGCCCAGACCAACGTCGCCGAAAACACCACTCTTAGCATGATCAATATCCAGCTAATGCCACTGCCGAAACTGGCCATCGGTACGACTGCATTCCGGACAACCAGCGACGCGTAATGGCGAGCATCCTGGATGGTGTGTCCGGCGTCATGAGCCGTCACGCCAACAGCCGCCATCGAATGTCTCGAGCAGACCATGCCCCCTTGTCCAACTACCTGCAGAAGCCAAAATGCCCAAATGCATGCGAGTCGTGGGCGGGAGAACACTGCCCACGACTCGGTGTCACTCGGAACCTTGACACTAGCCCCGCACTTTGATGAAGACGAAACGACGTACGCCGTCACGCATCACCTGCATGCGCACGCCTTGTTCGATATCTTGATCCTTCAGGGCATCGCGAAAACTACCGACATCTTTGACCGCCTTGCCGCCGACGGAGACAATCAGTCGCCAGGCCGAACGCCGACCCGAAGCAGCGGCGCTGCCAGGTTCAACTGCTGTAACCAGCGCCACCTTTGTCATCGGTGTCGAAACCATGCTGTCTTGCCGCATCCGGCGTCAAAGTCTGGACAGATAGACCTAGGTCATTTCTAGTGGTACCGCCGCTACCGGCAACTACCATTGAGCTCTCAAGCTGCCCGATCTGCACGGTGAGAACTTCCTCTTTTCCCTCTCGGAAGATACGGAGTTTAGCGTCTGATCCAGGCGTAGTGGCAGCGACTGCGTGACGCAGTTCGTTGGCATCATCGATTCTGCGACCGTCAATTGATCACGATATCGCCATTCCTTAATCCGGCGTTGGCAGCCGGTCCGTCGGGAAGCACGTCACCGATTAAGACACCGTGCGGTCCCTCATAGCCAAACGACCCGGCAAGGTCCTCTGTCAAGTCCGCACTCATCGGCGCCAGGTACCCACGTTCAACGTGGCCGTGGTCAATAAGGTTGCGCATTACCGACTCAGCCATGTCGCAGGGAATCGCGAAACCAACGCCCATGTTGCCTCCGGTCCGTGAGGCAATAGCGGTGTTGATTCCCACAACTTCGCCCATCAAATTGACGAGCGGACCACCACTGTTGCCCGGGTTAATGGCTGCGTCTGTTTGGATGAAATCCTCGTAGTCCGCGATACCCACGTTGGCTCGGCCCGTCGCACTGACGATTCCCGCCGTCACTGTTTGGTCGAGGCCGAATGGGCTTCCAATTGCAATTACCCAGTCGCCAGCCTCCAATTCGTCAGAGTTACCGAGCGTGGCGGCCACGAGATTTTCCGCATTGATCTTGAGCACGGCCAGGTCAGTAGCCTCATCCGTACCGATGATTTCCGCGCCGAACTGCCTCTTGTCTGAAAGTGTGACCTTGACTTCATCGGCACCTTCTACGACGTGGCTATTTGTGAGAATGTATCCATCCTCACTAACGATCACCCCCGTCCCCAACCCGCGTTGCTCGAAACCGTGTGGTGGTGTCGGGAAGTCGAAAAAGAAGCGATCAAAGAAGTCGTCACCAAAAAAACGCCGCAGCTCGTCGGGCATTTCTTGGGGACCACGGAACCGCCGAACTTCCGGCCGTGCCCTCTCAATGCGTTTCACAGAGCTGACGCTGACGACAGATGGCCGTAGAGATTTCGGCGACGTGCTTGAACGCATCGGACAGACCGACCGCTGTCGCGAGCTGTTCCCTGGAAACCGCTGCTTTGCCTTTTTCGACCGCATAAGTAAGTTGACTGACGGCCAACGGGACGTGGTAGACCGCAGCGACTGAGAGGGCACCAATTAAGACGAGTAGCAGCAGTGCGCGAAACGTACGCTTTTGCCGAGTCATAAGTCACCTTCCTTTCTCGGGTACTTAGAGTTATCGGAAGTGGTCCAAGACGCGAGTTCTTACGTGAGCAACTGACGTGCCAACAGCTGCTCGAACGGGCTAGGTCGGGACCGACCAAACCCGGGGAGTGCCAAACTGGTCCTTTCCCAGACGGACGAATGAACCGTCTCATGAGGGGAATCCTGGCTCCTCGGAAGAGCACACGTTCTGCGCGGCTTCGAGTCACTAGTGCCTGCTACGAGTGCTCAGCATGACACGTTGGGCAACTAGGGAGGTGCGAGTGCCAATCTGACCATTTCCCGGACATATTGGCACTTGAATGTAGGGGGTGATGTCTGTGCAAGCAGGTCGGGCCCTCGTAGACCCCACGCCGCCTCGCCGTAACCACGGATTGGCATGGTACTTGCATCGCATGACGGAACCGTGATTTGCGGCAGCATAGGCGCAGCGTTGCGTTGGCGTCACCCGTCTATGAACCTGGTGAGCTGCAGTCATGTCGAGGCTCGGGCATTGAAATCCGCAATTCCTACCTTGGAGATCACTTTCGCGTCACCGGATGGCGAAGTCGAGTAGACCGAAAACCGTACACTTCGTTTCGAGCGTGTCTCATAGAAAAAGGTTTTGATGCTTGCCTTGTGAGATTAGGCGGCAAAGCATTCGGGACTTCGCGACGGTCTGGATATACTGATCATGCGCACACATCGGGCGTTTAATCACTGTGACAAGGACAAGAATCGAGCAAGCAAGATGGGAAAGGAAGGCGGATCGCCTGAAGCGACTCTTGTCGAAATATCCACATGAACTTCGTCATATTCGACTCACCTTTTACCGGCATGACGTCCGCGATGAGTGGGAATTGCGTGCGGTGTTGCAGCTGCCGACTGGCACGCTGATCGTGGAAGAAACGTGTGCGACGATGCATGAAGCCATAGACAAGGTGGCCGACGAGATGTCGCGCAAGATTCGCCGCCATAAGGGACAGGTCCGAAGGGACCGTATTCGGCGGCGGCGGCGGCATCGCCGCGAGCAACTCGCGGCTGTAGACACTTTCTTGGCCGATGACGCTTCGGGCGATCGAAGTGATGCATTCGTTGCGCGATTGCTACCCTACATGGATCAAGTGTATTACCATGCTAACCGCGAGTTAGCGATCCTTGAGCAAGAAGACAAACTGCCAAAAGGAGAGTGGACGCCACGAGATCTGGTTGACGACGTGCTTATCCGTGCGTGCGAGAAGTACGATCTTCGGCCAACACATCAGTCGCTGGACGTTTGGCTCTTTAATCTATTCAATCAGCGACTAGACGAACTATGTCAGGAGATTAAACCGCTCGGCCTTGCATGTCCTCATGGACTGCCGCTCGAAGATGACGAACACGAATCCGGCGATTTTGATGACATTCGATACTGGATGAGAAACACTTTGGCAGCCGGCGGAATCCGCCTCGCTGGAAGAGCTCCTTCCGGATTCTGATTTGAGCGATGTCTGGGAGAGAATGGCCGACGAAGAACAGCACCAACGGCTTACGCAATTGCTCAGCGAAATCCCGAAGTATCAGCGTCAAGCGATCATCCTTCGAGATGCGTATGGTTTTGAGTTGTCCGAGATCGCCTCGGCCCTCAACCGCCGCGAGGACTTAGTGGAAGAAGATGTCCAGGAGGCCAGAGACATGTTGCGCCGCGAGCTTTCGGACATCTCGGTTTAGCCTGTCGCTTCTAATTTTAACTCTGTCGCGTCAGCAACAGATCAGTGCTTCCGCGGGTCGGAGCGGCGTCGATGGCGACGAAGATTTCAGGCATCGCGCACCGAAGGGCTCGCGGTGCTATGCACGCGTGCCGCGGGCCGATCACCTTGCGGTCATCCCGCGACACGTGGTGGCTACGAAGCACCGTCGAGGTGTCTGCGACGGGACGTCAAGCCCAGAGCAACGGTCTCATACGGATTTGACTTCAATCCGCTTGCCTCGGCAGTCCTCGCTCTTGGGCAGGTGGACTTCCAGCACGCCGCTGTGGTAGCGTGCGTGGATTTCGTTCGACGATATGCCTGGGGCAGTGTCAATGACTCGCAGAAGCTACCGTAGGGCTGTAGGTGCCATTACCTTTCTTGACCCCGCCCTCTTCACGGTGCTCGGCTCGTAATGTCAGGACGTTACCGCTGACTTTGACGTCAAGATCCTCAGGTTCAAAACCGGGAAGCTCCGCGCAACACGTTACTCGCGCCGTTGTCGTCAAGATCAAGCCGTGAACCGAACCAGCGGGAGTCATCCCACGGGCCCAAACTGCCGCTTTTCCAGTCATCCCAAAACCGCTCCCAGAGGTGATCGAAATCCTGGCGGAGACGGGCGATCGGGTGGTCATCGTTTTGAACGCTCATGTCTCCCCCCCGTTTCTTCCAAGGAATCAGCTTGTCTAACATCGTCGTACCTCCTTTGTTGTTGGATGATGGCGGGTTGAGTCAATTCCTCTTCACCTCGATCCGTGCGGCTTGACCCTTTCCGATTTCGGCAGATGCAGCGTCAACTCACCGTTGCGCATGTTTATGGTTAGGTAGGATTGTCTTTCAAGCTCGGCGGAGAGCACGGCTCTCACGCCAGACGGGGCCTGAATATTGGCCCCCTCGCACGGCTGTTTGTCTGCCGGTAGCGAATCTGCGGTGAGATCGATGACTTCGATGCGTCTAGGCTTAACACCTTCACTCTTCGGCACTCGCAATCGTCAGCACGCCGTCCTTGAACTCGGCCGATACCTTATCGGCGTCCAACCACCGGACGGCAGTTCCATTGCGCCATGAAGCTGCCAAAGCCGCGTTCGCGACGATGCCACATGCCTTCTTTCAGTTCAGGTTGCCTTCGGCGAACGCCCTTGACGGAGAGCTGATTCCCGCCTGTCACATAGATCTCCAGGTCGCTCAGCTCCAACCCAAGGCAGTTCCGCTTCGACGTACAGATGATCATCGTCTTCCCAGAGGTTGAACGCTGGAAAAACGCTGACGCCGAAACGACGCGTCTGGCCAACACCGTAACGTCCAAAGAGCCGGTCCATTTCGTTCCGAAACCGGTTCAACTCGGACATCGGTTCCCATCGCGTACTCAACATATTGTTACCCTCCTTTCCAGCGAATCGCATGAAAAGTCGAAGACACGACCGTTTGTGTCTTTCTCACCGACTTCATGCAAAGCAACTGACGTGCCAATCGGTGCCGATGGTTCTTGTCGAACATTGGGGGCGAATCGTCGCCGAGACACCGTTACACCAATTCCGAGAGTCGAGCGAAAAGTGCATTGCGCCAGGCCCGACATTTGTACATGGCGAGGCAACACTCTTGGCACATGTTCACGACCCGATTGTTGTGTCAACCTGTCGCACGTGAGGCCATTTTGTCGCGGCCGCTGGCAGTCTTGTCACGCCCATGACTTTGGCATGAACCTTGCAAAGTGTGCATACTGTAGTTTTGCGCGTTGGAAGTCATCAATTGCCCAAGACACGCACGTAAGGAGGACTTACGATGACCGCCATGAATCTTGTTTTCGCATCGCTCTTGGTGCTCGGAGTGCCTTGCTCGTTTTTGGACGACGGTGAAATTGGCGAGGATCGGCTGAGCGTGGATTGCGATCGGGTATCGACGCTTCGCTCAGTGTAAGAAATGCCCTGAGCGAACCGGCCCGAGGGTAGTGCCGGAGGGAGGCGGAGGAACGTGGCCAGTCGAAGCCTATCACCAGCAAGGCAGAATACGAAGTCGCAGCAAGAGATCCCCGGCTGACCTGGCGGACTGCCGGCCCTGTCCGGCAAGCCGAATCACGGTCCCCGTGGGCACACGAGGCGGCAGCGTCAGCCTCAGCCGACGCCTCTCGCGGGTTGTCTTCTCACCTCGGCAGGCGCCGCACACATTCCAGCGGTGACGTCCACCGTTGCACCGGCTGCACGTTCGTGTAAGGTTGAGTGTGAATTCACAGGGCCCGCCGGCAGAGTCTCCTGGAGCGATCGCTAGTTCGACCTCAATGTCGTTCATGCCGGCCGGAGGTCCGGCGGAGTCGGTTGCGACCAGGGGACAGAGGGTTCGTCTTGTGGGGGCGAAGCTGCACTCCCAAGGAACCACCCGGGGGCTGACCGACGGGCTGGGTTGCCACTGTCGGTCATAGGCTCGGCGCTTGCCGGCATCAGAGAGAACCTCATAAGCTTCGGTGACCCGTTTGAACTTGGCCAAAGACTCGTCATCTGTCTGGCGCCGATGTCTCGGGTGGCACTTGCCGGCCAAGGTGAGGCGGCCGCGATGTCCGCCGACTTCGCCGTAGGCGATACGCCGAGGACGTGGTAGTAGTCCTTTCGATTGGCCCACGACCGGTCATCGTAGCGGGTCCCACGCAAACTGGCCGGCTCTCTCATCCGGCGACCACTTCTGAACTCTGCCACGATACCATGCAGCAAACCACGTTCCCGTCTAGTCTAAAGAGTCTCGGCCCAGCGACCAAGCGACACCACGATGCCGCACGTCGTCCCGCTCTTGTTCGGGTCTTCGTCTCGTTCTTCAAGTCCGGTCAATTTGGCCGCGGTGACACGCCAAAATGGCATGCGTTCCACGTCTCTCGGTGCACGATTCTGTGTCTCTACGGCCCAAAAACGGCATGGCCCGCGGCACCCCGTTTGGCACGCCTGTTGCTCTCTGTGTTCGCAAGCGAGAAGCCAACTCACCGGACAAAGGTGGCAGCGGAATCGCCACGAAAACACGTTTTTTACATCTCAGAAGGAGGCAAACCCATGCTGGCTCGATGGCAACCTCTTGCGGATGTCCGCAGCGAAATGAATCGGCTGCACCAGGAGATGAAACGGCTGTTTGGCCGGTACACCAATGGTGCTCGTGAGTTCTCCCCCGGCGGCTACCCACCGCTGAACGTGTGGGAAGACGAAAACCACTTGTATGTTGAGGCCGAACTGCCGGGCTTCGGCCTGGACGACTTGGAAATGTACGTAACCGGTGACAACCAGCTGAACATCCGGGGCGAGCGGAAGCCGCCGGAGTTGGACCACGGAGCCTGGCACCGCCAGGAGCGTGGCTACGATCTCAGCCGAGTGATGGACCTGCCGATCGCAGTGCAGGGCGACCAGGTCTCGGCCGAATTCGAAAACGGCGTACTGACGATCAAATTCGCAAAGAAGGCAGAGGCCAAGCCCCGGAGGATCGGCAGGTGAAGTCCGAGCTGATCCCCGGATGAAGCAGCTCAAGGTCGCCGGACTGGCATCCCGTCCAGATCCCCACTTGAGGTCCCTAGCCTGCTAACCGAAAGGAGACGATACCGTGACTACTGAATTAACCAAGCAAGACCCCAAGCAAGAACAAAAGGAAGTGACCACCGTCGAGCGAACTCACGGCGGCGTGTGCTACAGCCCACGCATCGACATCTGTGAGACGGAAGATGAACTGGCGCTGTACGCCGACATGCCCGGTGTGACCGCCGAGAACCTCGACATCCAGTTCGAGAACCGTGAGCTAAGAATTCACGGCACGGTGAGTCCGCGCCATGCAAACCTCAGTTTTCTCTATGGCGAATATGGCATCGGCGACTACTTCCGAACGTTCGCGATCGGCGAATCGATCGACTCGGAGAAGATCACTGCCGAGCTGAAGGACGGTGTGCTGACGCTGCACCTCCCGAAGACCGATGCCGTCAAGCCGCGTCGAATCGAAGTGAAGTCGAAGTGATGATGGTGATGTGCGTGGTAGTCGGTTTTTCTTCCAGTGACATCCACCTATGGCTGTTGCGGAATCGCTGTTGGGTGCGGCGAAGTTACCCGCAGCCTACCTCTCGCGAGGAGGAGCGATTCTGTAACCGAAGCTGTTCTTCAAGCTTCGCAACTCGCTCCTTGAAGAGGACTTCGGGCGGCGGGACTGGGCCCAGAGTCACAGCTCGGTGTCGCCAAGTGTGGTATCATCATTTTGTCCTATCAGGTGGAAACGGGCAGCCGAACAACGCGTCCATGAACAAGCCTACAATGGCAGGCTTTAAGATGGCCCGGATTAAGCCATCGGGCAATTTGACCGTCGCCTAAATCGAAAATGGCCTACCACTCCAGCGGTTTCGGACCATTGTTCGTAACGACGATTGACCTTACATCTTCCCCGGCTTCGTGGAAACGAATGTCGACGCCACGGTTCAAGAGTGGTGGTTGATCCGTGGTGCGTGGCGAGCGCGACCCTTACTGATTGTCCGAAATGCCCCAGAACCGATCACAGGATTGGTGCTGCGACTATGCTGAGTGGCATAGACAGCACAACTGCCGGTTCTTCACCCCCTCAGCATCACATCTGCCCACTCTCTCGCGTCAAAGACTCCGCCAGCTCTGGCACGCTTCTTGCTGCACGTATTCTGCGGGTCAGATCCGTACGACCCACCTGGCATTGAAATAATTATCTCCATCCGATCTCGGCCTTCCGCGCCGAGGTCAGTCCGCGATGGTTCCGTGCTGCCTTCATGCAGCGCGGGACGTCGCGGAACCGTGCTTCAAAACACTCAACGAGGAGTTGGAGAAGGGCCGGTCACCTGCAAGAATCGTCCGTGGGCTGTTGCCTACTGACTCTGCATAAGCTGCCGCACGGCAGGCTCCGATTTGCTGCCGAGTGCTCGCTGAGCAAGCTCTTCCAGCTGTGAAATGCGCATTGTCTGCGCAAAATATAGCGGACGCGTGCCGCACGCAGTGGACTCATGCTAAGCTGCCTCACGCCAAGTCCGACCAGCAGGCATGCCGTCTTGGCATAACTCGCTGCCTCGCCACACACACAGACTTCGCGACTGGCTTTGCGACCCGCCTCGACCACGCTTGCGACTGCCCGCAAGATGCTCGGATGAAGTACCGAGTAATCTCCGCAAGCTCGAAGGCGTTCCGGTCGGCAGCCAGCATAAACTGGGTCAGATCGTTGGTTCCAATGCAAACGAAGTCGGCGATCTGAAAGATATCGTCGAGAGCAAAGAGCGCCGCGGGGGTCTCGATCATCGCGCCGATATTGGGTGAGTCGGCGACACCGACTCCGAGGACAGTCTCCGAACCAACTCGGCTGCCTCCGCCAGGTCGCCTGCTCCTAGCACCATTGGCAGCAGCAACCGAACATTTTGGTGGTCTTGCGAGGCAGTGATGATCGCTCGAATCTGTGTTTGAAACAGCGTTTTTTCGGCGAGCGAAAATCGCAGTCCACGCGAGCCAAGGTTGGGGTTGGCTTGCGAGTGCGGCTCAAGAAACGCGGGCATTTTGTCACCGCCGAGGTCGAGCGTTCGTATGACGCCGGGCGACTGCGACCGCTTCGACAATTTGACGGTAGGCGGCCACTTGCCTTTCGAAACTGGGTGCCACCGTCGACTCGAAAAACATGAATTCCGTGCGGAACAAGCCGATACCGTCAAGGTGATGTGCAGTGACCAGGCCTGCTTCATGAGGGCGGTTGATGTTGGCCAACAGCGAAACGCGAGTCCCGTCCTGAGTCACACAATCGAGGCTCTCGGCAGCCACCGCGGCGGACGTATCGTCGTCATAGCGGGATTTCAACATGGCGAAGTCCGCCACCGCCGCCTCGCTGGGCACAACGGAGACGATTCCGCTTTCTCCATCGACGAGTACCTGTGCCCCGGCCGGTATGCTTGAGGTGGCCGTCGCAATCCCGGTCACTGCGGGAATGCCGAGTGCTCGCGCCAGAATTGCGGCATGGCTGTTTTCGCCGCCCTTTTCCGTCACGATGCCGGCCACGTGCTCACGGTCCAGATCGAGGGTCTCGGAAGGCAACAGCTCGCGGGCGACGATGACGGACTGGGCGGCACATCCACGTACTGGCCTCCATGACTCGGTGAGCTGCCGCATCACACGCCGGCCGACGTCACGGATATCCTGAGCACGCTCCCGTAGATACTCGTTTTCGACGGATGCGAGCATCGCGCACAAGTCAGCCACTTCGACGTCCAGGGCATGCTCGACGTTGACGAGGTCACCTTGAATGCGGGCCTTAATGCGCTCCGCGAAGTGATCATCTTGCAGCAAACCCAGATGCGCCGCAAAGATCGCCGACTGGGCCTCGCCGAGTTCGGCCAACACGCGATCCTCGAGTTGTTTGAGTTCGCGGTGGGACCGTTCGACGGCCTCGAGAAAGCGACGATGCTCCTCAGCAACCTCGGCGTTGGTCACTTTGTACCGTGGGACCTCATCGGTGCGGCACTGGCTGTACAGAAACGCCGTTCCTTTCGCATAGCCAGGTGAGACGGCCTTGCCCGAAAGTTGCTTCATGGATTGCCTCCGTCGAGTCGAGCGAGCCCTTTGTTGCTGGGCCGGCCGTGTCCCGAGCACACGGGCCGCACTGGTCCAAGGGCAAATCCTGCAAATTCCGTTCCTGAGTAGCCAGCTCACGTGGCGTGGGACGCCCAAACGGCCCTGAACGTCGTTCTCACCGGCCGCTGGTCCTGACGAGTCGGGTTGCGACCAGGAAAAAGGGGACCCAACGACGAAGCGCCGCCAAGACGCTGCACCACTTAACCTCGCCTGGCTCTTGCCACCCGGCCAGAATGGCCAAGGCGACACGACAAAATGGCATCGGCCCCAGGCCCTTTGCTTCGCAATTTCGTACGTCGACGGCCGATACGCGGCGTGCCCCGCGGGATGCCCATTTGGCACGCCTGTTGCTTGGAAATGCGGGCAAGGGATAAGCCGTCCGGCCCGACGAAGGCGGTCAGCGGAATCGCCACAACAAACGAATTCACCTCTGTAGATCTCAGAAGGCCGCGCACCCATGCTAGTGCTTTGTCAAGGCTTCAACTTCGCGTCGGGGAGTACCAAGGAGCGGGACCATGAAGGATTCGATCAGCCAGGAGGGTAGTCGGGAGGCAGCTCAGGTCATTACGGACGGCTCGGCACACAGCGAACAGAACGACCATCATTTCACATTGTGGGAGTGGGGCATCCGCCGGCAGGACGGATCCATGCTTGCGGTTGATGTGCGTTCCTGCGTCGTGTCCGACGGCAACGGAAAGCGCCCGGCCGGATGGTCTCATTCATCGACATCACGCGGCGAAAAAAAGCAGAAGAACAAAGAGAATCGTACGCCACCGAATTGGAATTGGCCAACGAAACGCTCCGCCATGCCGAACAGGAGGCTCGTGACTCGGTCGAGAATCGAGATCACTTTTTGGCGACCCTGTCGCACGAGCTCGCAATCCGCTTGCCGGTTTGCTGAATGGCCTACGCGTGTTGGAGCATGACGCCGCCACTGCGGAGGACATAAAGGACGCGAGCAACGCGATCAAACGGCAGGCAGAACACATGTCCCGTCTGCTGAACGACTTACTCGATGTGGCGCGCGTGACGCAAGGAAAGATCGAATTCCAGAGAAAAGTGTTTGGACTTCCGCGACTTGGTGCCCGACGCCGTACAGGCCGTCAAATCACTCGTCCGTGACAAGAAACAGCAACTGAAAGTCGATCAGCCTGACCGTCCGCTCCTGGTCGAGGGCGATTCGGCGCGGCTTGCCGCAAGTGTTGGGAAACCTGCTGCATAACGCCGCAAAGTACACCCCCCACGAGGGACGCATCGAGCTTCAATTGAGACGACGACAACTCGGAGTGTCGTGTCACCGTTCGAGATTCAGGATGTGGAATCAAGCCGGAACTGCTCGACAGCGTTTTTGACATGTTCGTCCAGGTCGATGAAACATTGGATCGACGGCATGGCGGCATGGGGGTCGGCCTTACCCTCGTGGCGCTCGCTGGTTGAGATGCACGGCGGCACGGTCACCGCCTTGAGCAAGGGCGAAGGTCAAGGCTGTGAATTTACGGTGAGATTGCCTCTCTCGTTGAAGCCAGTGGATGCTCATCCTTTGGGTCATCCATCCGAACCTTTACCTCCAGCGGCTCACCAGGACGGATCGCAAGCCACGCAAGACACCGAAAACGCCGTCCCCACCCGGGTGCTGACTCATAAAGGACAATGCCGAACTGCGCCGGATGATGCAAACGCTGCTGGAATTGGAGGGCCACCACGTTGCGGCCGCGGAGAATGGCAGACTCGGACTGGCCGCCTTGCTGCGCGACCGCCCCGACGTCGCGCCGGTGGACATCGGGCTCCCGGAAATGGACGGTTACGAGATCGCCCGTCATGCGCGCCGGGAGTTGACTGGCAGCCAGGTGCATCTGGTGGCACTGCCACCAGCTACGGGCAACAAAAAGATCGTGCAGCGGTCCTCGAGGCTGGGTTTGACGAGCACCTGGTCAAGCCCGTGGACCCCCATGAACTGGCCCGTGTGCTCAAGCGGCCCATTCGACCGAAATAGTCATTGTTGTGGCAAGACGACCAGCCTACCGCGGAGTCGCCGAGTTCGCGGAGAAATGCAGCGGATTCGTGGCTCTCTCGCACCCCGCGGCTACTCGGCGTCCTCGGCGGCTCCGCGGTGAGTTCACCTCTTGGTCGTTCTTCCCACGACCTTTTGAGGCTCCCAATGTCGATCTGAGCATTCGGCACGCGAGTTGCCTCCAGTCAAAATGTCGTGCCGATGCTGCCAAAATGGCCGCTTCGCGGAAACGGCGGTGAAGGCTCACACAAAACGGTGTGCAACCAGAGTGCGATCGAATGGGAGTGGGTCGAGATGTCAGAGCCAAACCTCCTCGCATCTTGCTCGTCGATGACGACCAGGCCAGTCGCGAAACGCTGGCCGAGTGGGTCGAGCGGCAGGGGTGGGAGCCGATTGCCGTCAAGGACGGTGACGAGGCGATCGAGCACATCCATGACGGTGTGGCGGTCATCGTCACCGACCTGAAGATGCCGCGCACGGACGGCATGGAGTTGCTGCGGCTCGCCCGAAAGCAGGCGCCGCACGCGGCCGTCATCATGGTCTCCGGCGTGGGCAGCGTCGAGGCAGCGGTCGAGGCGCTCAAGCAGGGAGCCTTCGACTTTCTCTCCAAGCCGATCAACCTCAAGGAACTCAAGCACCGCATCGAGCGGGCGCTGGAAAAACGGTCGATGGCCGTCGAAATCGCCGACCTGCATCGGCAACTTCGCGAGCGGCACGGCATCGACAACATGGTCGGCCAATGCCCGGCGATGCGCGAGCTGTTTGAAAAGATCAAGCTGGTCGCCGACACCAACAGTACCGTGCTGATCATCGGCGAAAGCGGCACCGGCAAGGAACTCGTCGCCCGGTCGCTGCACCTGAACAGCCCGCGTCGCAACAAGCCGTTCCTGCCCGATCAACTGCGCGGCGATTCCCGACACGCTGGTCGAAAGCGAGTTGTTCGGGCACGAGAAGGGTGCCTTCACCGGCGCCAGCGACAAGCGCAAGGGTGTGTTCCAGGCGGCCGAAGGCGGCACGCTGTTCATCGACGAAATCGGCGAAATGCCGCTGGGACTGCAGAGCAAGCTGCTGCGGGCGATCGAAAACAAGACGATCATGCCGGTCGGCAGTGCCCGCGAAGTGCCGGTCGACGTGCGGCTCGTCGCGGCCACCAACCGTGATCTCGACAAGGTCGTCAAGCAGAAAGAGTTCCGCGAAGACCTGTACTACCGGCTGAAGGTGATCGTGCTGCGTCTGCCGCCGCTGCGCGATCGCCGCGACGACATTCCGCTGTTGGTCCGATTCTTCATTGACCAGATCGCATCCGGGCGTGGCCCCTGGACCTCGATCCTGTGGTGACCCGGCTCACGCCGCTCGTCCGATTCAGCCATGTCCTCAACTCCCTTCGCCGGCATGACCCGGATCAGGTTCAGGCGGTCGGTGCTCTGCACCCTCTCAGTCCCGGCACCCTTGGGATGCCGTGGACTCCCGTGTTGGATGTCGCAGATGCCAGCCTACCCATGCGCTGACGAGGATCGAGCGGGCTTCGATGCCGAGGCGGACAGCGCGGCCAGCACCCGACTGCTGCGCGCCGGGTCCGGCCTGCCCCCACGGGGTGGCGCACCACCGACACGGTAACGAGCTGCGGGCTTCCGTTCTGAGCTGCGAGGACGAAGTACTGCCCCACCGCCGCGCGCCCTGCGCCGGTAACGTCCCTGCGATGCGCTCCTTCGCCGACGAAACCTGGCGCGTACTACCGGTATCACCCAGCTCATCGAGCGGGTGACCTCGACGGGCTCATCCGTCACGTCGACCGGCTGCAGGCGTCCCAGGACTGGCCCGGGCTCCTGCTGCTCCGCGACCGATGCCGGGCTGCACCAGGCGTTGGGCGATGAAGCCGCTGGCCGTTGCCTCTCCTTGCGAGCAGCGCCTCGCTCTGCACGCCCCCGGGATCGACGGCGGGTCGGGTGGTGCCGGACAATCTGCTGTTGCGTTCCTCGCCGTTGTCGCTCGAGGTCGTGGCGTCGCCCCCAACACCTGGAGGAAGCCCGTCCCCCATATTGCGGACGGTCCCCTCCGGACGGTCACCGCACACGAAAGGGTGCTCCGGGGCGAGGACCTCACCCAGGCCAGGGACATCGACGGGAGGGTGCTCGACCTGCCCCTCGTCCTCCAGCCTTGGGAGCCCGCGTACCTCCTCGCCACCTACTCCGATGACGGGGTGGCCTGGAGGAGCCCGACCTCCCCCGTGTGGTCCCGGTCGCCCGCTACCCACAGCCGGGGCCGAGGATCGCTGAGCACCGAGGGGCCCGGAGGCGCTTCGCCGAGCTGGTGCGACCCTGGCTGGCGCAGTCGAACGGCCGCGCAGACGCTGTCGCGGTCGAAGGTCGTGCAGAGGAGGCCATGACGCGAGCGGCGTCACGGCCGCGGGGCCGTCGAGCTGGAACCGGAGGTCGCGCTCGCGTACATGGCCTGGACAGGGGCCAGCGGAGGAGCCCACGGGCGGCGGCGGGGAGCAGCGGCGGCGGGTGCCGAACGCGTGGTGGGCCGCAGCCCCCGTCGCGGGTCTCGACCGCCCGACCTCGCTGCGCCGCGAGGAGCTGGGCCACGCCGTCGCCGAGCTGAGGTGGCTCCTGTGGGATACCCGCGAGCCCCGAGGTGGGCTGGCGCTTCCGGCTGGCGATCCAGGATCCGATCGACGGGCTGGCCGGGCGATCGCGGCATCCGATGTGCGGAGCTGATGCTAGGAATTCGGGTTCCGATGCGCGCCCCGGCCCTCCTCCTCGTCGCCGTGCTCACGGCGGTGGTCCCCACCGCCGTGAGCTGCTCCGACCCGGAGAGCTCCAAGACACCCGTCTCCGAGACCACGACGTCGGGCGACCAGGACCAGCCGGCCGGGGCGCTCTCGCCGACCGGCTGCCGGTCACGATCACGCGCTCGGCGATCCCCGCCGGGACGCCAGCCGCCACAGCGATCGACGAAGGGCTCCATCCAGGAGGCGACCGCCACCCGCGCCGAGTTCCCCGAGGACGCCGTCATCGACTCCAAGCTGATCGACGGGATGGTGGCAGCGCAGCTCATACCCCGCGACTCGATCATCACCGCCGGGATGTTCGCGACTCAGGATGGCGCGAGCCCGACCTCCTCGAGCCTGTCGAGCAGCACCTCGAGCTCCTCGGCGGTGCCGTAGCCGATTCGCCAATGGCCGCCCATGATCCCGGTCGGCCGGCCACCCATCTCTTCCAGCGCCCTCCGGCGCGAGGGGGTCGAAGCTGATGACCTCGACCCAGCCCTTACCGACCTGCGCCACGTGCTCCCGGGCCGAAGGCTCTCCGGACCGGTTCGCAGCCACCACCCCGGCTATCGGCCCTGGAGCGCCTCGATGACCTTGGGCAGGACCTTGTGGACGTCCCCGACTATGCCGAGGTCGGCCACCGAGAAGATCGGGGCCTCGGCATCCTGTCGATGGCGATGATGTTGTTGGAGCCCTTCATGCCCACGAGGTGCTGGGTGGCACCGGATATGCCCGCTGCGATGTAGACGTTGGGCTTGACCACCTTGCCGGTCTGGCCCACCTGGTAGCTGTAGGGAACCCAGCCCGCATCGACGATCGCCCTCGATGCCCCCGGGGCGCCGCCGAGCAGCTTCGCCAGATCCTCGATGAGCTGGTACTTGTCCTTCTCGCCCATACCTCGGCCGCCCGCGACCACGATGTCGGCCTCGTCGAGCTTCGGACCGGTCGCCTCCTCGACGTGGCGGTTGACGACCTTCGCGGCGCCGGCCTCGGGTACGGCTACCGAAGCGACCTCGGCCGGACCCCTCCCACCTCCTCGGCGGCGAACGACTTGGGGCGGACAAGCACGAGCTGGGGTCCTGCGCCCGTGAAGCGAGTCTTCACCAGCGTCGTTCCCCCGAACACCGGCTCGGTGCACACGATCGACGATCCGTCGACCTCGAGGTCGACGTTGTTGGTGATGACCGTCCGACCGAGCCGGGCGGAGAGCCGCCCTGCGGTGTCGCGGCCGTCGTAGGTGGTCCCGAAGAGGATCGCGTCGGGCTTGTTCCCGCCCTCGATCTGTGCCTGCATCGCCGATGCGAGCGGCACCCCGAGGAGATGCCCGCTGAGGTCACCGGTGGCGTACACCTTCGACACCCCGTGCGCCCCGAGCTCTGCAGCGACCGCAGCGCCATCACCCCCGATGAACGCCTCGACCGTGTCGGCGAGCTCGCGGGCCTTGGCCAGGATCTCGAGCGTGATGGAGGCCAAGTTCCCTTCGGCGGCCTCGGCATGAACCCAGATGGTGGAGAGAGCCATGACAATCGTCTCCTTCAGATGACCTTGAGGCCTTCGAGGAACTCGATGACCTTCAGATGAGCCTCGCCGTCGTCCTCGATGACCTCTCCGGCCTCGCGAGTGGGAGCCGGCTCGATGCTGATGATCTCCTGGCCGGCACCTGCCCAACCGACCTCACCGGCGCCCAGGCCCAGGTCGGCGACGGTCACCTCGTCGACCGGCTTGTTCTTGGCCGCCATGATCCCCTTGAACGACGGGTACCGGGGCTCGACGACGCCGGCCGTCACCGACACCAGGCACGGGGTCGGGCACTCGATCTCGTCGTAGCCGGCCTCGGTCTGGCGCTGGACGTTCACCTGCCCATCGGCCACCTCGATCTGCTTGGCGAAGGTCACCGAGGGAACGCCGAGGACCTCGGCGAGCTGCTCCGGCACGGTCCCCGTGTAGCCGTCGCTCGACTCCGTGGCGGTGAGGACGAGGTCGTAGCCTCCCGCTCGCTCGACCGCCTTGCCCAGCACCTTCGCCGTCGCGAGGGCGTCGCTGCCCTTCAGGGCATCGTCGCTCACCAACACCGCCCTGTCGGCACCCATCGCCAGCGCGGTACGCAGACCCGAGACCTCGCTGTTGGGCGCCATCGAGACGAGGATCACCTCGCCACCGCCGGCGGCGTCGCGGAGCTGCAGGCCCATCTCGACCCCGTAGCTGTCGGACTCGTCCAGGATGAGCTTGACGTCTCGCTTGAGGGTCTTCGTCTCCGGATCCATCGCTCCGGGATCAGCCGGATCTGGGATCTGCTTCACACACACGACTACGTTCATGCCGACAGTCTGCGGGCCTCGTGCGACCCTTCACAAATCGAGTCCGGGCCTTCCTCCGGCGGCTCGCTGGTACCGTCCAGCCCGGTGAACGTGCTCCTTCTCGTCAACTCGTCGGCCTCGTCGGTGACGGCTCGGAGCCGGGTGGTGATCCAGAAGGCGCTCGCCGCCGACCACGAGGTCCGAACCGCGGAGACCAATCGGCGCGGCCACGCGACCCGACTTGCACGGGCTGCCGCGACCGAGGGGGTGGACGTCGTGGTGGTGCTCGGAGGAGACGGCACGCTGAACGAAGCGGCGAACGGCCTGGCCGGTACGCCTACGGCACTCGCTCCACTACCCGGCGGATCCACCAACGTGTTCTCGCGGAGCGTCGGACTGCCGGACGATCCTGTCGAGGCAACCGGAGTGCTCCTGGAGGCGCTGACCCGCAAGGACATCGAGCGCGTCGGTCTGGGATCGGTGAACGGGCGCTACTTCCTCTTCCATGTCGGGATGGGCTTCGACGCTGCCGTCGTCAAGCAGGTGGAGCGGAGGGGAACGATGAAGCGCTGGGCGAGCCACCCGCTGTTCGCATACTCCGCCGTCACCACCTGGATGCGCCACTACGACCGCTCCCGGCCACGACTCGCCGTCCATCACGCCGACGGCTCCGTCGTGGACGACGGGTACTTCTGCATCGTGCTCAACACCAACCCCTACACCTACGTGGGCACACGTCCCTTCAACGCAGCACCGGATGCCACCCTCGACCGTGGGCTGGTGTCGCTCACCTTCCGCACGCTGCGACCCGCTCCCTTCCTGGGGCTCGTGGCGTCGGCCCTGCTCTCGGGAGAGCACCTGCGCCACAGCCGTCATACCGAGTACCGGACCGACCTCGCGGAGCTCACCGTCACCGGGCACGGGCCCTTCCCCTACCAGGTCGACGGCGACTACCTGGGCGAGACCGAGCGGCTCGACCTCCACCACGAGCCGGAAGTGCTCAACCTGGTCATGACCTAGTGCCGAGAGCGGACGGTTCCGCGCGCCGCGGCCGGGCCGAGTGCGCCTTCTGCTCGATTCCGCGAGCAGTGGTGCCGCTGCCGAAGCCCACGCCGAGCTCCTACGGGCAACCTGCCCGGGGCACGCGAAGCAGGTGCGCCGATCCATCGCTGACCCCTTGACGGCACCTCTCGTGCACCGTCCCGATCCTTCATTGGACGCCGTCAAGTCGGCTCGGTACGGCCCATGACAAATGTCATAGATATTGGCGCAAGTACCCCTTGATCTCTTTTTCACAAGCGGTTAGCGTCGGGATGTCCCGGCCGCACGACCCTGGCCCGCCAGGTCGGCGGCATGTGAATGCCTTCACATCTGCTTGCAGATGTGCTCACCGAATCGTGGAGGCAACGTGGCCCTCACCACTGCTCGCGCCCTGACCCTCTCCGCCCAACCCGACGACTGGCGCGATGTCGCCGCCTGCCGCGACACCGATCCCGACCTGTTCTTCCCGGTCGGGACCACAGGCCCCGCCCTCGAGCAGATCGCCGCCGCCAAGACGGTCTGCGAGCTCTGCGATGCCAGGCAGCCGTGCCTGGAGTTCGCGCTCGTCACCAACCAGGACTCCGGTATCTGGGGTGCCACCTCCGAGGAGGAGCGCCGCAAGCTTCGCCGCCAGCGGGCCGCCGCGCAGCGCCGCGCCCTCCTGACAGACGTCTTCCGCCCTGGCCTCCCCGTCAGGCGCGGTCACTGCCCACCAGCGGCACCTCCAGCTCCACGATCGTCCCCGGTCGGCCCGGTGGGCCCCCGGCTGACGAGATGTCGAGCGTCCCACCCAGATCCGTCTCCACCAGGGTTCGGACGATCTGCAGGCCGAGGCCCGTGGCGCCCTCGACGCTGAAGCCCGCCGGGACGCCGACCCCGTCATCGATCACCCGCACCACCAAGCGCGTTCCGTCGTTCTCCAGCTCGACCAGCGCCTCGCCCGGTGACTCCTCCTCTCCCACGGGGTAGGCGTGGTCGACCACGTTCTGCAGCAGCTCGGTCAGCACCACCGCCAGGGGCGTCGCCTGTGCGGCCGGGAGCTTGCCGGCATCCCCGCGGACCTTGAAGTGCAGTGGCCGCTCCCGTGAGCTGTAGCCCTCCTCGACCATCTTCACCAGTGGTCCGACGACCTCGAGCGTGGACACATCCTCACCCGCCTCACGCGAGAGCGTCTCGTGCACGAGGGCGATCGAGCGGATCCTCCGCACGGACTCCTCGACGGCGGCCTTGGCCTCGGACGAGGTGAGCCTCCGACCCTGCAGCCGGAGCAGGCTGGAGATGGTCTGGAGGTTGTTCTTGACCCGGTGGTGGATCTCCCGGATGGTGGCGTCCTTCGAGACGAGCAGGCGATCGCGCCACCGGAGCTCGGTCACGTCGCGCAGCATCACGATCGCGCCGGTCAGCTCACCCGACTCGAGCATCGGGAGCACCCTCACCACGACTGCCGCGTCACCGCCTTCGGTCTCGGTGGTGGCCGGCACCTTCGAGGCGAACGCTCGCCGGACGACGCCCTCGTCCAGGCCCAGTTCCGCCATCCGCCTCCCCTCGGGGTTCCCGACCACGCCGATCCGCACCAGAGCCGAGACGGCGTTGGGAGAGGTGAAGACCACCATTCCCGTCTCGTCGAGGACCATGACCCCGTCCCCCACCCGCGGCATCAGGTCAACTCGTCGGTCCTCGTCGAGGTAGGGGAAGGCCCCGGCGGCGAGCATGGAGGCGAAGCGGTCGAAGAGAGCGGCGTATGTCACCTCCAGCTCGCCCTGCTGCCTCCCCAGTGAAGGCGCCGACTCCCGGGTGATGACCGCGATCTGCCGGCTGCGGCAACGGACCGGCACGCAGAGGACGCTGACCCGCTCGTGGAGGCCCCGGTGGTCGATCTCCCCCTCCACCGCCTGGCCGGACGAGAAGCAGCGGCCGAGGAGCGGGCGTTCGGACGCCGGCACCTCCAACCCGGTCCAATCCCTCCTGTAGATCGTCTGACCCGTGATCGGCCGGATCTGCGCGAGGACGAGCATCAGGTCAGGATCCTGCGCCGTACGCACCCAGAGCAGCAGGTCCGCGAAGCAGAGGTCCGCCAGGAGGCCCCACTCGCCGACCAGACGCTGGAGGTGCTCGACCTCGGGTGCTTCGAGGTCGGTGCGGAAGTGAGCCAGTTCCAGCAGGCTGGCCACTGCTCAGGACCCCTGATCGGATCGACTCACCGCGTCATGCTACGGCTCCAGGGTGCGGGCCGAGCCCCGTCTGGGCAGAATGGCCGGGTGACAGGGAACCTGGCCGGGCGGCTTCGGCGCGAGTGGCAACGCGACATCGGTGCCTTCGGCTGTGGAGACGGCGAAGGAGACGATGCGTTCGACGACCTCCTCGATCGCTACGGCGAGCCTCATCGCCACTACCACAACCTCGAACACGTCGCCTCGGTTCAACGGTGGGTCGACGCACTCGCCGAAGCCGAGCGCGCTCGACGTGGACGTGCCGGCGATCCGCCTCGCTGCCTGGTATCACGACGTGGTTCGAGAGCCAGGCGCAGAGGACAACCAGTCGAGGAGCGCGATGCTCGCCGCGGTGACCCTCGCCGGCCTCGGCATCCCGTCCGAGGTGATCGAGCGGTGCGCCAGCCTCATCGGGTTGACGGCCACCCACCAGCTGCGTGAGCCCGATCCGAGTGCCGCCGTGCTCGTCGACGCCGACCTGGCGGTGCTCGGTGGCTCACCTTCCCGCTACCAGCACTACCGCGATGCCCTGAGGGCGGAGCTCGAGCACCTGTCCGAAGCGAGGTTCGCACAGGAGCGACGGGATGAGTTGATCTCGATGCTCAGCAGGCCGACGATCTTCTTCACGGAGATCTTCCGTGCGGAGCGCGAGCCCATGGCGCGAGCCAACCTCACCCAGGAACTTGAGGAGCTGGTCAGCGCGCATCGGGGTGGTGCACGCTCACGACCAGGTGGCCACAACCCCGAGGTGTAGGGGCGAGAGCCCGCCGGCCGAGCTACCCGGGGATCGGGAGAACACCTGCTCCGTGACGGAGCGGCACCCCGGCAAGGCGCCCGGCGGGCCGCCGCTCTCGCCGATCAGCCGCTCTCCGCGACGGTCTCGGTCTGGGCACGGCTGGTGGTCCAGCGGTGCCAGCAGGTCGGGCAGTGCTGGTGCATCACCTCGTCGACCAGATCGATGTGGTCGAGGTACCCGAATCCACCGCACTCGGGGCAGCGGCTCGGAAGACCCCACTGATGCTCTCCCTGCGACCGCGGACGGTCCTCCACGTGGAGAGGGGGAAGCAGGTTGACCTGGGGTTCCCGATCCTCGGAATCCCTCGTCGGCCGCCGGCGGAACAGTCCCATGGCCTACCTCCCTCTGCCATGCCAAGCGCCCGCCTTCGCCACAGCTCTTCTGTCACCTCGGAGTGTACGACCCGCGACCACGCGCTGCGAACACCCCCACTGCGATCAGGACCACATCGCCGTTCCGAGCTCCAGGAGGCCACCGAGGTCCGTGATGTCGTGGTCGAAGTGGGGAACGGTGGCCACCAGCTCGGGGGCGGTGGCCAGCTCGGCCACCTGCTCCGCTTCGCGCTGGGCCACCACTCGGTAGTTGAGGAAGCTCTCACCCACCTCCCTCAGCACCCTGGCGACGTGGTCGCGATCGCCCAGGTCCTCCGGCAGCTCCTGCACCAGCTTCTCGCTGCTGCTGGACAGCGACTCGGCCACCTCTGCCGATTCACGGTCGAGCAGATACGCCGGCAGGACCTTGTTCAACACCACGGCGCCCAGATGGAACCCCTTGTCGGTGAGCGCCTCCATGAAGAACTCGGCTTCGCGCACCGGAGCTGACTCGAGGGTTGTGACCACCACGAAGGTCGTGCGCTTGTCCTCCAGCACCCTGGTCACGGCTCGGGCTCTCTCCACGAACCCGTCGTACATCGTCTGGAAGAGGATGAAGAACTCAGCGATGTCCTGGAGGAACTGCGACCCCAGTATCCGGTCGGCGATGTCGTAGAAGGGCTTCGACACAGCGTTGTAGATGCGACTCCGATAAGGGGCGATGAGCCACCGGAGCAGCCGACTCGAGAAGAAGTCGGCCATCCGTTCGGGTGCCTCCAGGAAGTCGATCGTGTTGCGTGTGGGAGGCGTGTCCACGACGATGAGGTCGTAGCGGCCCGAGCTGTGGATCTCGTACAGGCGCTCCATGGCGATGTAGTCGTGGCTCTGGATGAACCTGCCTGTGATGTTCTGGTACAGGGGGTTCGCGAGGATCGCCTCTCGGGTCTCCGCATCGGGTGCGTGGAACCGGACCAGGTCGTCCCACGACTGCTTGGTGTCGAGCATCGCTGCCCAGAGCTCACCCCGGGGCAGCACACCGGCGGCCTCGAAGGCCGTTTCGGGGATCCGCGTCTCCACGTTTCCGAACCGCTCGATCCCCAACGCGTTGGCCAGCCGCTTCGCCGGGTCGACGGTGAGGACGAGGACCTTCCCACCCAGGTGGGTGGCCGCCATGGTGGCCGCAGCAGCGGCAGCGGTGGTCTTGCCCACCCCGCCCGACCCACAGCTCAGCATGATCTCCTTCGCGGCGAGGAGCTGCTCGAGGGTCTTCGGGGCCTCGGGATCGCTTCCGCGTGCCACCACGTCGCTCAGTACCCCAGCTCCGCGCCGAGGGCTGTCGCGAGCTGCCGGGTGGCCCGTACCCCGTGGTCGCGCGTGAACAGATACGGCAGGTAGACGAGCTCGAGTCCTGCGGGCAGCTCCTCACGCAGCCGCGTGAGGTGTTCCACCCGTGTCCGACGCAGCGTCACCGCGAGCTCCGCAGCATCGAAGACGGGGGCCACCGATCCACCCACCCGTTCGGATAGCACACCGGCCAGAGCGGGCTCGCGGAGCGCCTGGAAGATCTCCTCCTCGCCCCGCCCGAACAGCTCGGGCAGCACCCGGTTCACGACCACCGCAGCGAGATCCACGACCGTCTCGGTACGGATCCGATCGGCGAGCTCCAAGGACTCGGTCACCGGCATCTCCTCCGGAGCGGAGACGATCACGACGCCGGTCCGGGCGGGATCGGCGAGGATGTCGATCATCCAAGCCGTCTGGTCGAGCACCCGTCCCACCTTGACCAGCTCGTTTATCCCCTGTGGAGCCGCGAGCTGCCCCACTATGTGACCGGTGGCGGACGCGTCGACGACCACCAGGTCGTAGCTCTCCTCTCGCACCTCGTAGCAGAGCTTGCCCACCGTGAGGATCTCCTTCACCCCCGGTGCCGCCTGCGCCACGAAGTCGAAGGAGCGGGCCAGCGGACCGATCCGCGCCAGCAGGGGGACCCGCAGCTGCAGCCGGAGGTACTCGCGCAGCGACTCCTCCGTGCTCATCGACATGGCGAAGAGGTCGGTGGCGATCTCCGTCGGTTCGAACGCGGTTGGTCCGCTCTCGAAGAAGTCTGCGAGGTTGCCCTTCGCGTCGACCTCGCAGACCAGAGTGCGCTTGCCGAGGCCCGCACCCAGCATCGCCAGGGCAGCGGCCACCGACGTCTTCCCCACGCCGCCCTTCCCCGTGACGAAGAGGAGCCTGCGGTCGAGGAGGTCGGCGGGCGGATCAGCCATCAGGGCGGGGTCAGCCGCTCGCGAACCCGATTCGCCGTTCGTGATCCGGGCTGCCCATCTCGACGTATGCCACCTTCGCGGACGGTATCGCGTACTCACGACCGTGGTTGTCGACCAGCCAGAGCACGCTCTCCTGGTCGGAGAGCGCCTCGTCGATCTGGCGCTTCAGCGCCTCACGGTCCGTGTCCGCAGCCAGCTCGATGTCGAGCTCCTTCGGGCTGTATGTCACGCCGATCCTGACGTCCACGGCTCCTCCTCCAGACGGTGGGCGCCATCGTAGGCCGAAGCCCGCTCCGTTCCCTCTTCCGGTCCCGGGTCAGATCACCCTCAGCTCGGGACTGTGGATGCGCGTCGGCGCCAGCTCGACGTCGATGCGCTCCGCCATCCCCTCGAAGACCCGCCCGGCCTCGGAGCTCGGGGCGTGGGCCATGATGGGCCTGCCCTCGTCCGAACCCTCGCGGAGCTCGGCCACGAGCGGGACCTGACCGATGAGCGGCACCTCCAACCGGTCGGCCAGCTCCTGACCCCCGCCGGCACCGAAGATCTCGTACCGGTGGCCGTCGCGCCCGGTGAACCACGACATGTTCTCGATCACGCCCTTCACCTCGAGGTTCACCCGTCGGGCCATGAAGGCCGCCCGCTGGGCCACCCGCTGGGCGGCCGGCTGCGGGGTGGTCACCACGTACACCTCCGCCCTGGGGAGGAACTGCGCCAGAGAGATCGAGATGTCGCCGGTTCCCGGCGGCAGGTCCACCACCAAGAAGTCGGGGGCGTCCCAGAAGACATCGGTGAGGAACTGCTCCAGCGCCTTGTGCAGCATCGGGCCACGCCAGATGATCGGCTGATCCTCCTCGGCGAAGAACCCCATCGAGATGCAGCGAACGCCGTGGACCTCTGGTGGCACCAACATGTCGTCGATGACCACCGGTGGACGGTCCACGCCGAGCATGCGGGGGATGGAGAACCCCCACACGTCCGCGTCGACCACCGCGACGCGCCGACCGCGTTGGGCGAGGGCGATCGCCAGGTTGGCGGTGACCGACGACTTGCCCACACCGCCCTTGCCCGAGCCGATCAGCAGCACCCGGGTCCTGCTCGCGGGATCCGCGAACGGGATCGACGCGGAGCTCCCGCGGTCCTCGGGACCCCCGGAGGCGCGCTCACCCTGGAGGCGATGCCTCAACGCCACGCGCTCTTCCTCCGACATGACCGTGAAGTCGAGCGTCACCCCCTCCACGCCATCGAGGGCCGACACGGCCGAGGTGACACGCTCCTCGATCTCACCGCGCAGGGGGCACCCTGCGACGGTGAGCGCCAGCGCGACCTCGACCGATCCTGCGTCGATCCTCACATCGCGGACCATCTCCAGATCGACGATGCTGCGCCGCAGCTCGGGATCCTCGACGGGCCGGAGCGCGTCGAGGACCTGTTCGTGGGTTGGGTGAGGGTTGGAGCCCATGAGACGAATTACTCCTATGCCGGTAGGTAGAATACCGGGATGCCCTCCGCGCCACGCAGTCCGAGCGAGCTGAGCCCGACCGACTTCGCCTCCGCAGTCACGGCCATCACCTCCGCCTTCGGGGATCCGACCCGTCGGGAGATCTACCTCCTCGCACGCGACCGGAGCGACGGTGTCACGACCGCGCAGGTCGCCGAGCACTTCGGACTCCACCCAAACGTCGCCCGACATCATCTCGACAAGCTCGCCGCGGGGCGCTATCTGGACGTCGAGGTCGCCCGCACCGCCGCCTCAGGTGCGGGGCGTCCCTCGAAGCACTACAGGCTCAGCGGGCGCGAGGCGGTCATCGAGCTCCCGGTCCGCCACGACGACCTCCTCCTCTCCATGCTGGCCAAGGCGCTGGCCCGCCTACCGCGCCGTGAGGCCGAGGCCATCGCGGAGGAGGTCGGTGAGGAGTACGGCCGGCTCATGGCGAGCTCCCTGGGGTCGTCGGGCGAGCACCAGCGCTCGTTCCGTGCCGCTCTGCACACCGTCGCCGAGGCCCTCACCTCCCACGGCTTCGCAGCCCACACCGAGAAGCAGGGCAAGAGGTTGCGGATCGTGGCCGAGCACTGTCCCTTCGGAGATGTCGCGATCGACAACCCGGTCATCTGCGCCGTAGACAGGGGCATGGTTCGCGGGATGCTCGGGTCGCTGTACGGGAAGGCCACGACGGAGCTGGAGGAGTCCCGGTCCAAGGGTGATGACCACTGCGTGACCGCTGTCGGGGCGTAGCGGTGACCCTGTTCCTCATCCGCCATGCGCACGCGGCCGACCGCCACGGCTGGGATGGCGACGACCGCCTCCGACCGCTCAGCCCCAAGGGCCGGAGGCAGGCCCGTGCTCTGGTCGAGGATGTCGGTCGCCGCGACCTCGAGCGAGTGCTCTCCAGCCCTGCGCTCCGCTGCACGGAGACGGTCGAGCCGCTCGCCGAGACGGTCGGCTGCGAAGTCGAGGTCGTGCCCGAGCTCCTGGAGGGCTCCGACCCGACCGCCGTGATCCGGCTCCTCGAAGCCAACTCCGCGGGGAACGTCGCTGTGTGCACCCACGGAGACCTCGTCCCGGAGGTGGTCGAGCTGTTGCACCGTCGCGGGATGGAGATCCTGGGAGAGACGGGCAACCGAAAGGGCTCGTGGTGGGAGATCGAGCCCGGACCCGACGGCTTCCGCTCCGCCACCCACCACCCGCCTGGCTGAGCGACCCCTCTCAGCCCTCGGGCGAAGGGACACTCAGCTCATCACGCAGACCGAGGGAGTCGACGAGCTGCTGCATCGAAGGCACGGGCTCGAGCGAATCGAACGTCCGCAACGCTTCGGCAGCCTCCTCCGTCCGCCCCATCTGGTTCAGCACGACGGCCCGGAAGACATGGGCGTCCGGGAGCGTGGGGTCGATCTCCACGGCCCGTTCGAGGTCCGAGAGAGCCTGCTCCCGCAGGTCGGCTCGTTCGGCGTCATCGAGATCCGGCTGCGCAGCCAGGCGCCCGAACAGCCACCCCCGGTACGCATGTGCCGCCGCTTCATCGGGATCGCCCTCGATCAGCGCCTCGTACATGCGCAGCACCGTCAGCGGCTCGATCCCACTGGCCGGGTCGGACGCGGCGCTGTCGACCTGTTGCACCACAGCCAACCCGACGTCACCGTCACCCCCGCCGGAGAGCTCACGGATCTCGTCCAGTGCCTCTTCGAGTCGGCCTTCCTGCTCGAGGATGACCACCCGGAAGCCCCACGCGTCCACGAAGGTCGGGTCGATCTCGATTGCCCGATCCAGACCGGCGAGCGCCTCCTCCGTCTCGCCGCTCCGGTAGATCAGGGCCGCCCGGTACGCCAGGGCCTCGACCTGGTCCGGATCCTGCTCCAGCACCCGGTCGTACGCGTCCACCGCGCACTCGACATCGTCCTCCTGCATGCACTCGTCCGCCTCCGCCAGGAGGGTGGGGATGTCCGGCTCGTCCTCGCCGGCCAGGAGCGAGGATGCAGCGATCCCCACGGCCACCGCCCCCAGTGCCAGGCCTCCGACCAGCAGGATCCTTCGAGGCAACGGCCCGGAGCCGTTCTGCGCACCCGCCCGGAGGCCCGGCCGTCGAGCTGCGGCCTCCACCTCCCGGATCGCGGCTGCGGCACGAGCGGTGTAGTCGTCCCGGAGCACCCGGTAGTCCTGGGGATCTAGCTCACCTGCCTCGAGCTCACGGTCGAGGTCCTCTATCGAGCGGAGCAGCAGATCCCGTCGCTCTGCCGCGTCGTCGCGCCTCCCGCTCACGATCCCATCGGCCCGGACCGGGAGCGGCGGGCGAGCTCTGCCTCGACGAGCCGCCGGTCGGCCTCGTCTGCCTGGAGCGGCTCCGCCGCCGACCACCGGCGCAATGCCACGGCCAGCCCGACTGCGGCGGCGACGACGACCACCACGGGTATCAGCCAGACGAGTCCGGCGACCCCCGAGCGCGGTGGCTCCAGACGGATCTCCTCGGCGTAGGCAGAGGCGAGCTGGTCACTGATCTCCCGGTCCGAGAGGTCGGTTGTCTCCACCAGGTTCGCGATCTCGGCCCTGATCTCCCTGGCGATCTCCGCGTCGCTCTCGGCCACCGACTGACCCGCGCACTGAGGGCACTTCAGCGTCTCGGCGATCTCGTACACCCGCTCGCGGTTGCTGGAGGGGCCGGGGTCACCGATCGCACCCACCACCAGAGCAGCAGTCAGGACCGCCCCCATCAGCGCCCAGGAGACGACCAGCCTTCGGCTCACGGCGTGGACTCCGGCGCCCCTGGAGCGAGGGCCCGCTCGAGCTCGGAGGCGGTGATGTTGCTGACCCACTTCTCCGCGACGGTCCCGTCGGGTGAGACGAGGTAGGTCTCCGGCACCTTGGTGACCCCGAAGGAGATGGCGATCGGACCGGTCTCCTCGACCAGCACGGGCCACTCCCCCCCGAGCTCCTCGAAGAACGAACGGGCGTCCTCCTCGCTGTCACCGAAGGCCACGCTCACGACGGTCGCGTCGTCGGGGTGACGCTCCGCGAACGCAACCAGCTCCGGATGCTCGATGCGACAGGGCGCACACCAGCTCGCGAAGAAGTTGACGACCACCCAACGCCCTCGGTGCTCGGCGAGGTCGAACTGCTCGCCGTCGAGCGTCTCACCGATGACGGCGGGAGCCGGCCTCCCGATCAGCGGGCTCCCCGCGCTGCTCTCTCCGCCTCTCGCCGTAGCCAGGAGCCAGACCAGTCCGGCCACGACGACACCCACCACGATCGCCACCCGTGCCGCGACATGACCACGGCCCGGGGAGGAGAGGCGTCCGACGTCTTCGGGTCCATCCACGAGAAGATCCTCGGCGGAGGGCTCGTCCACGGATGCATCGGCAGCCGGGTCGTCACGCGTCTCCACGTCCCTCACCTCACCCCGGCCGGTTCGGCCATGTCCGGGGCCGCGGGTTCGCTCGGAGCCGCGCGCTCCGAAGGCTCCACCGCCGACACCCGGCCCCGACGTCCGCGCCGGCCCGTCCACGGCAACGCCGCGAGCGCACCTCCCACCAACATGATCCCCCCACCGATCCAGAGCCAGATGACCAGCGGCTGCACGGTGATCCGCAGCCTGGCGACATCGGAGGTCTCGTCGGGCACGACGAGCACGCTCAGGTGCACGTCGTCGACGAGAGTCGACCGCACCGACGGCGTGCCCACCGCCTGACCGGCGTTGTTGAACCGGGTGCGGGCCGGAGCGTACGGACCGTGGCCGTCGACCTCGACCAGCACCTCCCACTCGTCGCGGTCGTCGGAGCTCTCGATCTCCCACGCCAGGTAGGTGAAGGTGTGCCCGGCGAACTCGACCGTCTCGCCCACTTCGAAGTCGAACTCGGCCTGGCGCTGGAACCCGGCGCTCGCCGCGAGCGCCACCGACACCACGACGACACCGATGTGGACCACCATCCCACCGTTCTTGCGCCCGGTGAGGCCGCGCACGCCCTGCCGCCGGACGGACAGCACGAGCTGCCTCACGGCGGCTCCGGCGGCGAAGCCCCCGAGCCCGAAGGCCAACAGCGGTGCCAGCCCCCTGGCCCCGACCGCCAGACCCACCAACACGGAGATCGTGCCGAACCAGGCCGGCCAATGGAGCCTCCTCGCGAGCAGCTCACCGTGGGCCTTCCTCCACGGAAGGACGGGTGCGACCGCCATGAGGAAGAGCAGGGCCATCCCCAACGGTGCGGTCATGCGGTCGAAGAACGCCGGACCGACGTTGACCTCGTCCCCGTTCACCGCCTCCACGACGAGGGGGAAGACGGTACCCAGCAGCACGACGAAGGCGAACGCCGCGAAGACCAGGTTGTTGGCGAAGAAGGACGCCTCCCGCGAGACGGGTGACTCGATGCGACCGGGTGCACGGAGCTCGTCGCCCCGCCAGGCGATCAGGCCCACCGTGACCGCGACGACCGTTGCGAAGAACCCCAGAAGGGCCGGGCCGATCGACGACTCGGTGAACGCGTGCACCGACTCGAGCACGCCCGACCTCGTGATGAACGTGCCGAGGATGGTCAGCGAGAAGGTGGCTGCGACGAGGGAGAGGTTCCATACCCTCAGCATCCCCCGTCGCTCCTGCACCATCATGGAGTGGATGAACGCCGTGGCCGTGAGCCAAGGGAGCAGCGACGCGTTCTCGACCGGGTCCCACGCCCAGTAGCCACCCCACCCGAGCACCTCGTAGCTCCACCATGCGCCCAGGACGATGCCCGTCGTCAGGAACACCCAGGCCAGGAGCGTCCAGCGGCGGGTGGCACCCAGCCACCCCTCGTCCAGGCGACCGGTGACCAACGCGCCGACGGCGAACGCGAACGGCACCGTGAATCCGACGTACCCCAGGTACAGCATCGGAGGGTGCACCGCCATGAGGATGTGGTTCTGCAGCAGGGGGTTCGGTCCGGGGCCGTCGTACCCGAGCGGTGGGTCGAAGCTCCTGAACGGGTCTGCCGGCCCCGTCATCAACCCGAAGAAGAAGGCGCAGACGACGAACATCGTGAGCAGGGCCCATCCCACCAGGGGATCCTCGGACTCGCGGCGGAACCTGACCGAGACCGAGATCAGGTAGCCGGCGAGGAGCGTCGACCAGAGGATGATCGATCCCTCGAGCGATCCCCACAGCGTCGCGAAGTTGAACAGCGCCGGGGTGCGGCTGCTGCCGTTCTCGGCGACGTACAGCAGGGTGAAGTCCCTGGTGATGAGCGCCCGCTCCATCGCCACGAACGCCAGGAGTGCACCGACTGCCACGATCCACACGTAGATGCGTGCGGTGCGGCGCAGCTGCGGCCGATCACCAAGGAGTCCGACGGCGAGGGTGACCACGGCAAGCACCGACGCTGCCAGCCCCAGGGCCACACCTGCGTCACCGACGGCGGCGTTCACCTGTCTTCGGCACCTGAGGACTCGACCTGGGTGTCGGCCTCCCGCAGGCGGTCCTCGTGCTCTTCCACGTAGACCTCGTCGTGCTTCACCAGGATCTCGTCGCTCTCGAACACGTCTCCCGACCACCGACCCTCGAGCACGACCGGCACACCGTCGCTGAAGAGATCAGGCTCCGGACCGGTGTGCACGACGTCGACCTCGACCCCGTCGAAGGCCACGGTGAAGGTGAGCATGGTGGAGTCCTTCTCGACGGTTCCCGGGACCACCGCGCCCTGGAGCCTGAAGCGATCGTCGCCCAGCTCGTCACGACGCTCGACAGCCTCGTCGGCCGTGTAGAAGAACAAGGTCGCCTCGTCGAGCATCTTCACGACCAGGAATCCAACCCCGCCGAGGAGCAGCACCGTCACGACGAACGCAGGCCAGCGGCGCCTGCGGGCCGGGCCGAGCTCGCGTGGGGTGAGGTCGAGCTCCGGGGTGGAGGAGGTCCCGACCTGCGCGCTCCCCGGGGATCCCAGCGGGTCGTCGGTCACGCCGGGACGTCCTCTCTCGGCGCGGAGATCCAGCGCCGGCGGTCCGGAGCGACCTGGGGGGTCAGCCTCGCCCCCCGCCTGAACACCGTCACCGTGTACACCGCCAAGGATGCGACGACCACCGACCATCCGAGGATCACCCATCCCCACTCGCTCATCCCGAGCCCTCCCCCATGATCCCGGTGGGAGGTGGGTCGGCCGCTCGCGCTCTGCTGTCGGCCGCCGACGCGAGCGCTTCGGCACGGCGGGCGGCGATGGCCTCCCCGAGCCCCCCTTCCCCGACCTGGCGCGCGAGCCAGGCCACCCGGAACCGAAGGATCATGAGCCAGAGGAAGACGACGGCGAACAGCACCGTGGCCACGAACCAGGTGAACAGCTGCCACCCTTCGATCTTGGGGTCGAGCGAGACGAGGGTCGGATCCTGGTGGAGCGTGTCCCACCACTCGACGGCCCGGTTCACCACCACGACGTTGGGCACGAGGAGGAGACCGACGATCGCTGCACGGCGAGCCGCGACCTCGGTGTCGTCGCTGGTGCGGCGGAGGGCCTGGTAGCCGAGCAGGAGGAGCAGCAGCATCAGCGTCGTCGTGAGGCGGGCGTCCCACACCCAGTACGTCCCCCAGGTCGGCTTCCCCCAGATCATCCCGGTGGCGAGCGTCAGGGCGGCCAGCACCGCGCCGATCTCCGCTGCTGCCTCGGCCACCAGATCCCACCAGACCGAGCGCCTCCACAGGAACAGGCCCGAGGCCACCGCGGTCAGGAAGCAGGCCACGTAGGTCGCGATGGCGCAGGGGACGTGCACGTACAGCATCCGAACGGTCTCACCCATCTCCGTGTCCGGGCCGCTCACCACGAAGGCCAGCCAGCCCACCACCGCAGCGCCCAGGACGACCACCACGCCGAGCACGCGGGTGGTCGCCGACGAGATGCTGACGGGAACCCCGATGTCGACGGTGGCGGGTGCGGTCTGCGCTGCTTCGGCGGTCACGATTCCTCCAGCAGGGGCCCGAACGCCAATGCCCCGAAGACCAGGTACACGACCGCGAAGGCCGTGAGCAGGCCCACCCAGGGCCACCCCTCGGACGGGTCACCGGCGAGAGCGGCCTCGAACGCCCTGGTCGCCCCGATCAACACCGGCGCCACTACCGGGAGCAGCAGGAGCGGGAGCAGGGTCTCCCGCACCCTCAGCCCGGCGGCGAGCACTCCGTACACGCTACCGGCGGCGGCCACTCCTACCGTCGCGGCGAGGGCCGTCGCTGCCAGGAGCCCGGCACCGGTCAGCTCGGTCCCGTACAGCAGCACCACCCCACCGCCCAGCAGCACCTCCAAGGCGAGCAGCTGCCCCACGATCGCCCCGACCTTTCCCAGGAACATCCCGGCCGGATCCAGGCCCGATAGGCGCAGGGCGTCACGGTTCCCGTCGGCAGCCTCCACGGCGAAAGCCCGCGATATCGCGAGAAGCGAGCTGAACAGCACCGCAACCCAGTACAGGCCGGCGGTGGCGCGCTCGAGCAGGTCGTCGTCGGGGTCCAGGGCGAAGCCGAACAGCACGAGCACCAGCAGCGCGAACGGCGCCACCTGGTTGAGGACGACCCGCGAACGAACCTCGATCCGCAGGTCCTTGCCTGCAACGAGCGCCGCGTCACGGAACACCGGCCACCTCCGGTCGGGCCGGATCGGCCGGCCCGGGCTTCACCGCCTCGTCGGCGACGACCATCCCGCCGGCGATGGTGACTGCCCTGCTCCCGATGCCTCCTGCCCTCTCGAGCTCGTGCGAGGCGAGCACCACGGTCGCGCCCGCTGCCACCGCTTCGCGGATCAACGCGTCCACCACGTCGCGCCCTTCCTCGTCCAGTCCGGCGTGCGGCTCGTCGAGCAGCCACAGGCGCGGCCGCCGAGCCAGGAGGCAGGCGAACGATGTACGACGGCGCTGGCCGGCCGAGAGCTGGCGCACCGGCACCGCACGGAGTCGCTCGGCCAGGCCCAGGCGCTCGAGGGCTGCCTCGGCCTGCCCCGGATCGCCGGCGACCGCCCTGGTCCAGAACCTTGCGTTCTCCTCAACCGTGAGGTCCTCGTACAGGAAGGTCTCGTGGGCCAGAAGGCCGACCGACCGCCGTACCGATCGGCGGTCGCGGCGGAGGTCCTCGCCGAGCACCACGGCCTCCCCCTGCACCACCCGTCCCAGTCCTGCGCAGACCCGGAGCAGCGAGCTCTTGCCCGCGCCGTTCGGGCCCTGGAGATGCACGACCTCCCCTGCCGCGACGTCGAGCGTCACCCCGGCGAGCGCGGGGAACCTGCCGAGGAGGGAGACCGCTTCACGAAGGTGGACGACGGGCTCCACGACCCGAAAAGGGTATCGGCGGCCCCGCGGCCGGGCCAGGTCGGCCGCGGAATAGCCTGCCCGGCGTGATGACCTTCTACCGGGTGCTCGCCGCGATCGGCCGTACCCTCATCACAGCCGGGGTGATCCTGCTGCTCTTCGTGGCCTACCAGCTGTGGGGCACCGGCCTCCACACCCGTGCCGCACAGTCCGATCTGGAGGACGAGTTCACCGAGGGGATGACGGCACTCGCCTCCGCCGAGGAGGGCGCCGCGGAGGAGGATGCCCCGCCCTCGACGCTGCCCGAGCTGGAGGGCGGATGGGGTGACGGCGAGGGCTTGGGCGCGACCTTCGGGCTCACCGCCCGGCAGATCGAGGAGGCCCGGCCTCCGGAGCCGAGCGAGAGCGCCGGACGCATCAACATCCCGGCGATCGGATCGGAGTGGTGGTACGTGGAGGGAGTGGACCTGGCGTGGCTCCGGGACGGCCCGGGGCACTTCCCCGGCACGAAGTGGCCCGGCCAGGAGGGGAACGCTGGACTGGCCGGCCATCGCACCACCTACGGCGCCCCCTTCCACCGGATCGACGAGCTCGAACCAGGAGACGAGATCCTCGTCGAGACCATCCAGGGCGAGTTCCGGTACGAGGTGATGTCGAGGCGGGAGCTCGCGGAGGAGATGCCCTTCGAGGCGACCGGGTCCGAAGCGGACGACGGTCACTTCATCATCGAGCCGGCAGACGCGTGGATCCTCGACGACTACGACGACGACCGCCTCACCCTCATGGCGTGCCACCCGAAGTACAGCGCTTCGCAACGGATCGTCGTGGTGGGGCGACTGGTCGACGAGGCGGCTCCGACCACCCCGCCATCAGAGCCGGTCTCCGAGGAGCCCTCCCAGGGACAGGCACCGACGGAGATCGAGGACCTCGGTGGAGGCGACACCTCTGCGAGGCTGCCCGCCCTGCTCTGGGCGCTCGCGGCCGGCGCGGTATGGCTCACGGCCTGGATGATCGGGCGGAGGTGGCCCCGCGGCGCAGATGGCCCGCGTACCTTCTCGGAGCACCCGTCTTCGCGGTGCTCCTGTTCGTCTGCTTCACGCACGTCGAGCGTCTGCTCCCCGCCGCCTACTGAAGCCGACCCACGACCTCCCACCGACCCACAGCGCCGAGGCTGCCATGGCAGAGATCACACCGAGACCAGCGAGCTGCCGGGTCGGGCGCGTCCCGGCAGCGGCGTTGGCCGCCGTGGTGGTGCTCCTGTCGATGCCGGGCTGCGGCGGTGGTGATGATGGGCCGGACCCGACGACCACCACGACGGTGGCGGCCACCACGACCGCCGGGCCCACAACGACGGCTCCGGGAAGCCCGGTCGACGTGCTGGGACTGGGACCTGGCGATTGCTTCGAGGAGCGGGTCCTCCCCGGACAGGGGGAGACCACGGTGGAGCAGGTCGTGCTCATCGACTGCTCCCTGCCCCATGACAACGAGGTCTACCTGGCCGCGGAGATGCCCGACGCGATCGGAGCGCCCTGGCCCGGCGACGACGCCGTGCGCTCCTTCGCCGACCAGGCCTGCCTCGACGCGTTCGAGCCCTTCGTCGGTCTCCAGTACGAGCTCTCCGAGCTCGAGCTCGGATACCTCACCCCGACCGAGGCGACCTGGTTCATCCCGGACCGCCGGGTGCTGTGCTTCGTGTTCCACCGCGAGGGGACGAAGCTGGAGGGCTCTGCGGCCGGATCCTCCCAGTGACCCCTCCAGCGATCCGTCGGTTCAGACGCCAAGGAACCTGCGCCCTGAACCGTCGGTTCGATGACGGTGGACCCCCTCCAGCGAACCGTCGGTTCAGACGCCAAGAGACCTGCGCCCTGAACCGTCGGTTCGATCAGTGGCCGCGGAAGATGGGACGGCGGCTCTCGCGGAACGCTGCGAGGCCCTCCTGTAGATCCTCGCTCGACCAGGCCCGCCGGAACGCCTCATCGAAGGCCGAGCTGGCGGCGACATCCGCCTCCAGCTCGTTCAACGCCAGCTTGTGACCCGCGATCGTGAGCGGTGCGAGTGCCGCGATGTCATCGGCCCAGGCGAGCGCTTCGTCGAGCCCCCCGATGCGCTGCACCAGACCCAGGCCGAGCGCCTCGTCGCCCGAGATCGTCTCCGCGGCCAGCAGCAGCGCCGAGGCCGGACCCTGGCCGCACAGCATCGCTACCCGCTGCACGGTCCACTCGTCGACCATCAGCCCCAGCCGCGCGGCGGGGATCCCGAAGCGGCCGTCGGGTGTGGCGACCCGGAGATCGCAGGCGACCGCCAGCTGCATCCCCGCCCCGAGCGCCGCGCCACGGACCGCTGCGATCACCGGGCGCGGGAGCTCGCGCAGAGCCCGCAGCACCTCCACCAGTGCCTCCCGGAACGAGTCGTCCTCGACGCCCTTCAGGTCCGCGCCGGCGCAGAAGTGCTCACCAGCTCCGGTGAGCACGACCACCCGGCTCCCGTCGGAGCCGGCCAAGGCCTCGAGCAGCTGCTCCAGAGCGACGCGGTCGACGGCGTTGCGACGCTCGTGGCGATCGAGGGTGACCAGGGTCGTGGACCCCCGCCTCTCGACGTGGATCACCGGTTGGTCCACCGGGGTGGGCGCTTCTCCACGAACGCTGCGATGCCCTCGGAGCTGTCCTCGTACTGGCTCACCACCGAGAGCAGGGGGTGCAGGAGCCGCAAGGCGTCTTCCGCGGACCTGTCCAGCACCGAGTAGAAGGCGTCGCGACCGAGCCGCATGACCGCACCCGGCTTGGAGGCCAGCTCCCCGGCCAGCTGGTCGACCGCCTCGTCCAGGTCAGCTCCGTGCACCACCCTCGTCACGAACCCGATCCGCTCCGCCTCCTCGGCTCCGATACGCCGACCGGTCATCATCAGCTCCAACGCCTTCTTCGGCGGCATCGAGCGCAGCATCGGAACCGTGATCATGAAGGGCCACAACCCGACGTCGATCTCGGGAGTGCCGAACGTCGCGTCCTCCGAAGCGATGACGAAGTCGCAGGCCAGGGCGAGGCCGAAGCCGCCGGCGAGCGCGTAGCCCTGGACCTTCGCCACCGTCGGCTTCCCCACCTCCCAGAGGTCCCGGAAGAGGAGAGCCAGCTCGCCCCGCGCTTCGTGGAGAGCGGCCGCGCCGGCACCCTCCGCCATCCCGCCGAGGTCGGCCCCCGCACAGAAGGCCCGGTCACCGGCACCGGAGAGGACCACCGCCCGTACCCGATCGTCGACCTTCATCTCCGACAACGCCGCACGCAGCTCGCGCACCACCGACCAGCTCAGGGCGTTGCGCTTCTCGGGCCTGTTGATCACCACGCGACCGATCGCACCGTCGACGTCCGCCAGGACCTCGTCCTCCGGTGAGCCAGCCATGAGCGGTGAGTATCCACCAGATGAACAGGAGATATCCACCAGTCGTCATCCGGCGCCCCGTACCGTTGTCCTGCATGGATCCAGTGACGCTGGTCGGTCTGCTCGCCGTCGCTCTGATGTTCACCTCGGGAGTGGTGCTTCTCTGGATCGGTCTCCACCGCCGAACCGTGCGCCTCCCCAAGGGCGCCGACGCGGTGCTCGCCGCCGTGGCCGAGGGCCGGCTCGCGACTCGGCCGCGTACCACCGCGCCGGTCACCGAGCCGCTGATGGACGCCGGGCCGCTGCTCGCTGCAATACCGGCACCGGTCCCCGCGCCACTCGTCACCGCCGAGGAACGCCCTGCGGTCCGTCTCATCCCTCGCACCCCGACCCCCGCGCACGAGCCCGCTCCCGCGGCACGACCTGCGACCGCCGCCCAGCTGGTGGCCGTGGCACGCTCCGCACCCGCCTCGAATCCGAGGCCGGACGAGCGCCTCGCCTCAGATCTGCTCCCCTCCCGACCGGCGTCGCGCACCGGGGCGTGCGACGAGCGACCCGAGGACGAGAAGGTGGCGGTGGGGGTGGCCGCGCTGGAGGAGTTCTTCGCGAGGGAGCCCCAGCTGCACCGCTTCTGAGGCCAGGGCTCCACACGGACCCGCTGCGCACCGGAAGACCTCTCAGGGATCGGGCATCCGTGACGGTGGATCCGTGGCTCGCGGCGGTGTGAACCGCACGCGGTCGTCGTGCATCATTCCAGGCGTCGTACACCCTGGAGCCGGCCGTGCCCACCTGCGCCATCCTGTCCTTCCGCCTCGGTCTCGCCGACGGCGTCTCCGTCGTGGCCGGGCACTGGGCCCGATCCCTCACAGACCTCGGCTTCACGGTCCGCTCGGTCGCAGGCGAGGGCCCGGTCGACGTCACCGTCCCCGGCCTGGCCATCGGTGCAACCGTGGCGACCGACCCCGGCGAGCTGCGGGCTGCCCTCGAGGGTGCCGACCTCGTCGTGGTCGAGAACCTGCTCACCATCCCCCTGAACCTCACGGCCTCGAGGGTGGTGGCCGAGGTGCTGCGGGGCAGCCCGGCCGTGCTGCACCACCACGACCCGCCGTGGCAGCGTGAGCGCTTCGCCTCTCACACCGAGCTCCCGATGGACGACCCGTCGTGGCGTCACGTGACCATCAACCACCTGACCCGCGGAGAGCTCGGCGAGCACGGCATCGACGCCGTGACCATCTACAACGGCTTCCCGACCACGCTCCCCCCGGGCGACCGCGACGCGGTGCGGTCGGGCATCGGTGCATCCCCCGACGAGACGTTGGTGGCCCATCCGGTGCGGGCCATCCCCCGCAAGGACGTTCCGGCCGCGATCCGGCTGTGCGAGGAGCTGGAGGCCACCTACTGGCTGCTCGGTCCCGCCGAGGAGGGCTACGGACCCGAGCTCGCCCGCCTCCTCCACCGGGCCCGGTGCCGGGTCGTCCACTCCCCCGGGGTCATGCCCGTACCCGACATCTACGCCGCCTGCGACTTCGTAGCCTTCCCCTCCACCTGGGAGGGCTTCGGCAACCCACCGGTCGAGGCGGCCATCCACCGGAGGGGCGTCGCGGTCGGCCCGTACCCGGTCGCCGACGAGCTCCGAAGGCTGGGCTTCCGATGGTTCGATCCCGACCGCTCCACCGATATCCGACGGTTCCTGGCCGAACCCGACCGCGACCTGCTCGAGGACAACCACCGGGTCGCTGTGGAGCACTTCTCGCTTGAGGTCATGACCGAGCGGATCCGCGACCTGCTGGCTGCGGCAGGATGGCTGCCATGAGCGGCAAGGACCCGGTGCTGGCACGGCGGGAGATGATCCGGCGGTTCGCCAGCCTCGGACAGCGGGTCGGATACCTGCTCTTCGCGGCCGCGATCGTGCTCTTCGTGGTCGGCTTCGCCGCGGGCTTCACGCCGACGCTCGTCTCGGTCATCGTCACCGCCATGGCGGTCGGATCGCTGCTCCTGGCCCCGGCGATCGTGATGTCGTACGCGGTGCGGGCAGCCGACGAGGACGACGCAGCTGCCGGGCCCGGAGCCGCAGGTCGCGACCCCCGCCAAGGGCGGGACCAAGGCCCCTGACGAGCGGGCGGTGCCGGCGATACGGTGACCTAGGTGAGCGACCCGGCGCGCCTGACGAGCCTCGATGCCAGCTTCCTGCACATCGAGCGGCCCGAGACGCCGATGCACGTCGGTGCGCTGGCCCTCTTCGAGGGGGCACCGTTCTTCGACGCCACGGGCGCGTTCCGCCTCGACGACCTCCGCAGGCACATCGAGTCTCGCCTCGTCTCGATACCCAGGTTCCGGCAACACCCGCGGTTCGTGCCCCTGCACCAGGGCCGGCCGGTCTGGGCAGACGATCCCGACTTCGACATCAGTCGCCACGTGCTGCACCTGGAGCTCGATCCGCCCGGCAGCCGCGAGCAGCTCTGGGCGCTCTGCGAGGAGCTGCACATGGTGCTGCTCGACCGGGACCACCCCCTCTGGGAGCTCTGGTTCGTCACCGGTGTGGACGGTGGCCGGGACCGGGTGGCCATGATCGAGAAGGTCCACCACTCGATGGTCGACGGGGTCGCGGCGGTGGACCTGGCTGCGGCGCTGCTGGACCTGGAGCGTGAGGTCTCCCCGACCGAACCGGCACCGTGGACCCCCCGCCCCGAGCCCTCGGGCGCCGAGCTTCTCCGCGACGCCCTGTGGGAGCAGCTGAGCGAACCCGCCGAGCTCGGGAGGCGCTTCCGCGCCGCGCTCCGGCTCCCCGGGGAGGTCTTCGCCCGGGCAGGCGAGCTGGTGGACGCGCTCGGTTCGCTGGCGAGCTCCCGCGCCCTCGCCCCGAGCTGCTCGCTCAACGCGCCGATCGGCCGCCGGCGCCGGATGCACCTGGTGGACCGGCCGCTCGACGAGGTCAAGGCCCTCGGCCGGGCCCTGGGCGGAACGGTGAACGACGTCGTGATGGCGGTCGTGGCCGGCGGGCTTCTGGCTCTCCTCCAACAGCGTGGTGACGAGGTCGAGGGGCTGGAGCTCCGGGCCCTGGTACCGGTCTCCGTGCGCACCGCCGACGAGCACGGCAACTACGGCAACCGCACGGCCGCGTTCCTCGTCTCGCTCCCTCTCGACACCGAGGATCCGCTGGACCGGTTCGAGCAGGCCCGGGCGAACATGGCCGAGGCGAAGTCGCACCACATGGCGGAGGCGAGCGATCTCCTGCTGGGCGCCGCCGACTTCGTACCACCGGCGCTGCTCGCGCTCGCCGTCCGGTCGATCAACCGGCAACCGCTGGTCAACACGATCGTCACCAACGTGCCGGGCCCTCCAGTTCCGATGTACCTGATGGGCGCGGAGATGCTCGACACGGTGCCGGTGGTCCCGATAGGCGGAGGCATGGTCATGACGATCGCGATCCTCAGCTACCACGGCCGGCTCACCTTCGGCATCCACGTGGACTCGGACGCGGTTCCCGACGCTGACGTCCTCACCAAGGCGATCGAGGCGGGCTTCGACGAGCTCGCCGCCGTCGCGGCCCAGCGTGACCGGCCGATCGAAAGCTGATCACCCGTACCCGTCACCGTCGCCCGATCCGTCAGAGCCCGATCCCGCCGAGGAGTTGCCACCCAGGGATCCCGATGGGACCATGCTGGGCGCAGGTGCGGGCAGGGAGGTGCCCGCCGCCGGACCGGTACCAGGAGCGCTCGTGGCCCGACTCCCCGCGGCCCGACGACGTGAGCAGCTGCTCGAGGTCTCTCTCGAGCTGTTCGCGCGGCAGGGCTACCACCAGACCTCGATGAACGAGATCGCCGAAGCTGCCGGCGTGACCAAGCCCGTGCTGTACCAGCACTTCGAGTCGAAGCAGGAGCTGTACTCGGAGCTGCTCCACGACGTGGCCACCAGGCTGCGCGAGGCCGTGATCGCGGCCACGACCGACGCGGAGGGCCCGCGCGAGCAGGTTGAGCTGGGCTTCACCGCGATCTTCCGCTGGATGAGCGAGAAGCCCGCCCGCTTCGCTCTCCTCTTCTCGGGCGCGACCTCGCGCGAGCCCGAGTTCAGCGCTGCGGTGCTCGACACCGAGCAGGTGATGGCCCAGACGATCGCGGAGCTCATCACCGTCGACGGGATGGACGTGGAGCACCGGTTGATCCTCGCCTACGGGATCGTGGGGATGGTCGAGGTGATCTGCCGCCAGTGGGTCACCGAGCGCGTCGACTTCGATCCCGAGGAGATGGCTGCCCAGACCGCGAACCTCGCCTGGGTCGGCCTGCGCGGGGTCCACCAGGTCTGATTCCCGGGCGCGCCCACTGGTCGAGTCAGGGTGCGCAGCCGGCATCGACGGCAACCTGCCCCTCGACGACGCGACCGCTGCTGTCGACCGCCCGCATCTCGGGCAGCCGGGCCGAGGGCTCGTCACCGTGGTCGAGCACCCACACACCCCTCTCGGTCGGCACGGCTTCCCATCCACCATCGAGGGCGCGTTCGAGGGTCCAGTCCGGCTCCAGCGCCACCGCAACCTCCACCTCGACCTCACGGAACGACTCGTCGATGTTGCGATAGGGGAGAGTCCCTCCCACGCAGTAGACGAAGGGGGCGGTCATCGAGTTCACGTCGGTGTGCACCTCATCGAGCAGGAGCAGCCGCCAGCCCAGGCGGTGGCGCCGGGCTGCGTAGATGGCAACCGGCCACGTGGTCTCGGTCCTGGCGTACTCGACGACGATTGCCCACCAGCCATCCTGTCGGATCCGCGCCCGCTCGGTCGCGCTCTCCGCCTCGAGGACGGCGTCGATGACCGCATCGAGATCCTCTCCGGTGTCGTAGCGCGCCGTGGGCGGCTCGACCAGATCGTTGGTGACCGTCCGCAGCGTCCGGGCGACCTCGACGAGCCGGGCGTCATCGGCGGTCGCCGACCTGACGTGCACCCACCAGCCGTCGACCTGGCCGCTCAACGAGCGCCTGCCGTCGGGATCCTCCACCCAGTGGAAGCCATCGAGATCGACTACATCGTCCACCACGCGGTAGAGGTTCGACTGGTTCCACCGGTCGCTCTCCTCTACCGGACCGGTGCAGTCATCTGTCTGGGTGATGACCACATCGCCGACCAGCTCCACATACGGACAGCTCTCGGCGTCGGCTGCGCTCCACCAGAAGACGGTGCGGACCGGCACCCGATCGAGGTCGGGCACCACGACGGCGTCGAAGGGGAGGGCCTGTTCGTGGGCCGCGAGGTAGGCGAAGGCCAGTCGCCCGTCGTCGAAGTCACCGAGGTGGGCGCCGAGCCCGAGCGAGTCGACGGATCCGGCCCGGGCGGGATAGCCGAGGGGCTCGTCGGGATCGATCGGCACGATCGGGGGCCCGCCACTCGGGTCCTCGATCGGAACCTCCGACGACGCGACGTGGAGCTGGCACTCCTCGCCCGGGTCGAGGTAGGCCGGCGTGAACTGGAACACGTCCGGTTCCAGTTCGCCCATGCCCTCGGGTGTGATGGGGTCGAGCGGTCGTGCCTGCTCGAGTGCGAACGCTCCGGAGGTGGCCACGGTCGCGTCGACCAGCTGAGTCGACGGGCGGACGTCCCGTTCGTCGCCCCCGGCCGATCGCGTCAGCTGCAACTGGATGCGGCCGCCCTCGGATCCCTCCGGGAGGGAGATCTCCCCCTCCCACACCCACTGCTCCACCCCGACGCGACGGCAGGTCGTGAGCCGAGCCCGCAGTCCTCCCGGTGTGACCTCCTGCGGTGGGAGGTCACCGATCCAGACACGGTCGCTGTCCCAGTCGACGTCCTCGAGCACGCCGGGATCGAATGGCCCGGGATCGCGCAGCGGGATCCCCTCCGCCGCGGCCGTCGACGGGACGGCGTCGTCGGTCGCGCTCGCACAGGATCCGCTCAGCAGTCCGAGAGCGATGACCAGCCCCGTGGCACGCCTGCGCGTGTGGAAGTGCCGGATCGCACCACTTTACGGCTTCGATGCCGAGCGTTCTCTGCGCGACCGGAGACCCCTGCGACCCGCTTCGGCAGATCTCCAGGAGTGCCGCCCCTACAGCGCCTCAAGGTCGTCCAGGCTGGGGGCGAAGTAGAACGAGCCGCTCACCGGGGTCGAGAAGTCGAGGAGCCGATCACGCAGCTGGCCCTCCCCCACCCCGAACATCGCGCTGAGCATCTTCTCGAAGCGGCTGCGGTCCGAGCTGAACCCGAGGAAGAAGAGGCCCTTCTCGGCCACGCCTCCGAACGGGGTGCTGCGACGGAAGATCGGCAGCTCCTCGCCCCTCTCGTCGTGGATCTCGGTGAGCGAGATGTGCGCGTCCGGGGGCTTCACCCCCTCGGGGAGCTCCTCGCTGTCCGGCTTGGTGCGGCCGAAGACCTTCTCCTGCTCGCTCACCTCGAGTCGGTTGAACGACTCGAGGTCGTGGACCCACCGCTGAGCGATCACGTGGCTCCCACCCGCGCCGGGCTGCCCCTCGGGCACCAGCGCGACCTCGGGCGCCTCCACGGGAGTGGGATTGGCCGTCCCGTCGATGAAGCCGGTGAGGTCCCGGCTGTCGTGGTAGACGAAGCACTCCGTCTCCTGGGCCAGCGACGCCACCGTCCCGAGCCGAGCCGCCACGCCCAGGGCGGTGTCCAAGACGTCGTCGGGAGCGCTCCCGTGCACCCAGGCCCAGATGTCGTGCTGGGTGGCCGGCGCTCGGTGGCCTTCGCGACCGACGATCTCCGTGAACGGGCCGAGACCGTCCGGGACAGCGCCGGGGGCGAGACGGGCCCAGAGATCCGGGCCGAAGCCGAGCACCAGGTTGGCTGCGCCGCCCGTGGTCTCAGCGATCGCGGCGAGGGCGTCGACCACGTCACCGGGCTCGGCTCCACCGAGCAGGTCGAGCTCCAGATGGTGGTGGGACCTGGTGCCCAGGGCGAAGATCCCTGGCTGCGGCGTCGGCATCGGTTCGGCTCCTCCTCGATCCTCCGCTACCTGCGAGGCACGACATCATGCCAGCCGGGGGCTTGCGAGCCGGACCCGGATCGCGCCTCGTCGCTCGCGGAGAGAGCGGGCGCTCGCCGGTGGCGCTCAGCGCGGCCCGACCACGGAGGAGCGCGCGACGACCGCAGCGAACCGGTCCAGCACACCGGTGCGGTGCTGATCGAGCTCGTCGAGCGCGGCGGCAGTCGCCTCGCGCAACGCCCCCGCGCCGCCCGGGGTCCGCTCTGCTTCCTCGGGGAACTGCTCCACGAACGCGTCCACGGCCCCGGCATCGACCTCGAGGTGGAACTGCATCCCCCAAGCCGAATCCCCGATCCGGAACGCCTGCTGCGGGTACATCTCCGAGCCCGCCAGGCGAACCGCCCCCTCGGGCAGCTCGTAGGTCTCCCCGTGCCAGTGCAGCACCGTGAGCTCCGCCGGGAGACCGGCGAAGACCGGGTCGGACGCGGCATCCTCCGAGAGCCGGATCGGCGACCACCCGACCTCGAGCCCTTCACCCGGGACGACGCGCCCGCCCGCTGCCGCCGCGAGCAGCTGCGCACCCAGGCAGACCCCGAGCACCGGCAGGCCGTCCGCCAGCGCGGCACGTACGAGCGCCATCTCGGCTCGTCGCGTCGGGAAGCCGTCGTCGCTCCTCGCGGACATCGGACCACCCATCACCACCAGGGCCGAGATGCCTGAGAGGTCGCTCGGCACGGGCTCGCCGAGGTCGGCCCGTACGACGTGGATCCCGATGCCGGCACGGCCGAGCGCGACCGCGATCTCGTACGGGCCCTCCGGCGGCGCGTGCTGGAGCACGACGGCGGGATCCATCGGCTCATTATCGTTCCCGCACCCGACCGTGCGGGAACCCCGCTCCTGCTGTCTCGCTTCTCGAGGGGTCCCGGGCCTTCGGACCGTGGCGGATCGTCGATCGCAGAACTCAGGGGCGACCGATCAGAGCGGCCAGACGTCGGGCTCCGCGCTGAGCGCCGCAAGCATGACGGCCCCACACCCCCACCGAGCGCCGAGCACCCGCAGCCCCGGATCAGGGCAGCCCCGGTCCGGCCGCACCACCAGGTGAGGCGCTGCGATCCCCCGCGGGACCGGTGATCCCCCAGTCGAGCGGATCACGGCTCCGCCCGTTGCTCGATCCCTCGCCGACGCTGGCGGCGGTCGACACCACGGCACGCCTGTGCTCGTCGAGGCACGAGTCCGTTCCGCACAGCACGTTCTGGTCCGAATACACGAAGCGGACCGGCCAGGACGCGTTGACGTCCTCCGACCCGCCCAGGCACTGGGCCCACAGCGAGCTTGTGTCGCCGACCGCAGAGGCGACCAGCGAGGGGCCGGAGCCCACCCCCGCGATGGACCCTGGGCACCACGTCGGCGTCAGGAGGTTCGTGCTGCCCAGGTCGCTCGTAACGTTCCCCGTGCCCGTGTACGGCGTCGGATACGTGGCGGCGTGCTCGAAGGTGACCGCCGCCGGGTACGGCAGCCCCGAGCTCTGGCAGAAGAATCCTCCCTGGACCTCGGGTGGGAACGACTCGAAGCAGCTCGCGTCGGGGGCCCTGAGGTACCAGGTCTGGTAGGGGCTGTCGCCGTTGCGCTCCAGGAATAGGTTGACCAGCGAGAACCGCAGACCGTCAGGTGTCTCGAGGGTCCATGCCTCGCGCTCCTCGCCCGAGGGCAGCGGCCACGAGATGCAGAGCGCGTAGGTCGAGCCCTCCTCGAGCACGACGTTCCACACCCCGTAGCCGGTGTAGTCCGGATCGAAGGGATAGGAAGCCTGGGCGAGCTGCCCCGGATCGTAGGACTGGGCCTGCGGGACGGCGACGGGTCGCGGTGGGTCGTAGTAGCCGGCGTCCGGTGCTCCCGGCGGCGCCTTGGTGCAGTAGCCGGTGGCGCTGCCCAGTCCCACCTTGTCCTGCCAGTACGCGGCGTTCGCCACCCATACGGTGGGGCGCGCAGTCGCGTCCCGGTGCTCGGGCACGACGACCTGTGCGACGTGGCCGTTCAGAGGCTCGACGATCGTGTTCGGCCTCCCCCCGACCCCAGCCGGGAGCGAATCCGCAGGGACGTTCACCACGACCACGGTCTCGCGCGGCTCGGCGTTGGGTGAGGCGGGGTCGCCCAGCGTCCGGGCCACTGCCCGCATGCGGTAGGCCAGGGGCACCGGAGCGGACTTCCCGGCCGCCTGCAACGCCGCAGCGACAGCGGGATCACCGAGCGTCGCCACCGAGGCGCAGTAGTGCAGCCCATCGTCGAGATCGGTGCCGAGAACGTTCCCGGCCTTCTTCCAGCTATCGGCCATCTCCGTCTGGGATGTCGACGCCCCGACGCTCACCTCGCTCAGCACCGTTCCATCCGGCAGCTCGAGGGACACCTGCAGCGATCCGAGCGCGTCGTTGGCCGTGACCAGGACCGGGAGCACAGCAGGGCCCGCATCCCCGGGATCGCAGCGCAGGTTCGGCACGAGCGCCCTCGTCAGGCCCGGCCAGACGCGGATCGCCAGCTCTTCCGGCTGGGTCCCGCTCCCGAACGGCTTCACCGTCGCTGCGACACCGAGTGGACATGGAGCCGTGCCCTCGGTGCACAGGTCGACGAAGCGCGCCGCCTCGAGCGGCGGCTGGATGCTCGCGGCCCCCAACTGCTCGGCGACCCCGGCCGCCTGGCCTGACGGGATCAGGGTCGTGTCCGTCGTGGCACCCGATCCGTCCGGCTCGGTCGGCGTCTCGACCGGATTCGCGTCAGATGCCACGAGGTCGACCGGCAGCACCCACGCCCCACCAACGAGGCCGTCGACCGGGGGTGCCGAATCCTCCACAGCCACTATCGCTCCCGGATCCGCCTGTCCATCGGCCGGAGCGTCGCCATCGCCGGTCGTTGCCGGACCGGGCACGACGACGGGGTCCTCGATCGGCGGCTGCACCACCTCATCGGGCTGCTCGCTCACCCGGTCGACCAGCCACGCCACGGCCACGAAGGTGAATGCGGTCGTCAGCGACAGCGCCACAGCGGCTGAGATCGTCCGGAGCGATCGCCCACCGGAGCCACTCACGACTCGCAGGCCTCGAGGCGAAGCAGCCGCAGGTCCTCGACAGAGGCCGCGTTGCCCGCGGTGTCGGTGGCGGTAACGGTGAGCACCACGGCGTCGCCGAAGTCGTCCACGGTGCCGGGCGGGAAGGGGCCGAGGCCGGCGCTCCACTCCGTGCCAGCTGACACCATCGGCATCGAGGCCTCGGTTCCCTCACCGATCGTCCAGCGCAGCGTGACGGCGGCGACGGCCGAGTCGGCATCGGTCACCGTTGCGCGCACCGAGGCCTGTCGGGGCAGCCGCGAGCAGCTCGCTCCGTCCTCCCAGATGCGGGAGACATCGACGGCGAGCCCGCTGATCTCGGGCGGGATCTCGTCGGGTGGACCCGTGGTGCTCGGAGGACCGGTGGTGGACGAGAGGCCGGTGCCGGGTGGCGTCGTACCGGTCGCATCGGGCGAGCCGGTCGTGGACGGGTCGCCCGAACCCGTCGTCGTCGGCATCTGGGTGGTAGAGGGCGACGCGCTGGCGGCAAAGGCGCAGGAAGCTACGGGTAGCGTGTCCAGGGAAGCATCGGGGTCCAGCTCCTCGAGGCGCATCCACACCCTCGCAGAGACATCCTCGGGTGCGCGCACCTCGACCCACGCGCCGCTCTCGTCCCGGCCTGTCACGTACACGCGGTCACCGCCGTGGAAGACACCCAACGGCGTATCGTCCGGGCAGAGGTGGTACGCGGCCTCCCCAGCGGGAAGCTCGGCGACTCGCACCTCGTCACTCAGATCGACGACACCGGTGATGCCGAGAGCCACGCCTGCGACCGCCGCGACGCTGGAAGAGGCGAACCAGATCCGCCACCACGGCCTCATCCAGCAAGTGGACCGGCTGTCACCGTCCACCGTCCAGAGCCGAAGGTCCCGGGGCCTGCGCGCCATGGCCGAGATGCTGCCCCGGGGGAGCTGTCAGACGGACGGTTGCCCGGGAACGCTGGTCTGCCGATGACGACGAGGCCGGTGATCGCCGCTGGACCGACTCGGCCTCGGATCAGCCGCCGAGGCGAACCGAGAGCGACACCGCCACTCCTGCGACGGCCACCATGGCCGCGAAGAGCCACACGAGGATGCGGTTGGCGGTAGCAGCTATTGCTTCTCGAACCCCCGCGATCTCAGTGCGCACACCGGCGATCTCGGCGTGGAGCTCGCCTCTCAGCTCTGCGATGCGACGGTCGAGGTGCTCGCGGGTGACGGGCTCCTCGACATCACGGGCCGGGAAGTGGGCGAGCATCTCCGCGACCGCCTCCTCCTCGATCGACTGGGAGAACGCCTGGTACAGCGCGCTCCGTGATCTCTCCGACAGGGCCATGGTGACGACCTTCCTTCCGGACTCCGAGGGATCGAGGGGGAAGGTCGCCGCCGGTCGGCCCGGCGCACGAGAGACAGGATACAGCCGACGATCTCGCGCGCCGCCTGATTCCAGCGCCGAGCGGGGGCTCGTACCTACTCGATGCGGAGACCGGAGATGGCCCGGGCGATCACCAGCTGCTGGATCTGCTCGGTGCCCTCGAAGATGTCGTAGATCTTGGCGTCACGATGCCAGCGCTCGACCGGGTACTCCTTCACGTAGCCGTACCCGCCGAGGATCTGGATGGCGCGCTCGGTGACCCACACCGCCACGCGTCCGGCCTTCAGCTTCGACTGCGAGCCCTCGGCCCGCTCGTACGTGCCGTTGCGGCCAAGCCACGCCGCTCGATACACGAGCAACCGGGCCGCGTCGATCTCGGTGATCATGTCGGCCAGCATGAAGGCGATGCCCTGGTGCTGGATGATCGGCTTGCCGAACGCCTTGCGCTCCTTCGCGTACTCCAGCGCGTACTCGTAGGCCGCCCGGGCGATGCCGATCGCCTGAGCCGCCACCGCGGGACGGGTCGCCTCGAAGGTGGCCATCGCCGGCTGCTTCCCACTCGTCTCGGTCTTCGGCTTATCGAGCGCCTCGCGGGCCCGGGCCAGCTTCTCGTCGAGCTTCTCCTTGCCGCCAAGCAGGCACGAGCCCGGCACCCGCACGTCGTCGAGCACCACCTCCGCAGTGTGCGAAGCCCGGATCCCCAGCTTCGAGTACTTCTGGCCCATCGACAGCCCCGGGGTCCCGGGCGGCACGATGAAGCTGGCCTGTCCCCGGCTCTTCAGCTCGGGCTCTACCGACGCCACCACCACGTGCACGTCGGCGATGCCACCGTTGGTGATCCATGCCTTGGTGCCGTTCAGAACCCACTCGTCGGAGGCCTCGTCGTACACGGCACGGGTACGAAGGCTGCTCACATCGGAGCCGGCGTCGGGCTCCGAGACGCAGAACGCGCCCAGCGCCAGCTTTTCGGGCGTGCCGTAGCACTGGGGCACCCACTCGAGCAGCTGCTCGGGTGTGCCGTTGCCCGCGATGCCCGCCGCGGCGAGCCCGGATCCGAAGATGGCCAGCCCGATACCTGCATCGCCCCAGAAGAGCTCTTCGGTCGCCACCGCGAGGGTCAGTCCGGTCGGGTCACCCATGAGGGCGTTGGCCATGAAGTCCATGCTGTATAGACCGATCTTGGCCGCCTCCTCGACCACCGGCCACGGGAACTCCTCCCGCTCGTCCCACTCGGCCGCCGCCGGACGGATCACGTTCTCGGAGAACTCGTGGACCCACTTCTGGATCTGGAGCTGGTCCTCGTTCAGCTGGAGTGAGAAATCGGCCACGTCAAGCTCCTCCCAGAGAGCGCTCAGGCATCGAATAAGTTACCCCTTGGTAACAAAGGATACGCGGCCGTCTTCCCGGGATCAACACCGCGGCTCGTCCCCCCGACCGATCTGGCTGGGTCGGGGGCGTCCCACCCCGGGCGCAGGGGCCGACCCTGGTTCAGAGCCTGCGCACCTCAGGGCCCTCGGCCCGGTCCTCCACGTGCCACCCCTCCTCGCCGAGCCGGTCCCGAAGCTCGTCTGCGCGGGCGAAGTCGCGGTCGCGGCGAGCCGCCTCGCGCTCCTCCACCAGAGCGGCGATCTCGGCGGGCAGCTCGTCCCCCTCGGCCCGCAGCTCCAAACCCACCGCACCGCAGATCTCCCAGACCGCTGCCGCGAGCGGAGCCGCGCCAGGTACGTCACCGGCATCCAGGCGGCTGTTCACGTCGCGCACGAGCTCGAAGAGCTGCGCTGCGACACGCGGCGTGTCGAGGTCGTCGTCCATCGCATCCCTGAAGCGGTCGAGGGCGGCCGCGTCGGGTGCCGCGCCGGAGACCAGGTCGCGCGTCCGGCGGGCGAACGCGTCGAGCCGCTCCAGCGCCGCCGAGGCGTCGGCGGTCGTGGCCCTGTCGACCTCGACCGGGCCCCGGTAGTGGGCTCTCAGCACCAGCAGGCGGTAGGCCCGGGGGTCGGTGCTCGCGATGAGGTCCGTGAGGTTGGTGAAGTTGCCGAGCGACTTCGACATCTTCTCGCCCTCGACCTCGACGAATCCGTTGTGCACCCAGTGACGTGCGAACACCTTGCCGTCGGCCACAGCCTGCGCCCGCTCGTTCTCGTGATGAGGGAACGCGAGGTCCTGACCACCTCCGTGGATGTCGAAGCCCTCACCGAGCAGGTCGAGCGACATCACGACGCACTCCGTGTGCCAACCCGGCCTGCCGGGACCCCACGGCGAGTCCCACGACGGCTCCCCGGGCTTGGCCCTCTTCCAGAGGGCGAAGTCGATCGATGAGCGCTTCGCCTCGTCCACCTCCACCCACGCGCCCGCGACGAGGTTCTCGATCGACTGGCGGGCCAGGAGCCCGTAGTCGGCGACGACCTGCGGAACGAAGTAGACGCCGTCGGGTGCCTCGTACGCCGCACCCTTCTCCACGAGCTCGTCGACGAGCTCCACCATCCGGGAGATGTAGGCCGAGGCGTGCGGATCGTGATCGGGCCTCATCACCCCGAGCGCATCCATGGCCTCCCACCACACCGACTCGTACTCCGCCACGACCTCGTCGGTGGAGCGCCCCTCCTCGGCCGCACGGTCGATGATGTTGTCGTCGACGTCGGTGATGTTGGAGACGTAGGTGACCTCGAGCCCGGACCAGATGAGGTAGCGGCGCAGCACGTCGAAGACCAACGAGAACCGCCCGTGTCCCAGGTGGGGAGGGCCGTACACGGTCGGGCCGCAGACGTACATCGAGACCCGACCCTCGTGGGCCGGTTCCAGCGGGACGACGCTACCGACAGCGGTGTCGAACAGTCGGAGCATCAGGCAACGCTAACCTCACGGCGGGCACCCGTCCGAAGGAGATGCCGTGAGCACCGTCGTCTTCGACCACGTCACCAAGCGATTCGACGACGTGTTCGCCGTCGACGACGTCTCCCTCGAGATCCTCGACCAGGAGTTCATGGTGCTGCTGGGGCCGAGCGGCTGCGGGAAGACCACCGCGCTGCGCTGCATCGCCGGTTTGGAGGAGATCACCTCAGGCACCCTCAGCATCGGCGAACGGGTCGTCAACCACGTCGAGGCCAAGGACCGCAACGTCTCGATGGTGTTCCAGAGCTACGCGCTGTACCCGCACATGACCGTGGCACGGAACATCGAGTCCCCCCTGCTCGCTCGCCGATTCCGCGTCGACGATGAGGCCGAGCCCCGCAAGCTGACCCGCGACGAACGCCACCAGAGGATCGACGAGGCCGCCCGCACCCTGGGTCTGGAAGAGCTCCTGGACCGGAAGCCGGTCGCGCTCTCGGGCGGGCAGCGGCAGCGGGTGGCGCTCGCCCGAGCCATCGTGGGCAGGCCGGAGGTGTTCCTCTTCGACGAGCCCCTCTCGAACCTCGACGCGAAGCTCCGCGCCGCCACCCGCGTCGAGCTGGTCGAGCTCCACGAGCGTCTCGAGACGACGTTCGTCTACGTCACCCACGACCAGGTGGAGGCCATGACCATGGCCACCCGGATCGCCATCATCGAGCAGGGTCGCCTCCAGCAGGTCGGCCCGCCGCAGGCGGTGTACGACCGGCCCCAGAACCTCTTCGTGGCCCGCTTCATCGGGAGCCCCCCGATGAACACCGTCGAGACGAGGATCAGCGTGGAAGGTGGCGAGGCGTTCGCCCTGCTCGGGGGCGGAAGGATCCCTCTCTCGCGCTTCGGTACCGCCCCCGTGGCCGACGGGACGCGTCTCGTCGCGGGGGTGCGACCCGAGCACCTGGTCGTCGGTGGCGAGGGTCAGGTCAGCGCCCGGGTCAGGGCCGTGGAGTGGCTCGGCCACGAACGGCACCTGCTCTGCGAGGTGGACGACCAGCCGGTCGTCGTCCGCGAGCCATCGGAGGGACGAGCGCCCACCCCAGGGGACGCGGTGACGCTCGGAGCCGCTCCGGAGCACGTGCACCTCTTCGATCCGGACACCACGGAGCGGTTGAATTGAACGGTGGCGCGGCCCGCTGCCGGTGGCGTGAGACCGGTCTCGCCGCCGCCTTCGTCGCTCCTTCCCTCGCCGTCTTCGGGGTGTTCTTCTTCTACGCCCTCTGGCGTCTCGTCGACCTCAGCCTCCATCAGCAGAACCGCACCGGCACCCGCCAGCGCTGGGTCGGCTTCGAGCAGTGGTCCGAGGTCCTCGGAGGTCACGAGTTCCTCGACGGGCTACGGATCACCGTCACCTACGTGCTGTACACGGTGCCAGCGGGCCTCGTTCTCGGGATCCTGCTGGCGGTCGCGGCACACCGCCGGCTGCGGGGCATCAAGGCCTTCCAGACGATCTTCTCGTCGACGGTCGCCAGCTCGGTCGCGGTCGCGTCGGTGATCTTCTTCACCCTCGTGAACCCGACCGTCGGCTACTTCAACGACGTGGAGGTCATCTCCCTCGCCGACCCCGAGACAGCGCTGCGGGGGGTTGCGCTCTCGTCGATCTGGCAGAACCTGGGTCTCACCTTCATCATCGTGCTGGCCGGGCTCCAGGCGATCCCCCAGGAGATCGAGGAAGCCGCGCTCCTCGACGGCTTCGGACCGGTCCGCAAGTTCTTCCGCATCACCCTTCCGCTGCTGTCGCCCACGCTTCTCTTCCTGGTGGTGATCCTCACCATCTTCGGCTTCCAGACCTTCGCACAGGTCGACATCCTCACAGGAGGCGGTCCTGCCGGCTCCACCGAGACACTGGTGTTCAAGGTGTTCAACAGCCAGCAGCCCGTCGACGTCGGCGAGGGTGCGGTGATGGCGATCGGTCTCTTCTTCATCACCCTCGTGGTCACCATCGGGCAGTTCGCGATCCTCGAGCGGCGGGTCCACTATGGCGAGTGAGCACGTCTCGCTGCGCGGCTTCCACGACCATGGTCTCGCCGCGCGCCGGATCGCGCAGCCAGGCCGCAGGCAGCGAGCCCTGAAGGACGCGGGGTGGTACCTGTTCCTCGGTGCCGTCTCGATGGTGGTCCTGTTCCCGGTCTGGATGACCCTGGTACGAGCCGTGTCGGCCCCGCTCACCTACATCACCGAAGGTCAGCCGCCCCACCCGGTCGACGCGGAGTGGGACGTCTTCCAGCGGGCGTTCACCGAGGGGAACCTCGGCCGCCACCTGACGCTCTCGGCGATCGCCACGGTCATCATCACAGCGGGGCAGCTCACCACCTCGATCCTCGCCGCCTACGCGTTCGCCTTCTTCCGGTTCCCGTTCCGGCGGTTCTTCTTCGTCCTGTTCATCGCCACCCTCATGCTGCCGGTCGAGGTGACGCTCATCGCCAACGTGAAGACGGTCCGCGAGCTCGAGTGGTTGAACAGCATGCAGGGACTGACCGTGCCGTTCCTCGCCACAGCGTTCGGGACCTTCCTCATCCGCCAGGGCTTCCTCGGGATCCCCAACGACCTCCGCGACGCCGCCAAGCTCGACGGCTTCGGAGACGTGGCGTTCCTGTGGAGGGTCGCCATCCCGCTCACCCGGCCGATCATCGCCTCGTTCACGCTCATCTCGTTCCTCAGCGCCTGGAACCAGTACCTCTGGCCCCGTGGTGTGACCACCGAGCAGGAGTGGGCGACCGTGCAGATCGCCCTCCAGCAGGTCGCTGCCCAGAACATCGACCAGACCAACATCGGGTTCGCCGCCGCCCTCATCGCCGCTCTTCCGATCCTGGTGCTGCTCGTCCTCTTCCAGAAGCATCTGATCCGTGGACTCACCGCCGGTGCCGTGAAGGGCTGAGCGCCGGATCCGGGTCATCCGGCCCTTCCGCTCCCGCGAAGAACGGCTAGAAAGGCGGTATGACCCGACGCCTCCGCCTGCTGCTCGCCCTCCTACTAGGCCTGGCGCTGCTCGCCGCGGCGTGTGGAGGTGACGATGGCGAAGGGGCGGACGGCGGGGACGGGGGTGACGGTGCCGACGCCTCGGCCTGCCCCGTCGAGGCCCTCGAGGAGTGGGATCCCGCGACGGACGGGAAGGTGGAGGTGACCGTGTGGCACAGCTACGTCGCCGAGACCCGTGACACCCTCATCGCGATGGCGGAGGAGTACAACGCGTCGCAGGACAGGGTCCAGATCCGCGTCGAGAGCCAGGGGAACTCCTACGAGGAGCTCCAGCGCAAGTACACCCAGGCGATCCCGACACAGGACCTCCCCGGCATCGCCATCCTCGAGGACACGGTCACCCAGTTCATGGCCGACAGCGACACGATCGTGCCCGGCGAGGCGTGCTTCGAAGCCTCCGGGGTGAGCCTCGACGACTTCCTGCCCGTCGCAGTCGACTACTACTCAGTCGACGACGTGTTCCTACCCGGGTCGCTCAACCTCTCGACCACGGTCCTCTACTACAACAAGGAGCACTTCCGGCAGGCCGGCCTCGATCCCGAGGACCCACCCCGTACCCTCGACGAGCTGAGGGCGGCGGCTCAGGCCATCGAAGACGCCGGCATCGCCGGAGTCGAGGAGCCGCTGGTGATGATCCTCCAGCCGTGGTTCGTCGAGCACTGGCTCACCGGGGCCCCACGCGGCGATAGTCGACAACGAGAACGGCCGTGGCGAGGACGGGGCGACAGCCGGTGCCTTCGACAACGAGACCGCTCGCGAGATCTTCACCTGGATCTCCGAGATGCAGGCCGACGGGCTGCTCAACGGGGTGTCGGGCACAGAGGGTCGCTTCGAGCACTACTTCGCGGTCGGCCTCCAGCAGTCGTCGATGACCCTCGAGACCTCCACCGCGGTCACAACCATCGACGCCTTCCTCGAGGGCGAGCTCGACCCGTCGCAGTTCGACATCGAACTCGAGGAGCTGCCACCGATCGACCTCGACATCGGAGTGGCCCAGTACCCGGGCCTCGAGGAGGCCGGAAAGGGCCAGCTCGGAGGCGGCGTCTGGTACATGCCCAACACCAACGGCGACGAGGTGATCGCCGGCGCATGGGACTTCATCAGCTGGATGAACGAGCCGGCCCAACAGGTGCGCTGGAACCTCGAGGGCTCCTACCTGCCGTGGAACCTCGCCGCTGCCGACGACCCAGAGCTGCAGGAGGCATGGGAGAGCACCCGTCGTGGGCGCTGGCTGGCCATCGCCTACGAGGCCCTCCTCAACGCCGATCCCGAGTGGCCCGGACCGCTCATCGGCCCCTACGACCGCACCCGCGAGGCGATCCGTGACGGGCTGGACTCGGTCATCTTCGGCGGCAGCGAGGTCGGCCCGGCCGTCACCGAGACGAACGAGGCCATCACCGCGGCGGTCGAGCGCTACTCGGAGGAGAACTTCTGATGAGCCCCGCCCGAGCCCGGTGGTGGATCTGCGTCGCGCTCGTGCTGGCGCTCGTGGCAGCTGCGTGCGGAGGTGACGGAGGCGACGAAGGCGAGGGGGATGGCGACGAGGGCACCTCGGCCACCGACGCCGTCGAGCTACCCGAGTGCCCCGTTGGCGCCCACGAGGACAGCGTCGGAGCCCGTGGAGGTCGTGGTGTGGCACAGCTTCCAGGCCAAGGTCCTCGAGGCCCTCGAAGAGCTGACCGACGAGTACAACGCGTCCCAGGACCAGGTCGAGGTGCGCCTCGAGAGCCAGGGCGTGAACTACGAGGAGGTGCTGCGCAAGTACACCGAGGCGATCCCCAGCGGTGACCTGCCGGCCGTGCTGCTGACCGACGACCCGACCACGCAGTACCTGGTCGACACCGGCACCCTCATGCCCGCCCAGGCCTGCTTCGAGGCGGCCGGGGTGAGCCTCGACGAGTTCTGGCCCACTGCGGTCGCCTACTACACCGTCGACGGAGCGCTGCAGCCGGGGGTGATCAACCTGGCCGGAACGCTGCTCTACTACAACCGCGACCACTTCACCGACGCGGGGCTCGACCCCGACGATCCCCCCGAGACCCTCGCCGAGGTCCGTGAGGCCGCGGAGGCGATCAAGGCCGCCGGCGTCTCCGACAGGCCCCTCGTGATGTCCCTCCAGCCGTACCTGGTCGAGTTCTGGCTCACAGGTGCAGGGGCTTCGGTCGTGAACAACGAGAACGGCCGGGGTGGCCTCGCCGACGAAGGAGCGATCGAGAACGAAGCCGCCCTCGAGGTCTACACCTGGATCGCCGAGATGCAGGCCGACGGGCTGCTGCGGGCGATCCCCGACCGACCCGGCAACGCAGACCACTACTTCGCGATGGGGCTCGGCGAGTCCTCGATGCTCCCCGACTCCTCCACTGCCGCGACCTCGGTGGCGGCGTTCCTCAGGGGTGACCTGGACCCGAGCGAGATCGGAGGCGGTGAGGAGATCGACACCAGCGGTCTCGACATCGACGCTGCTCCGTTCCCCGGACTCGACGCTCCGGAGCTGGGGCAGGTCGGGGGGACGGCGTGGTTCCTGGTGGCCGACCACCCCGACCCGGTGGTGGCCGGGGCGTTCGACTACATGCAGTTCATGAACGAGCCGGCACAGCAGGTCCACTGGAACCTCGAAGGATCGTTCACCCCGTGGGTGCGCGCAGCCCTCGACGATCCGGAGCTCCAGGAGGCGTGGGAAGCCGATCGGCTCGGTTCCTGGCTCGCGCTGGCCGCACGACAGGTGCAGAACATCGATCCCGCGTTCCCCGGTCCTCTCATCGGGCCGTACACCGAGGTGCGCGACGCGATCCGCAGCTCGCTCGACCGGCTCACGCTCGAGGGCCAGTCCCCAGCCGACTCGCTCGCCGAGGCCAACCGGGAGATCACCGACGCCGTGGCCGAGTACGAGGAGGAGAACTTCTAGTACGGCACCTGCCGGCACCCGGCCGGACGGCTTCGTCCCCCACCGGGGGCCTTGGGTAGCGTGGGCGACCTCATGACCGAGAGCCCGCTCCCACCCGGCCGACGACGAGTTCCGGAGAAGCCCTCCCTCGAAGGGCTCGAGTCCAAGTGGGACCAACGGTGGGACGAGCTCGGCGTGTTCCGCTTCGACCGCACCAAGGAACGCGACGACGTCTACTCGATCGACACCCCGCCCCCCACCGTGAGCGGGTCTCTCCACGTCGGCCACGTCTTCTCCTACACCCACACCGACACCGTCGCCCGCTACCACCGCATGCGCGGTCGCGAGGTCTTCTACCCGATGGGCTGGGACGACAACGGCCTGCCGACCGAGCGGCGGGTGCAGAACTACTTCGGCGTCCTCTGCGATCCCTCGCTCCCCTACGACCCCGACTTCGAGGCCCCGGCCGAGCCGCCGAAGCCGCCGCTGCACATCAGCCGACGGAACTTCATCGAGCTCTGCCACGGTCTCACGGGTGAGGACGAGAAGGCCTTCGAGGAGCTGTGGCGGGGCCTGGGCCTCTCTGTGGACTGGTCGATGACCTACGCGACCATCGACGAGCGCTGCCAGCGGGTGGCGCAGCGGGCGTTCCTGCGCAACCTGGCGCGCGGGGAGGCGTACCAGGCCGATGCGCCGGTGCTGTGGGACATCGACTTCAAGACCGCGGTGGCCCAGGCCGAGCTCGAGGACCGCGAGCTGGCTGGTGCGTACCACAGGATCTCGTTCTGGCGTCATGACCCGGCCACCGGTGAGCGCGCCGAGCCGGTGTGGATCGAGACCACCAGGCCCGAGCTCATCCCTGCCTGCGTCGCGCTCGTGGCCCACCCCGACGACGAGCGCTACCGGCCGCTCTTCGACCACTCGGTCCGCACCCCGCTCTTCGGTGTCGAGGTCCCCGTGAGGGCTCATCCCCTGGCAGACCCCGAGAAGGGATCGGGGATCGCCATGATCTGCACCTTCGGCGACGTCACCGACGTCACCTGGTGGCGCGAGCTGGACCTGCCGGCGCGCGTGGTGATCGAGCCAGACGGACGCCTCGGGGATGAGCCACCCGAGGCGATCGACTCCGGGGATGGCCGCGCCGCCTATGGCGAGCTCGCCGGGCTCACCATCAAGCAGGCGCAGCGTCGCATCGTGGAGCAGCTGCGTGAGTCGGGTGACCTCGGCGGCGACCCACGGCCCATCACCCACCCGGTGAAGTTCTACGAGAAGGGCGACCGGCCGCTCGAGATCATCGGCAGCCGCCAGTGGTACATCCGAAACGGCGGGCGCGACGCCGAGCTGCGGGAGCAGCTCCTGCACCGGGGCAAGGAGCTGCACTGGCACCCCGACTACATGCGCGTCCGCTACGAGAACTGGGTGGAGGGTCTGACCGGCGACTGGCTCATCTCGCGCCAGCGCTTCTTCGGGGTGCCGATCCCGGTCTGGTACCCGATCCAGTCCGACGGCGAGGTCGACCACGACCATCCGCTGGTCCCCGAAGAGTCGCGCCTCCCGGTGGATCCGGCGAGCGACGTGCCCGACGGCTTCGACGAGTCCCAGCGCGGCCGGCCTGGTGGCTTCGTGGGCGAGAACGACATCATGGACACCTGGGCCACCTCCTCCCTCACCCCCCAGATCTCAACCATGTGGGAGGAGGATCCCGACCTCTTCCAGCGGACGTTCCCCATGGACCTGCGGCCGCAGGCCCACGAGATCATCCGCACCTGGCTCTTCTCCACGGTCTGCCGGGCCCATCTCGAGAACGACTCCCTGCCCTGGACGAACGCGGCGATCTCGGGCTGGGTGCTCGACCCCGACCGCAAGAAGATGTCGAAGTCGAAGGGCAACGTGGTGACGCCGGTGCACCTCATCGAGCAGTACGGTGCGGACGCCGTGCGCTACTGGGCGGCGAACGGCCGGCCGGGCACCGACACCGCCTTCGACGAGGGCCAGATGAAGATCGGGCGCCGGCTCGCCATCAAGATCCTCAACGCCTCGAAGTTCGCTCTCCGTCAGGGTGAAGCTGAGAGCACCGTGCCTCCGCTCTCGGCCATCACCGAGCCGCTCGACCGCTCGATGCTGGTGCGCCTCGCGGACCTCGTCGACGAGGCGACCGCTGCCTTCGACGCCTACGACTACGCCCGTGCGCTGGAGCGGACCGAGACCTTCTTCTGGGACTTCTGCGACAACTACCTGGAGCTGGTGAAGGCGCGCGCCTACGGAGAGCAGGGTCCGGACGCGGCCGCGTCTGCCCAGGCCGCCCTCTCGCTGGTGCTGGCCGATCTCTTGACGCTGTTCGCCCCGTTCCTGCCGTTCGTCACCGAGGAGGTGTGGTCGTGGTGGCACGACGGATCGCTGCACCGGTCGGCATGGCCGGACCCCTCGGCGATCCGGGATGCCGCCGACGACGGCGACCCGCTGGTGTACGAGGTGGCCTCCGACGTGCTCGGTGAGGTGCGCAAGGCCAAGACCGAGGCCAAGCAGTCCCTGCGCGCAGAGGTCTCCTCGGTCCGGGTCACCGAGACCGGGCACCGCCTGGCCGCACTCGGCCTCTGCCGGGCGGACCTTCTCGACGCCGGTCGCATCGCCGAGCTGGTCACCGACGATTCCGGCGAGGCCGCCACGCTCACCGTCGAGGTCACCCTCGCCGAGACGACCGGCCCTGCTTGACGAGGCATTCAGAGAGGTGGCGCGGATACCTCACGCCGAGCCCAGCGCGCAGACCACGACATCGCTGCGTCAGTCCTCGGGACCCGTGTAGGGACGAAGGAGCAGCATGTCCGACACGAGGGCCAATCGCTGGCGGAGGAGGCGGCGATCTCTCCGCCACGCGAACTGGATCAGGCCACCAAGAGCCGAAACCGGTGCTCTCACCGCCGCGATGGTCAGACGAAAGAAGAATGCATGCCAACGGCCACCGTGGATCCGGAAGTATCGGTGATTGCTGACCAGCACCTCCATCGCTACTCGGTTCGGCGCCTTGCGACTGCTGACGGACCCCAGATGCAGCACCTTGGCCGGCGCGACGAAGTCGATCCTCCAGCCGGCCTTCCTCACGCGCGCGCAGAGGTCGACGTCCTCTCCGCAGTGCCGGTACAGAGGGTCGAGGCTTCCGATCTCGTCTACGACCTCACGACGGATCAGCATCGCCGCTCCGGATATCGCCTCGACCGGCTGGGTGCGATCCGTGTCATACGGGTACTGCCAGGACCACAACCACGAGTCCGAGAGTGCTGGAACTCCAGGTAGTCGGAGACCGTCTTCCACGAACGAGTAGCGGAGATTCGGGAGTCTGCGAGCGCATGTCGCCTGCACTCGTCCGTCTGCACCCATGAGCGTGGGCCCGCACATGCCGGTGCTCGGGTTGTCTCGGATGTGGTCGACGAGCTTCTCCAGGGCATCGGCAGCCACGACCGTATCGGGGTTGAGCAACATCACGTAGGGTGAGGTCGCCAGGGCGATGCCCTGGTTCGAGGCCTTGGAGAACCCGAGGTTCGCGTCGTTGACCCGAAGCACCGCATCGGGGAACCCACGCACGATCGACGCGGTGTCATCTTGCGAGCTGTTGTCGACGACGATGCAGCAGACGTGGGGGGCAAGTGTCGACTGCTCGATCGCCGCCAGGCACGAGGCGATCTCGCTTGCCGAGTTCCACGTGACGATGACAACCGTCAGGAGCGGGTCGGAGTCTGGTGGTTCCGGAGGGCGATTCACATCAGGTCTCGTGTCGAGGAGTTCCCGTCCTCGGTTCGAAGTCGCCTCCGGTGGCGGTCTCTTCGGTCATCCGGTGGCGGTCGCGAAGATACTCCCACTTCGCATCGGGCTCATCGGAGCTTCACCCCGAAGCTGGGCAGATCGGCACCAGGCCTACTCGATGACCCGCACGGTGATCGTGTCGGTCGCGTAGAAGGCCACGTCGAAGGCGTTGCCGAACTGCAGGCACACCTCGTGCACACCGACCTCCAGCTCTGCGATGACATCGGTCGCGCCGCGGTCGAACGCGACGTGGCCGGGCTCCCCGATCGGGATGTCCCCGGCATTGGGAACGCATCCCTGGTCGAAGAGGAGATGGAACCGACCGCCTGCGTCCGCAGGGACCGATGTCCCTGTCAGGTCCACGGGCCCGGCGTCGATCCGGAACAGGACGGGGCTCCTCACCTCGTCACCGTTGGTGGGCTCGATGAACCGGGGCCCGTCGGCGGTCAGAGCCGACCCTGATGGGTCTTCCGACGTCCCGTCGCTCCCGCTGTCCGCTGCCTCGCCCGGCGGGCCTCCGTCGGAGGTGTCGTCACCCGAGCACGCCGATGTGCCCAGGATGGCAAGCACCGCCAACGTCCCGACGAGTCCCCTGAGCCCACTCATCCACCTTCCCCTTCCTCGGTCTCTTCCCTCGGTCCGGATGCGGCTGCGTCAGTCGCCCCGGCACCCTCGGGTGGGGCTCGGGACTGGTCAGATCGGCATGGGTCGATCGGCCTACTGGCCTATCGGCGCGCAGGAGGCCCGGCTGAAGGGGTGAAGGCTACCTACTTCGCGAGACTCGGCTCCTGCTGGGACTTGTTGGCCACCCGAACGATCTGTCCGTTGGGGACGTACCACACGGTTCCGCTCACGTCCCGCACGGTCGTCACCCTGAGGCTCATGTTCTCGACCGAGCCTGTCGCCTCCCCCAGGTCGACCACGTCGCCGACCCCGTACTGGTCCTCCACGAGCATGAAGATGCCCGTCAGGAAGTCCTTCACCAGGCTCTGTGCACCGAAGCCCAGCGCGACACCGGCGATGCCGGCCCCGGCTACCAGCGGGCCGAGGTTCACCCCGAGCTCTCCGAGCACCACGAGGAGCGCGAGGGTCCAGATGGTGATGCTGGCGACGCTGTTCAGGACCCCTGTGATCGTGGTGGTGCGCTGCGTCAGCCGTGCGCTCGCGGCTCCACCGCCGGGCTCCCCCCGACGCGCAGCCCCTGGAACCCTGCCCTTCACCTCGGCGGTGGTCGTGCCGATGCGCTCCCCCAGCCGACGGACCGCACGGCGCGTCAGACGGCTCGCTACCCACGCCACCAGCAGGATCATGAGGATCTTGAGAGGTCTGTCGACCAGGAAGGCCGTCCAGTCGGCCATCGTCTCGCTCTCGGTCCACTCGTAGACGCGATCGCAGAGGAAGCCGCTCTCCTCGCATCCCTCGAACGCCTCGACGACGGGCTCGGGAGCAGTCGTGGTGACCTGCATCACCGATTCGACGGTAGTGCTGAGCCATGGTCCTGAGGTGGACACCCGCCGGTGTCACGCGCCAGCGCGCTCTTCGACACCCTCCGGCGCTGGTGGACGTCGCGTTCGTCGAGCGGCCCCATCTCGCACCCGCCGGCCTGTTCAGGCTGGCGTCAGCACCGACCCGTCATGCTGACCCCGACAGCCGACAGCGAAGCATCGGAGGTGCTGCACATGCAACGACGGCAGAAGGTACTGGTGGGGATCGCGGCGGGAGCTGGGGTGGTGGCTCTGGGCGCCGGGATCGCCGTGGCCACAGGAGCCACAGATACCGACGAAGACGAGCAGGACGTTCCCATCACAGGCTCGGTCTTGGACGAGGCCTCCCGAATCGCCGTCGAGCACGTGGGTGAGGGTCGAGTCACCGATACCGAGGTCGGAGACGAGGACAGCTACTACGAGGTCGAGGTGACCCGCGCCGACGGCAGCCAGGTCGACGTCCAGCTCGACGAGGACCTCAGCGTCGTGTCGAGCGAGGCCGACCAGGAAGACGATGGCCAGGATCGGTGAGGGGCGCGCCGCTTCTCGAGCGGCGGTCGAGGCTCACCGCACTAGCACCAGCAGCGCCAATCCGCCCGTGATGATCAGGGACGACACCAGACGCCTTCGGCCGAGACGCTCCTTCAGAACGATCCACCCGATCGCTGCCCCGATGACCACCGACGACTCCCTCAGCACAGCGACGTAGCCGACCGGCACCTCCGGGATCGCGACCGCCACCATCACCAACGAGTACGCGAGCGTGAGGCCGAAGCCCGCCACCAGGTACCGGCGCCACTCGGACCGGACCTTCCGAGCGAAATCCGGTGCCCGGCCCCGCAGCACGCCCCAGGCACTCAACGCGACGGCTCCCGCTGCAGTCGTGGCGATCCCGTACGCGAACCCGGCCGACTCCCTGGCTCCCGCGGCATCGAGGTTCGTGTAGACGCCGATCGTGAGCCCTGTCAGCAGCGCCCATCCGATCGAGGACCGATCCACCGACGGACCCACCAGGGAGAAGAGGCCGGCCGCCACGACCAGGATCGCCATCCACGCCGGCACGCCCAGCGCGTCGTCCAGGAAGAGCACCCCACCGACTGCGGCCAGCACGGCCCCGCTCCCCCGCGCCAAGGGGTAGGTGAGGGAGAAGTCGCCGGCGAACGCCGTCACCAGCGCTATGACGTACACGAGGTGGATGACGCCCGATGCTGCGAGGTAGGGAACGGTGGCCTCCCAGTTGGGCAGACCGGTCACCGCGAGGACGGGCAGGAAGAGAAGGCTGCCGAACACCCACTGACCCCAAGCGGCGTGGAAGCGGTCGCCGCTCGTCTTGATGACGAGGTTCCAGCCGGCGTGCAGCCCCGCCGAGGCGAGGGCCAGCGCCGTCGCTACCAGCACCGGGCCATGCTGACCCACGACGGGACGAGGTGCGAGTCGGCGGTCACGCCCTCAGGCCGGGAGCACGGTCACCACGACCCGGCGCTCCGACCTCGGGCCGTCGAACTCGCAGAGGAAGACGTTCTGCCAGCGGGAGAGCCCCAGCGCGCCATCGATCACCGGGATCGTCTCCGACGGACCGACTATGCCGGCCTTCAGGTGGGCGTCGCCGTTGCCGTCGACGCGGTCGTGCTCCCACACCCCGCGAGGCATCTGCTCCCTCAGCAACCGGAGGACGTCTCGCTGGACGCTCTCGTCCCAGTTCTCCTGGATCATCACCGCGGCCGTGGCCCCCTGCGCGTACACGGTGGCGACACCGGTGTCGACGCCGCTCGCCTCCACCACCGCCCGCACGTCCTCGGTGATGTCGTACAGGGCTTCCCGGGCGGTGCTCCGTACGGTGATCACCTGCTGGCGAACCACTCGGTTCCTCAGCTCCCGCCTCGGTAGATGCACCCGCTGGTGCACGTCTCACGCACCACGATCGCAGAGAGGCCCTCGAGCGCACGCGCGAGCCGGTCCCAGATCCAGCGCGCCAACACCTCGCTGGTGGGGTTCTCCAGCCCCTCGATCTCGTTCAGGTACCGGTGGTCGAGCTCACCCGTCACCGGTGAGGCTGCCGCCCGCACCTCGGCGTAGTCGATCACCCATCCGGTGTCGGCACCGACCGGGCCGGTGACGTGGACCTCGACCTTGAACGAGTGGCCGTGGAGGCGGGCGCACTTGTGGCCCTCGGGCACGTTCGGCAACCGGTGGGCCGCTTCGAAGCCGAGCTCGACGAAGATCTCGGCGTTCATGGGATCCCCAGCAGCTTGTGCGTCTGGAGGCTCAGCTTCCAGCGTGGGTGGCTGCGGCAGTACTCGACGGCGGCAGCGGTGTTGCGATCGCGGTCCGGGCCGTCCATGGGCTGGAGGAAGAAGTGGTCGAAGGCAAGCGCCTCGAGCTCGGCAGGATCGAGCCCGCCCTGGGGCCAGACGACCTTCAGCTCGTCCCCGTGGCGAAGCACCAGATCCGCGTCGGCCTTGGGGCTGACGCATATCCAGTCGATGCCCGGTGGCGCCTCGACGGTGCCGTTGGTCTCGACGGCCACATCGAACCCCCGCTCGTGCAGAGCGGTGAGCAGCCGGTCGTCCATCTGCAGCAGGGGCTCTCCCCCGGTGCACACCACGAAGCCACCCTGCTCCCCGGTGCCCGTGCCCGACCACACCGCTACGACCCGATCGGCCAGCGCCTCCGGTGTCTCGAAGCGACCGCCCCCGGGACCGCCGGTGCCCACGAAGTCCGTGTCGCAGAACCTGCACACCGCTCCTGCACGGTGCTCCTCCCGACCGGACCAGAGGTTGCATCCGGTGAACCGGCAGAAGACGGCGGCCCGGCCGCTGTGAGCCCCCTCACCCTGGAGCGTCAGGAAGATCTCCTTCACCAGGTAGGTCATCGCTCGGGCCCTCGCAGGTCGGGAGGCTCCCGGTAGGGGATCGGATCGGGGATCCCAACGTCTGCGAAGCCCCGGAGGCGCAGGGTACAGGCGTCGCAGCCCCCGCAGGCGCCATCGGGTGCGGGGTCGTAGCAGCTCGTGGTGAGCGAGTGGTCGACGCCGAGCTCCAGGCCGGTGGCGATGATCCGGGCCTTGGTGAGGTCGATGAGAGGGGCCCGGATCCGGATGGGCCTGGTGCCCTCAACCGCCGCCCTGGTCGCGAGGTCGGCCATGCTCTCGAACGCGGCCAGGTACTCCGGCCGGCAGTCGGGGTACCCGCTGTAGTCCAGGGCGTTCACCCCGATGAAGATGTCGGTGGCGGCGATCACCTCGGCGAACGCCAGCGCGAACGAGAGGAAGATCGTGTTGCGGGCGGGAACGTAGGTGACGGGGATGCCCGAGCCGATCTGCTCGTCGCTCCGGTCCTTGGGCACCTCGATGTCGGACGTGAGCGCGGATGCACCGAAGAGGCGCAGGTCGATCTCCACGAACCGGTGGTCGCTCACTCCGGCCGCTGCCGCCACCCGGCGCGCGCGACTCGAGCTCTCCCGCATGACGCTGGCCGTAGTCGAAGGAGAGCGCGTGGCACTCGAACCCGTCTCGCTGCGCCAGGGCGAGCACCGTGGCCGAGTCGAGGCCACCACTGAGCAGGACCACGGCGGGCCGGCTCACCTCATCCCTGCCCTCATGGATGGGTGGCCGTGACCTCGGTGGAGATGCCACCCCGTACGTTCCAGCGCGTGTGGACGGCCATCCTCCGGGGGGCGATCGCCGCCACCAGGTCGTCGAGGATGCGGTTCGTGACGTCCTCGTGGAACGCGCCCTCGTCGCGATAGCTCCACAGGTACAGCTTCAGCGACTTCAGCTCGACGATGCTGCGGTCGGGTACGTAGGTGACGGTGACCGTGGCGAAGTCGGGCTGACCGGTGCGGGGGCAGACGCACGTGAACTCGGGGCTCTCGCAGCGCACCTCGTACTCGCGGCCTGGATGCGGGTTGTCGAGCGCGACCAGGTCTCGGGAGGGCGACGTCGACACGGCGCGCGACCGTACCGGCGGCGAGGAGGATCGCCAAGCCGTCGCGACCGATCCTCCGACAGATCCTCCGGCTCGGGGTGGCTAACGTCGCGGGGACTGGTGCCCGGTCCGGGTGCCCCGGAGCCAGGAGGCGGAGAACGTGCAGACCGAGATCAAGTACAGCCCTGCGTACGCGTTGGCGATCGTCGCGCTGGACCAGGGTGAGGCGATCAAGGGAGAGGCGGGTGCCATGGTGAGCATGACTCCCGACATCCAGATGGACACCAGCACCCATGGAGGAGTGCTGAAGGGCCTGAAGCGCTCCGTCCTCGGCGGCGAGTCCTTCTTCATGAACACCTTCACCGCGACTGGGCCTCAATCGGAGATCACCTTCGCTCCGTCGCTCCCCGGCGACATCGTCCACTGGCCGCTCGCGGGCCAGACCGTGTACCTGCAGTCGGGCTCGTACCTCGCGTCCAGCACCGGCATCGACGTCGACAGCTCCTGGGGCGGTGCCAAGACCTTCTTCTCCAAGGAGGGGCTCTTCATACTGAAGTGCACGGGCACCGGCGACCTCCTGGTCTCCAGCTACGGCGCGATCCACACGATGGACCTGCAGCCGGGTCAGGTCTACGTCGTCGACACCGGGCACATGGTCGGCTGGTCCGAGGGAGTCACGTACGAGGTCACCAAGTCGGGCGGCTGGAAGTCCACCTTCCTCGGGGGGGAAGGACTTGTCTGCCGCCTCACCGGGCCCGGGCGCATCTACCTCCAGACCCGCAGCCCCGACTCCTTCATCGCCTGGATCGCCGCCGAAGCTCCCGACGCAGCGGGCCTGACCCGGGCGCTCCCGGCACCGCCCTAGCGGAGCCGGATCGAGCCCGATCCCTTGGTCACCGCCCCCACCAGCGTGGCGTCGTGGCCGGCATCTCGCAGCTCGGCGACCGCTCGCGGTGCCAGGTCGGGTGCGATGCCGAAGAGCAGGCCGCCCGACGTCTGCGGATCGGCGAGGAGCTTGAGCGTGACCTCGTCGCACCCGCCCGGATCCAGACGCCCTAGGACCCACCGGAGGTTCCGTTCGGTTCCACCCGGCACGACCCGTTCCTCGACGAGCGACCGAGCGCCCTCGAGGACCGGCACAGAAGCCACCAGGAGCGTCGCGTCGACCTCCGAGTTGGCGACCATCCGACCGAGGTGACCGAGCAGACCGAAGCCGGTCACGTCCGTTGCCCCCTCCGCGCCGTACTCCAAGGCCACCCGGGCCGCCTCGCGGTTCGTCCGCGTCATGCAGGCGACGGCCCGCTCCACGAGAGCGGCTGGAGCCCGATCACGCTTGATGGCGGTGCTCACCACGCCGACTCCGATCGGCTTCGAGAGCACGAGGGCATCTCCCGGCCGGAGCCCCGCGTTGGTGAGTAGGCGGCTCGGATCCGCCTCTCCGAGCACCGCCAGGCCGTACTTCGGCTCGGGGTCGTCGATCGAGTGGCCTCCGACTATGAGGAAGCCCTCCTCACGCGCGACCGTCGCCGCGCCGTCGAGCACCTCGGCCAGGAGCTCGAGGCCGAGCTCCTCCTGGTTCCATGCCACCAAGCTCAACGCGACGAGAGGGCGACCACCCATCGCGTAGACGTCGGAGACCGCGTTCGCTGCGGCGATGCGCCCCCAGTCCCGGGCATCGTCGACCAGCGGGGTGAAGAAGTCGGTCGTGAAGACGAGCGCCCGCTCGTCGTCGAGCCGCCACACAGCGGCGTCGTCGCCCGTGGCCGCCCCGACCAGCAGGTCCGGGTGCGCCGTGTGGTCCAGCTTCGCCAGCACCTCGTCCAGCAGCCGAGGGTCGAGCTTGCAGGCGCAGCCTGCACCGTGGCTGTACTCGGTCAGCCGGCGAGCAGGGCGGGCGGTGGCCTCCGGTTCCACGGGCCCCAAGGCTACGTGGCGCATCGGTGGGCCCGAACCGGCACCGGTTAGGGTGCGCCGGATGGAGCCGCCGTCGGTGACGGGCGACCGTCTGGGCCTCGTCGTCGGGAGCGGCCTCGGCGACATCGCACCTCTGCTCGGGGAGGCCGAGCCACGGCGCGTCGAGGTCTCGGGGTCGGGTGGGAGGCCGACGGAGGTCACCGTGTTCGACCGGGCCTCGGTCGTGGTGCTCCCCCGGCACGGTGGACCGCCATCGGTTCCCGCCCACCTGCTCGATCACCATGCGAACATCGGGGCCCTGTGCCTCTCCGGGTGCAGCCGCGTGGTCGGCGTCGCATCGGTGGGGAGCCTCCGAACCGACTGGCACCCGGGCACGATCGTCGCACCCGACGACTTCTTCGCGCCCGCTGCCCACCCGACCTTCTTCGATGACACCCGGGGCCACCGCATCCCGGCCTTCGACCCGGAGTGGCGCGACACCGTGGTCGCGGCGTGGCGCGAGAGCACAGGCACGCCGATCAACGACGGCGGTGTGTACGCGGAGACGACCGGACCCCGGTTCGAGACCCCCGCAGAGGTGCGCATGCTCGCTCGCCATGCCGACCTGGTCGGCATGACCGTCGCGTCCGAGGCGGTGCTCGCGGGCGAGGCCGGCCTCTCCTATGCCGCTCTGTGCAAGGTCGACAACCTGGCCAACGGCCTGGGGGCGGCTCCGCTCACCATGGAGGAGTACGCGACGAGCGCCTCCGCCACCCGCTCGCAGCTGCTCGCCGACCTGGTCGCGCTGCTCGGGTGGCTGACCCGCAGGTGACGGAGCCGGCATCGGCACCTCGTCGCGCACTCGGTGGCCGAGCAGCGGATCCGATCTGCTAGGCAGTCGCGCCATGGGACTCGCGGTGGTCGGCGCCACCCTCGACGGCACACCTGTCGGACTCCGAGCCGTCGAGGGGCTCATCGCCGCGGTGGGTCCCGGAGTCACACCCCAACCGGGCGACGAAGTCGTCGAGGCGAAGGACAAGGCACTGGTTACCGGCCTCGTGAACGGTCACACCCACGCCGCGATGACGCTCTTCCGTGGCTTCGGTGACGACCTGCCTCTGATGGAGTGGCTCGAGACCCGCATCTGGCCGGCCGAGGCGCGCCTCACCGCCGATGACGTCTACTGGGGCACGCGCTGGGCCTGCGTGGAGATGATCCGTAGCGGAACCACGACCTTCTTCGACATGTACTGGTACGGCGAGGCGGTGGCCCGCGCCGTGGCCGACAGCGGTCTCCGCGCCGTCGTGAGCGCAGTCCTGTTCGACCATCACGACCCGGCGCGTGCTCTGGCCATGAGAGACGAGGCGCTGCTCTCGCTCGAGGAGCTGGGACACCACGGGACGAGGGTGAGGCCCGGCCTCGGCCCTCACGCCATCTACACGGTGAGCGACGGTTCGCTGGAGTGGATCGCCGAGACCGCGTCCGCTCGAGGCGTCCCGGTTCAGATCCACCTGGCCGAGACCCGAGGTGAGGTGGAGGAGTGCCTGGAGGCCCACGGCGTCCCGCCGGCGGTGCACCTGGATCGCATCGGACTGCTCGGCCCGGGCACCGTCCTCGCCCACGGGAACTGGCTGAGCACCGATGAGCTGCATCTGGTGGCCGAGAGAGGCGCAACCATCGTGCTCAACCCGTCCTCCAACCTGAAGCTGGCCAACGGGCGGATCTTCCCCTATCCCGAAGCACTCGCCGCGGGCGTACCGCTCGGACTCGGCACCGACGGGGCGGCGTCCAACAACAGCCTGGATCTGTTCGGAGAGATGAAGATCTTCGCCCTCACCCAGAAGCACGCAGCAGCGGACCCCTCCGTCGCACCTGCCGCCGAGGCTCTCGGGCTGGCCGCTGGTCAGCGCTCCTCCCTCCTCGGTGGAGGCCCGATCCAGGTCGGTGCCGCGGCCGACTTCCTGCTCGTCCGCACCGACGTCCCGGAGATGGTGCCGGGCGACTTCACCGCCGATCTCGTCTACTCAGCCTCCGGCCATGTGGTCGACACGACCGTCGTCGCCGGCCGGGTGATCATGCGCGAGCGGGTCGTGGAGCAGGAGGACGAGATACGGGCCGAGGTGCTGGCGCGGGCAGCTCGTCTCACCGGCGCCCGCGGCGCTCGCGGGTAGGCTCCGGACGGCCTCGGCAGCGACCGATCGGACGTCTCGCCATGACCCACCTGCTCTACCTGGAAGACGCCTACCTGACAAGCACCGAGGGCCGGGTGGAGGAGACCCGCGATCATGCGGTGAGCCTCGACCGGACCGTCATCTACCCCACAGGCGGCGGGCAACCCCACGACACCGGGGAGCTCCGCTGGAACGACGGCGTCGCCAGGGTCATCGACGCTCGGAGCGAGGGGAAGCGCGTATGGGTGACCCTCGACGGTCCGGTCCCCCCATCCGGGACGGTCGTGACACAGGAGATCGACTGGGGTCGGCGCCATCAGCTGATGCGGACGCACACCGCCGTGCACGTCCTCTGCGGTGTCATCTGGAACGAGTGGGGCAGGGCGGTCACAGGAGGGAGCATGGAACCCCTCTCCGCCCTGCTGGACCTCGAGCTCGATCCGCTGCCCGAGGGCTTCAGGGAGAAGGTCGAGGCACTGGTGAACGAGGAGATCGCGGCTGACAGGCCGTTGCACCTCAGCTTCCTCCCCCGAGAAGAGGCGCTGGCCGACCCTGACCTGATCAGGACCAAGGTGGACCTGATCCCGCCGTCGGTCGCAGAGATACGGGTCGTCGAGATCGAGGGTCTCGACAGGCAGGCAGACGGCGGGACCCACGTGCGCTCGACCAGCGAGGTCGGGCGCATCCAGGTCACCGGGACCGAGTCGAAGGGACGGCACAACAAGCGCATCCGCTTCGCGCTGCACGACGCCTGAGGTTCGCCGCTCCGCCGGTGACCGGTCCCTCGACGACCGGCGCCAAGGCCGGGTGGAGCCCTGACCCGAGGCCCTCGTCAGCCTTCGTTGACGCTCTTGATGTACGTGACGACGGCCGCTATGTCCTCGTCGGTGAGAGAGGGGTTGCCCCCCTTGGCCGGCATGTCGTTCCCGGTCTGGTTGTCGGGATCGGAGGCCGCACGCCCCTGGTTCACGAAGGCGACCAGCTCCTCCTCTGTGGAGTCGATCACGAACTGCGAGCCGTCGAGCGGCAGGCCCACACCTCCCTCGAGGTTCGCTCCGTGGCAGGAGGCGCAGGTCCCGCTGTAGACCTCCTCGCCTGCAGATCCGGCTCCGCCACTGGTGTCCCCAGTGCCGCCGCCTCCGCCTCCGCCGTCCTCGGCAGCGGTGTCGGAGCTCGAGGAGTCGATCACCGCCACACCGATCACGACGCCGGCCACCAACCCCGCCACCACCACGAAGGCGAGCAGAACAGCGAGGCCGGGTACCCGGGATCCTTGGGAGTTGCTCTCAGCCACGGGCAGCACCTTAGATCCGCCGGCCACCGCAGACGAAGTCGGGGCGGGCCCGGCGTAGGCTCGGGCCGGTGACCGATCGAGACCCCTTCCGGCGCTGGGCCCACGACGCCGAGGAGCGGTCCGAGGAACCCCGGCAGCTCATCCCGGCAGCGACGGTGGTCCTCGTGCGGGACGGGCCCGACGGGCTCGAGACGCTGATGCTGCGACGCGACTCGAAGCTCGAGTTCGCCGGGGGGATGTGGGTGTTCCCGGGCGGACGGGTCGACCCCGAAGACCACGACGCCACCGGGCCGACCGAGGCTGCTGCGGGAGACCCGGAGGGCCTGGCGCCGGCGCGCCGCGCCCGCGGTGCGCGAGGCCAGGGAGGAGGCGGGGCTGGAGATCGACGAGGAGGCGCTCGTCGTGTACAGCTACTGGGAGCCCCCCGCCATCGCACCCAAGCGCTTCTCGACCTGGTTCTTCCTGGCCGGCCTGCCCGAGGAACAGGATGGTGAGGTGACCGTGGACGGCGGTGAGATCACCGACCACGCATGGCTCCGTCCATCCGAGGCCCTCGTCCGGCGTGACCGGCTCGAGATCGAGCTGGTGCCGCCCACCTGGGTGACGCTGCACGAGCTGGCTGCACACGACGAGGTCGGCACAGCGCTGGCGACCGCACGATCCCGCGATCCCGAGCGGTTCACCACGAAGGTGGCGAGGGCCGAGGAGGGACTCATCGCGCTGTGGCACGGCGACGCGGGGTACGACACCTCGGAAGCCGGTCGGCCCGGCCCCCGACACCGGCTGAACATGTTCGAGGCCGGCTGGTACTACGAACGCTCGAGTTGAGGGCTCGCGTCCCGGCCGGGCCGGTCAGCGGACCTCGTACCACTCGTAGGTGAGACGGTTGCCGTCGAGGGTGCCCCGCCCCACCGCCTGCACGTTGTTGAGCCAGGCGTATCGGGGATCACCTGTCTCGAAGAGCGGGGCAACGTAGATCGGGAGGGCTCCGGGTCCCCGACTGATGTCGGTGCGCCCCCGGTATGCGGCGTAGATCGCCGCCCCGTCCTGGGTCTCGATCGTGGCACGCACATCGATGCTGCCCACCGCCCCCACCACGGTCAGCCAGTCAGCGGTCGTGTGCCCCCTCATGCTGCCCTGGATCCGATCACCGGTGACGACAGCCGACTCGACCTCGTAGACGAGACGGAGACCGGACGGCCCCTCCCCCACGATGATCGGCTCGGCGAGGACGACCTCGATCTCGCAGAGCGGGACCAGCTCGAGGGTCATGGGGCAAAGCTAGCTCCCGGCGCGGCAGGGATGAGGTCCCACGACGGGGACGGGCCCGTCGGGAATACCTCCGAGGTCGGTAGAGTTCCGGACCGGACACAGACCCCTACCAGACCGAGGACACTGCGATGGCCATAGAACTGCCTGCACTCCCCTACGCCGAGGATGCTCTGGCCCCTCACATCAGCGCCGAGACCATCCAGTACCACTACGGGAAGCACCACAAGACCTACGTGGACAAGCTCAACGCTGCGATCGAGGGCACCGACCACGCGGACCGCAGCCTCGACGAGATCGTCATGGCCGCGTCGGGGGCAGTGTTCAACAACGCGGCCCAGGTCTGGAACCACACGTTCTACTGGAGCTCCATGGGTCCGGGGGGCGGAGGCGAGCCCACGGGGGCGGTCGCTGACGCCATCGGCTCAGCGTTCGGGGGCTATGGCGCCTTCCGCGAGAAGTTCGTCGCCGAGGCCACCGGTCACTTCGGCTCCGGCTGGGCATGGCTGGTCGACTCGGGCTCCGGCCTCGAGATCGTGAGCACCCACGACGCCGACCTCCCCCTGAAGCACGGGTCGAAGGCTCTCATCGCCTGCGATGTGTGGGAGCACGCGTACTACATCGACTACCGGAACGCTCGCCCCGACTACGTCAACACCTTCCTCGACAACCTCGTCAACTGGGAGTGGGCCAACGCTCAGCTCGGCGGCTGAGCCCGTCCTCGGGTCGGAGGCCCGGGGGTCAGCGCTCGGGTTCCAGGCTCGCCAGCTGCCAGTGACCCTCCTCGGTGTAGGTGATGGTCCCGACCGGCGAGTCGGAACCGATCTCCACCGAGCGCTCGCCCCTCAGCGGCATGCCGTCCTCGACCGCGAACCAGAAGTCGACGTCCTCCGTGCCGGTCTGGGACCCCGAGAGATCTGCGTGCTGCCGGAAGCGCAAGGCCTCCACCTCGACGCCGCCGATCTCCAGGCTCTCGGTGCCCACGAACGTCAGCGTGCCGCGGGCAAGGCTGGTGCCAGAGACGCGCTCGTTGGTCCCTATGCACTCACGGGGCAAGGACCCGCCGGGCTCGAGATCGAGAACGATGAAAGGCGCGGGCGGATCGCACTCGAACGTCGAGAGGTTCGCCACGCTCGTGGCCCCGAAGTCCCAGTCCTGGAAGGTGTGGCTGTCGGGCTGCTCCAGTCCCCGATCCGAGGGGCAGAGGGTCCAGTCCTGCCAGTGGGCCTCGTTGTAGTTCACCGTGAAGATCCAGCAGCCGTCCGCGCTGTGCTCGACGGTCGCGGGCATCGTCGCTCCGTCGTCCTGGTGGACCGGCGGGAACGAGATCTCCTCCCGCCCCTCCCCCTCCATCCGGTACACGCCGGCGGGAGGTCGCAGCCCGGTCTCCTCTCCCGAGGTGGTTGCCGTGGAGCTCCGGAACTCCTCCATCGCCTCCTCGACCGAGAGGGCCTCCGGCTCCTCCCGGTTCAGGAAGAGCAACAGCAAGACCCCGAGGGCCCCGAGCGCGAGGACGACGACACCCACCACGGGCATCCACCAGCGGAAGCGGTGGCGATGCTGCACCGACAGCAGGTCGGCCGGGACCGACGAGCCGGTCTCCGAATCGGGCTCAGGCGGTGGGTCCGGCACCCCCAGATCCTGCCCCACACGAGCCTCCGCGACCAGGGAACCTGTGCCCCCACACCCCTGGCTCCAACGGAGCCGCCGTCGGGATCGGGCACCCGATGGACCACGGGCGGGATCAGGGCGGCTCCACGACCCCACTTCCCTCGCCCACGACGGCGGTTCCTGCGTGCCCGGGCGTTCCATGGATGGAGCAGTAGAACGGGTACTCCCCGGTCTCGGTGAGCACGAGGGTCGCTGCCTCCCCCGGTCCGAGATCCTCCGCCGCGATGGGTTCGAACGCTCCGTCGACGGCCGGACGGACGTCGTGGTCGCTGCTCCCCGAGTTGCGGAAGACGATCCTCGTCCGCGGGTCCACCTCGAAGGTGCTCGGATCGAAGGCGTCGTCACCTACATCCACCTCGACCACATCGGTGCCGGTGAGGTCCATGATCGTCACGGGAACGGTCGAACCGGCGATCTCCGAGGTGTCGGTCGGCTCTGACTCGGCCTCTCCTCCCCCGCTCCGGTCCTCCGCCTGGCCACATCCACCGACCAAGACAGCGAACGACAGCAGGAGCGCGATCCGCCCGAACCGAGCGCAAGACGGCCCCGGACGTGTTGTGCTCCCCGGCATCCCGGGGACGGTAGCAGCGGCCCGCGCGATCGAGACCTCGACCTCCGCCAACTCGCCACGGTCGTCCCGCGACCGACCTCGGGTCTACGCGGGACGGGGCAACTTCGGAGGGAGGCGGCGGGCGAGGAGGAGGCCGGCCGTCGCCACCACCCCCGAGAACGCGAAGACGGTGGCGATGCTGCCGGCCAAGGATGCGTCGAGGTCCTCTCCGAACGCGACGATCGCGCCGGCCACTCCTGTTCCCAGCGCAACGCCGAGGACGTCGTTCAGCTGAAGAGCAGAGCTCGCAGTGCCCTCGCCTCCCTTCGATGCCACCGCCAGCACCGTCACCGATATGGACGCGTACGCCGGACCCATGGACAGCCCGGCGAGCGCGAACGCGACCGGTATCAGCCCGACCGGCACCGACCCGGTCAGCCCGATAGCCAGCAGCCCCAAGGCGCAGATGAGCCCACCGAAGCCGAGCTGCACGAGCCGACGCGGCCCCACCTGGTACACCTTCCGCTCCTGGATCCAGGCCCCAGTGGTCCAGGCCAGGGTCGCAGCCGCGAGCGCGACGGCGACCAGAGCCGTGGAGCTGCCCCGCACGTCGACGAGCGCGAGAGGGACGAAGACGTCCGCGGCGAAGAACGAGCAGGTCAGGAAACCGCGCAGCAGGACTGCTGCCGGCAATCCGGGCGCAGCACGGAGCGTGCCCTCGGGTGTGAGGCGGCGGTACACCGGTGTCCCCGCCACCACCGCTCCGACCGCCACGACGAACCCCACCGGGCGGGGCTCCAGACTCAGGCCTGCCAGGAGCGCCCCTCCAGCCGCCGCCACCAGCACCGCGTCACGGATGGTTCGACCACCCGACTCCGCGCCGGGTGGGGTCCTCGGGACGGAGCGACGGACCGCGTGCACGGCGGCAAGGCCTGCCAGGGCCACCACGGGGACCAGACCGCCGAAGACCCAGCGCCAGCCCACCGTCTCCCCGACCAGCGCTGCCAGCGCAGGACCGAACAGACCTGGCACGACCCAGGCTGTCGAGAGCAGCGCGAACATCCTCGGCCGGATCTCGGGCGGGTAGCCACGCGCTATGCACACGTAGGCAGTGGCCGGGAGTGCACCTGCTCCGAGCCCCTGGAGGAGTCGTGCCACCACCAGCGCCAGCATCGTGGGGGCCACGGCCGCGGCGAGAAGGCCCGTGGCGAACAGCACGAGGCCGACCGAGAACGGACCCGCCGGATGCATCCGATCCGAGGTCCGGCCGGCGACCACGATGCCGACCAGGTTGCCCAGGAAGAAGGCGCTGAACACCCAGCCGTACAGCCAGAGGTCCCCGAGCTCCTCCTTCACCAGCGGCATCACCGTCCCCACCGCCAGCGCCTCCGAGGCGACGAGGGTGATCGTCAGGATCAGGGCCGCCGTGAGCAGTCGGCGGCCCGGCGCCCATGCCCCCGCCACCGCTCAGCCGTGACGCTCGAGGGTCGCCCCGACACCGGGACGGCAGCTCACTCCGGACCTCATGGGTTGCCTCCTACATGGTCTGCTCTCCGCCGGCGTTGAAGGCGGCTGGATCGGCCCACTCTATGGAGGAGGGGTCGCGGCCCCCGCAGCGAGCTCGACGGCGACAGTAGGTTGGCGGCATGTCGGACAGGCGAGGTTCTCCCGCCACCGGAGCCCGGATCAGGGGGGCCCTGGCTGCCGGGGCGGCAGCTGCGCTCACAGGCGTCGCCGCCTACGACCTCCTCCAGCGACGTCACGCGATCCTCCGGAACTACCCGGTCTTCGGTCACCTCCGCTACGCGCTCGAGGCGATCGGTCCCGAGCTGCGCCAGTACATCGTCACGGACAACGACGCCGAGCGCCCGTTCACACGCGATCAGCGCCGGTGGATCTACGCCTCCTCCAAGCAGCAGAACAACTACTTCGGTTTCGGTACCGACAACGATCTCGAACGCACGTCGTCCTACGTGATCATCAAGCCGGCCGCGTTCCCGCACCACTCAGCTGACGCCGGCCACACCGACCCGATGGGACCGGTGCCGTGCGCAAAGGTGCTCGGGGCCGCACACAGACGACGGCACGCGTTCCGACCACGTTCGATCGTGAACATCTCGGCGATGAGCTACGGAGCTCTGAGTGGGGCGGCGATCGAGGCACTGAACCGAGGTGCGCTCATCGCAGGATGCCTGCACAACACCGGAGAGGGAGGCGTCTCCGGGTTCCATCGCTGCGGGGGAGATCTGATCTGGCAGATCGGCACCGGCTACTTCGGCTGCCGCGACGCCGACGGCCACTTCGACATCGCTCGACTGGTCGAGACCGCTCGATCGGCCCCGGTCCGGGCCATCGAGATCAAGCTCAGCCAGGGGCCAAGGCCGGCCTGGGAGGGATGCTGCCCGGCGCGAAGGTGACGCCCGAGATCGCCGAGATCCGCGGCGTGCCCGTCGGGAAGGACTGCATCTCCCCGCCGTACCACTCGGCCTTCTCCGACGTGGACGGACTGCTCGACTTCGTCGAGTCGATCGCCGATGCAAGCGGGCTGCCGGTCGGGATCAAGTCGGCCGTGGGTGAGCTCGACTTCTGGGAGCATCTCGCGGACCGGATGCGCGCCACCGAGCGGGGCGTCGACTTCATCACCGTCGACGGGGGCGAGGGTGGCAGCGGTGCAGCGCCGCTCGTGTTCGGTGACCATGTAGCCCTTCCATTCAAGCTGGCGTTCAGCCGCGTGTACCGGGTCTTCGCCGAGCGGGGTCTCACCGACGAGGTGGTGTTCATGGGCGCGGGCAAGCTGGGACTACCGGAGTCGGCCCTGCTGGCGATGGGGATGGGATGCGACGAGGTCAACGTGGGGCGCGAGGCGATGCTGTCCATCGGCTGCATCCAGGCCCAGCGCTGCCACACGGGCCGCTGCCCGACGGGGGTGGCCACCCAGAACAGGTGGCTGGCCGGCGGGCTGGACCCTGACCTCAAGTCCACCCGTGTCGCGACCTACCTGGGCACGCTGCGCTTCGAGCTGCTCAGGCTCGCGCGAGCCTGCGGTCAGCCTCACCCGGGCCTGGTCGACCTGGACCAGATCGAGATCGTCGAGGGCCGCTACGTCGGAGCTCCCGCCACCGAGGTCTTCGGCTACGAGCCGGGCTGGGGCCTCCCCTCGGAGGCCGACCGCAAGGCGATACGCGATCTGATGGCCGGCTGAGCCGGCCATCAGATCGGGGAGGGCTTCGCGGGTCTGGCCCGACTACCCGGGTCAGTCCTGGTCGCCGCCCGGACGGGGGTGCTCGTCACGCCACTGCTGCCGACGCTCCCGGAGGAAGTCCCGGAGCGTGCCGTCCTGTGCGTGTCCCAGGATCTCGTCCGCCTGCTCCTGGGTGATGCGCCCGTTGGCGACCGCCTGGTCGAGGCGGTCGGTGATCACCGCCAGACCAGCCTGCTCCAGCTCGTCGACGGAGATCCCGAGCTCTGCGGCCAGCGCCTCCTTGAAGGCCTCGCGGCGGGCATCCATCGTCTCGGGGTCGATCTCACCCGGCTCGATCTGCCCGTGCTCGGCCACCACCACCTCGTGTGCCGCACGCCCCGCCGCCTCGAGCTCCTCGACGCTGATCCCGAGCTCCTCGGCCATGGCTGCCCGACGGGATTCGCGGCGCTCGTGTCGGCCTTCGCGCCACTGCTCCCAGGTCGCCGCGGGCGCCTGGTCGTCCTCGGCCATGGCCGGCACCACCGTGAACAGGCCGGCCGACAGCGTTGCAGCGCCGACGGCAGCGGCGATCGTCTTGGTAAGGGACATCGGATCCTCCTTGGGATCGGAGAGGACTGGTTCTCGGCAGCCAGGATGAACGGGGCCCCTAAGAACGCTCTGAGAGCACCGTGAGATCCGCCTGAATCCTGCCCGCCCGAGCCGCTGCCCGCCGAAACCGACCGTCCGGAGTGCGGGAGACCTGGCGGCTGAAGCGACGGTCCGCGGATTCCGTAGGCTGGGTCAACGGTGGCGGCGAGTTGGGTGGCAGCGAGCCGGTTGGAGACCGATGGTGCGATTCCTGCGATTCGAGCCCGAGAAGCTCCACATCCCCAAACCCGACCATGCGCTCCCCGGGCGGAGCACGGAGGTGCTTCTGTCCGGGGTCCACCTCGCGCTGGGCACACCGCTCAGGCCCCCCTTCCCCGACGGCGTGCAGCGGGCGATCTTCGGGATGGGCTGCTTCTGGGGAGCCGAGCGGGTGTTCTGGCGCAGCCCCGGCGTCCACACCACCGCGGTCGGCTACGCCGGGGGCATCACCCCCAACCCGACCTACGAGGAGGTCTGCTCCGGCCTCACCGGGCACATGCGAGGCGGTCCTGGTCGTCTTCGATCCGGTGAGGACATCCTTCGCCGAGATGCTCCGCTTGTTCTGGGAGAGCCACGACCCGACCCAGGGGATGCGCCAGGGCAACGACGTCGGTACCCAGTACCGCTCTGCGCTGTACTGGTACACCGACCAGCAGCAGCACGAGGCCACCGAGTCGCTCGAGCTGTACCAGGAGCGACTCACCCGGGCGGGCTTCGGCCGGATCACGACCGAGCTGGGTCCCGCTCCGCCCTTCTACTACGCCGAGGAGTACCACCAGCAGTACCTGGCCCGGTACCCGGGCGGATACTGCGGGGTGAGCGGGACCGGGGTCTCCTGCCCGGTCGGCCTCGACACCTGAGCCCCGTAGCGCAAGGCCTGTGCCGGGAGAAGGGTGGATCCGCGCCCTCGCCGTGAGGTGAAGGGGCTATCCCGTGTAGGCGGGGACCGCCTGTGTGGGGGCCGCTGCCGGGGATGGAGCCACGGTTGTCGTGGTGGTCGTCGTCGTCGTGGTGGTCGCTGGCGGTGGAGGGGGCAGCGGCTGCCAGCTCGGTGCGTAGCTCTCCCCAGCGCCGTCCGTGAGGCGGTCGACGTTGGAGCCGTCGGTGTCCATCGAGTAGATCTCGTCCACACCGTCGCGGTTGCTCCCGAATGCGATCCCCGTGCCGTCCGGCGACCAGGCAGGATCCCTGTCGTCCACGCCGGAGTCGCCGGTCAGAGGGGTCACGTCGGAGCCGTCGGCATCCATGACGAAGATGTGGGCGTCGTCACCCGGCCTCGCCGCGAACGCGATCTTGGTGCCGTCCGGTGACCAGTTCGGGTCGTGCTGCCAGCGGGGGTCATCGGTGAGAAGCGTGGGATTCGACCCGTCGGCGTCCATCACGTAGATCTTCGGGCCGTCACCGGAACGGCTGCTCGTGAACGCGATCTTCGTTCCATCGGGTGACCAGGCCGGCTCGTCGTCGCCAGCGGGGTCGTCGGTGAGCCGCACCACGTTGGATCCGTCGGCATCCATCACGTAGATCTCCGTGTTGCCGTCGCGGGTGCTGGCGAACGCGATCTTCGTGCCATCGGGTGACCAGGCCGGCTCGGTGTCGTCGGTGGCGTCTCCGTCCTCGCTGATCCGGACCTGGTTCGAGCCATCGGCGTCCATCACGTATATCCCGACACCGCCCCCGCGCTCGCTGACGAAGGCGATCTTCGTGCCGTCTGCCGACCAGGCCGGCATCACGTCGGCGTCGAGGTCGTTGCTGAGCGGTGTCACATCGGAGCCGTCGGGCTCCATGGCGAAGATCTCGTCGTTGGCGTCCGTGTAGTTCAAGAACGCGATCTTGCCGTTCGCTCCCGGGAACGACTCACCCTGCGCTGACCCCCCGAGGAGGCCTAGAGGTGCTGCCGCGAGCGCCACCGCGACGAGCACTGCCATCCCGCCACGCCGACCGTTCCTGCGCCCCGCTCTCCGGCTCATCGATGACCTTCCTCTCGCTCACCCGCCGAGCGCGCGATCGAACGCGTCACCGCCGGACCCCTGCTGTCGCTGCGCAGCACTGTAGGTCCCCGTACCAGGCCCCTCAAGCGCTCGGGCCTGTCGATGCGGCGCTTCGGATCGCAGCAGCGAGGCGGGGCACCGCTTCGGAGACCTCTGCCACGACCCCGAAGTCGGCGACGTGGAAGATGAACGCGTCCGGGTCGCGGTTCGATCGCGACGACGGTGCGGGCGGACCTCATGCCCACCACGTGCTGGAGCGCCCCCGAGACCCCGCAAGCGATGTACAGGTTCGGGTGCACGGTGATCCCCGTCTGGCCGACCTGGAGCGAGCGGGGGGCCAGCTCTGCTTCGACGGCGCCCCTGGAGGCGGCCACGCTCCCACCGACCGCTGCAGCTAGATCCTCTATGAGATGCCAGCTTCGTGCATCGCAGCCTGCACCGCCGGCGACGATCACATCGGCGTCGTTCAGCCTCACGTCGCCCTTGCGCACCGACCGCTCGAGAACCTCGACCGAGAGATCACCCACCTCGAGCTCGACAGGGATCTCGACGACTCGCGCCCGCTTCGGTTGCGGTACCGGCGCGAACACCCCGGGCCGCACCGTGGCCATCTGGGGACGGGCCTCCGGTGCGACGCAGGTCGCCAGGACCCCGCCTGCCATGGCGGGGCGGACCTGGTGCAGCAGACGGTCGTAGGTGACGTGGCGTCGCGTCCACTGGTCCACCCGCAGATCGGTGCAGTCGGCCGCGAGACCGGCGTCGAGCATCGCCGCCACCCGAGGTGCCAGGTCACGACCGGTGGTCGTGGCACCGAAGAGCAGCGCCTCCGGTCGGTGCGTGCGCACCGCATCCACGAGCACACGGGCGTGCACCTGGCAACGATACGGCGAGAGCTCTGGGGACGACGCCACGAACACCACGTCCGCCCCGAAGCGCGCTGCCTCGGCAGCCGCGACCGATGGCTCCGCCGCGGCACAGAACGCTCCGACCCCGCCACCCATCGCAGGCGCGAGCTCGGTGGCCTTCGACAGGAGCTCGGCCGACACCCGGCTGAGACCTGGCTCCTCCATCTCGCAGACCACCCAGACACACGGCGCCCCCTCGAACGGCGCGACCGGTACCGGGTCGTCCACGCCCGCGTCGGAGGCGCGCTCCGAGGAGCTCAGAGCACCAAGTGAGACCAGCTCGGCCACCAGCGCGTCCTCGTCGAAGCCGTCCTCGACGAACCTGCAGCTCCTGTCGGGTACGGGTGCCGACTCCATGTGCGCCACCTTGGTCGGCGAGGCGTCGAGCCCCACCCGCTCTGACGTCAGTCCGAGTGAGTCGGCATCCAGCGTGGTGAGCTCCGCCGCGGCCGCGCGGCGCCGTCCCGGCAACGTCGGGTAGCGCGGCTCGAAGCCGGTCTCGGCCACCGTGACCAGAGCCGGCATCGGGAGCGAGAGCAACTCGTGCCCGCCCTCGACGATGCGCCGGGCCCGGAGTCGGCCCGACTCGACCGCCAGCTCCTCGCAACCCGTGGCCTGCGGGATGCCCAGCCGGCAGGCCACCTCCGGTCCGACCTGTCCCGTCTCGCCGTCGAGAGCCGAGATGCCGCACAGCACCAGCTCCGCACCCCCCAGGTGCTCGATCGTCGCGGCGAGGGCGTTGGCGGTCGCCCACGTATCGGAGCCGGCCAGGGCCCTGTCGCAGACGAGCACTCCGCTGTGGGCGCCGCGCGCCACCGATTCGCGCAGCACCTCCTCCGCCTGAGGTGGACCCATGGTCACCACGGTCACCTCGTCCGCCAGCTGGAGTGCAGCCTCCAACGCGTGCAGATCCGCCGGGTTGACCACGGCGGGTGCACCCTCCCGGGCGATGGTCCCGTCCTCGCGCATGGCGACCGCAGCCGCCCTCAGGTCCGGGACCTGCTTCACAAGAACGATCGCCTTCACGCATGCATCTTACGGAGGCCTGCTCTGCCGCTCTCCTCCACGGGCTCGGGGGCACGCGGCCTCGCGCGCTGACCGGTAGCGTGGCCCGCCGAACGAGCGAGGGGGAAGAGCATGCGCGTCGTCGTCTGCCGGGAGATCGGGCCGGTGGAGCAGGTGGAGATCGAGGAGCGCGACGCTCCCGAGCCGGGCGAGGGCCAGGTGGTCGTCGACGTGGAAGCCGCGGGGGTCAACTACGTCGACGCCCTCTTCGTCCGGGGCGAGTACCAGATCAAGCCGAACCCGCCGTTCGTCCCCGGCTCCGAGATCGCGGGCACCGTCTCGTCGATCGGTCCGGGGGTGAGCGACCTCCGGCCCGGTGAGCGGGTCCTCGCCACGGTGGGGCTCGGTGGGTTCGCGGAGAAGGTGGCCGCGCGGCCCGAGCAGCTGGTCCCGATCCCCGACAACCTCTCGATGGATGCGGCGGCGGCGTTCACCCAGAGCTACTCCACCGCATTGTTCTCCCTCTCGCGCCGCGCGGGACTGACCGAGGGCGAGTGGGTGCTGGTGCTCGGCGCCGCCGGTGGTGTCGGAATGGCCGCCATCGACGTGGCCAAGGCCCTCGGCGCCCGGGTCATCGCGGCCGCCTCGTCGGTCGAGCGCCTCGAGATCGCGCTGCGGGCCGGCGCCGACGCCACGATCGACTACTCGGCAGAGGACCTGAAGGAGCGTGCCCGCGCGCTGAGCGGAGGCGGAGTTGACCTGGTCTTCGATCCCGTCGGCGGCGAGAAGGCCGAGCCTGCGCTGCGCGCGCTCGGCTACGACGGGAGGTTCCTGGTGATCGGGTTCGCCTCCGGTGAGATACCCCGCATCCCCCTGAACCAGGTGCTGCTGCGCAACCGACGCGTCATCGGAGTCGACTGGGGCGCCTGGATGCTCGCCGACCCGGCTGCACAGCGCGAGCTGATGCGCGAGCTGATGGCGCTGGTCGCGAAGGGCCGTCTCCACCCTGCCACCCCGACCCGGTATCGGTTCGAGGACGCTCCCGAGGCTCTCTCCGACCTGCTGGGCCACCGACTGGTCGGCAAGGCGGTCCTCGTCCCGTGAGTGGGTTCGGATCTCGCGCCCCGCAGGCGTCCCACTCCACCCGGGCTCGGATAGGGTCGGTGTGTGGAGGCTCTGGCAGGCCCGTTCACCATCGCGGCTGTGATCCTGGCCGCGGCGGGCGTGATGAAGGTCGTCGATCCCCTGCCGACCCAGGGCGCTCTGCGGGCCATGGGTCTCCCCTGGCGGCGACCCCTCGTGCGCGGCCTCGGCGTCGGCGAGCTGGTGCTGGGAGTGGCGGCCCTGGTGCTCGGCTGGTGGTGGATCGTGGCCCTGGTTGCGCTGTCCTATCTCGCGTTCGCCGTCTTCGTTGCGGTGGCGCTGCGCCGGAGCACCCCGCTCGCTTCGTGCGGCTGCTTCGGTCGCGAGGACACGCCGCCGACCCTCCTCCACCTGTTCGTGAACCTCGCGTTCTTCTCGGTGTCGGGGGCGGTGGCGCTACGTCCCTTCGGACCGCTCGACGTCGTCCTGGGTGACCAACCCGCTCGCGGGATCCCGTTCCTCGGATGGACTGCGGTCGGCGTGTACGCCACCTACCTGGTCCTCGCGGTCCTTCCCCGGACCCTCGTCCTCGTCGGGGCCCGGACCCGGCCGACCCCCTAGATCACACACCACCGGAAGGAGCGCCTCATCCATGAGCACCTGGCTGGTCGACAAGGTGAGCGGCCTGCTCGAGGCCCGGACGGACCGCCGTGGCTTCCTGGCGAGGTCGGCGATGGTCGGGTCCGCTGTGACCGTGGCCCCGACCTCCTTCATCCTCAAGCCGGGCACGGCCTACGGCGCGATCTGCAACTGCAACGGATCTCTGTGCAACTGCGGAGACCTCTGCTGTGACGGCTACACGGAGTTCTGCTGCACCATCTACGGAGAGAACCGGTGCCCACCGGGAACCGCGGTGGCCGGCTGGTGGAAGGCGGACGGATCCCCGTACTGCCACGTCGGTGGGGTTGCCCAGCCGCGCTACTACCTGGACTGCAACGCTCTCTGCGGCAACTGCGCGCCGGCTTCCGACGGCTTCTGCTCGGGAGCCTGCTTCGGGTGTGGGTGCGGGTGCGCGAAGGGCCGTTGCGACCACCGCAAGGCCTGCTGCACGAGGTTCCGCTACGGCCAGTGCAACCAGCAGATCCCTCACCTCGGTCCCATCGTGTGCCGGCTGGTGACCTGCAACCCTCCGTGGACGTGGGAGGAGACCTGCACCACCACGAGCGCCACCGACAACTACACCGCCCTCCACAACCGCCCATGCCTCCAGGAGTCGGACCCGGCAGATCCACCCGAGGAGCAGGAGATGCGGCGGGTCTGCGACCTACCGCTCTCGGGCGACTGGAACGGTGACGGCTCCTTCGGGATCGTCGCGGTCCGCGGTCGGACCTGGTATCTGAGGCAGTCCCCGGGCAGCGGCTCGGCCGACCGGAGCTTCGTCTTCGGCAAGACGGGCGACATCCCCGTCGTCGGCGACTGGGACGGCGACGGCGTGTGGGGCATCGGGGTGGTGCGCGGCAACCGCTGGTACCTGCGCAACACGCCCAACAGCGGCCCCGCCGACCACAGCTTCACCTTCGGCAAGTCCGGAGACATCCCGGTGACCGGCGACTGGGACGGCGACGGCCGGACCGGGATCGGGGTGGTTCGCGGCCGGAACTGGTACCTCCGCAACACGCCGAGCAGCGGCGTTGCCGACAAGAGCTTCGTGTACGGCAAGTCCGGAGACATCCCGGTGACCGGCGACTGGGACGGCGACGGCCGGACCGGGATCGGGGTGGTGCGCGACCGCACCTGGTACCTCCGCAACACCGCGGGTTCCGGCCCCGCGGAGTACGACTTCACCTACGGGTGGGAAGGGGACGTCCCGGTGACCGGCGACTGGAACGGCGACGGCCGAACGGGGATAGGTGTGGTGAGGCGCCGAACGTGGTTCTTGCGTCAGTCCCCCACGGGTGGGAGCGCCTCGCTCGAGTTCAACTACGGCGACTGCCGGATGGTGCCCGCATGAGAGGAACCGACCGATGAGCACGGCCGCCCTCACCCTCGTCATCGTCCAAGGAGTGGTGGTCGCCCTCCTGGCGGTGCTGGTGGCCGGACTCCTCCGGAGCCATGCCGACATCCTGCGCAGGCTGCACGACCTCGGTGCCGGGGACCACACCGAGGAGGACCCCGCCCTCGACGGGACCACCACCGGAGGAGAGCCGCGCGGGGAGCCGGTGAGCTCCTCCGGCTTCGCTGTCACCGAAGGCGTGACCGCGCCTCGTTCGGACGAGACAGAAGCGTTCGACGTGACCGGTCAGGTCCCCGGGGGCGGTCAGAGGAAGGTGTCGGTCGTCGGCGTCGATCACCCGACTCTCCTGGCCTTCCTCTCGAGCGGCTGCCTCACATGTGCCGAGTACTGGGAGCGGTTCGACGACCCCGACTCCCTCGACCTCCCCGGCGTGGGCACCCGCCTCGTCATCGTGACCAAGGGGCCGGAGCAGGAGAGCGAAGCGGAGGTGATCGAGCAGGCACCCGACGACATCCCCACGATCATGTCCACAACTGCCTGGAACCAGTACGCGGTGCCCGGTTCGCCCTACTTCATCCTGGTGGATGGCCCGTCCGGTGACGTCCTGGGTGAGGGCTCGGGGACCACTTGGCACCAGGTGCAGAAGCTCCTTCACTCCGCCCTGGCCGACTCCGGTCTGGCCCTCGACCAGAGTGGGGGTGCCACCGCGCGCGCCGATGGACGTGCGCGTGAGGGGCGCGCTGACGCCGAGCTCATGGCGGCCGGGATACTCCCGGGCGATCCCCGCCTCTACCCCTCCTCAGCACCGCAGGACGAGCCCCCGGAAGCATCCGAGTGAGCGCTACCGCCGTGACGATCGCCGGGATGGCAGTCGCCATCATCGGCGCGATCCGCTCCACCTGGTCACCGTGAGGGGAGTCGATGCTCTCGAGCATCACCCCGCTCGGGGAGCGGGGACGGAACAACCGGTTCTGGGTGACCTCCACCATCTACATCCTCGCGACCGTGCTCGGAGGCATGCTCACCGGTGCAGCTGCCGGTGGTCTCGGAGCGCTGTTCCGGATCCTGGTGGAGCCGTCTCAGGTCGTGGTCGGCATCGCGGTCGTGATCCTGTGCGCTGCCGGGATCGTGTTCGACCTCCACCTCTTCGGCGCCCAGCTGCCGTCATGGCACCGCCAGGTGAACGAGGATTGGCTCACGATCTATCGCGGCTGGGTGTACGCCGCGGGCTTCGGTCTGCAGCTCGGCATGGCCTTCATGACGATCGTGCCGTCGGCCGCCATCTACCTGACCTTCCTGTTGGCGTTCCTCTCGGGGTACTTGGTCAACGGCGTGATCATCGGTGCAACCTTCGGGTTGGCGCGAGGCGTCATGCTCCTCACCGCTTCACGGATCTCGGACCCCCAGAGCCTCCGCCTCTTCCACCGCCGGCTCCAGGAGACCGGACGCTACGCCCACGGTGCCTCGGTCGGGGTGCAGGTGGCCCTCGGCGCGGCCGCCCTCTTCCTGGTCACCGACCTCCTGCCCTCGTGATTGGAGACCACCTGTGAGCACCTCCGAACCCACCACCACAGCACCGGCCGAGGAACAGGTCCCAACCGTCCCCGCGGAGGTCGTCACCCCTGCCGACCTCGACAGCGCCGGGATCGCCGCCGCGCTCCCCACCGGGTGGGAGGGGGTCGTGTACCAGCGCCATCCCGACGAGGTGCTCTTTGCCGACGACGTCCCACAGCACCTTCGCAGACCGGCCACCGTCAACGCGGTGGCCCACCTGGCGAACTTCCCCCTCCCGGTCCAACGCGGCGACTTCGGGAGCGGTGCCGTGGAGATCATGTCGGATGGGCACATCCTGGTGGTCCTCTTCGAGTTCGAACCCGAGTCCGCGGTCCAACCCATGTTCGCCACCAGGGGCGTGCCGGGCCCGCTGAGCCCAGAGGACTTCGACCCGATGGTGATGCAGCGTCCGCTTCCCGGCATGGCCGGCCTCCAGCGGTTCTTCAACGTCGACGGCAGGCGCGCCTTCTGCCTCTACGCGGTCATCGGCAGCTACGAAGATCGCTCTGCCTTGACTCGTGAGCTCAACGCGGTGCTCGCCGGGGTCCAGATACGGACCTGAGCCACCGACGCCGACGCTACCGTTGCAGCATGCGCCTGCGATCAGCGGTCCTCGCCGTCCTCCTGCCCATCTGTCTGGCCGCAGCGTGCGGTGGATCGAGCGACGAGGCACCGGCCGGTGCCGATGGCGCCCCGCCCACCACGGGCGGGACCGGTGGCACCGATGACGCCGGAGCCGCCGATCCCTCGTGGGTGTACCCGGATCCGGAGTGGCAGACCATCGACCCGTCGGAGGTCGGTCTGAGACAGGAGGGCCTGGACGCACTGGCAGAGTACGCCGAGAGCACCAACTCGAACTGCCTGGCTGTGGTGAAGGACGGTGAGCTGGTCGACGAGCGCTACTGGAACGACTTCACGCCCGACACGGACCAGGAGATCTTCTCGGCCTCCAAGTCGGTGACCAGCACCCTGGTCGGGATCGCACAGGATCAGGGTCACCTCGGCATCGACGAACCGGCCTCCTCCTACCTCACCGAGTGGGAGGGCACCGAGAGCGACGGGATCACGATCAGGAACCTGATCAGCAACGACTCCGGCCGGTACTGGGACTTCGCGACCGACTACCTGGAGATGGTGGGCTCAGCTGACCGCACCGCCTTCGCGCTCGGCCTGGGGCAGCAGCACGAGGTGGGAACCGAGTGGGTGTACAACAACTCCGCGATCCAGACGCTCGAAGCGGTGATCGAGCGCTCCACCGACCAGGACATGGAGGAGTTCGCCCAGGAGAACCTGTTCGGACCGATCGGCATGAGCTCGACGATCATGCGGGACCGGGCTGGCAACCCAGCAGCGTTCATGGGCGTCCAGGCGTCGTGCCGGGATGCGGCGCGCTTCGGCTACCTCTTCATGCGCGACGGCTGGTGGGACGGCGAGCAGATCGTGTCGAGCGACTGGGTCGAGGAGGCCACGTCGGCCTCCCAGGATCTGAACACCACCTACGGGTACCTGTGGTGGCGCAACAGCGAGGGACGCCGCCTGAACCCGATAACCGACGATCCGATAGACGACGGGAGCCGCTGGTGGCCGGACGCACCCCTCGATGCGTTCGCAGCGTTGGGGCTCGGCGACCAGATGGTGCTCGTGCTCCCCTCGGAGGGGATCGTCGTCACCCGGATCGGCCCCTACAGGCAGGAAGAGCCAGGCGGGATCGTGAGCACGAGCCCGAACGAGCTCGCCCGCCTCGTGCTCGCTGCCACCGAGAACTAGCAGGACTCGGGCAGGGAGCCTTCCGAGAGCGCGAGCCGCGAACCCACCTGCGACCTCTCCACCCACCGCTCGAGCTCGCCGATGAGCCGCGCCTCCGCGGCGCGGAGCCCATCGAGCATCGCGGGCTCGTCGACCCCGGCGAGCACCGCCGCCGCCCAGACGTTGCCCGCCTCCAGGTAGGTGCGCCAGGCACCCGCCACCGGATCAGGCGGGGCGCCGGCCGCGGCCAAGCTCTCCCAGCCCCCGAGGAAGGACTCCTCCCACACGGCCGAGCCCCCCTCCCCCGGTGGGCACCGCTGCCAGATCGACGGCTCCTCCGGAAGTGAGTCGAGCCAGGCCTCCACCGCCGGCGAGAGGTCGATCGACGTGGGCGCCGCCTCCGAGCCGTCGTTCCCACACCCCGCCACGACGAACACCGCCGTCGCCGCCAGGACCACGATGCCGGCTCTCCCGGCCGTTCGAGCGCATGCTCGCGGACCCATCGCCCGAGAAGCTACCGAGCGGATGCCTCCTGCCCCGATCAGGCCCGCGGTGCGACCGATGTCACCGATCTTCGCGGCGGTCGGGGTGGCGGGAGGCTGGGGCGTGGGGTACCATCGAACACATGTTCGACAGTGGAGCCGGTCCTGGCGGCGCCTTGGAGGATGCCCCGGAAGCCGGCGTGTCCGCCCCGCGCGCGGATCGGGCTACGGGGGATGCGACGACGACGGGCTGGTGGAGGCGTTGGTGCAGGTGGGCTGTCTCGAGTCCGCGACGCGCCTCGAGCTGGTGCGCATGGCTGCAGAGGTCGATGCACGTGAGCTGTGGGCCGCCGACGGCCAGTCGGGGCTGGAGGCCTGGCTCGAGCTGCAGCTGGGCCTGCGGCGTCGCAGCGCGGCCGAGATCGCAGGGGTCGCGCGCGTCCTCGGCGACCTGCCGGCCCTGGCTCGTGCCTTCGGCGAGGGACGCCTGTCCTGGGACCAGCTGGTGGCGCTCTGCGCTCTGGCCACGGGCGAGACCGACGCCGAGTGGGCCGCAGAGGGCCCCGGTCTGGCACCCGAGACGCTGTGGGCGATGCTGCGGGCCCGAAAGGTGTGTGACCGGGCGGCACGCGAGGTCCACGAGCAGCGCAGCCTGCGGTTCCGGCGTCGCCTGGAGGGCGGCACCGGGATCTCCGCCGTGGTGGCCGACGAAGAAGCCGAGCGCCTGAGGGTGGCGCTCGACCGCATCAGCGAGGCCCACCTCGCCCCCGACCCCGCCACAGGCGCCTATCCGTCCCTCGCCCAGCAGCGAGCGGATGCTCTCGGATGTCTGGCGGGCCTGCGCCTCGGCGCTGACTGCGACCCCGACCGCGCCACCGTGGTGGTGCACGCCGACGTGGGCCTTCTCAGCGCCGAGGAGCCCACCGGGCGTGCAGAGCTGGCCGACGGGACCGCGATCGCCGCCGAGGTGGTGCGCCGCTTGGCCTGCGACAGCCGCATCGAGTGGGCGCTGCACGGCCCCGGGGGCACGACGCTCGGCGTGGGCCGTGCCCGGCGCTCCTGGCCGGGCTGGTTGGCTCGCCACATCCGCGCCCGAGACGGCGAGTGCTGCCGTCACCCAGGCTGTGCCAGACCGATCCACCACATCCACCACATGCGCCAGTGGTGCCGGGGCGGCAGCACCGACTCCGCGAACGGCCTCGGGCTGTGCTTCTTCCACCACCACCTCGTCCACGAGGGCCGATGGAGCATCACCGGCGACGCCGACGGTGAGCTGGTCTTCGCATCCCCGACCGGGAGGAGCCTGCTCTCGTACCCCAGACGTCTCGACACCGGGTGAGCCTGGAGGATCTGACGGGTCGTCAGATACTCTCGCGGCATGAGCCCCGCACCACCCCTCGCAGGTGTCCGCATCATCGAGAGCTCGATGCTCGGCCCCGCCGCCATCACCACGCACCTGGCCGACCTCGGCGCCGACGTGATCAAGGTCGAGTCCCCGCAAGGCGACTACATCCGGGAGATGACGTGGCCCATCGTCGAGGGCGTCTCGCTGATGCACCTCCACATCAACCGCGGCAAGCGGAGCATCACGCTCGACCTGCGCACGGACGAGGGCGTCCAGACCTACCTGGAGCTGGTCCGCGACGCCGACGTCGTCGTCGAGGCGATGCGACCGGGCGGGCTCGAGCGGCGCGGCCTCGGCTACGAGAAGCTGCTCGAGGTCAACCCGCGGATCGTCTTCTGCACGATCTCGGGCTACGGGATGACCGGCCCCTACAAGGACCTGCCCAGCCACGGCATCGCCTACGACACCTGGGCCGGCCTCGTGAACCCTGCGTACGACGAGGAGGGCTTCTGCTACATCCCCGAGCACCCGTCGATGGGCATCCACGCCGGGCCGCTGTTCGGGGCGCTCGGCATCCTCGCCGGGATCATCAGGGCCCGCGAGACCGGTGAGCGCTGCCGGATCGAGATCGCCCAGTCCGACGCCGCCGCGTACATGGACTGGTACCGCTCCGAGACCTGGAAGGCCTACGAGCGGCCCGAGAGCGAGGTCACCGGCAACAAGTCCGACGAACTACGAGCGCCGCGCGCCCGGCACCGCCGGCATGAAGGAGGGCGTCCGCTACCAGATGTACGAGTCGGCCGACGGCCACGTGCTCTTCATGGCGTCCGAGCAGGAGTTCTGGAAGAACTTCTGCTCCGGCGTCGACCGCATGGACCTCTTCGAGCGGTGGCCCGGGTCCAAGTTCGCCGACCACGCCCGCAACAACCGCGAGCTCCAGGCCGAGCTCCGCGACATCTTCCGCACGCGCACCTCGCAGGAGTGGATCGCCTTCGCGGACGAGCACAACACCACCATCGCCCCCGTGAACACGCCGAAGACCATCGCCGACGACCCCCAGTTCCAGGACCGCTTCCCCTGGTACCCGGCGGGACGACTCGGCGCCGACATGCTCCCGATCCCGATCAAGCTCATCGGCGAGGAGCTGCCCGAGCCGACGATGGCACCGACCGTCGGAGAGCACACCGACGAGGTGCTTCGCGATGTGCTCGGGTACGACGCCGAGCAGATCGCCGCGCTGCGCGAAGCCGGCGCGCTCGGCTGAGCCTGTCTCTCCCGGCTCAGCCGGGCGTCACCACGACCACGACCGTCGCCGGGCACTCGACGAGGAGCCTCTCCACGGTCTGACCGAGGAACGACTCCCCCTCCACCTCGCGCCGGCCGGCGCCCACCACGACCAGGTCCGCCTGCAGATCCTCCACGAGACCGAGCACCTCACGCGCGGTCGACTCGCCGTATCTCACCGCGGTGTGCCACCTCGCCCCGACCTCCGCCGCGGCGTCGGACGCCTGGCCCAGCAGCCGGGAGGCGATGGGAGGAGGTTCGGCCAGGTGGAAGACGTGGAGCGGATCCAGCGGAACGGGCTCCTGGTCCGCCTCGACGACCGTGGTCAGCACCACCTCGGTCCCGATCCGGGAGCTGAGGTTCATCGCCACCTCCTGTGCCGCGCGGGACGCCTCCGACCCGCTCACAGGTACGACGGCTGTCCCGTACGCCCACGGCAGTGCCCGATCGAGCGAACGGCCGCGCCGCACCACCACCACCGGGAGATCGGTTCCGGCCACGAGCTGCTCGACGAACGGCGAGAGAGCCTTGCCCTCGTGACGGTCGCCACGCAGGCCCACCCCGATCACCCCGTACCCGAGCCGCGCCTCCTTCAGCACGGCCTCGGCACCGTCGCCCTTCCGGATCCGGTTGAAGTCGACAGAGCGCTCGGCGAGCACGTTGCGGATCGGTGTCAGGTCACCCGCCGAGCCCGTCGGACCCACGGTGAGCACCGTCGCTGGCACCTCGACGGGCCAGACGAGGTCGAGGATCTGCGCGGCCATGATCGAGCCGGGACCCCCTCGGCTCGGCAGGAGCAGGCGCTCGGCACGCACGACCAGGTTCTTCCCGAGCACCTCCTCCCGGCGGATCCGGTGCTGCTCCTCGGGGGTCCCACGCCAGCCCTTGAGCACCGCACGCAACAGCGGCGGGGTCATGATCGAGGTGGCCATGGCCATCAACACGACGACCGTGTAGGACGCCTGGTTGAGCACCCCCAGAGCCAGCCCCACGGATGCGATCACGATCTCGAGCGCACCCCGGGCGTTCAGCCCGATGCCGACGGCTGAGCCCTCCCTGCGCGGCAGCCCGGCCCACCTCGCACCCACCGACGCCCCCACGTACTTGGAGACGGCTGCCGCGACCACCACCACGAGGCCCCATCCGAGCACCGTGGGATCGCCGAGCAGGCCGAGGTCGACCCGAAGCCCCGCCACCGCGAAGAACACGGGGGCGAAGAACGCGTCGGTGATCAGCTCGATCGACCTGAGCAGCCGGTGCTCCCTGAACCGCGAACGGCCGAGGAGGACCCCGGCCATGAAGGCTCCCAGCACCGCCTCGACCCCGATCCACTGGGTGAGAGCACCGGCGGCCAGCACGAGGATCACGACACCGCTGGTTCCCACGACCGGGTCGTTGCCTCTGGCCCTCAGCGAGCGAAGCCACCGGTCTATGAGCCACTGGCCGAGCGTGAACGCGCCGACGAAGAAGGCGACGAGCCCGACGAGGGTCGCCACCAGGGTTTCGAGCTCGAACTCCCCCGCTCGTGCGAGGCCGGCTATGACACCGAGCAGCACCCAGCCCACGACATCGTTCACCATGCCCGCCGCCAGGTTGAGCTGGGCGAAGGTGCGCCGCAGGAGCCCCATCTCCGAGAGGATCTTGGCGATGATCGGGAGCGACGAGATGCTGAGCGCGGTCGCCATGAAGAAGGCGAAGAGGGCCCGATCCGACTGCTCCCCGAAGAAGAGGTCCGGCATGGCCACACCCACGAGGAAGCCGACCACCAGCGGCAGCACGAGGCTCCCCGTCGACACCAGGACAGCCGCGCGGCCGAGAGACCGGATCAGGCCGAGGTCCGTCTCGTAGCCGGTCCCCACCAAGAGGAACACGACGCCGATCCAGCCGACCACCATGAGCATGGCGCTCTGGGTCGGATCCGCAGGGAACAGCCAATCGCTCGCCTCCGGAGCGAGCTTGCCGAGCACGGAAGGCCCCGCCAGCAGGCCGGCGCTCAACTCGCCCACGACCGCCGGCTGGCCCAGCCGTTGCGCCAGCCACCCGAGCGCGCGGGCCAGAACGAGCAGCAGCAGCAGCGATACCCAGAACACCAGGAGCTGGTGCTCGTCGGGGGGTTGCAGGTTCACGGGATCCCCAGCACCTGCCAGCACCTCCTCCGCACCCTCGACGCCGGGCGCGAACCGGAGAGAGCAGGCTAGCAGCGAGGGGCGTTCTCAGAACCCGAGCTCGGACTCCCTCACACGGGCCGCCGCGTCTGGATCTCCGTCGATCTCGACTGCGGCCACGTCCTTGCGCCCATAGAGGTAGAGCAGGAGCTCGCCGGGTGCTCCGACGAGGCGGGCACGGGGCTCACCCTTGCGCACACTCCGGACCCGCTCACCTTCTCCTGAATGCCACACGAGGTCGAGACCGGCTCCCTTGACGCCCCGCCCCAGCAGTGAGCCCACTCGTCGCGTCGCGCCCCACAGCGCCTCGTCACGGGCTTCGCTGGACGGCCGGGGGCCGGCGCGCCGGTCACCACGCCTGACGTCCTCGTGGTGCACGAAGTACTCCACCGTGTTCGCCAGCTCGTCTATCGGTCGCCACCACAGAGGCGGGCCGCTGCGGATCCGCTCGACCACCTCGGGCCACGGGCGGCTCTTCTCGCGGGACATCGAACGCTCCGTGAGGCCCGCCATCGGCGACACGACCACTCCGATGGCGGCGATCGGCCGGCGCTCACGGATGATCAGGTGCGCAGCGAGATCGGCCGCGGTCCATCCCTCGCAGAGAGTCGGGATGTCGGGACCGACCTCGAGCAGCAGATCGCAGAGCTCTGCTCGCTCGGCTCGGGCCACGGAGGTCACAACGAGAGGCTACGGGCCGGGGGCCGGCTTCACACCGAGTGGGCGCGATCGGTTGTCGGAGCAGGACCTGCTCCGTAGCATCGTTCCAGAACCAACAGCTCGACCGGCTGACACAAACGAGGGGGATCCGTGACCGCGACAGGCGACCGCGCTCTCGACTTCTGCGACCCCAGGTTGTACGACGACCCCTGGGAGACCTACAGGTGGCTCAGGCACAACGCTCCCATCCACAGGGACGAGGCCAACGACCTCTGGGTGGTGAGCCGACACGAGGACGTCTTCCACATCTCCCGCGAACCGAAGCTGTACTGCAACCGCTTCGGGGTGCGGCCTCGGATCGCCGGGGACATGTCCATCATCACGATGGACGGTGACGAGCACCTCGAGACCCGCCGGCTGATCCGCCAGGGCTTCACCCCCCGTCAGGTGCGCCGCCTCGTCCCCCACGTCCGCGAGCTCACCAACGAGATCGTCGACCGGATGGCCGAGCAGGGCAGCGCCGACTTCGTCGAGGAGTTCGCCATACACGTCCCGCTCATCATCATCTGCGAGCTGATGGGGCTGGACCCCGACACCCGCATGAAGATGTACCGCTGGTCCGACGCGATGATGGAGGGCGACGGCCACGTCGACCCCGAGGATCCGAAGCTCGTCGCAGCAGCCGAGGCGTTCGGCGAGTACGCCGGGATGCTGGTCGAGCTGATATCTGAACGTCGGGCCGACCCCGAGGTCGACGACCTCATCGGGGTGCTGACCCAGCGCGTACGACGCCGGTGATCTGAGCAGGGACACCTTCGCCGTCTCGGGTGTCTCCGAGGAGCGCCGCCAGGAGATCCTGGCCAAGAGGAAGCAGCTCGACGACGACGAGCTGCTGGCCTTCCTCACCGTCCTCCTCGTCGCCGGGAACGAGACGACCCGAAACGCGATCACCGGCGGGATGCTCGCGCTCAGCCTCTTCCCCGAGGAGCGGTCCCGGCTCATCGACAACCTCGACGACGACCGCTTCGTCGACCTCGCCATCGACGAGCTCATCCGCTGGGTCTCTCCCGTGATCTCGTTCATCCGCACCGTGACCACCGATCACACCTACAAGGGCGTCGAGTTCGAGGAGGGCGACCGGATCCTCATGCTGTACCAGTCGGCCAACCGCGACGAGGACGTCTTCGAGCGGCCCGACGAGCTCATCCTCGACCGCGACCCGAACCCTCACCTCGCGTTCGGGATCGGTCCGCACTACTGCCTGGGTGCCAACCTCGCACGGATGGAGGTGAAGACGGTGTTCCAGGAGCTGTTCTACCGCCTCCCCGACATCGCCATCTCCGACGGCGCCGAGGTGGCCCGGGGCGACTCCTCTCTGGTCATCGCTCTACAGCACCTCCCTGCCCTCTTCACGCCGGAGTCGGAGGTCACCGATTCGCTGCGACCGGCGCACGTCGGCGAGGGCTGTCCGGTACACAACAGCTGACAGGCCGCCGGCGGGACCTTCGGCCCTGAGCGAGCCCTGCCCGAGAGGGCAGGATGACGGACGTGATCGCACTCGCGCTGGTCCTCTTGCTGGCGGTCGGGATCGTCGTCGCGATCGTCAAGGCCGTGGGCCGGACCGACCGGAGAGCTGCACCGCCGACGACGAGCACACCCGTGGCTCCGGAGCGGTCGTCTCCGCCGCCCGTGGTGCCCACGGGGGACATCGCTCGGGACGAGGAGCTCGCACGCTGGGTCGGAGCGGGCCTGATATCGAAGGGTCAGGCCGACGCGATCCGCTCCTTCGAGCAAGGGCGGATCGAGGTGGCCCCGCCACCGCCCCCTCCACCTCCCGCCCCACCACGACGTGTCCCGGTGGTCGCCGAAGCCCTCGGGTACCTCGGTGGGGCGCTCGCAGTCTCGGGCATCGGTCTCGTGGTGGGGCGGTACTGGCCGGACATGACCGTCGGCGCTCGACTGGTGCTGAGCGGCGTCGCCGCCTTCGCCCTCTTCGGGGCGGGTCGGCTGGTCCGCGAGCAGGAGGACCCCGCCTTCGCCCGGATGCGGGCCTTCCTCTGGTTCGGCTCCACCGCGGCGACCGCTCTCTTCGTAGGAGTCGCGGTCCGCGACGGCATGGACGTCGAGAAGCCCGAGACCGTGGCCATGGCGTGCGGTGCCGCGGTCGCGCTCCAGGGCGGCCTGCTCTGGTGGTGGAAGGACCGTCCGCTGCAGCAGCTCAGCTCCCTCGCCGGACTCGCCGTCTTCGCCGGTGCAGTCGCCGCTCACTTCGGGGACCAGTTCCCGGTCGGCCTCACGATCTGGGTGTTGGGCGCGTGCTACCTCGCGGTCGGGCTGAGCCACCGCACCCCTCAGCCGATGGTCCTCGACGCCGCAGGGGCGGTCGCCGTGATCGCCGGGGCCGGGATCGCGATCTCCGACCAGCGGCCGGGCTTCGGTCTGGCTTTCGACGCGCTCACCGCGCTGGCCCTGATGTCTCTGGCGCTCGTCCGCCAGCTCAGGACCACCCGGGGCGAGCAGTTGCTGCTGGGCATCGTGGGTGCGGTCGTCGCGGTTCAGGCGTTCCCCTCGGTGCTCGGATACTTCACTCCCGATGCGCCGTACGCGACCGGTCTCGGCACGTGGTCCATCGGGGCGCTCCTGCTCTTCGTCGGTGCCCGCCGGCTCACCCGCCTGCCGGAGGCCGTCGAGTCAGCAGGTGGGATCGCCGTGCTGGTGGGCGCGGCGCTCACCGGAGCCGCCTCCCCGGGCTTCGCGTCGCTCTTCGGGATCGCGACCGCCGTGGGCCTCATCGCCCTGGGGACGCTCCCCGGCCGCGTCCTGCTGTCGGTCTTCGGCTCCCTGGGTCTGCTGGTCAACGTGCCCTGGGCGATCGGCTGGTTCTTCCCCGGTGAGGGACGGGCACCGCTCCTCATGCTGGTCTCGGGCGCGCTGATCCTCGGTGTGGCGGTCTGGATGGCTCGGATGGGCGGGCGGTTCCGGAGAGAGCTCGGCAAGCGGCCGGATTCGCCTACCTTGTCCTGATGGGCCGCCTGGAGCACGTCGACCTCAGCCTCGGACTGAGCCGCTTGGACGAGGCCGAGCGGCTCGAGTTGGCCAACAGGAGGTTGCTGCAGCTGCGCCTCCACCTGGGGGGGCTGCTCGGCGATGGTCGGCTGGGCCCGCCGGTCTGCTTCGTCTTCGAGGGCTGGGACGCCTCGGGGAAGGGTGGCTGCATCAAGAGGCTGGTCGCCCCGCTCGATCCCCGCCACGTCCGGGTCGTCCAGTACGCGGCCCCTTCGCCGGACGAGCTTCGCCACCACTGGCTCACCCGCTTCTGGCCCGCCCTGCCTGGCTGGGGTGGCATGGCCGTCCTGGACCGCTCATGGTACGGGCGGGTCCTCGTGGAGCGGGTCGAGGGTCTGGCCTCCGAGGCCGAGTGGCGCCGGGCGTACGACGAGATCGTCGGGCTCGAACGGATGCTCGCCGACGAGGGGACGCTGGTCGTGAAGTTCTGGCTCCACCTCTCACCCGAGGAGCAGCTACGGCGCTTCGACCGGCGGGCCGCCGATCCGCTCAAGAAGTGGAAGCTCACGTCGGAGGACTGGCGCAACCGCGAGAAGAGAGCCGAGTACGAGCTCGCGATCGAGGACATGTTCGCCCACACCGACATCCCGATGGCGCCCTGGCACATCGTCCCGGCCGAGTCCAAGCGCTACGCCCGGGTCTTCGTGGTGGAGACCGCGAACGACCTGATCGAGGCGGCGATGCGGGACCACGACCTGGAACCGCCACCCCCACTGGACGCCTGATCCCGAGGCCGCGAAGAGAGGGCGCTTTGGGATCGCCGGGGCCCTGACCGCTACGATCCAGCGCTTCAACATCCTCCACCGCGCGTGCGAGCAGAAAGGGACTCTCGATGCACCACGTGCTCTTTGCCGCTGAGGGCGGCTATCAGACCTTCGAGCTCGGGGGTGCCGAGTGGTTCTGGCTCCTGTTCTCGGCCGCCACCGCCATCCTCGCGATCCTCATCGGATTCGCCCTGATGCGCGGCGTGCTCGCCGCAGACCAGGGCACGCCGAAGATGATCGAGATCGCCACGGCCATCCAGGAGGGCGCCCTCGCCTACCTCAGGCGGCAGTTCCGAACCATCGGCGTCATCGTCATACCCGTGGCCGCCATCGTCTTCGTCACCTCGACCGAGATCGTCAAGCCTGACGGCATCGAAGCGCTCACCAAGTGGGAGTCCGGGCTCTACCGCACCCTCGCGTTCCTCGCGGGATGCCTCATGTCAGGTCTGACGGGATTCATCGGCATGAGCCTGGCGGTCCGGGGCAACGTGCGCACCGCGGCCGCGGCCCGCAGCGGTTCCCTCGCCGGCGCGCTGCGCGTCGCGTTCCGCACGGGTGGGGTCGCAGGGATGTTCACCGTCGGGCTCGGCCTGCTCGGCGCCACCATGATCATCATGGTCTTCCAGAACACGAGCTCGGCCATCCTCATCGGCTTCGGGTTCGGCGGCTCGCTGCTCGCGCTCTTCCTGCGGGTCGGGGGCGGCATCTTCACCAAGGCGGCCGACGTGGGCGCCGACCTGGTCGGAAAGGTCGAGGCCGGCATCCCAGAGGACGATCCCCGCAACCCGGCGACCATCGCCGACAACGTCGGCGACAACGTCGGCGACTGCGCCGGGATGGCCGCCGACCTCTTCGAGAGCTACGAGGTCACCCTGGTCGCCTCGATCATCCTCGGGGTCGCGGCCTTCCAGTCCATCTACCCCGACGACCCGAGCAAGTGGGCGCTGGGCCTCATCTTCCCACTCGCCGCCAGGGCGATCGGGGTCCTCGCGTCGATCGTCGGCGTCTACGTCGTGCGGGCGACCGACAAGGACAAGACGGCGATGGCCCCGATCAACCGGGGCTTCTTCACCGCCGGGATCCTCACCGTCGTCGGCACCGCGATCGTGTCCTTCACCTACGTCGGCAACGACCCCGGCACCCTGGACAACGTCGGCTGGCGGATGTTCGGTGCGGTGGTGATCGGACTCGTCCTGGCCCAAGTGGTGAGCCGTCTCACCGAGCACTTCACGTCAACCGAGGCCTCGCCGGTGCAGGAGATCGCCGATGCCGCCAGGACCGGGCCCGCCACAACGGTTCTCTCCGGAACCTCGGCCGGGCTCGAGTCGTCGGTGTGGGCGATCATCGCGATCGCCGCCGCGATCGGGGTGGCGGTCGCCCTCGGAGGTGGCGACATCCAGTTCAGCTTCTATCTGGTGGCGCTCGCCGGCATGGGCATGCTGGCCACCACCGGCGTCGTGGTCTCCGAGGACACCTACGGACCGGTGGCCGACAACGCCGCGGGGATCGCCGAGATGTCCGGTGAGTTCCAGGGCGAGCCCGAGCGGATCATGGTGAGCCTCGACGCGGTGGGCAACACCACGAAGGCCGTCACCAAGGGCTTCGCCATCGGCTCCGCGGTGATCGCCGCTGTCGCGCTCTTCGCGAGCTTCACGGAGACGATCGCAGCCGAGGAGCTGGGCAGTGGCCTCGAAGCGGCACTCGAGGAGGCCGCCAGCGTCTTCGAGCTCTTCCCCATCAACGTTGCCGACCCCAAGACATTCATCGGCCTCCTCATCGGTGGCTCGGTGCCGTTCCTCTTCAGCGCCCTGGCGATCCGCGCCGTAGGACGCACCGCAGGCGTGGTCGTCGGCGAGGTCCGCCGCCAGTTCGCCGACGGCGAGATCATGGCCGGGAGGCGGCGGCCTGACTACGGACCGGTCATCGACATCTGCACCACGGCCTCTCTGCGCGAGCTGGCCACGCCGGCGCTCCTGGCCGTGCTCACCCCCGTGATCGTCGGATTCGGGATCAACGCGATCGCCCTCGGGGCCTTCCTCGCCGCGGTGATCCTCACCGGACAGCTGATGGCGAACTACCTGTCCACCTCCGGAGGTGCATGGGACAACGCCAAGAAGTACATCGAGGACGGGCACTACGGGGGCAAGGGATCCGAGGCCCACAAGGCCGCTGTCATCGGCGACACGGTCGGTGACCCCTTCAAGGACACGGCAGGACCTGCGCTCAACCCGCTCATCAAGGTGATGAACCTGGTGTCGCTCCTCATCCTTCCGGCCATCATCGCGCTCTCCGACAACGACGCACCCCGCTACGCGATCGCAGCGGGAGCGCTGGTGATCCTGCTCGGCGCGATCGCCTTCTCGAAGCGCAAGAGCGGCGGGCTGGTGGGGGCTGATGAAGAGGCTGCCGCGGCACCCGCCTCTCCCTGATGCTCGCTGTCTCCGTCCTCGATCCGGAGGAGCTCCTCAAGGCCTTCGGGACAATCGGGCTGTTCCTGATCATCTTCGCCGAGTCGGGGCTGCTGGTCGGGTTCTTCCTTCCCGGCGACTCGTTGCTCTTCACGGCCGGGCTGCTCTCGTCCCAGGAGAAGCTGCCACCCCTGCCGGTGCTCCTCCTCGGGTGCACCATCGCCGCGATCGCGGGAGACCAGGTCGGCTACATATTCGGCCGCCGGGTGGGGCCATCTCTGTTCCGTCGCCCCGACAGCCGCTTCTTCCACCAACGCCACGTCGAGCGGGCCAAGCTGTACTTCGACGAGCACGGCCCGAAGACGATCGTCCTCGCGCGCTTCATACCGATCGTCCGGACCTTCGCGCCCATACTGGCCGGCGTCGGCCACATGGAGTACCGCACGTTCGTCTCGTTCAACGTCGTCGGCGGTCTTCTGTGGGCCTGCGGGGTGACCACCCTCGGCTACGTGCTCGGCGAGACCATCCCCGACATCGACAAGTACCTGCTCCCGGCGATCGGGGTGATCGTCCTCCTCTCCGTCCTCCCGGTCCTCCGCGAGCTCCACCGTCAACGCTCCCGGGAGAGCTGACACGCCGTGCCACGTCGGGCCAGGATCACCGCCTCCATCGAGGAGCTGGACCAGGCACGCCTGGAGTCGCGATACGAGGGCGTCGGCTCGAGCCCCATAGACGAGGCCCCACTCCGTCAGCCCGTGCGCGTAGCCGGGGAGGTGCGCTCGGTCACGGTCGTGCCGAGAGCCTCATCCCCCACCCTCGAGGTCTCGATCTCCGACGGCACCGGGCGGGCGGTGGCGATCTTCCTGGGCCGGCGGCGGATAGGCGGGCTGAAGCCCGGACGGGGGATCCTCCTCGAGGGGATCCTCCAGCGGGACCACACCCGCCTGGTGATGCTGAACCCCGTGTACCTCCTGCTCGACTGATCAGTCGGCTATGAACAGCCGCTGAACCGACTGGTCTGCGTCGCCGGTCACCAGCATCAGGACCTCGTCGCCCTCGTAGAACTCGGTGTCCCCACGCGGCACCACCACCTTGTCCTGGCGGATCACCGCCACCACGGTCGCGTCCCGGGGGATCCCGATCTGCGCGAGCTGCTGCCCTATCGCGGGAGAGTCGGCGGCCAGGGTGACCTCCGAGAGCCAGCGCGGCTCCGTGCTCGAAGGACAACAGCCTCACCAGGTGCCCCACGGAGACCGCCTCTTCCACCATCCCCGCCAGCAGGTGGGGCGTGGAGACAGAGACATCCACCCCCCAGCTGTCGTTGAACAGCCACTCGTTCTTGGGGTTGTTCACCCTCGCCACGACGCGGGGAACCCCGAACTCCTGCTTCGCCAGCAACGAGATGACCAGGTTGTCCTCGTCGTCACCGGTCACCGCTACCACGACATCGCAGTTCTGCGGTTCCGCTGTCGCCAGCTGCGACACCTCGCACGCGTCACCCAGGATCCACTTCGCACCGGCCGGCTCTCCCGTGGCCTGCAGCTCCTCGAGGCGCGCCGCGACCTGCTCTATCACGACGACCTCGTGCCCGTCCTCGAGCAGCTCGGCGGCAACGAAGGTACCCACGTTGCCCGCACCCGCTATCAGCACCCGCATCAGGCACCACCCGCCCCGTCGCCGCGGAGCACGGCGTCGATCTCCGGTACCGCTTCATCGGTCACGACGAGCCACAGCACGTCACCCTCCTGCAGGATCGCTTCCGGCTCGGCGACCCGCGAGGTACCGAGCCGCCCGTGGGCGGCGACGCGCACCCGCCCTGCGACCTCGACCCCGGCACACGGCTTCCCCGCCAGCCCGGGAGGCACCACGCGCTCGACGAGGTGGATCCGCGCGCTGGGGTCGGTCCACTCCACGGCCGGCCGATCCGGGAGCATCCGGCGCAGCACCCTCTCGGTCGACCAGTGCACCGTTGCGATCGTCGGGATCCCCAGCCGTTCGTAGATGGCAGCGCGTCGCGGGTCGTAGATGCGGGCCACGACCCTCTCGACCTGATACGTCTCCCGTGCCACCCTCGCCACCACGATGTTGGAGTTGTCCCCGTTGGTGACCGCCGCGAGGGAGTCGGCCTCCTCTATCCCGGCCTCGCCGAGCCGGTCCCGGTCGAAGCCGAGCCCGGCGATTCGACGCCCTGCGAATCCCACCGGTAGGCGCCCGAAGGCGCGCCGGTCCTTGTCGATCACCGCGACCGTGTGACCCTGCTCCTCCAGGGCCGCGGCGACCGACGAGCCGACCCGGCCACACCCGACGACGACAGCGTGCATCCTCACCTCCGGTCGTGGCCGTGCTTGGCCCGAGCCGACGAACCGCGGCATGCTACGCCCCGCCCTGCTGACCTCACCACAATCGGAGACGGCATGTACTCGATGGGCAAGCGGCTCCTGGTCGGGGCCCCGCTCGCCACGGCGGAGGAGCAGCACACCCGCCTCGGCCGGCCGACGGCCCTCGCGGTGTTCGCCTCCGACGCGATCTCCTCGACCGCGTACGCGACCGAGGAGATCCTGCTGGTGCTCATGCCGGTCGCCGGGCTCGCAGCGCTCGACTACCTGGTCCCGATCTCCGTCGTCGTCGCGGTCCTTCTGACGATCGTCGTCTTCAGCTACCGCCAGACGATCCACGCCTACCCGTCCGGCGGTGGCTCCTACGTGGTGAGCCGCGAGAACCTCGGAGTGAGCCCGTCGCTCGTGGCGGGCGCCTCGCTGCTCGTCGACTACGTGCTCACGGTCGCGGTCTCCGTGTCCGCCGGGATCGCCGCGATCACCTCGGCCTTCCCCGACCTCCACGACCAGCGCGTCGCCCTCTGCCTCGCGGCGGTCGCCGTGATGATGCTGGCCAACCTCCGCGGCGCCAAGGAGTCCGGCCGCATCTTCGCGCCGCCCGTCTACACCTACATCATCTCGCTCGTGGTGCTGGTCGGATACGGGCTGTACCGCGTCTTCGTCGGGGGGCTCGATCCGATGCCGCTCGAGGTCGACCACCTGAACGAGATCGCGAACAACGTCGAGGGGGATGTCGCCATCTTCGGCTCGGTGAGCGCTCTTCTGGTGATGCGCGCCTTCTCGTCCGGCGCCGTCGCCCTCACCGGCGTCGAGGCGATCTCCAACGGGGTGCCCGCGTTCCGCAAGCCCGAGTCGCACAACGCTGCGACGACCCTCGTGGCGATGGCCCTCATCCTGGGTGGCTCGTTCATGGGGCTCTCGGTGCTCGCCAACCACATCGAACCGGTGGTGAGCGAGCAGGAGACGCTGCTCTCCACGATGGCGCGGTACGTCTACGGAGGAGAGACGCCTCTCTACTTCATCCTCCAGTTCGCGACCTTCGCCATCCTGGTCCTGGCCGCCAACACCGCGTTCGCCGACTTCCCCCGGGTGTCGTCGATCATCGCGGCCGACGGATTCATGCCCCGGCAGCTCTCCAACCGCGGGGATCGGCTGGTGTTCTCCAACGGGATCATCGTCCTCGCGCTCGTCGCAGCGCTGCTCATCATCGCCTTCGCAGGGGAGACCAGCGCGCTGATCCCCCTGTACGCGGTCGGCGTCTTCACCGGCTTCACCCTCTCGCAGGCGGGGATGGTCAGGCATCACGCCGCCGTCCGGGACAAGGGTTGGCGGCGGAGCCAGGTGGTGAACGCGGTCGGATCCGCATCGACCGCGGTCGTCCTGGTCGTCGTGGTCGTCTCCAAGTTCACCAAGGGAGCCTGGATCCCGGCGGCGCTCATCCCCCTCATCGTCCTGGGGTTCAAGGCGATCCACCGCCACTACACCCGCGTCGCTCGGGCACTCGAGACGCCGGAGCAGTACCTCCCGCCGCACCGTCGGCACAGCGTCGTGGTGCTGGTGGGCGGGGTGAACCGCAGCGTGCTGGACGCGCTCGCCTACGCGGAGTCGCTGAGGCCTGATCGGCTCATGGCCGCCACGGTCATCACCACCGACGAGGAGCACGATCGGGCGCTCGACGACTGGGAGCAGCACCGCATCGCCATCGAGCTGCGGATCCTCCACTCGCCCTACCGGGACCTCACCAGCCCCGTGATCGGCTTCCTCGACGAGCTGGACGAGGAGTGGCCCGACGACGTCGTCACCGTCGTGATCCCGGAGTTCGTCCTCGACCACTGGTGGGAGCGGCGCGCTCCACAACCAGAGCGCGCTCATGCTCAAGGCGCGTCTTCGTGCCCGTCCCAACACCGTCATCACCGCGGTGCCCACCCACCTCTCGGTCCCTGACGGAGACGCCCCGACGACATGACGGGCGGATGGCCTCACAGCGCCACGGCGGCGTGCCTCGCCCTCTGCGTGATGCTGGCGACGGCTGCATGCACATCCGAGGAGGGGGGATCTGGGCCGTCTGGCACCACCTCGACCACGACCTCCACGACCAGCACGACCTCCACGACCTCCACGACCTCCACGACCAGCACCACGACGACGACCACGACGACCGTGGTCACGACGGCCCCACCCCCTCCCCCCGCCAGCACGGCCCCGGCAGCCCCACCACCGACGGTGTCGGCCCAGGGGTACCTGAGGCACTGCGCCAACTGCCACGGTGCAGGTGGAGAAGGCGGGGTCGGTCCAGCCCTCGCAGGCATCTCCGCCCGGATGAGCTTCTATGAGATGGTCGGCACCGTGACGGGTGGCAGGCCGCCGATGATGCCGGGCTTCGGTGCCACCCTCGGTTCTGCAGAGATCGAGTCGATCGTCTCCTACGTGCGGACAGAGCTCGGCTGAGCGGGGGCAGCTGAGCCTCCGTGCCGGTAGCGTGTCCCCACACACCGACGCGGAGGAGCGCTCCATGACCGACACCATCCGCCAACACGGGACTCCCACCGGACTGCAGCCCTTCGGCGAGCTGGTGGAGACGCTCCGCCAGACGTTCCGCGCGGGCCACACCCGGCCCGCGGACTGGAGACGTAGCCAGCTGGATGCCCTCCTGGCCCTGCTCTCCGAGAACGAGGACGAGCTGGTGCGGGCCGTACAGGATGACCTGGGCCGACCGGAGACCGAGGCCTACAGCGCAGACATCGGCAGCGCCAAGGCGGCCATCTCCTATCTGCGCAAGCACTTCGAGGCCTGGATGAAGCCCCGGCGGGCGCGCCTGCCGCTCACCGCCCTTCCCGGTCGGGGACAGATCCTCCCCGAGCCGCTAGGGGTCGCTCTGGTGATCTCGCCCTGGAACTACCCGATTCTGCTGCTGTTGGAGCCGATGGCCGCGGCGATCGCGGCCGGCAACTGCGTGGTGGCCAAGCCCAGCGAGCTGGCCCCGGCGACGAGCGCCGTTCTCGCCCGCCTCCTCCCCCGCTACGTCGACGACACCGCGATCACCCTGGTGGAGGGTGGTGTACCCGAGACGACTGCCCTGCTCGAGCAGCGCTTCGACCACATCTTCTTCACCGGCGGGACCCGGGTCGGCCAGGTGGTGATGGAGGCCGCGGCGAAGCACCTGACGCCGGTCACCCTCGAGCTGGGGGGCAAGAGCCCGGTGATCGTCGCCGCCGACGCCGACCTCCGGACGGCAGCCCGGCGCATCATGTGGGGGAAGCACATCAACGCTGCCCAGACCTGTGTCGCACCCGACTACGTGCTGGTGGAGCAGCCGGCCAAGGCCGCTCTCGTCGAGGCGCTCGTCGCCAGCATCGGCGAGTTCCTGGGCCCGGACCCCAAGTCGAGCCCCGACTTCGGCCGCATCATCAACGACAACCACCTGCGCCGCCTCACTGGCTACCTGGACAGCCACGGGGGGAAGGTGGTCGTGGGCGGCCAGGTCGACCCTGCCCAGCGCTTCCTCGCCCCCACGATCATCACCGACCCCGACCCGGCGAGCCCGCTGATGCAGGAGGAGATCTTCGGACCGATCCTCCCGGTGATCGAGGTCGAGAGCACCGACGAGGCCATCGGGTTCGTGAACGACCGCCCTAAGCCGCTGGCGCTGTACGTGTTCTCCGGCTCGTCCGACACGGCCGATCGCGTCCTCGCGGAGACCTCTTCGGGAGGAGCCTGCGTGAACCACACGGTCATGCAGCTCCTGCCCCCGGAGCTCCCGTTCGGCGGGGTTGGCCCGAGCGGGATGGGTGCGTACCACGGCAGGACCGGCTTCGACGCCTTCACCCACCACAAGTCGGTGCTGCGCAAGCCCGTACGACCCGATCCGAAGTTCGCCTACCCGCCGTACACGCGCCTGAAGCAGAAGCTCCTCCGCAAGGTGGTGTAGTCGGGCGGTTGCAGGCCCTCAGACCAGCCCGCGCAGCATCCCGTACCAGTACAGCGCCGGGAGTCCGTGGCGCTTCAGCAGCCACATGTCGTAGCGCTCGTCCGCCGTGTCGACCAGCGGGATGCTCTTGGCGATGTTCAGGTCGTAGTCGAACTCGCAGAGCAGCACCTTCCCCGCGCCGTCACGAGTGGGCAGGAGGAGTAGCCGTCGTAGCGCTTCTCGGGATCCCTCCCGGCCATCACGGCCAGGAGGTTCTCGACGAGCACCGGCGCCTGCTTCCGTACCGCCGCCCCGGTCTTGGTTGTGGGGAGGCTCGACCGCGTCGCCGAGGGAGAATACGTTCGGCCACCTCACGTGCTGGAGGGTGTGGCGGTCCACCTCTACGTACCCCCCGTCCTCGGCCGAGGCGAGGGGGCTCCGCTTCACGAGCTCCGGGGCGCTCTGCGGTGGCACCACGTGGAGCAGGTCGTAGTCGAGGTCGAACTTGGCTCCGGCGCCTGCGTGATCGGTGGCGATGAGGCGGCGCTCCTCGGATTGCAGCTCGGTCATCTCGGACTGGAGGTGCACCTCGATCCCGTAGCGATCCACCACCCGTTCCAGCACCCGCGCGTACTCGGGGATGCCGAACATCGCATCGCCGGGCAGCAGGAGGTGGATGTCGATGTCGCCGAGAGCGCCGGTGCGTCGCCAGTGGTCGGCCGAGAGGTACGCGGCCTTCTGCGGTGCCCCGCCGCACTTGATCGCTCCGCTCGGTGCGGTGAACACCGCTCTGCCGCCGCGAAGGTCCTTGACGAGCTCCCAGGTCTTCTGAGCGCCGTCGTAGGTGTAGTTCGAGGTCACCTCACCGCGGCCGATTCCCTCCGCGAGGCCCGGTACGGCATCCCAGTCGAGCTGGATCCCCGGCGCCACCACCAGGTACGCGTACTCGATGACGTCTCCCCCGGCGGTGGTCACCGTTCGCGCCTCGGGATCGATCTCCGCGGCTGCGTCGCGGATCCAGGTCACGCCCTCCGGCATCACCGAGGCCTCGGCCCTCACCGTCGAGCCGGGTCGCTCCACGCCACCACCGACAAGGGTCCAGAGCGGCTGGTAGTAGTGCAGCGGGGACGGCTCGAGCACCGCGACGTCGCCCTCGTTCCGTCGGCGCAGCCTCGCCGCGACGGTGAGACCGGCGGTACCCCCGCCGACGATCAGGATCCTGTGCTGGGTGACCATCTCCGAACTATACCCCCTGGGGTATAGTTCACACCGGTCAGGCCCTCTCGATCGCGTCGAGCGGCTTCAGGGTCGGGATGTGCTCGTGAACGGCGGCTGCGGGGACGGGGGCACCAGGGTGCTGACCGGGTAGGTGCTCGTGGAGGAGTCCGGATCGGGCGGAACCGTGGTCATCGACGGCCCGGTGCTGGAAGGCGGGAGGACCGACGTCGTCACGGTCGGCTCCGGCACCTCGACGTACGCCTCGTCCAGCGCGAGCAGGTCGTAGCTCTGGAACTCGCTCCCGTCCGCGTAGCTGCCCAGGTACCGGTACGTCGGGACGAGGTAGGTCACTGCGACACCGTCCTCGGTGCCCGGGTACAGCATCGCGCTCCGCTCGGCGTCGGTGATCGTCACCACCACCGGCTCGGGCTCGGGAACGGACGGGACGGTGGTCACCGATGGCACCGTGGCGGGTGTGGGCTCGCCCGGGGCGACCGGGTCGCCGGGGCCCTCCGGGAGATCGGGCCCGGGCACCGGCTCGACGAGCACCCCGTCAGGGCAGCGCGCGTCCTCGGGGCACGGGACGGTGTGGGTCACGGGCGGCTCACCAGCCCCTGGATCTGCTGCGCCGGGCTCGGTGGCGCCCGCTCCGGCCGAGGACTGCCCCGCGCCCACACTCGGCTCGTCGACCGCACCTGCATCACCGGAATCGACAGCCGGGGCCTGGACCGCCGGCACCTCCGCCCCCAGCGGCACGGGCCCGGGGAAGACGCCCTCGCCCGCCTTCAGATCCTCGAAGACCTCCGTCGTGGAACGAAGCGGGTACTCCCCCATCGACTCCAGCTCGGTGAGAGTCCCCCACACGTTCTGGACCTCGCCGGCGTCACCGACCTCGACAGCCCACTCCAGGCCGCTCGCCTCGACGCCGTCGACGACGCGGGCGAAGGTGACGCTCCAGGAGAGGATCGTCTCCTGGACGTCGGACTCGGGGCACTCCTCGCCCTCGGCGCAGGCCACCGCCACCCCCATCATCCCCGAGGGGCTCGTCGCCACCGACCACTCACCGTCGAGCACACCGAGGCTCTCGAGCAGATCGCGCGCGATCGCCTCGGCCTCTTCCTGGCTCGGCAGGTTCTCGGGGCCCTCCGGCTCCGCGACGGTCACCGCCTCGCCGTCAGCCACATCTGGGACCGTCGTGGCGGTGCTGCCGCCGGCCACCCCGGGCACCGCCACGGAATCCGACTGGACCATGCCAGATCCATACGAGACCCACCACCCACCTGCGGTCGGCCCCACCTGGAACACCGCGTCATCGTCGGAGATCGTCCATCCCTGGTCCGAGGCCTCGAGGAGGCCCTCTACCCCCAGGGCGGCGGCCATCTCCTGCACCCTGTCACCGTCCATCTCCGGGGCCGAGAGGCGGTAGACCGGCGCCGCGGAGCCCAGATCCGGGAGCTCGCCACCCAGCTCGTAGCGGATCTCCTGGAACGGCATCGCCGACATCGCCGCGTCGGCGAAGTCGGCCTCTTGGGATCCCCCGGAGGAGAACGAGAGCGGCTGGAGCTCGTCGTCCTCCCCGCTCTGCATGATCACGACCGCGCCTGCGACGACCGCGACGAAGGCCAGGATGGCGACCAGGACGATCCAGCGCTGCGACCTGGGGGTGACGATCTCCTCGGTTCCTTCCATCACGGCCTCCCGGGGTCGTACGGATGCAGGTTCGACGTCACGAGGCGCCTGCCGGTTCCCGACAACGCAGTCCCGCCGGTCACCGGCTCCACAGTAGGGTGACCGCCGGTGCCGGCGCCCCCAACCACCCTCGACCCCCGCTCCGCCGCCTACCTGGCGAACCGCGAGGGCATGCAGGCGCTGCTCGACGAGGTTCTGGCAGCCCAGGAGCAGGCGGCCGCCGGTGGCGGGGAGAAGTACGTCGCCGCGGCACCGTGAGCGGGAGAAGCTCATGGTGAGGGAGCGGATCGACCTGCTCCTGGATCGCGACTCGCCTTTCCTCGAGCTATCACCTCTCGCCGGGTGGGGCACCGACGACCCCCTCGGAGGCGGGATGGTGGTGGGCATCGGCCTCGTCGAGGGCGTCGAGTGCCTGGTGTCGGCGAACGACCCGACGGTCCGGGGTGGGTCCTCCAGCCCCACCACCGTGGCCAAGAGCCTCCGCTCCCAGGAGATCGCACGGCGCAACCGGCTCCCCCTGATCAACCTCACCGAGTCCGGAGGGGCGGAGCTGCCGAAGCAGGCGGAGATCTTCGTTCCCGGTGGAGCGACGTTCCGCAACCTGACCCAGCTCTCCGCCGCAGGGCGTCCCGACCATCACCCTGGTCTTCGGGTCTTCTACCGCCGGGGGTGCGTACGTGCCCGGCATGAGCGACTACACGGTCTTCGTCAAGGACCGGGCTCGGGTGTTCCTCGGCGGACCGCCGCTGGTGAAGATGGCGATCGACGAGGACGCCGACGAGGAGGAGCTCGGCGGGGCCGAGATGCACGCGCGCCTCTCGGGCCTCTCCGACTTCCTGGCGGTCGACGAGCTGGACGCGCTCCGCCTCGGTCGGCGGATCGTGAGCCGGCTCAACTGGCGCAAGGCCGGACCCCGGCCGAGCATGCCCGCCGACCCACCGGCGCTCGATCCCGACGAGCTGCTCGGGGTCGCCTCCCCTGACGTCCGCGTCCCGTTCGACGTGCGCGAGATCCTCTGGCGTGTCGTCGACGGGTCGCGCTTCGACGAGTTCAAGCCGCTGTACGGTCCGCAGCTCGTCTGCGGATGGGCCTCGATCTGCGGCTACCCCATCGGAGTGCTCGGCAACAACGGGATCCTCTTCTCGGAGGAGTCGCAGAAGGGAGCGCAGTTCATCCAGCTCTGCAACCGCTCCGACACCCCCCTGATCTTCGTGCAGAACATCACCGGCTTCATGGTCGGGACCCGCTACGAGCAGGGCGGCATCATCAAGCACGGGGCGCAGCTCATCAACGCTGTCTCCAACTCGGGCGTCCCCCACATCACGCTCATGGTCGGCGCTTCGTACGGGGCGGGCAACTACGGCATGTCCGGCCGGGCCTACGACCCCCGGTTCGTCTTCAGCTGGCCGAACCACCGCATCGCCGTGATGGGTCCGAGACAGCTCGCCGGCGTGATGTCGATCATCCAGCGCCAGGCGGCCGAACGGGTGGGCAAGCCCTACGACGAGGATGCCGACGCCGCCATGCGGGAGATGATCGAGAGCCAGATCGAGGGCGAGTCGACCGCGCTGTACGCCACCGGCCGCCTCTGGGACGACGGGATCATCGACCCGCGCGACACGCGCACGGTGCTCGGGATCGCTCTCTCGTCCGTCGCGTCGGCGCCGGTGGAGGGCACCGGCCGGTTCGGGGTGTTCCGGCTGTGAGCATCCGGATCCTGCTCGTCGCGAACCGGGGCGAGATCGCGTGGCGGATCTTCCGCACGGCGCACGAGATGGGCCTGCGCACCGTCGCCGTGTTCACCGATGTCGACCGCGCCGTCCCGCACGTCCGCGAGGCCGACATGGCGGTGCGACTGGGTGATGGATCCCCGCCGCGCGTACCTCGACGCAGCGGCGGTGCTGGAGGCCGGGGAGCGCTCCGGTGCTGACGCGGTGCATCCGGGCTACGGGTTCGGTGCCGAGAGCGCACCGTTCGCCCGCGCCGTCCGCGAGGCCGGGCTGATCTGGGTCGGGCCACCGCCCGAGGCGGTCGCGGCGATGGGCGACAAGATCGCCGCCAAGGAGCTGGCCATCGAGGCCGGGGTTCCCACCCTCCCGTCGGTGCCGCTCACCGGGGACGATCCCGAGTCGTGGCTCGCCCAGGTCGCCGAGCTGGGCTTCCCGCTCCTGGTCAAGGCCGCGGCCGGCGGCGGAGGCAAGGGCATGACCGTGGTCGAGGCCCCCGAGCGGCTCGAAGAGGCGGTGGCCGGTGGCCGGCGCATCGCTGGGTCAGCCTTCGGCGACCCGACCCTGTTCGCCGAGCGTCTCCTCCGCACAGCCCGCCACGTCGAGATCCAGGTGCTGGCCGACCGGCACGGAAACGCGGTGCACCTGGGCGAGAGGGAGTGCTCGATCCAGCGCCGCCACCAGAAGATCCTCGAGGAGGCACCCTCCACGGCTGTCGGACCCGGGCTCCGCGAACGGATGGGTGCTGCGGCGATCGGGCTGGCCCGCTCGGTCGGCTACGAGGGCGCGGGAACCGTCGAGCTGCTGCTCGACGGGTCGGGCGACTCGGCCCGGTTCTTCTTCCTCGAGATGAACACCCGCCTCCAGGTGGAGCACCCGGTCACAGAGGCGGTGACCGGCCTGGACCTCGTGCGGCTCCAGCTCGAGATCGCCGACGGTCGCCCGATCGGCTTCGACCAGCAGCAGCTTCGCATCGAGGGCCACGCGATCGAGGCCCGCATCTACGCCGAGGATCCGGCCCGCGACTGGCAGCCGTCCTCCGGCCGACTGCACCGCTGGCAGCCGGGGCCCACGCCGGGGCTCCGCTACGACAGCGGTGTGGAGACCGACAGCGAGGTGAGCACCCAGTACGACCCGATGCTCGCCAAGGTGATCTCCCACGCCGGTACCCGCGACGAGGCCGCTGCGCGGCTGGCCAGGGCGCTGCGCGAGCTGCAGATCCACGGACCGGTGACGAACCGCGACCTGCTCGTCGGCGCGCTGGAGCACGCCGACTTCGCCGCCGGTGACACCTCGACAGGGTTCCTCGACGACCACCCGGAGCTGGCGCTCAGCGGACCCGACGTGCGCACCCGCCGGCACCAGCTCCTGCTCGCCGCGCTCGCCGGGCAGCACCGCCGCCGGGCGCGGACCCGCACTGGGGCTTCGCTCCGAGCGGGTGGCGCAACGCGGCAGGACTCGCGCAGCAGATCGGCTACGAGTCAGCCGGCGGAGACCGCCACGACGTCTCCTACCGCCTCGCGCCCGGCGGGAGCTTCGAAGCGACCGTCGACGGGTCGGAGCTGGAAGGCCTGCTCCTGGAGGTGACCGACGAGCAGATCGCCGTGGATCTCTTCGGCAGGCTGATCTCGGCAGAGCTGCACACCGTCGGGGACACGACATACGTGAGCTCACCCGAGGGCCACACCACGTGGACCGAGCTGCCCCGCTTCCCGGTCCACTCCGCCGAGACCGCCGGCGGTGGTCCGCTCTCGCCTCTCCCGGGGACCGTGGTGGCGGTCGAGGTCGGTGCCGGCGATGTCGTCGAGCGCGGCCAGGTCCTCGTCGTGCTCGAAGCGATGAAGGTCGAGCACCGCATCGAGTCCCACGGACGCGCCAGGGTGACCGAGGTGCTGGTGCAGCCGGGTGACGCGGTCGACGCGCACCAGCTGCTCGTGCGACTGGAGGAGCTCGACGATGCCTGATGAGCAGACCGGGGCCATCCGGATAGCGAACTGCTCCGGCTTCTACGGCGATCGGCTGGCCGCGGCCCGCGAGATGGTGGACGGCGGACCGATCGACGTACTCACCGGCGACTGGCTCGCCGAGCTGACGATGCTCATCCTGGCGAAGGGCAGGATGAAGGACCCGGCCGCCGGATACGCGCGCACCTTCCTCGCCCAGATGGAGGACGTGCTCGCCGACTGCCTGGACCGCGGGATCAAGGTGGTGGCGAACGCGGGTGGGCTGAACCCCGCGGGCTGCGCAGAGGCGGTGCGGGACCTGGCCCGGCGCCTGGGACTCTCGCCGGTCGTCGCCCACGTCGAGGGCGACGACCTGATGCCCCGTCTGGAGGAGCTCGCCCGGCACGGCGTGGGCCTAGTGAACGCCGACACAGGGGAGGAGCTCTCCGACCTCGGGCTCGACCCGCTCACGGCCAACGCCTACCTCGGCTGCTGGGGGATCGCAGAGGCGCTCGATCGGGGAGCCGACGTGGTCGTAACCGGCCGGGTCACCGACGCCGCCGTGGTGATGGGGCCCGCGGCGTGGCGCCACCGCTGGGGCCGCGAGGACTGGGACGCGCTCGCCGGCGCCCTGGTCGCGGGGCACGTCATCGAGTGCGGTGCCCAGGCGACCGGCGGGAACTACTCCTTCTTCGAGGAGGTGCCCGGCCTGGAGCACCCCGGCTTCCCGATCGCCGAGATCGCGTCGGACGGCTCTTCGGTGATCACGAAGCACGCCGGAACCGGCGGGCTGGTGTCGGTCGGCACGGTCACCGCCCAGCTCCTGTACGAGATCGGTGACCTCCGCTACGCGAACCCCGACGTCGTCGCCCGGTTCGACACGATCGAGCTGACCCAGGGAGGGCCCGACCGGGTCCGCATCTCCGGGGTGAGGGGTGAGCCGGCACCCGAGCAGCTGAAGGTCGCTGTGAACACGCTCGGCGGGTACCGCAACAGCATGACCTTCGTGCTCACCGGCCTCGACATCGAGGCGAAGGCCGAGCTCGCCGAGCGCACGCTGTGGTCGATGGTGCCGGGTGGGCGGGACGGCTTCGACGAGGTCGACGTGCGGCTCATCCGCTCCGACCGCGAGGACCCGCCCGCCAACGAGGATGCGATGGCGCAGCTGCGGTTCACCGTGATGGACCGGGACCAGGCCAAGGTGGGCCGTGCGTTCTCGAACACGGTGATCGAGATGGTGCTCGCCAACTACCCCGGCTTCTTCACCACGAGCCCCCCGACAGATGCCACCGCCTTCGGCGTGTACTGGCCTGTGATGGTCCCGGCCGATGTGCCCCGCCACGAGGTGGTGGTCGAAGGGGAGCGGACCCCGATCCCGCCCACGACACCGGCTGCCGGCACAGGACGGCTCGACGTGGTGGTGGCGGCGACCTCGACCCCGGCACCCGGCGGACCGACCCGCCGGGCACCTCTCGGGAGGGTCGTCGGAGCCCGCTCCGGCGACAAGGGCGGGAACGCCAACCTCGGCGTGTGGTGCCGCGACGACGAGTCCTTCGCGTGGCTCTCCGAGTTCCTCACGGTGGAGCGGCTCCGTGAGCTGCTGCCGGAGGCTGCGCCACTTGACGGTCGAGCGCCACGACCTGCCCAACATCCGTGCCCTCAACTTCGTCCTGTACGGCCTGCTCGGGCGGGGCGTCGCGGCCTGCATCCGGCTCGACCCCCAGGCGAAGGGCCTCGGCGAGTACCTCCGAGCCAAGTGGGTCGAGATCCCGACGTCCCTGCTTCCCTGACCCGGGGCGTCGCGCGCGAGGCTGTGCTCCATGCAGTGGACCGACGAACACAGACTCTTCCGCCAGACCGTCAGAGGCTTCGTGGAGAACGAGATCAACCCTCACGCCGACGAGTGGGAGGAGGCCGGAGCCTTCCCCGCTCACGAGGTGATGACCAAGGCCGCGGGGCTCGGGCTCCTGGGCCTGGAGTACGACCCGGCGTACGGAGGTCAGGGTGCCGACCACAGCTACACGGTGATCCTGGGCGAGGAGCTCGGCCGGGCCGACCTCGGTGGCGTGCCGATGGCGCTCAACGTCCAGACCGACATGGCCACACCTTCCCTGCACCGGTTCGGCACCGAGGAGCTGAAGCAGCGGTACCTCGTTCCGGCACTGCGGGGCGAGATGGTCGCGGCCATCGCGGTGACCGAACCCGACGCCGGGTCCGACGTCGCCGGGCTCCGCACCAGGGCCGAGCGTGACGGTGAAGAGTGGGTGATCAACGGCAGCAAGCTGTACATCACCAACGGCGTCCAGGCCGACTGGCTCTGCCTGCTCGCCCGCACCTCCGACGAGGGCGGGTACCGGGGGATGTCCCAGATCCTCTTCCCGACGGGCACGCCCGGGTTCTCGGTCAGCCGCAAGCTGGACAAGCTCGGCCAGCGCGCCTCCGACACGGCCGAGCTCAGCTTCGTCGACGCGCGGGTACCCGTCTCCAACACCATCGGCGAGATCGGCCGCGGGTTCCAGCAGCAGATGGCCCAGTTCCAGAACGAGCGGATGATCGGCGCGTACAGCTCGGTGGGGGGGATGCAGCGCGCTCTGGAGCGCACGATCGAGTACGTCAACGAGCGCCACGCGTTCGGCAAGCCCCTCTCCGCCCAGCAGTACGTGGCGTACCGCCTCGCCGAGCTGGTGGCCGAGGTCGAGATCGCGCGCCACTTCAACTACACGTGCGCCGAGGCCCACATGCGCGGCGAGGACACCACCCGCTTCGCGACGATCGCCAAGCTGAAGATCGGCCGGCTGGTGCGGGAGGTCGCCGACTGGTGCCTCCAGTTCCACGGCGGCGTCGGCTACATGGAGGAGACCTGGACCGCCCGCTACTTCCGGGACAGCCGCCTGATCTCGATCGGAGGCGGCGCGGACGAGGTGATGCTCCGGGTGCTCGCCCAGCTCGACGGGATCCAGCGCTCCTGACGCCTACCTCGAGGGATCCTCGTGCACACCCGGGCACAGGGGTTGCCACAGGCATATAGTTCGAGTATTATCGAAGTGTGGAACAACACCAGGCGCTGGAGCAGCTCTCGGCCCTCGCCCACGCCACCAGGCTGGACATCTTCCGGCTGCTGGTGCGGGCAGGGCCGGCGGGCCTCCCGGCCGGCGCGATCGGCGACGAGCTCGCAGTTGCAGCACCGACGCTCTCCTTCCACCTCAAGGAGCTGAGACAGGCCGGCCTGATCGCATCCGAGCGCGACGGCCGGTCCCAGATCTACCGGGCCGAGTACCCGGCGATGAACGCGCTCCTCTCCTACCTCAGCGAGGAGTGCTGCCGGGGCTCCGGCTGCGCTCCCTCTCCCTCTCCCACTCCCACCCCCACCGTCCACGAGAACAGGAGCTGATCACCATGTCCACGAGCGACGCGTCCACCTGCTGTGGATCCCCCTCACCGGAGGAGAGCCTGCGCACCGCGGTGCGCGACCGCTACGGGGCCATCGCCCGCGGCGTGCTCGAGTCCGAACCGGTCGGCTGCTGCGGTGCTCCGGCCGGGCCGAGGACCGATCCGGTCTCCCGTGACCTGTACGACTCCGGCGACTCCGACGAGCTTCCCGCCGCGGCCGTGGCTGCTTCGCTTGGATGCGGCAACCCCACCGCGCTGGCCGAGCTGCGCGAGGGCGAGGTGGTGCTCGACCTGGGTTCGGGCGGCGGCATCGACGTGCTGCTCTCGGCTCGCCGGGTCGGTCCGACAGGCAAGGCCTACGGGATCGACATGACCGACGAGATGCTCGCCTTGGCGCGGCGCAACCAGGCCGAGGCCGGCCTCGACAACGTCGAGTTCCTGAAGGGGCAGATCGAGGAGATCCCGCTGCCCGAAGACCACGTCGACGTCGTGATCTCCAACTGCGTGATCAACCTCTCGGCCGACAAGGACCGGGTCTTCCGTGAGATCCACCGGGTGCTCAAGCCCGGTGGGCGGGTGGCCGTCTCCGACATCGTGGTCCGGGGCGCGCTGGATCCCGAGATCCGTGCCAGCTTCGAGGCGTGGGTCGGTTGCGTCGCCGGAGCGTTGGGCGAGGACGAGTACCGCGCCGGCCTCGACGCCGCGGGCTTCACCGACGTCGAGATCGAGCCGACCCGCACGTTCTGCGCGGAGGACGCGGCCGGACTGGTCGAGTCCACCGGGCTGGACCCGGACGCGGTGGCAGAGGCGGCCGGCCAGGTGGTCTCGGCGTTCGTGCGGGCGAGGAAGCCCTAGCATCCACGCTGGATGCGGTCACAACACCTCCCGGCGATCGGAATGGTCCTGTCCCTCGCGCTCTTCGCGGCCGCCTGTGGCGGCGACGAGGCCTCCGAGTCCCCCTCGACGACCGACCGACCCCCGACGCGCACCGACGTCACCGGCACCTCGGCCCCATCCTCCGAACCGGTGGCCTACGCCGGGTACAGGAGCGAGCAGTACGCCGACGGGCGGAACTGGCTCTGCCACCCCGACGACGCGGACGAGAACGTCTGCCTCCGCGACCTGACCGCCACGGCGGTGCACGCCGACGGGACCACAGAGGTGCTCCCCCACGAGCCGGCATCCGACCCCCCGATCGACTGCTTCTACGTCTACCCGACGATCTCCACCGACCCGGAGGCCAACAGCGACCTCGACCCGGGTGAGAACGAGGAGATCCGAACCGTGCTGAGCCAGGCGGCCCGTCTCGACGAGATCTGCGAGGTGTACGCCCCCGTGTACCGCCAGCGCACGCTGGCCGCTCTTCTGGGCGGGAGGGAGTCCGACCCCGCCACCAGGGACCTCGCCTACGCGGACGTCTTCGACGCGTGGCGGCAGTACGTGGCGAACGACAACCGGGGCCGGGGGGTGGTGCTGGTCGGGCACTCCCAGGGCGCGGGCCTGCTGAAGCGCCTGGTGCAGGAGGAGATCGACGGATCACCTGAGCTCCGCCAGATCCTGGTTTCGGCGTTCCTGCTCGGCACGTCGGTGGGGGTGCCGGAAGAGGCCGACGTCGGTGGGGACTTCAGCGAGGTCCCGCTGTGCCGGGCTCCCTCCCAGGTCGGATGCGTCATCTCCTACGCCAGCTTCCGGTCCACCGATCCCCCGCCGGACAACAGCATCTTCGGGAGGGCCCCCACCGGTCAGGTCGCTGCCTGCACCAACCCGGCCGCACTCGAGGGCGGGATCGGCGTGCTCGAGCCGTACTTCGCCGTCGGCGACACCAGGCCGTTCTCCGACCCGGCGAGCGCAGCCGGGATCACCACCCCCTGGGTCACCTACCCCGACCTCCTCGAAGCCGAGTGCAAGGTGCTGAACGGGTTCTCGGTCCTCGAGGTGACGGTGAAGGGCGATCCCGCCGACCCGCGGATGGACGACATCGCCGGCGACCTGACACCCGAGTGGGGACTGCACCTCGTCGATGCCAACATCGCGATGGGCGACATCGTCGACGTGGTGAGAGCACAGGCCGGCGCGTGGGTCGAGGGAGAGCGCTCCGACTAGCGTTCGCCGGAGACCACCCCGAGAGGCGGAAGGCGCAACATGGCGACAAGAGCAGCCGAGACGGCGAGGACGGCCCGGAGCGGGCGGACGCCCACCGAGAGGTGGAGCTGGGATCGGGTCAGGTGGGCGTCGCACTGCGGCAACTGCATCGCGAACTGCGCCTACCGGATCTACGCAGCGGGTGATCGGGTCGTGTGGCAGGAGCAGTCGGGAGGCATTCCCGGCTACGAGGGGATACCCGACATGAACCCGCTCGGGTGCCAGAAGGGCGGCGCCTGGCACACCCAGGCGCTCGGCGACGAGCGGCTGCTCCACCCTCTGCGCCGAGTCGGTGAGCGAGGCTCCGGCGAGTGGGAGGAGATCAGCTGGGACGCAGGCGCTCGACGGCCATCGCCGATGCCATCATCGACGCGATCGAGGCGGAGGGTCCGCACGGCGTGCTGGTCGACCCCGGCCCCGAGTCCGGCGTGGCCGGGAGCATGGGCGCGCTCGCTGCTGTGCGCCACGCTCGACGTCCGTCGCGATGGACTCCAACTCCACGGTGAGCGACGTGCACCTCGGGCACTGGATCACCTTCGGCAGCCTGCTGGGAGGCTCCGGCGCCGACGACACGTTCAGAGCCGACACGGTGATCATCTGGAACGGCAACCCCGCCTACACCCGGATCCCCTACTTCCACTACCTCCCCGAAGCCCGCTACAGGGGCGCGACCGTGGTCACCATCTCGCCCGACCACAGCCCCTCGGCGATCCACGCCGACATGCACGTACCGATCCGCCCCGGCACCGACGCGGCCCTCTCCCTGGCGATCTGCCGGGTGATCCTCGACGAGGGATGGGCCGACCTCGACTTCGTGCGGTCCCAGACCGATCTGCCGTTCCTGGTGCGCGCCGACACCGGGCGGTTCCTCCGCCAGGAGGAGATGCGAGGCCGACGGCCGGGCGGACCGGTTCTACGTCCGGCGCGCCGAGGGGATCGCCCCGGTCGATCCCGGGCGGCTGGACGACCCCACCGTCCCCTCGGACGTCGAGCTCGAGGGACGCTGGGAGGTGGTGCTCGCCGACGGCTCGGAGATCGAGGTGACGACGGTGTTCGCCCTCCTCCGGGAACGCCTGACGGGGTACGACCCGGACACGGTCTCGGGGATCTGCGACGTCGCCGCGGGAACCATCCGGCAGCTGGCCCGCATGGTCTCCTCGGGGCGGACCAAGCTCCAGAACGGGCTGGGCAGCTGCAAGCACCACCACGGCGACCTCATGGAGCGGTCCATGGACCTGATGCTCGCCCTCACGGGCAACTGGGGGAAGGCCGGGCGCCGGGCTCGACACCTACATCATCGCCCTGCTGGAGGGAGAGATCCTCGGCCTGTTGAAGGGCAACGCCGGGATCGAAGCCGCCGAGGCCAGCATCACGGCGCTCGACGCCTACCTCGACGCCATGAAGGCGATCGGACCCGGGGATGACGGACGGCAAGGCCGTGCTCGAGATGATGCGCCAGTCCGCTTCGACCATGACCGCCACACCCCCGGCCTTCTTCTTCTGGTACCACTGCGGATACGACGAGATGTGGGAGCACGAAGGCTGGAGCGACAGCCCCCGCCCGTACGACGAGTACGTGCGGGAGTCCCAGAGCGCGGGGCTGGTGGAGCGGCCTGGTCCGGCCCCGCCCCCAGACCACGCCGCGGGTCCTTCTCCAGGCCGGCACCAACGTGCTGCGCAGGACCCGTGGAGGCCAGCGCCAGCTGCTGCGCAACCTCTGGCCGAGCCTGGATCTGATAGCCGTGCTCGACTGGAAGATGAGCACGGTCGGGCTCTACGCCGATCTGGTGCTGCCGGTGGCCTGCGAGCACGAGCGGTTCGACCTCCACGCCGCCAACTCGCACTCGTGGGAGCGGATGCTCGCCGACAAGATCGTCGAGCCACGCGGCGAGTCGCGCACCGACTGGTGGATCTTCCGGGAGCTCGGGCGGATGATCAGCAGGCGGGCCGCCGAACGCGGGCTGGAGACCTTCGCCGACACCCACGGAGGCACCCGCTCCTGGGCCGACGTCGCCGAGAAGGTCACGCTGGGCGGGAAGATCGAGACCGAGGAGGACGTGGTCGACGAGGTGCTCCGCGACAGCGTCCTCTCGGGGAACCTCCCCCAGGGGACCTCCGTCGCCTCGATGCGCCGCACCGGGTGGGTACGGCCCGTGCAGCTGCCGCGGATCATGACCGGCGTCACCGGCGGCGACATCAACGCCGACGGCCCGTTCGTCGCCTACCGCGACCACGTCGAGGCCGGGGTCCCCTTCCCCACCCTCACCGGTCGCGCTCAGTTCTACGTGGACCACCCCTGGTTCATCGAGGCCGGTGAGCAGCTGCCCTGCCACAAGGAGCCGCCTGCCGCCGGTGGCGACGGGCCGCTGCAGCTCACGGGCGGTCATCCGCGCTGGAGCATCCACGCCACCAACAGCTCGAGCCAGGTGATGCTCGAGACCACCCGGGGCCGGCCCACGATCCACGTCAACTCGGACGACGCCGCGTCGCGGGGGGTCGCCGACGGAGACGAGGTCCGGGTCTTCAACGACGTAGGCGAGCTTCGTGTGATGGCACGGGTGACGCCGGCGGTGCGCCCCGGGCAGGTGGTTCTGTACGCAGCGTGGGAGCAGTACCTGTACCCCGAGTGGAAGGACGTCACCTGGGTCGAGCCGGGGATGGTGAAGTGGCTCCACTTCGCAGGTGGCTACGGCCACCTCGGCTACTCGGACCTCCAGTGGCAGCCCCAGCAGTCGGACCGCCTGTACAGGGTGGACGTGGAGCTGGCCGCCAGGGCGTAGCTCGGGTCAGAGCAGCTGACGGAGCGCGGCTCGGGTCCTGTCACGGGCCTCGCGGTCGGCCGCGTACGGCACCGCGACCAGGTCCGTGACGCCGGCCTCGGCGAAGGCGCCCAGCTGCTCCAGCACCTGGTCCTCGCTCCCGATGATGGCCACGTCCTCCGGGCCGGCGGCACCCTCGCGGTCGAGCATCGCCCGGTACGAGGGCAGCTGCCCATAGGTGGCGAACGTGGCTGCCGCCTCGGACCGCGCCGCTCCGGGATCGTCCGTCACCGCCACCGGGATGCCCGCACCGACCCTCGGTGCATCGCTGCGCCCCGCCCGGTCGGCCGCGGCACCGATGGTGGGGACGATGTGGTCGCGCAGGGTCGCCAGACCGCACATCCAGGTCGCCGTCCCGTCTGCGATCGACCCGGCGACCTCGAGCATCTGCGGGCCCAGCGCGGCCACCAGCACCGGGAACGGCGTCGCACCCTCCACGGTGAGCAGCCCGTTCACCTTGTAGATCTCCCCGGAGAAGCTGACCGAGCCGGTGCGCACCAGCGAGGTCAGCACGGTCAGGTACTCGCGCGTCAACCGCACCGGTCGGTCGTAGGAGAGCCCGAACATCGTCTCGATCACGAGCCTGTGGGAGAGGCCGACACCGAGCAGCAGCCGCCCTCCTGAGACCACGTGCGTGGTCATCGCCTGCTGCGCCAGAGCCGCGGGATGCCGGGGCTGCATGGGTACGACCGCCACCCCGAGCTCGATGCCCGGCGCCTCGGGTGCGACCACGGCGAGGGCGGTGAGCGGGTCGAGACCGAAGATGCTGGGGAGCCAGAAGGAGTGGAAGCCCTCCTCGGCCACCTTCCGGGCGTCACCTCGGATCTGCTCCAGTGAGCCTCGATTCACGACATCCCCGCTGAAGATCCCGATTCGCATGCTCGCTCCTTGTCTCGAAGGTATCCCTCGTTCAGCCGAGCCGGCGGAGAGCACGGATCAACAGCGGGTCCATGTCTCCCCCCTCTCGTCCCCTGTCGAAGCCCGAGTCCTGTCGGAGGAGCGCTCGCCGGCTCAGCTCGGCGCTGATCCAGCGCAGCGGCTCACCCGGGAACGGCTGGGCCCGGCTGTCCACGAAGCACAGCTCGGTGTACTCCGAGCTGCGGCCCAGGACCTTGTCCCGCAGGATCTTGCCCCCGGTGTGGCTCGGTGCCACCCCGTGACCGTTGTACCCGACACCGTGGTGGAGCCGTCCTCCGAGCCCCGAACCGAACACCGGCACGAAGTTCGCGGTGATCGCGACCGGACCCCCCCACTGGTGGGTGAAACGCACCCGGTGGAGCTGGGGAAAGGTCTTGCGGAAGCTCCCGCGCAACCCCTCGAAGATGCGCTCGTGGCGGTCGTGGCGCGGCGCGATCCGACCGCCGTAGTAGATCACCCCGTCGTTACCGCCCCACAGGATCCGTCCGTCGAGCGTGCGACGGTAGTAGTGGACGTAGTTGCGCTTGTCCTCGATCCCGCAGTGGTCCGCCCAACCGATCTCCTCCCACTGCTCCTCTGAGAGCGGCTCGGTGAGCACGATGTAGGTGTAGAGCGGAACCACCCTCCTCGCGACCCCGTGGGACACGGCTGGATGGTGGGCCGCCCAGGCGTTGGTCGCGACCACGACCTGCGATGCCTCCAGCAGCCCGGCGGGAGTCAGCACCCGGAGGCGATCACCCGGGGCTTCCTCCACCCCGGTCACCGCGGTCTGCTCGAACACCGGCACCCCGCGCTCCTCGAGCCGGCTCACCAGGCCTCGCGCGAGCTTGGCGGGGTGGAGGACTGCGCAGTGCTCCTCCCGCAGGGCGGCCAGGTAGGTGGGTGAGCTCACCCGGGCCCGCGCCTCGTCGCCGTCGAGCCAGGCGAACCCCTCCAGGCCCAGGTCGGCCGCGGCCTGTCGATCGCGCCGTATGCGGTCGAGCTGGCCCTCGTTGGCCGCCACCACCATGAGACCGCCGTGCTTCCACTCGCAGTCGATGTTCTCCCGGGCGAGGGTGGCTCCTATCTCCTCCACCGACTGGGCCACCGCCCTGTGGGCGGCGCGGGCGGCATCGTCCCCGTGGTTGCGCCGGAGCAGCGCGAGGCTCATGTCGAGCAGCGTCATGGCGAAGCCGCCGTTGCGTCCGCTCGCGCCGAAGCCGACCGTCTCTCCCTCCACGATCGCGATCCTCAGTCCGGGGTCGGCCTCCGAGAGGTGGTAGGCGGTCCACAGCCCCGTGTAGCCACCGCCGACGATCGCCACGTCCACCTCGACCCGGCCGGCCAGCCCGGGCGCAGGATCGCGGTGGGAGGTCTCGAGCCAGTAGATGGCGGAGCCGTACAGGTCGGGCATACGGTGGCAACCCTAGGAAGGGAACCGGCGGGCGGCCAGCTGAAGGGAGCCGAGCATGGAGGAACTCGCGGGGAAGGTGGCCGTGGTCACCGGCGGGGCAAGCGGGATCGGTCTCGCCATGGCGAGGCGGCTGGCCGCCGGTCGCGTCCGACTCGTGCTCGGCGACATCGAGGATGCAGCGAACGAGGAGGCGGCGGCAGACCTGCGGGCCGCGGGAGCCGAGGTCCACACCGTGCACGTGGACGTCACCGACCCTGCTTCGGTGGACGCACTGCGTGACTCCGCCCTCAGCGCCTGCGGAGCAGTGCACATCGTCTGCAACAACGCGGGGGTCGCCACGGGTGGACCGGCTTGGGAGATCCCGCTCGAGGCCTGGGAGTGGGTGCTCGACGTGAACGTGCGCGGCGTGATCCACGGCGTGCACTCGTTCGTCCCCCACCTCATCGAGCAGGGTGAGGGCCACGTCGTGAACACCGCGTCGGTGGCCGGGCTGATCAACGCCCCGGGCATCGCCCCCTACAACGCCTCCAAGCACGCCGTCGTCGCCATCTCCGAGACCCTGGTGCAGGACCTCGCCTTCGCCGGGGCGAACGTCGGGGTCTCGGTGCTCTGCCCCGCGTTCGTGCGCACCAGGATCCACGAGGCCGACCGAAACGCTCCACCCGACGTGACCCACGGCCCATCGGAAGGCGCCCAGCTCTCGTGGGAGATCTTCTCGGCCATGGTGGAGGCGGGGATAGACCCCGACATCGTCGCCGACCAGGTCCTCGAGGCGATCCGCCACAACCGCTTCTACGTGCTCACCCACCCCGAGAGCCTCGAGTGGATCCGCGCACGGGTTGAGACGCTCCTCGCCGGCGGTTCACCGACCCTCGCCATCTGAGCGGACCGACGGCGCGGCACCTCCCTGTCACCCCTCGCGCCTGGGTCGGAGCAGCACCTCCTGGCTGACCGTGGCGACGTGGCTCCCCTCGGAGGTGAACACGTGGCCGATGGAGACGCCGCGGGAGCTGATCAGCCCGTGGCACGTGAAGTCGTGCAGGTGCCACTCGTCGGCCCTCATCGGTCTGTGGAACCAGACGGCGTGGTCGAGGCTCGCGCTCCAGAAGCCCGAGCCGACATCGACCAATCGCTCCCTGTCGGGGTGGAGGGCGACGACGGCCTCGGTGGGGAGGTCGTCGGACAGATAGGCGAGCGCGCACGCGTGCAGCAGCGGGTCGTGGATCGCCTCGGCCATCCGGAACCAGCCCGTGGAACGGCCGGGCTCCGCGAACCGCGACACCACGCGTCGGTCGAAGACCGGGCTCCAGGTCTCGGGCTCGATGGACTCCGGTCGGGGGACCTCGGGGAGGACGGCCGTCTGCACCTCCGGTGCGTCCTCGTCCACCTGGAACGAGGCTGCCATGTTGAGGATCACACCGATCGACTGGCGCACGACGACCCGTCGGGTCGCGAACGACCGCCCGTTCCGGCTGCGATCGACCTCGAACCGGATCGGCTCGTCGGCATCGCCGCCGCGGATGAAGTAGGCGTGCAGCGAGTGCACCCTGAACGGAGCCTCGACCGTGGCTCCCGCCGCCTTCAGGCCCTGGGCGAGGATCTGCCCCCCGTACAGGCCACCCCAGGGGTAGCTCGGACCCACCCCGATGAACGTGTCGGGGCCGTGGGGCTCGAGGGCCATCATGGTTCCGAACTCCACCTGGGTCGCCTCCGTCTTCGGCGGGATCGAGGAATCGAGCGAAGGGCGCGGAACGATACCGCCCACGAAGGCGTCCAGTGGAAGCCGCGGCGCTAGTGTTCAGCGCAGCACGATCAGGGAGGGTCACATGGGCTGCGGTTGCGTTGTCGCGATACTGGCGGTGGCACTCCCCCGGCTCACGATCTTCCTGATGTGGGTCTTCAGCGACCGGCTATCGATCGCGTTCGACTCGTTCGTCCTCGGGTTCCTCGGCTTCCTCCTGCTCCCGTACACCACGGTCTTCTACGCCCTCGCCTACGCGCCGGTCGCCGGGGTGACCGGGTTCGGCTGGTTCCTGGTGGTGCTGGGCTTCCTCTTCGATCTCGGCGCTCACTTCGGGGGCGGAGAGGCGGCTCGCAGGCGCGAGCGCAGCACCGTCTGACCCCGCCCCGCACCCCTACAACAGTCGGCGATACACCCGCTGGTAGGTCTGCTCTGGATCGGTGGCATACGCCGGGCCCGCTTCGCGGTCCACCAGCTCCAGCCAGTCGGGATCAGAGCCCAACGTATCCTGGGCTCGCTCCATGGACGCGATGTCGGAGTGCCCAGAGAGCCATCCGACCCCGCCGTAGGCGCCGCTCATCTCGGCCACGAACAGCGTGGGTGTACCCGTGATCTCCTCTGCCTTGCGCGCGAGCTCGATGCCCGCCGTCATCCCGCGGGCCACCTGGCCGTTGGCGCAGACCGCTCTCACGGCGGTGACGTACTCGATCGGCCGGCTCTGATCGGGCGCACCGTGGACGACCCGGTACAACGCGTCGTCGAAGCCTCCCACCGTGAGGTCGGCCCCGCGATCCACCGACGAGACGTAGTCGTCGTCCGCGGCGAGCTTGTCGCCGGCTGCTTCCAGCGCGACCAGATCGGGCACGAACGCACTCCAGGAGATCGTGCCGAGCTCCGGTGAGAAGACCTTCTGGTACAGCGCCACACCGAGCGCGGTGATGTGGTTCACCTTCTCGGTCGTCTCGGTTGCCCAGCCCATCGCCTCCCGGGTGCGTCCACCCGCGATGCGGGCACGTCGAACGAACAGATACATGGTCCCCCTCCGTTTCCGGGGTGCGGTCGATCACCCCACTGTCCCGAACCTCGCGCCGATGGCCAGGGGAGTCAACGACTTCCGGGCAAGCCGGACCCACTACCTCGGAGCGTGCCGGTCTCCCACTCCGCGCGGTCGTGACGTCCGGTGCGCCCGACCCGGGGCCCCACCCTGATCTCACGCTCAGTGGCGTAGTGACCACAGCGCTCGGGTCGGCTCGGCATCACCCGGGGGAATCGGGTCATAATCGCGCCTGCCATCCCCACGCTCGGTGACGCCCGATTGCGAGCCGGTGGTGGCCACCGAGCGCAGCGACCACCACCACGAGCGAGGCGAGGATGTTGGAGCAGACGCACACCCCGACAGGCGCGACGAGAGCCCCGGATCACCACCCCGGCCAGGGGGAGCTCTGCCTGCCGCCTTCTGAGATGCCCGACCTGGCGCCGATGATCCACCGCCAACGGCTCGTCATCGAGGGGTTGTGCGATCGACCGATCGACGACGGCATGATCCGCGACTACCTGTCGAGCCTCTCGCGGGTGTGCGACATGCGCGTGCTCATCGAGCCCGTCACCCACCGGTCCGAGCGGTACGGGTGGGCCGGCTGGATCCACTGGGAGACCTCAGGGGCGCACTTCTACGCATGGGAGACGCCACTCGTCTTCTTCAGCGTGGACATCTACACCTGCAAGCCCTTCGACCCCATGGTCGCCATCGATCTCACGGCGGAGTTCCTGCAAGCCCGGCGGGTCGTCGCAAAGGGGTTCTGAACATGCACCGAAGACAGCTCGCCGAGATCCTGATGACGGAGTCCCGCCGGGAGGCACCACCTTTCGGGCTGTACGTCCTGCCATCGCCGCACCCGGGCGCCGAACTGGCACGCTCCTTGGAGGCGGAGGTGTTCCTGGAGGTCTTCGGGAACACCCCCGAGCTGCTCGGCGCGGAGTACGGCCCGTACGAGGAGGCCAGCCTCTTCCTCTGCGTTCTCGACCACCGCCGCCGGGTCCCCGCCGGCATGATCCGGATCGTCACCCCTTCGCCGACCGGATTCAAGAGCCTCGACGACATCGGGAGGGCATGGGGCGCCGACGCGGAGGAGGTGTGCAGCCGGTCCGACTTCGCCTTCGCCCCTCACGAGGTGTGGGACATCGCCACGCTCGCCGTCGCCGGCGAGTACCGCGGCGAGTCGACCGCGGGACTGGTGAGCCTCGCCCTCTACCAGGCGGTCGGCACCCTCGCGAGCCACCACGGGATCCGGGGCCTGGTGACGATCCTCGATCTCGTCGTCCTCGACCTGATCCAGACCCGGATCGGGCGACCGTTCACCCCCTTCGCGGGCCTCGAGCCTCGGGAGTACCTCGACTCCCCGGCCAGCCTCCCCGTCTTCTGCGACCTCGCAGACCACCGCGCGCATCAGCATCATCGAGCCCTCCATGCACGAGCTCCTCTACGAGGGGATCGGGCTCGAGGCCGTCGTCTCGGCCCCCGCGTGGGAGCAGCTCCCGACGACAGCACCGGAGCTGGCCCCCACCGGCTGAGCACCTCCCACCGCCGTCGGATCCCGGTCGTCAAGCGGTGGTCGGAACGATGCGGATCCGGGGCTCCGAGGCCAGTCCGAGTCGGCCGAGCACCTCGGGTACCCCGTCCAGGGGGACGGGCCGCGAGTACCAGTAGCCCTGTGCCTGCGCACAGCCGAGGGTGGCGAGCCTCTCCGCCTGTCTCGTGCTCTCGACCCCTTCGGCCACCGTCTCGACCCCGAGCGACGCTGCCAGCGCCACGATCGCCTCCACCAGGCTCGCGTCTGCGCCCTCCGCGTCGAGTCCCTGCACGAAAGCCCTGTCGATCTTCACCTCGTCGACCGGGAGCTGGCGCAGGTAGGCCAGGGACGAGTATCCCGTCCCGAAGTCGTCGACGGAGAGCCGCACCCCGAACTCCCGCACCCTGGCCAGGAGCTTCGAGGTCACGGGAAGGTTCTCCATCAGCACCGACTCGGTGAGCTCCAGGCAGAGCGCTGACGCAGGCAGCCGGTTGCGGACGAGGGCCCGGGCCACGTCGTCGAGGAGTCGGGAGTCCCCGAGCTGCCGCACGGAGATGTTCACCGCCACCGAGAGCCCCCGGGCACGGGTGGGACCGTCGCGCAGCGAGCGCAGAGCGGAGGTGGCCTCCTCGATCACCCAGGCTCCGATCTCGACGATGAGACCTGTGTCCTCCGCTATCGGGATGAAGACGTCGGGTGGAACCGACCCCAGAGTGGGGTGGTCCCAGCGCAGCAGGGCCTCCAGCCCGACGACCCGGCAGTCCCCGACACGGACGATGGGCTGGAAGACCAACCGGAGCTGCCCGCGCTCGAGCGCGTGCCGGAGCTCCCGCTCGAACGCGAGCCGCTCGGCCACGGCGAGACGCATGGAGTCGTCGAACAGCATCACCGAGCTCCCACCGCCGTCCTTGGCGCGGTACATGGCGGTGTCGGCCTCGCGGAACATCGACTCCGCGTCGATCGGGCCCGAGCTCGGATCCCGCAACGACACACCGACGCTGGCGGAGACCGGGATCTCCGATGCGTGGACCCGGAACGGAGTCGTGAGGACGAGTCGGGTCCGCTCGGCGACCTCGAGGGCCATCCCCCTCTCCGCGATCCCCGCGGAGATCACCACGAACTCGTCGCCACCCACCCGACCGACCACGTCTCCTGGCCTCAGCGTCGAGCTCAGCCTCCGGGCGACGCTGACGAGCAGCTCGTCGCCGATCCCATGACCGAGGCTGTCGTTCACCAGCTTGAACCGATCGATGTCGAGCAGCGACACCGCCACCAGCCCCTCGGGGCCCCCGCCCTCGAGCAGGTGCTCCAGGTGGTCTCTCAGGAACACCCGGTTCGGCAGCTCCGTGAGCGGGTCATGGGCGGCCCGATGCGCGAGCCGCGCCTCCGAGCGGGCGTGCTGACGAAGGGCCCTGAACATCCGCCACACGGCCGTGGCGGTGAGCGCCAACACGATCACCGACAGCACCAACCGCTCTCCGCCGTCCGCCTCGCTCTGGGTCAGGGTCACGACCGCCGGAACCGCCAGCGCCACTGCCACGAAGACGAGCCGCCCACCGTGCGGCTCGGCGTTGGCCACGGGTGAGCGTTCGGTGACGCGACGCATCGATGGATGGAGCACCGCCGTCGTGAAGGCGACGTATGCGAGCGCATACGGCACGTCGATCACCTCCACCGGCAGACCCACGAGGCGCGTGTCGACGAACATGTACACCACGTCACCCATCAGCACGGCGACCAGGGCCACGAGGATGAGCCTGAACGCCAGGGCGTCCGTGATCCCCGGGCTGAACGCGACCCGGAACCCCATGGCCACCAGGAACACCGACATCGCCGGATACCAGACGAGGAGCAGTCGCACGTCGAGGGGTGCCTCCGTCTGGGACAGCGCGGGGCTGACCAGGTACACCCACGCCAGCGCGAGCGCGGCGAGCGCAGCCAAGGTCGCGTCGAGGACCACGTCGAGGTCGCGGGTACGACCACGCGAGCGCTCCCTGACGAGTCCGAACAGACCCGACGCCAGCACTGCGTAGCCGGGGAGCGTGATGAGATCCGGGAGCGGCGACCGGCCATCGCTGAGATCGCCGAGCGTCCCGAGGTGCGAGCGGAGCAGGCCCCCGATCAGGAACAGCACGAGGGCCGAGATGAGCAGCACCCAGGGCCAGCGCGGCTGCGGATCCCACCGCCGCACCCCCGCGATCCCTCCGACGACCGCACCGATCCCGAGCAGGACGAAGGTGACATCCGTCCACGCACCGAGCAGCCCCGATGCGTGGAGCGCGACCCATAGCAGGCCGAAGCCTGCGACGAGGAGCGCCGGGCGAGCGGCGCCCCGGCGGGTGGGCACTCCCTCGTCGTTCATGTGGCGGGTGTCCTTCTCACGCTTCGCGCGAGCTGGGACACCAAGTGTAGGGCGTACAGCGACCGCGTGACGGCTGGATCGCGGGCACCCGGCGCTCTGGGAGCTCAGCGGGTGAGGTAGGTCTCGATCACCTCGCCGCTCGACCGATCCACGACCACGTGCGGCTCCCCGCCATGGCCCGTCGATTCCTGCTCTGGGAACGCCACGTCGTAGGTGTCACCCGAGGGGATCACCACCGGCCGCGTCCCGTCGAAGTCGAACTCGGGGTCGTCTTCTTCCACCTGCTCCCGGGCGATCTCGATCGCTTCCTCCTCGGTGATGCCGGCAGCCGTCGTGGTAGCCCCGCCAGGCGCGACGGTCGTCGAGGGAGTCTCGACCTCGCCACCACCGCTGCAGGCACAGGCGCCGATCGCGAGCACTGCTGCGAGCACCATGCGAGCCCGGCGCTCGGAGGATGCAGTCATCCCAGCACCTCCACGATCTCCTCGTTCCCCTGCTGCTCTGCCACCTGGCGGGCCGTGTATCCGCTGTCGTTGCTGATCTCCTTGTCGGCCCCCGCGTCGACGAGCAGCCCGGCCACCTCTTCGAGGCCGAAGGTCGCCGCGATGTGGAGGGCGGTGTCACCCTCGTCGTCGGTGTGATCCGGGTCGGCTCCCGCCTGGAGGAGGTCACGGACGATCTCGACGTGGCCGCCGTACGCCGCCCACTGCAGGGCGGTACGGCCCGAGGAGTCCACCGCCTCCAGATCTGCACCCTCCTCGACGAGCCTTCGTACCTCTGCCTGATCACCGCGACTCGCGGCCTCCACCAGAGGTGGCGATGGCGTGGCCTCGCGCCGCCAAGCGGTGAGCACCTCCTGGACCTGCGCTGCCTCTGTCGCGAAGGACTCGTCACCCGTCACCCCGACATCGAGGACGCAGTCCGCCAGGCGATCGGGATCCTCGACCCCTGCTGCCTCGCAGACCTCCCGCGCCTCTTCGACCTGCTCCTGGGGCAGGAGATCCACGTACAATCCGAAGCCCGGAACCTCGTCCAGCGAGAACGTCTCCGGTCCCTCCCCTTCCTCGTAGGTGAACAGCGAGCTCTCCTCGGTCACCGCCCAGGCACCCGCCAACGACTCGTACGTCTCCCGGAAGGTGAGTCTGCCGTCTTCGAGCAGCTGCTCTCCCTCAGGACCGACGAGGTCGTCGGCGGCGTCGCCGTCGAAGTCCCCGAGCAATCCCCCGACGGAGCCGGCCCGCTCTTCTGCGAGCCGCACCACCAGCGAGTGACCCAGGAAGTGGGCCTCGGTACCGTCGGCCCACCTGAAGACGAACGACCCGGGACCGCCCGAGAGCTCCCCACCGCCTGGGGTCGTGATCGTCTGCTGGGGCTCCATCGGTCTCTCCTCGCCATCGACCACGAGACGATCCTCTGCCACCTCGATGACGCTGCCGTCGACCTTCACGGCCACCGCGGTGTTCGAGGTGACGTGCGAGCCGGCGTGCGGTGGTTGCTGACGGGTCTGGATCTCGAAGCTGCCATCGGAGGAGCTGACGAGCACGAACTCACCCGAAGCCTGGAAGTCGTAGTCACGACCGTCGAAGGTGACGAGGTGCGGGTCGCCCGCCGACTCCCCGCTCCCCGGGCCGCCCTCGTTCCCGGTGGTCGTACCCGATCCGGTGCCAGGGGGCTTCCCGTACTCGGGGTTGGGCTCGCAGGCCTTCATCGGGCCCGTCGGGCCGTACGGGACCACCGTCGAGTTCTTCGGGTCCTGACCCAGGCCGAAGATTATGAAGCCGGGGATGCCCTTCGCGACGACGCCCTCGACGTCCTCCACCGAGGGCTTCTCGTTGGCGTAGCCGTCGTTCCCCGGTGTGCCGAACGGTGACCCCGGGTGCGTGTGGAAGTCGCCGACCAGCTCGCAGTCCGGATCCTTGCTCACCGGCGTGGGCTGGATGTGAGCCTTCTCCCCGGGAGGCCAGCGCTCGACGATCGTGACCCACTCGGCCGGGTCGTCAGGGTTCACACCCTGGCAGCGGTAGATCCAGCCGCCCTCCTCGTGCTCCTGAGGAGTCCCCTGCTTCGAGTCCCTGAACGCGTCGTCGAACGCGGCAGCCACCGTCGGGTCGGCCGGGAGGCTCCACTGGTCGGCCGGTGGACAGTCGCCCAGACCCTGGAACAGCGCGAAGAGCGCCAGGACGAGGTGGGTGACTAGTCCGGGCAAACCGCTCTCCCTGGCTGGGACGTCCGCGCTCCGCTGAGCGTGGGAGCGAGCGTAGTGGGTACGAGGATCCGGCGGTGCGGGTCAGGTCGCCACACCGAGACGGGTGAACTCAGGGGGCCTCCGCTGGAGGAAGGCCTGCACCCCCTCGGAGAAGTCCGGGCGCTGGAAGCTCTCGAGCATGAGCTGCACCGCCTCCTTCTCCGACGGTCCCAGGTCGCGGATGAGCTGCTGGTACACCTGCCTCTTCATCACGGCCATGGAGGTCGGTGAGCAGGATCGGGCGAGCTCCTCCACATACGCGCGCGTCTCGTCCATGAGGGCATCGCTGGAGAAGACTCGGTCCACGAGCCCCATCTGCAGGGCCTCGCTCGCGTCGACCTTCCGCGAGGAGAAGAGCAGATCGAGTGCGCGGGAAGGACCGACGAGCCGGGGGAGCAGCCAGGCGCTCCCCCACTCGGCCACCAGACCCCGCTGGGAGAACGCGAGCGTGAACATCGCCTGCTCGCCCGCGAAGCGCAGGTCGCAGCAGCAGGCGATCGGCACCGCCATCCCTGCAACCGGACCGTTCACCGCGGCGATGATCGGCTTGGGGATCGACAGCAGATAGGTGAACGATCCTCTGAAGTCCTCACCCATCTCTGGATCACCGGGAGCCTCCGCCGCGCTGCCGACCGAGCTCGCTTCCCCGACCTCGCCCGCAGAGATCCCGGCGAGCACGTTCAGGTCGGCTCCGGCGCAGAAACCCCGACCGGCACCGGTGATCACGATGGCGACCGCCGCCGGATCGCTCTCGGCCCGGCCGAGAGCGTCCTTCAGCTCGGCCTCCATCCGGGGTGTCCAGGCGTTCAACACCTCCGGCCGGTTCAGCGTGATCGTGGCGACCGGGTCGTCGACCTCGTACAGGATCTCGTCGTACATGGCACCTCCTCGGATCCGCAGCGTACGGCGCGGCCGTCACCACCGCCCGCCTCACGATCTCGCAGTACCTTTACCAGGCAGCGAGAACCCTGGCCGGCGAGGAGGCGGTTGCCGAGATGAGCTCGTGCCCCGGACTGGGATTGATCGAAGGCACGGTCGATCGGCGGTTCGAGCCTCTGCGCGAGGCCTTCTCGGCCAACTTCTCCCCCAGCGACGACGACCCCGGCGACCTGGGGGCGGCACTGGCCGTGATCGTGGACGGCCGCGTCGTGGTCGACCTCTGGGGTGGCTGGTGCGATCCCGACCGGAGCCGTCGGTGGGAGCGGGACACCCTCGTCAACCTCTACTCGATCGGCAAGGCGGTCACGGCCACCGTCGCGCTGGCCCTCGTGGAACGCGGAGAGCTCGAGCTCGACCGGCCCCTCGTCCAGGTCTGGCCCGAGTTCGGCACGCGGGCAAGGCCGACGTCACGCTCCGACAGGTCCTGGCGCATCGCGCCGGCCTCCCCGCTGTGCGCGATCAGCTGGCCGAAGACGCGCTCTTCGACTGGGGCACCATGACCTCTGCTCTTGCCGAGACCGCTCCGTGGTGGGAGCCGGGCACCGCGCACGGCTACCACACCAACACCCTCGGGTTCCTTGCCGGCGAGCCCGTCCGGCGGGTGCGCGGTCGACGGTTCGGTGAGGTCGTGTCCGAGCTGGTCACCGGCCCGGTCGGTGCCGACCTGTACGTCGGTCTCCCGTCCTCCGAGCACCGCAGGACGGCCACGGTCGAGATCCCCGAGATCCCCTATTCCGAGGCGGAGGCGATCTTCGGGGGAGACGACGAGCTCGCCGAGATGCGCTTGGCCGCCTACTTCAACCCCCCCGGCTTCTCCGGCTTCGGGACCGTCAACACGGCCGCCTGGAGATCGGCCGAGATCCCGTCGACGAACCCCCATGGCACAGCGCTCGGGGTCGCTCGCGTCTTCGCCGGGCTGCTCGGGGCCGGTCCCGACGGGGCTCCCGCGCTCCTGGATCAGGCCACGCTGGCCGAAGCCACGCGGGAGCACTCGATGGGCACAGACCTCGTGCTCGATCGTCCGTCACGCTTCGGCCTCGGCTTCATGCTCTCCCAACCGGACCGGCCCATCGGCTCGGGGCAGGCCAGCTTCGGCCACTACGGGTACGGAGGCTCGCTCGGCTTCGCAGATCCCGATGCCCGACTCGGCTTCGGATACGTCCTGAACCGTCCTGGTGATCGATGGCAGGTTCCCCGTACCCGCCGTCTCCTGGCCGCCCTCGCCGAGTGCGTGTGAGCAGGAGACCACGAGAGGAGTTGTGATGGGCACCGTCTTCTTCACCGGCTTCCCCGGCTTCCTCGGCAGCCGGCTGCTCCCCAGGGTGCTGGCCCGTGACCCCGAGGCACGCGCGGCCTGCCTGGTCCAGCCGAAGTTCGCCACCCAGGCGAAGCAGCGCGTCACCGAGCTCTCACGATCGGATCCGACGCTCGTCGATCGCGTCGAGCTGGTCGAGGGTGACCTCACCGCGCCCGGCCTCGCGCTGCTCGAACGCTCACGACTCGCCGCCGACACCACAGAGATCTACCACCTCGCGGCCGTGTACGACCTCTCGGTGACGAGAGAGCTGGGGATGGCGGTGAACGTCCGCGGCACCCGCAACGTGCTCGCGTTCGCGGAGGAGTGCCCCGGCCTCGTACGCCACCACTACATCAGCACCTGCTACGTCTCCGGTCGGTGGTGCGGGATCGTCCGCGAGACGGATCTCGACCGTGGCCAGCGGTTCAACAACTTCTACGAGGAGACCAAGTTCCTCGCCGAGGTGGACGTGGCCCGCGCCCGCGACGGTGGGATGCCCACCACGATCTACAGACCGTCGATAGTCGTCGGCGACTCCCGCACCGGCGAGACCCAGAAGTACGACGGACCCTACGTCATCCTCCAGTGGCTCCTCAGGCAGGGCCGCTGGGCAGTGGTCCCCTACGTCGGAGACCCGGCCATGGTCCGCCTGAACCTGGTCCCATCTGACTTCGTGCTGGACGCCATCACGCACCTCTCGGGTCTCGAGCGCTCGGTGGGCATCACCTACCAGCTCGCCGACCCCGCGCCGCTCACCGTGGACGACGTGCTCACCGAGATGTGCCGGGCCACCGGGCAGCGTGGGCTCCGCTTGCTCCTCCCCCGGGCCCTCACGGTCAGGGCGCTGCGGCAGCTCCCGAGCCTGGAGCGCTGGATGGGCATCCCCGCCAGCTCGGTCGAGTACTTCGTGCATCCGTCCCACTACGACACGTCGAACGCGGACCGAGACCTGGCCGGGGGCGGCATCCGCTGCCCCTCGCTGGCCGAGTACCTCCCACGTCTCGTGGGGTACATGCGCACCCACCCCGACGCCGGGGTGGGTGCCATGGTGTGACGGCCGGGCCCGAGAGCCCCCGGGTGGGGGTGGCTACTCCTCCGGGGGGCTCGTCTCGGGCGTGGTGTCGGTGCTGTCGGCCTCCAGGTCCACGCCGCACTCCTCCAGCACGTAGGCGTTGACCCGTTCGGTGGCTCCGTCCACGTCCGCCGTCTCGAGGTCGGCGTACTCCTCGTTGAGCTCGGCCATCTCGGCCTGCTGCTCCTCGGTGAGCTCGCTCTCGTCGATCAGGATGTCGCCGCCGGTCACCTCCATCATGGCCAGCATCGCCTCTGATGCCCGGGTCATCAGCTCCATGTCCTCCGACAGCTCGTCGGGTGCTGCGGAGACGATCGCCTCGATCATCCCCGTCATCGCTGCCATGTCCTCCTCCGACATGGCACCTGACCCGTCCTCCGAGTCGAAGCTCTCGTCGAGCTCGTTGAAGTTCTCCATCAGTGCGCAGAAGTCGCCACCGGCCTCGTCGATGGCCGCGTCGACATCCGCGTTCCCCGTGTCGCTCTTGTCGTCAGAGCAGCCCGCCAGGAGCAGACCCCCCACCGCAAGAACAATCGCCAGTCGCCTCATGGTCGCCACTCCTCTCGGCCCCGAGGCCGGGGCACTCGCTGATGGGAGCACCCTACCGGAACGCCCGCGGCCGCGACCGGACCTCAGTCGGCGATCGCTACTCGGCCCGGAGGTCGAGGCCGTTCCCCTCGGCGTCGCGCAGGCTGAGGAGGTCGGCCTCGATCGAGAAGCTCACCGGCTCGGGTCCGAGCAGGGCGGCGACCGCCTCCTGGGGCGGCTCCGAGCCCTCGTCGAGGCACGCCATGCCGGTGAACGCACCGGAGTCGAACGTGATGCTCTCGCCCTCGATCTCGTAGTTCGCGCTTCCCTGGTTGCACCCGTCGAAGACCGAGACCACTCCGTCGTCGGAGAACTCGAAGGTCGGTTCGAAGCCCTCGACGATGCTGCTGGCTGTCTCGCCGTCGATGATCGACTCCCCGGTCCAGGTCGGTCCGACGAGGGCACGATCGGGATCGGCCACCTCGCGGTCGACCAACACGATCGTCGTGCCGTCCTCGCCAATGAGCGTGAGCGTGTCGGCCTCGAGCGACCAGTTCGGGCCGGCCGTCAGGAAGTCGGCGAGCCACTCGTCCTGCTCCATCAGAGCCGCCTCGCAGCCCATCTCCGTCATGCTCAGGGGCCCGACCTGGATTCGGCCGCCATCGAGGCTCACGTCTCCGCCCATCTGGTTGCAGCCGGCGCTGGCCCCCAAGTCCTCGTCGAAGACCAGGGTGATCGTCGTCCCCTCCACCAGAGGTCGGTCCTCGCCGTCTGCTGCCACCGAGGTCGAGAGGAAGGTGCGTCCCTGTAGCTCCGATCCCCCTCCACCGCCGTCGGGCCCGGTCGAAGGGATCGACGTCGTCGAGCCTCCGGCATCCACCTCACCGCCGTCGTCGCCGCAGCCCGCCGCCAGCAGGCCCACCACGACGAGAGCTCCCGCAACCAGTCGTCTCGTGATCATGGTGGTTCGACGTCGCTCCGGGACGGCTGGTTCCCGACTTCCTGCGGGAGCCGTCACGCTGCCTTCTCGAGGATGTGCACCCCGCAGGCGCTGCCGAGGCCGATCACGTGCGCCAGGCCGACCTTGGCCCCCTCGATCTGGCGGTCGGCCGCCTCGCCGCGGAGGTGGTGGCAGACCTCCCAGATGTTGGCGATGCCCGTCGCGGCGATCGGATGGCCCTTCGACTGGAGCCCACCCGAGACGTTCACCGGCAGCCGCCCGTCGCGCCACGACGCACCGGACTCGAAGAAGTCGACCGCACCTCCCTCCTCGCAGAGCCTGAGGTTGTCGTAGTGCACGAGCTCGGCGGTGGCGAAGCAGTCGTGCAGCTCCACGAGATCGAGGTCCTCCGGCCCGACGCCTGCCTGCTCGTACGCCTGGTCCGCGGCCCGACGGGTGAGGGTGTTGACGTCGGGGAGCACCTGGCAGGCTTCGGTCCAGGGATCCGAGGTGAGCACGCTGGCGCTGATCTTGACGGCCCGGCGACGCTGCTCGGCGTCGAGAGTCTGCAGCTTCTCGTCAGAGACCACCACCGCCGCGGCGGCACCGTCGCAGTTCGCCGAGCACATCGGTCGGGTGTTGGGGTAGGCGATCATGACGTCGTTCATGATCTCCTCGACCGTGAAGCGCTTGGAGTAGGCGGCGAGCGGGTTCAGGGTGGAGTGGGCGTGGTTCTTCTCCGAGATCCGGGCGAAGAGCTCGAAGCTGGTGCCTCCGTAGCGATGCCCGTACTCCATCCCGATCTGGGCGAAGACCCCGGGCATGGTCTCGGTGCCGATCCGTCCGTCGACGGTGGCCACCGCCCCATATCGACCATGTCGGGTCCAGCCTCCGTCATCCCCCTTCCGGCCTCCGCCTCCACCGCCGCCGAGCAGCCCGGCCCCGGCGAGCTTCTCGACCCCGACAGCGAGACCCATGTCGCACTCACCGGCCTTCACGGCCATGATCACCGTTCGCAGCGCCGTCGCCCCGGTGGCACAGGCGTTGGAGACGTTGTAGACGGGGATCCCCGTCTGCCCGATCTGCTTCTGCAGCATCTGCCCGGTCGGGGCACCCATCGACATCAGGCTGCCCGCGGCGAGGACTCCCATGTCAGCCATGGTCACCCCACCGTCCTCCAGCGCGGCCATGGCCGCCTCCGCGGCCAGGTCCATCAAGTCGTCATCGGGGCGCTTGCCGAACTTCGTCATTCGGATCCCGAGGATCCAGACGTCACCACTGCTCATGACTCCCCCTCCATGGGCTCGAAGCCGAAACCGATCGCCTCGGTGCCCTCGCTGTCCGTGTCGACCACGTACGTGGCGAGGCGCAGCTTCATCCCGGTCCTCACGTGATCCGGATCGGGCTCGGTGTTGATCACGTTCCCGCGTACGCTCGTGCCGCCGCAGTCGACGACCCCCGCGACGAAGGGCACCGGCACTCCCGGAGCGGCGAACGCGACGATCGTGAAGGCGCGCAGCTCGCCCTCGCTCGGGAGGTCGACGTCGTGGAACGATGTCGACGAGCAGGCGGCGCAGGCGTTGCGCCTGTCGAAGAACCTCGCTCTGCACGCGTCGCACTCGTGCGCGACCAGGTGCGGCGTGGGCTCCAACGCCAGGTACTCGACGAGGGGGACAGAAGCGGCCACTGCACCTTCCCTTCCTGACTCGGAGCCCTCCGGCTCCGAGCGGTCGCCACCCTAGCGAGTACCGGACTCCTCAGCCGAAGCCAGGTGCCACCACGGCCGCGGCGCTCGGAGCAGGCCGGGCGCCATCACTCCCCGAGTCCCAGCGCCAGCAGCACCGGTGGCTCGGCCATCCCGATCGGCCACACGATGAGGTCGCCTGCGACCGCGGGCCAGGCGTTCAGCCCACCGGGTGCTTCGTGCTCCCAGACGATCTCACCGGTGTCGCGATCGAGTGCGTAGATCCGACCCTGGAAGGTCCCCGTGAAGACGAGATCACCCACCACCGTCGCGCCGCCGAGCGGATCTCCGTCGACCTCGGTCGACCACAGCAGCTCGCCGTCAACGGCATCCACCGCCGCGACCTCACCCGGGGCGCGACCGAGCTGTGAACCGATGTACGCCGGTTCGTCGGGACTCAGCTCGGTGGGTGCGTTCAGCGTCGCCACGTAGACGACTCCGTCCGCGGTGGCCGGAGGCGTGATCACCCCGCCGAAGGTACCGGGCCAGACCTCGGTCGGTCCCTCCAGCTCGGTCAGGTCGTCGTTCCTGTGGACCCCCACCTCGCTTCGCCAGAGGATCTCACCCGTCTCCGGGTCGTGGCCGACGACGATCCCACCCTTCCCGGTGCTCACGACGATGCGGCCGGAGCCGGTCTCGGCGAGCATGACGTGGATGTGGTCGCGGTCGAAGAGGTCGTGGGGGATCACCTGGCTGCACCAGATGAGCTCACCGGTCTCGACGTCGAGAGCGACCACCGAATCGGTGTACAGGTTCTCGCCGGGTCGGCTCGACGCGTTGGGGAACTCGGCGGTGCCGGGGAAGGGAGCCGGGTTGGCGATGCCCCAGTAGACGACACCGGCCTCGGTGTCCACGGCCGGAGGGAACCAGGCCCCACCTCCCGAGTTCACCTCTGGGTTGCCCCAGAGGTCTTCGTCGGCGATCGTGTCGAATCGCCACACGACCTCACCCGTCGCCGCGTCGAGCGCGTGGAGCACTCCCCGATCACCACCCACGTACTGCTGCCCCGCGTTGACCGGGACCGTGCTCACCAGCACCAGCCCGGCCACGACCTGGGGTTGGATGTCGATTCCACCGGTCTCGGTCGACACCAGCTCCGTCGACCAGAGCTCCTCGCCGGTTTCCAGGTCGAGTGCGAAGATCTCCTTCGATCCCTTCGCCGCGTAGACGTGCCCCCAACCCACGGCCACCCCGTTGGGTCCGATGGTGAGGCCACCCTCGACCTCGGTCTCCCAGAGCAGCTCGCCGCCGGCACGGTCGAAGGCACGGACGTTCGAATCCAGGTCCTGCACCAAGACCCTGTCACCGAGGACCAGCGGTGTCGTCGAGGCGTTGCCGATGGCTCCCTGGCCAGGGATCTCTGCCCGCCAGACCTCCGTGAGCCGGCCGACGCTGCCGGTCGTGATCGCCGAGTCGGGCACCGCTCGCGAGTTCGCGTAGTCGCGGCCCGGCAAGGGCCAGTCCGCCTCGAACGACCCGACCTCGGGAGGGACGACCTCGTCGACGCCCAGGGTGGTCGAAGACGACCGCTGCTCGCCCTCGTCGGCACAGCCGACCAGCAGCGCTCCCACGAGGACCACCGCCACCAGCGCGGCCGAGCGCCGGGCTCGGATCGGGATCCGCATCTGTGGGGTCTCAGTCGCCGGTAGCAGCGATGGAGCTCGCGTAGCTCTCGGCCACCTCGGCTCTCACATCGACCCCGCCCACCGTCGAGGCGCATGCCACGCCCCCTGCCATCGCCCCCGCGATGCCGTGCCCCGTCATCGTGCTGGCTCCCACGACGAACAGCCCCTCCAACGGAGTGCCGAAGGCCGGACGCCGAGCCAACGACTGCTCGGGTGTGCACTTCACCCCGTAGGAGGTGCCACCGGTCGAGCGCACGAATCGCTCGTGCGTGATCGGCGTGGCGGTCTCCTCGTACACGATCGAGCTCTCGAGGCCGGGGATGACCCGTACCGCAGCTGCTACAGCCGCGTCACGCAGCTCCCTCTTCCGCTCGAGGTACTTCTCGTTCCGGCGATACCGCTCCCCCGCCACGGGACCCTCCCCGACTCCCCAGAACTCGTGGTCGCGCGGCGCCAGGAGCATCACCTGGAGGTTGGTCTGGCCCGGACGGCAGAGGCGGTCGTTGGAAGGGTCCTTGAGGCTGGAGAGGGTGATGAACACCATCGCCTGGTCGTCCAGGCGGCCCTCCTCGAGCGCCGCGTAGGCCCCTTCGATGTCGTCCGTCTCGCAGCCGAAGATGTTCCCGTTGCTGAAGCCCTCGGCCCCGAGGTCACGGTCCAGGACGAGGTACACGACGAAGATCGGCAGGGCCATCTCCAGCTCGTCGATGCGGGCCACGTAGTCGGCGGGGAGGTTGTCGGTCCCGACGAGCTCGTGCACCGTCCGCTTCAGGTCGGCGTTCGAGATCACCATGGGAGCCCGGATCTCGTCAGGGACGCCCTTGGCGCGTTCGGGTGAGGGGACGTGCAGCTCGACGCCGCATGCACGTCCGTCCTCGACCAGGATGCGCCTCACCGAGGTGCGCAACACGATGTCGCCTCCGTGGCGGCGGATCTTCTCGCACAGCGCGTCCGCTATGACCTGTCCGCCTCCCCGGGGATAGAAGGCACCGTTCTTCAGGTAGTGCATCACCACCGCGGCGTGCATGACGAACGAGGCCTGGTCGGGAGGAAGCGCGTACACCCCGTGCTGGGCCGCGAGCACCGTACGAAGACGGGGTGACGGCGCGTACGGCGCGAGGAAGCTCCCCAGGGTGCTGTCCATCTGCTCGAGCAGGTGGTGTGGCGCCGCCTTGCCGGTGATCTCGGCATCGATGCCCGACACGGCGTCGATGTACGCGTCGATGCAGGCACCCTCCTCGGGGAAGGCCTCGTGCAGTCGATCCCTGTACCGCTCCACTCCCTTCGGCGTGCTGAACACCATCCCGTCCGGGAAGTGGTAGTGGTCGTAGCCGTCGGGATCGAGCTCGTTCCACTCCAGCTCGATGCCGAGTGGACTGAGCATCGAGTCGAAGGTGCCCCCCGGGACGCAGTCGCCGACGTAGTGCACGCCGACGTCGAACTCGTACCCCTCGTGCTCGAAGACGGTCGCGTTGCCGCCGGCGAGGGAGTGGCGGTCGACCACCACCACCCTGCGGCCCAGCTGGGCGAGGTAGGCGGCGCAGGTCAGGCCTCCAATCCCCGCCCCGACGACGACCACGTCGGCGTGGCTCAGGTCTCCGTAGCTCTCTTGCGGTGCGCTTGGTCCGTTCGTGCCTGGCATCCGCCCACGCGACCACCTCTCTCTGCGAGCCGCAAGTCGGACGCGACCGATCTGCCCCATCGGGACGCGCCGCTAGGATCTGCGCCACCAGCGAGACGGGAGGTCCGAGATGTCCGGATTCCACCTCGGTGAGCTGACGCTCACCAGCCCGGCCTTCACCCACGGGAGCCGAATACCCGACCGTCACACCTGCAACGGCGAGGACGTGTCGCCGGAGCTGGCGTGGTCGAGCCCGCCCGACGGCACGGAGCAGCTGGCGCTGGTCTGCCACGACCCCGACGCTCCGCTCACCGACGGCTTCACCCACTGGGTGCTGTACGGCATCCCGGCCGACGCGACCGGCATCGCCGAGGGAGGCGGAGGCGCGTTCCACCAGGGCACCACGGACTTCGGTGCCCAGCTGTACAACGGGCCTGCACCACCGCCGGGCCACGGCACCCACCACTACTTCTTCCACCTGTACGCCCTGAGCGAGCCCGTGGATGCCGAGCCCGGACTCACCCGGGCCGACCTGATGGCGCGAATCGACCCGATCATCCTGGTGCAGGCTCGGTTGGTCGGGACCTACGACCGCTGACACCTCAGCGCCCGGATCGCGTCCGGCGATTCGGGTTCTGGCTCGCGGGGATCACCGTCGTCGGGTTGGTCGTGCGTGTCGTGTACGTGCTCACCGTCGGTGCCGACCTGCGGCTCGGGTTCGACGCGGTCTGGTACGAGCTCCAGGCGGGCACGCTCGCCTCGGGTGACGGATACATCGATCCGGATTCCTGGTATCGGCTCGGGGAGTCGGTGCCCACGGCGAACTTCCCCCCGCTCTGGCCGGCGCTGCTCGCGCTCGCCAACCGGCTCTCGATCGAGAGCGAGCGCGGGTACCAGATGGTGGGCGCTCTCGTGGGGACGACCACCGTCGCGCTCACCGGGATCATCGGGCTCCGCGTCACCGGGCGACGGGTCGGGCTGGTGGCGGGCCTGCTCGTCGCTCTCTCCCCCGCGCTGATCGCCGCTGACGGATCGCTCATGGCCGACTCCCTGTACGTGGCGCTGGTCGCCGCGGCGACGCTGGTCGCGGTCGAGGCGGTGGAGAAGGCGACGCCGGGACGGTTCGTGGTGCTGGGCGCGCTGCTGGGGGCGCGGCGCTCGCGCGAAGCGATGCCTTGGTGCTCGCCCCGGTCCTGGTGTGCGCCACCGCCTGGGCCGCTACCGGTGCCGGAGCGCGACGCCGGGGCGGGCTCGCGATCCTCGGGTCGGTGACTGTCGCGGTTGTCGTGCTCCCGTGGTCCCTCTACGCCTCGTCCCGTCTCGACACCGTCGCCGTGGTGTCGAGCAACTCGGGCAGCCTCCTGGAGGGGGCGAACTGCCGCTCCGCCTACTCGGGTGAGCTCATCGGGGCTTGGGACGGTGGGTGCCTCGTCGAGACCCGCCGGCCGGGGAGCACTGAGGCCGAGTGGTCGGCGGCTGCTCGATCTGCCGGTCTCCGCTACGCCGCGGAGCACCCGTCGAGGCTCGCTGTGGTCCTGCCGGTGCGGACGGTGCGGGCCTGGGGGCTGTGGGATCCGTCCGCCCAGGCCGACCTGGAGGCCGTCGAGAGCCGCGACCGTGACTGGCAGCTCGGATCCTGGGCGGTCGGCCTGCTGGCGACCGTGCTGGCCGTTCCTGGTGCACTGCTCCTGGCGCGTAGAGCGGGGCGGTCGGCCGCCCCCCTTGCGGCGGTGGTGGGCGGCTCGACGCTCGTGGTGGCAGCGTCCTGGGGGAACCCGCGCTTCCTCCTCGCCGCGGTGCCCTCGGTCGCAATCGCCGCGTCGGTTGCGCTCGTCGCCGGAGCCGACCGCCTCCGGTCGGGCCGCCCGACGACCGGTGAGAGCAGCCGCGCGGTGGCCTGATCGAACGCGGTCGCCTCGGCGGCCGTCAGTTGCGGCCGTCGGTGATCGAGGGCACGAAGAAGCGAGCGAGCTCGTTGCGGAGACCTTCCACGGATGCGGTGGTGGTTCCCTGCACGACGAGCTGGAGCAAGATCTGGCGGAGGGTCCAGTCGAGGGTGGCGACCGGATCCTCGCGGAGCTCCCCGCGCCGAGCTGCCGCCTCGAAGTACGGGAGCAGAAGCGCCCACACCCGGCCCATGAAGCGGTCCTCGCGGTCGAGGTCGTCGATCTGGGTGGGGGTCACGGCCTGGACGAAGAAGGTGAGCACCGGCGAGGAGCGCACCGTCACGACGACGAGGACGATCGCGTCGACGACACGCTCCGCGAACGGCCGGCTGGTCTCCTCGAACAGGGCCCTCAGGTCCTCGACCACCACGGCAGACTGATCCAGGAGCACGGCAACCAGGAGCTCCTCACGCGTGCCGAGCTGGCGGTACACGGTCATGCGGGTGACGCCGGCGTGCTCGGCGATCGCCTCCATCGAGACCTCGAGCCCGTCACGCGCCAGCAGCTCGGCCGCGGCGTCCAGGACCCGCCGCCGGGTGCTCACCGTCGTGCTGGCCTCAACCACCGTTCCCGGCCGGCTCGTACCGCCTGCACGGCTGGCCCCTCAGAGACGGGCACGGCGGCTGCACATCGGGAGCCGCGATGCCCGGGTGCACCGGGAGGACGAGTCGTGAGGCCTGGACACCGCCGAGCGACAAGGTGTCGGTCACCTCGCCTCCGGTCTCCGGGGTGTCGAAGGTCCACGCCGGTCGGTCCCCGCCCGGGGCGGTGACCGTGATCCGTATCCGCGACTGGTCCTGGAAGGCGTACACGATCGGGAGGATCGGGATGCGGACCTCGCTCAGCTCGCCGGCCGGCAGCGGTGCAATGTCCTCGGCGAGGAAGCTGGGAACCGGCACGAGCTCCGTGGAGCGATCGTCGTCCAGCGCACGGCTGCTCGCCCGAAGGAAGCCCGACTGCACGTACATCTCCTGCCCATCGGGGCGAACCTCCGAGATGGTCACCTGCAGGTCGGTGTCCTCGGCGGTCGACTCCAGCCAGAGGTCCAAGCTGGCGGGGCCTATGACGGTGAGATCGTCATCGAGGGGCTCCGAGATGAAGCCGAGGCCTGACTCCCCGGTGACCGGAGACCACTCGTAGGGCGGCAGTGCTGCCCAGGGATCGCCCTCCGGCAGGCTGACGCGCGGCCGTGCCGTCGGATCGGGGCGGAACGACACCGTCGAGCCCTCCTCCGGCTCGACCTCGGTGAGCAAGCCGTCGTCGTCGAGGTAGAAGATCGTGGCATCGGCTTCCGACGGCGGCCAGGAATCGAAGCCCGCCTCCCACAACGGGCCCAGCGATCCGGGCGCCTCGGGGTCGCCGCCGTTGTCGAGCAGCACCCTCACCCTCGGGTCCTCCCGGAAGGACTCCCGGGCCGCATCGAGGTCCGGGCTGTCGGTGAAGCGGAGATCGGGGACGGCCTGAGCGGGTGCTCCGGCAACCGCCTCGTACAGCATGCCGCTCATCTCGGTCACGATCGGGCGCTCCACCGGGATCTGGTCGGCGACGAACAGGTCGAGGAACTCGACCCAGCGCGTGATGGTCGCGGGGCCGAGCGAGTCGACGTGCGTCCCGTTCGTCATCGTGACCCACACGTCGGGGTTCTCCTCCATCCCCGGGATGAGCGAAGGCCACTGCCCTCCGGTCTGCTCGTCGTGGACGGCGCCGACCAGGAACACCGGGACCTCGATGGTCTCGGCCCACCGGGCCGGGGAGCGGACGTCGTACAGCTCCGGTACCCGATCGGGGTTCTCACCGAGGATGGCGTCCACGTCCTGGGTCTGAAGACGAAGGTCCTGGTTCTCGAGGCACTGCTCGTCCCCGTCCTCGATCATGGCCCGGGCCCACGCCTGGCCCCCCTCCGGGGCGGGCTCTGCATCGTTGGCACGCTCCTCGAGCCAGCTGGCCGCGAAGCCGTCGTTGCGGATCGCCCCCGGCAGGCCGGTCGAGTACAGGTCGTCGGTGACGCTGAGCGGGGTGATCGCCGCGAGGTGGGGGGGCTGGGAGCCGGCGACGAAGAGCTGCGAGATCCCCGAGAAGGAGATGCCGACCATGCCGACCTTGTTTCCCTTCACCCACGGCTCGGCGCCGACGATCTCGACCGCGTCGTACCCGTCGGCCGTCGTCGGGAGGTCGAAGAGGCCCATCGCCCCACCGGAGCACCCCGATCCGCGCATCTGGAGGCTGACCGTGGCGTACCCCAACAGCGGAGCGATGATCCCACCGACTGCCGTGGAGGTGGAGGGCATCAGCGGGTCCTCTGCCGCTGCTTCGGGGTCGGTGAGTCCGATGAGCGGGTCGTGGGGGGCGGCGATCGGGTAGCCCGAGTACTCGATCACCGTCGGGAACGGCCCGTCCTCGAGCGTCTTGCCCTGCGGGAGGCGCACCGTGGCAGCGAGGGTCACACCGTCGCGCATCGTGATGTAGTTCAGCCCGGCCTGCAGCTCCTGCTCCTCGTAGAACTCCTCCGATGGCGTGTCGGTGATGTCGAGAACGCGCAGCTCGGGGCTTCCGGCGACCTCGTCGCCCTCGACGGCCCTGAAGGTGTACCCGTCGCCGGGCTCGAGGTTCCGCACCACGAGGCTCCCGGCCTCGTCGGCGGTGCCCGTCGCGACCTCACGGCCTCCCTCGTCGGCGAGCACCAGCTCCTGCCCCGGCTCCGCGCCGACCACGTAGGCCTCCTCGACGGATCCGTGTGCCTCGAAGGTCGCGTCGGTCGTGATCTCCGGTGCGGTCGGGGCGTCTTCGGCCCCGCCCGGGTCGCTGCCCTCGGACGAGTCGGAGCTGCATCCCGCGACGCCCATGGCGGCGGCCAAGAGAACCGCGGTGATCCGCGTCCTGAGTGCTGGCATCGAAGACCCCCTGATGCGGCCGGTCCACCGAGGGACCGATCCCGGGCTGATGTTACAGATTGCAGCAATTTGTAACACGCCTGCGGGCGCTGGTCGAGTCTCGGCCTCAGGGGATCAGAACGGGAGCTTCTCTCCCTGGAGGTGGAGCATCTCCTCGAACATCGCGCGGCACCTCTCCTCGTCGGGCGGCGACGCCGGATCCTGGACCACCGCTTCGAGGGCCAGATCCCGGTCGCCGGTCAGCGCGGCCCGCACCACGAGGTCCTGCAGCGCGACCTGCGTCGAGATGAACCCGGCGATCGGCTCTGCGATCGGCGGCATCGCCTCCGGGTGGATCCCCGTTCCGTCCACCGTCGCGCCCACCTCGACGATCGACCCCTCGGCGACGTTCGGCAGGTATCCGCGGTTCGGCACGTTCACCGCCATCACCCGCCGGGCCTCCCCTGTCCAGAGGGATGCGATGATCGGGATCACCTCCTCGAGGCTGTGACCCATCCGGTGCAGCGGCACTGGCACCCGTGTGTCGGCGATCCAGGAGATGAAGCGTTCGGCCAGCCGGTCGATGCGCTGGAACTGCTCGACGTGCGCGGGGTGGTGTCCGCCGATCTCGTGCGCGAAGGGGAGGTACTCGCCGATGTGGCTGTCGACCGAGCACGGAACGATGCCGTAGGTGCGGACCATGTGGACCACGAGCGGCGAGTACAGCTGGTCGGCGAGCATGGCGAGCAGGGGTCGAGGTTCGCTCGCCCGTGCGAGGCGGGTGAGCAAAGGACCGAAGTCGAAGAGCCTCTTGGAGGAGAGCGCCTTCACACGCCCGAGGAGGTCCTCACCGCTCCGGGTGTCGACCATCTCGGTGAAGAAGGTGAAGTGGTTGATCCCTGAAGCCTTGGCATCGATGCACGACGGAGGCACGCGGAGCAGCCGGCCCAACCGCACGACTCCGATCGGCATCTCGTGGCACATCCCGACGTTGCGGATCCCGGTCCCCTCGTTGATCGCCAGGGTGACCCGACTCATGGGGTTGGTGAGGTTGACGAGGAACGCATCCGGGCAGTGCTCGCGGATCGAAGCGCAGATCCCGAGGGTGTTCTTGATCGAGCGGAGGGAGTGGAACACCGCGCCGGGGCCGCCGTTCTCCCCGTTCACCTGGGTCGCGCCGTAGCGGCGCGGGATCTCGAAGTCCTCACGCCAGTGGGCGAAGCGCCCGAACTCGGCGCTGGAGATGCAGTAGTCGGCGCCGTCGAGCGCCTCGGCAGGGTCCGTGCTCTTGTCGACGACGATCGGAGCCCCGTTGGCGGCGTTGAGCTTGGCGGCGAAGCGGTAGGCCCGCTCGAGGCGGGGCTCGCTCAGGTCGTGCAGCATCATCCGGCTGCCTGCCAGGGCCGGCGTGTGGATGACGTCGTTCACCATGGTCGGGCCGAACGACAGCCCTCCTGCTCCGATCAGCGTGATCTTCGCTCCGCTCATCGCCGCAGTCTCTCACGACTCGCGCAGAACGACTTTCGTGTCGCCTACCCGAGCCCGCGGGTCGGTCTTCCGCCTGGTCAGGCGGAAGACCTGCAACCCGCGAACCTCAGCCGGTCGCGACCAGCTGAGGACGCGTGCGAACGGTGTCGTCCCAGGTGAGCAGGTCCAGGTTCTCGGCGAGCGAGCTGTCCCTGTTGGCCAGGATCCCGGCGACCTCCTGGTCCTCCAGGCGCTCCACCATGATCGACAGGCCGTCGCAGTCGCTCACGTGCGGGAGGATCCCGCGGATGATCTTCCGGGCCTCGTCCACCTCCGTGTCGCCGAGGTTGCCCCCTGCGAGCTCCACCAGTCTCCTGGCACCGGAGATGGCGCCGTCGTGGTCGTCGATCAACGAATCCACGTACTCCGCACCGAATATCTGCACGAGGGAGGGGTACAAGGTCTCCTCCTCGTAGCGGAAGTGCGGACCGGTCAGTCCCGCGATCTTGCCGAGCAGCTCGCCGGCCTTCTGCCGCGTCCCGATCCGAGAAGGCATCGAGCAGGTCCAGGAGTCCGTCGCGGACCTGGCGGTGCTCGTCCCGGAAGATCGTGCTGAACTCGTCCGAGTACATCGTCTCAACCTCCTGTCCCCCCATGGGGGCTACCTCGGGGCCCGTTGTCCCGGCCCTTTCCCCAGCTGCCGACGGTGGCTGGCGGTCGACCCAGGCGGAACCGATGCCGGGTCCACCTAATCCTGACTTATTCGATCGGATTTTGCAACTTTCGGATCCTCTTCTTCCATGCGGCGTCCGTCGCCAGGAGCACGGGCGGTGCGCAGAGGGCCACCACCCAGCCCGCGGTGGTGGGCCACCTGTGGCCGAGCTGCTCGGCGGCGGGCGGGACGAGGAAGAAGCCGGCAACCAGCACGCTCTCCACGGCGATCCCGTACAGCAGCAGCGGGTTCGTGGTCCAACCGATCGCGCCCGGCCACACCTTCGGGCTCCGGCACGCGAACGCGTTGGCGAACTGCCCCAGCACGACCGTGAGGAACGCTGCCCCGGACGCCGCCAGGGCGATCTCTCCCTCGGGGAACGAGTCGCCCGGCCTCCAACCCCACGCCCAGAACACGGCGAAGAACGCCAGCATCTCGAGCGCCGCCTCCACCGGACCGAGGACGCCGAACGCCCTGACCGCGACGGTCCGGTCGAGCAGGCGCCTCCTTTCCGGGGGGGTTCTGAGCGCTGTCCCGTCGGGCGGCTCCGCCCCCAGCGCGACCGCGGGAAGCGTGTCGGTGCCGATGTCGAGCGCCAGCACCTGGAGGACGCCGATCGCGAGCGGGATCCGTCCCGCGGACAACGCCCACACCACGAACGGGGTGAGCTCGGCCACGTTGTCCGTCAGGTGGTAGGTGAGGAACCGGCGGATGTTGGCGTAGGTGGTCTTGCCCTGCTCCACCGCGGCGACGATCGTTGCGAAGTCGTCGTCGAGCAGGACCAGGTCGGCCGCTTCACCGCGACGTCCGTGCCCGACCGCCCCATCGCGACTCCGATGTCGGCCTCCTGCAGCGCGGGCGCGTCGTTGACCCCGTCACCGGTCATCGCCACGACATGACCGCGCGACCTGCAGCGCGAGCGCGATCCGCAGCTTCTGCTCTGGATCCACCCGGGCCACCACCACGCCGTCACGGTCGAGGAGCTCGCCGAGCGTGTCGATATCCTCCGGCAGCTCGGCGCCACCGACCACGAACGGCTCGTCAGCGATATCGATCAACCCGACCTCCCGGGCGATCGCCTCGGCCGTCGCTGGGTGGTCCCCGGTGACCATGCCGATGCGGATCCCCGCGCCACGGCAGGCGGCGACCGCTCCCGCGGCGGCCACGCGAGGCGGATCCTCGATGCCCACTAGCCCGAGCAGCTCCAGCCCGGTCTCGGCCTCGGCGGGATCCGACGGAGGATCCCCGGGCCAGTGGCGCTCCGCTATCGCCAGCACGCGTCGGCCGCTGCTCGCCATCCCATGGACTGCTTCGGCCGCACCTGGAGCCGTGGCGCAGCACGGCAGCACCGCGTCGGGTGCGCCCTTCACGAGCAGCCTCTCCCCCGCGAGCACCGACATCCTCCGACGACGCGGATCGAACGAGAAGCGCCGCCGGTCGGGTGAGGCCTGTCGGTCGCCGGCGACGTCAGCGCCTACGCGGCGGCCAAGGGCATCGAGGGCTGCCTCCATCGGGTCGCCCTGGGCCTGCCAGACGCCCTCGCGGAGCACTGCGTGGCCGCTCGAGCACCGGACCCCCGCGACCGCCAGCCGCCGTGTCAGGTCCAAGACCTCTGGGCTCTCCGGCTCCAGCTCGGCCTCCGGTGCGTAGCCCTCGCCGCGGATCGCCAGAGCTCCGAGGGGCGTCCAGACCTCGACGACCTCCATCTCGTTCATGGTGAGGGTCCCGGTCTTGTCGCTGCAGATGAACGTGGTTGACCCCAACGTCTCGACCGACTCGAGCCTGCGGACGAGGGCCCCCTTCCGGGCCATCCTCTGCCCCCCCATGGCCAGGGACAGCGTCACCGTCGGGAGCAGCGCCTCCGGTACCAGAGCCACTGTCACCCCGATCGCGAACACGGCCGCCTCGTCGAGTGGCCGGTCCAGGGCGAACGCAACGAAGAAGAACGCGCCACCCACGGTCAGCGCCATCGCCGAGATCACCCGGACCACTCGGCGCAGCTCGATGGCCAGGGGGCTCATGGGACGCCGCGTTCCACGCGTCAGCTCGGCGATCCCCGCCAGGCGCGTCCACGCGCCCGAGGCGGTCACCGTTGCGAACCCCTCCCCTTCGACGACGAAGCAGCCCGAGTACAGCTCCGTGCCCACCTCCGCCGCATCGGGAACGCTCTCCCCGGTGAAGGTGCTCGTGTCGACCAGCACCCCGTGCCCCTCGTCGAGCACCAGGTCCGCGGACACGCGATCCCCGGCGCCGAGCACCACCACGTCGCCCACTACGAGGTACTCGGCGTCGATGTCGACGTGCGCACCATCCCTGATCACCGTCACCTTCCTGGGGAGGAGCTCCCGGAGGCGCTCCGCCGCACGCTCCGCGCGGTACTCCTGCACGAACGCGAAGACGCCGTTGAAGAGGATCACCACGACGATCGCGACCGACAGCGCCGCCAGATCCGCTGCCAAGGCCAGGACCGCCGCGACCCACAGCATCAACGCGAAGAAGTGGGTGAGCTGGCCGGCCAGCTGAAGCCATGCCGGGCGCCCACGCTTCGCCGGCAGCACGTTGGGCCCGTCCCGCCGAAGGCGCTCGGCCGCCTCCGCGCTGGTGAGCCCGGCCGAGGTCACCACGGGATCAGGAGCCGGCGGACCGGATCTTCCCCGGTCGGCCGCCGGCAGCCCTCCTTCATGGGAGGCGACGATACGTCGTGACCTCGAGCTCGGTACCGGCGATGAACGGCACCTCCGAGGTCTCCGTCGCATCCCAGCCCTCGAAGGCCAACGGGTCGTCGTGTTGGTGCAGGGCCACCAGCGCCACCGCATCCGCCCCCGACTCTGCCGCCACCTCGAACGCGAACTCGAGGTCGCCTTCGGTGCCCGCTGCCAGCCATCGAGCATCCCCGTAGGTGGCGCCGAACTCACGGGGGACGAAGCCGTCAGGTGAGATGAGCACCGGCTCCGGGCGGGCCTGGAGAAGAGCAGCGGCCTCCGCGACCTCCCGGCTCCTCTGCGCGAGCCAGGCCATCCCGGCGACGGTCACCAGCGCCGACAGGCCGATGATGCCGCTCCTCGCCCAGCGCGGCATCCGCTCGGCGGCGACCAGCCCCACCACCGCGAGGAGCAGACCTGAGCAGAGGACGTAGCGACCGGCCCACTGGGGGACGGCTCCACCCCGGAACTGGAACGCCCACGCGACAGGGAGAGGCACCAGGGCGGTCAACGCCACGAGCTTCAGCCTCGGGTCGCGCCATGCCAGGCCGATCGCCACCCCTGCCAGAGGTGTCGCCGCCACGAGTCCCGGTACGAACCCCGGCCCCCCGAGCGCCCGCTGGAGATACAGGAGCAGCACCAGCGCTGCAGCGAGCTGGCTGATCCGCTTCCGGGCCGGATCCGTGCTGCTGACGGCACCCGCGGCAAGACCTGCGAGCAGGACGGCGCCGGTCACCCATGCCTCTGTCGTCAGCTCGGGCGCGAGCGCGAGGAAGGTGACCAGACCCTCTCTGCCACGGAGCACAAGCTCCTCGAACCCTGCCGAGGCTGCGCCGCTCGCCCGGGTCGCCCGCATCTGATCGTCGATCACCACCCACTCGAGGAGGAGGTTCCCGGCGAACACCGCAGCGAACCCCGCGAGCGCTGTGCTCCCCGTGAGGACCGCATCGCGCAACCGACCACGCCTCAGCCACAGCACGACGCAGACGATCGCCGTCGTGGTGAGCGCGTAGACGAAGGCCTCGGTCCTGAGCGCGGCGGCCGCGCCGAAGGCGGCGCCGGCAGCCAATCCTCGCCACCAGCTCGGTGTTCGCCAGAGGTTGTCCAGGAGGGCGAGCACCCCCCACGCCATGAGCGCCAGGCCGATGCTGTGCTCCCAGAGGTCGAGCGCGTAGATCGCCACCGGCGTGGCGAGCCCGACCACCCAGAACGCTCTCCATGCCAGGTCCGTGTCACGCTTCAGGCGGAACGCCAACGCCCGACCGGCGAACGCGGTGGCGATCGCTCCCCCCATCGGCAACAGCAAGGTCGCCCGGTACCCGCCGACATCCCAGAGCGGGCGAGCGACCAGCACCATGGGCAGGGACGTCACGTTCACGTAGCGCTCGCCGTACCGCGTGGTGAAGAAGAGACCGTGGACCCGCGCCTCCGGGTCCCACTCATCCGCCCAGTAGCCGAGGTCCGGGTCGAAGTCCCCCCGCTCTGACATCACACGCAGGGTCGCGACCTTCCCGCCGGTGTCGGTGCCGAGGAAGCCGCCCGGATCCATCGCCAGGGAGAGCAGCACGTACGTCCCGAGGAGCAGCAACGCGGCCGCCGCCGGGCGCCTCAGGAGCCGCCGCGCTCGACCGACCCGATCATCCGCCTCGGGGGATGGGTCTGCCCTCACAGCGCAACGTTACCGACCGTCCGCCGAACGCTCGGGGGAGCCGCGGCCCGGGACGCGATCAGTTGTCCGGGGAGAGCCGATACACCGCGAACTCGCGCCGGCAGTAGCGCTGGAAGTGGTTCCACAGGGGGAAGCGCTCGCTGAGCGAAGGCCAGAGCTGCTCGCGCTCCTCGCCCGTCACCCGATGGGCGAGGACGGGCCACGAGCGCCCCATCACCTGCAGATGCGCCCTCGGCTCCTTCTCCAGGTTCAGAACCCAATGAGGCTGCGCCGAGAAGCCGGCGAACGATCCGACGACGAAGAAGTCGTCATCGTCCTGAACGTAGTTGAGGCAGGTCGAGACGTCCTTGCCGGTCTTCCGTCCCTTGGTGGTGAGGACCAGCACCGGGCCGCCCTGGGTGCTGTCCAGACCTTCACCACCGGCCTCCTGGTAGGCGCCGGCATGACCGGTGCCGGCCATGCGGACGATCATCGGGTTGCGGCCCGAGAGGATCATCTCCCACTCGTCCTCGCTCATGAAGTCCGGCTTCGGGGGGTGCTCTTCGCCCGACTCGATACGGCGGAGCTGCTCCTCGCTCACCGCCGGATCGGCTGCACCGTGGCTGCTCATCCCTTCTCCCTCTCCATGGCGGCACCCCCTCCGGACGACCGAGCGTCAGACACGGGTGTCCTGTCGACGAGGCTATCCCCCGACGTGTGCGGCGGAGCTCAGCTCTGAGCCAGATCCGGGTGGAGTCGTTGGCCCAGAGCCTCCCGAAGCTGATCGGGGATCACCATCGACCTGCGCGACTCCAGGTCGAAGGCCACCCCCACGATCGAGAAGACGCAGACGAGCTCCGAGCGGTCGACCTCGTACACCCAGTGGCGGCTGTGCATGGTCTTCGCCGCGAGCCCGACCTCGGCCCCGAAGCTCTGCACCCGGTCGCCGGCCCGGGGCAGGCGCGCCCATGTGGCCCGCGTCTCCATCGTCGCCCAACCCATCGTCCTGCCGTCGGGCGTCGTGTGGAACGGCTGGAAGCTCCGACCCTCCACCGCCGCACCGCCCCAGATCAGCTCGCCCAGCAGATCCGAGCGATACCATCCGTCGTCATCGCACTCGAAGGGCTCCAGCACCCGCTCCTGGCGCTGCGCGAGCCCTCGGGCGCGGAGGTCATCGAGGGAGGGGGCCCGTTCGGCTGGATCGCCGTCGAAGCTCACGCTCCTGGCGCGACCATGCTCGGGAACCTCCACGACGTGCTCCATGGCGCGAGCGAGACCCTCCGAAGAGAACGGAGCGGGCCGGCGGTCGGGCCCGCTCGCAGCTGAGAGGGCGATGACGAAGGTGGCAGCCAGCTGGCCCGAATCGACGTTGGCCAGCTCCTCGTAGAGCCGCAGCCGCTCGGCTCGCGCGTCGACGACACCGCCCCAAACCTCGAGGGGAGCGTCGACGAGCTGCTCGTGGTGATGGCGGACGTGGATGTCGGGAACCCAGATGGTGGGATCCCCCTCGCCCGCCAGACCCAGGCGGGCGGCGAGGCTCCGCGCTCCGGTCTCGGCCAGCGCGGCGTAGAAGCGCACGTTCATGTGGCCGAGGTGATCGATCTGCTCGCGGGTCACCGTCGAGGTGTGCAGCTGCTGCAATGGGTCCCCCGGTCCTCTGCATCGCCCCCTTCAGGGCACCGTCACATCCTGCACCGTGGGGCTGCCCGACTGCGAGCAGATCTTCACCTGGTCACCATCACGATGCGCTGAGGGTCGTCGCGGTGCTCGCGGAGCTGCGCGTACCCGGCCGGCACCTCTTCCAGGCTGATCCGGTGCGAGACGGTCGCATCGATGTCGATCACCCCGGCGGCGTCGAGATCGAGCACCGCGGCGATGTCGTCCCTGTGAGACGCGAACGAGCCGATGACCGAGTACTCGCCCACCGTGAAGAGCGCCTGCGGGTACGGGATCGGCGGGGGCGCCATGCCGACCCCGACCAGCACGAGCCTCCCACCGGGGACCAGGCACCAGCTCCCGAGCTCGGTGGTCTCGGATCGACCGACGCACTCCACCACGACCTCCGCGCCCCCGTCGGTGGCGCTGCGCACCTCCGCCATCACCGAGGTGGCGTTCGCGCCCTCGGGCACCAGCACCGTCCGCTCCGCGCCGAGGCGCTCGGCCCTCTCCAGCGCGGCCGTCGAGCGGTCCACGGCCACCACGCGCTCGGCCCCCAGGTGCAGCGCCAGCGCCACCGCCATCGATCCCAGGCCCCCGATGCCGATGACGACGACCTGCTCACCGGGGCGGAGGCCGGCCCGGCACCGCAGGGCGTGGTACGGGCTGGCCACGCAGTCGGTCGCCACCGCGGCCGCGATGAGCGAGACGTCCTCTCGCACCGGCACCAACGCCGCGGCGGGCACCGCGACCGCCTCGGCGAGCGCCCCGTCGAAGTGCAGGCCGGTCGCGGGCTGGTTCGGGCACGCCTCGGGTGCACCAAGTCGGCAGGTGCGGCACGCCCCACAACCCGGGCCTATCCCCACGGCGACGCGGTCACCTACCGCCCAGCCCTTAACACCCTCGCCGAGTGCCGCGATGGTCCCGGCCGGTTCGTGGCCCAGCGTGAGGGGAAGGGGCGCGGGAACCGGCATCCCGTCGAGGAAGTGGGCGTCCGACCCGCAGAGGCCGCACGCCGCGACCTCGACCAGCACCTCCCCCGGGCCCGGATCCGGGACCGGCACCTCCTCGACTCGCAGCCCGTCGGGGCCTCCGTGGAAGCGCGCCGCGAGCATCGTGCGGTCGGCCGGGCCAGCGGGCACAGTTGTTTCTGTAGCGATCACTACAGGATTGTGCTACGTTGCGCTGACGCGATCAAGCAAGGTCCGTCCCGGAGAGGAGGCCCCCGATGCCCGAGCCCTGGAGCATGCCCTGGTCCGCACCTGTCTTCGTCACCCCGCCGCACGCGTGGAAGGGGGTCAGATCGGTCGTGCTGCCCTTCCAGCCCGCTCGTGAGGTCCTCGCCGAGATCCTCCCCCCGCCCCTCGAGCCCGGTGAGGGCCCGGGGCTGGTGACGATGCTCACCTACCCGTGGGGGCACAACGTCCGCATCCACCCCTTCAGCGAGGCCGTGGTCCTCGTCCCCGTCGTGATGGAAGGCGTCGAGGCGAACTACGTCCCGTACATCTACGTGACCACCGACGAGGCGATGATCGCCGGCCGGGAGACAGCGGGCTGGCCGAAGAAGCTCGCCGACATCAGCTGGGAGCGCGAGGGAGACACCTTCCGTGGGTCGGTGACGCGCTGGGGCACGACGATCCTCACCGTCGAGGGAGATCTGTCTGCTGCGCCCACGGATGACGGCTCCATGGCGCAGCTCCTCGCCGGAGGCCAGCGTCCGACCTACAACTACAAGCTCATCCCCGGACCCGGCGACCAGATGGAGGTCGAGGAGGTGACCTCCACGAGGCTCGAGATCGTCCCCTCCGACGTCTCCGTCGGAACCGGGAGCATCACCACGGCCTCCTCCGAGGACGATCCCCTCGGCGAGCTGGTGCCGGCGACCAGCGGGCCGATCGTGGCGATGGTCTCCGACAACACGATCCCGGCGGGCGAGGTGGTGCGCCGCATCGGCCGACGGGCAGCGCTGGTCGGTTGAGCCGATGCCCGTCATCGGCCTCACCACGGAGCAGACGGAGGCGAGCGAGTGGGCGCGCGAGTTCGCCCGTCGTTCGATCGCCCCACGTGCCCTCCTGCTCGATGCCGACCCCGACGACCCGGCCCGCGACGAGCTGCTGAGGGAGGGTGCTGCGGCCGGTGTGCTCGGGTTCTCGCTGCCCGAGGCTCTCGGGGGCGCCGGCATGGACCAGGTGGCCTCCGCGCTGGTCACCGAAGAGCTCGCGGCCGCCTGCAGCGGCTGCGCCGTGCTGTTCGGGGCGACTTCGCTCGGGCTGCTCCCGATCATGCTGTCGTTCGACCTCGAAGCGATACAGCGATTCGTCCTGCCGATAGCCGCCTCGTGGGAGACCGACCAGCCCCTCTTGGCCGCGCTCGCCGCGACCGAGCCGGAGATGGGCTCGGACTTCATCAACGGCCACCCGGACGCCAACATGCGCACCCGGGCCCGCCGGGTCGACGGCGGGTACGTGCTCGACGGCCGCAAGGTCTTCATCTCCAACGGATCCCTCGCCAGCGTGGTCACGGTCTTCGCCCGGCTCGGCGGAGAGGCCCCGCTCCGGGAGGACGTGGTCTGCCTCGCCGTGCCGGCGGAGACACCCGGGTTCTCGGTCGGGCAGGTCTTCGAGAAGATGGGACAGCGCGCCTGCCCGGCGGCCGAGCTGGTCTTCGACGAGGTCTTCGTCCCCGACGACCACCGCATCGGTGCCGAGGGCCAGGGATGGGAGCTCAACCGCACGGTGATGAGCGTCACCCGCGGCCCGGTCGGCGCGATCGCGCTCGGGATCGCCCGGAGCGCCTACGAGCACGCCCTCACCTACGCCGAGGCGCGGGTGCAGGGTGGACGGCCCATCGTCGGGCACCAGGCGGTGCAGGTGATGCTCGCCGACATGGCGATCCGCGTAGAGGCCGCCCGACACTTGGTGCTCGAGGCGATGCGCTCGATCGGCACCGGACAGCCGAGCCTCAAGCTCTCTTCGATGGCGAAGACCTTCGCCTCGGACGCGGCCGTGGCCAACGCGCTCGACGCCATCCAGATCCTCGGCGGCTACGGCTACATGCGCGAAGCAGGCGTGGAGAAGCTGCTGCGCGACGCGAAGCTCACGCAGATCTACGAGGGCACCAACCAGATCAACCGCTTCGAGATCATGGAGGCGGTGACTGCGGAGCGCGCCGGCTCATCCTCCTGAAGCGGCCCGAGCCACTCACACCGGCTCGATCGAGACGTTCACGCACCGATCTGCCGGAACCGGCTGCCAGTCGGTCGGCGCGTACTGGAGGTGCCCGTAGCCTCCGGCGAGCCCGAGCCACTTCACCACTCCCGGCTCGACCTCGTTCGGACCGTCCCCGCCGGGGAACATGAACCCCTCGAAGCCGTTGTAGACGGTCAACGCGCCGGGTCGCTGGGCGGGGCTGATGCGCACCGCGACGCGGAACTCCCCCAGGTCGTTCCAGATGCGGACCTCGTCGTCGTCGCCGACCCCGAGCGACGCCGCGTCGTCCGAGCTGACCAGCACGAAAGGCTTCCCTCGGTGCGTGCCGAGCAGCACCGGGTTGGTGGTGTTCATCGCGTGCACCGACCAGCGGTTGTGGCCGCTCGTGAGCCGCCACCGGTGCTCACCGCCGAAGGGCGGGGGCTCCTTGTGGACCGGGATCGCCTCGCCGGCCTCGACGTACCACGGGTGCTCCAACAGGAACTGGGCCCGGCGGGTGAGCGTCGGGTACGGGTGGCCCTGCTCGACGTGGTTCCGCAACGGGCTGTGCGTCTCGTCCCTGGGGAACGGGGACGCCTGGCCCTGGCCCTGGCTCATGGCCCCCCAGTCCTCGTAGCGGGTCCAACCCCGGGCGCGGAGGGTGGACAGCGTCGTGCCGGGAGGAAGGTTGCCGGCCATCTCGGCGTCGCGCACCATCTCGTCGGCGAGGCGCTCCTCGTCGGTGATGGCCCCGTCGAGCGTGAACTGACGCTCGAGGTCCCCGAAGAGCCGCACCGTGCCGATCCGGTCCCGATACGACTCGAGGCCGCGCGCGGCGGCCCGCTCCCCGATCGCCCTGAGCAGACCCTGCAGGATCCCCCACTCCCCCTGCGCCTCGCCCGGCGGATCCACCGCCGCGTCCGAGAACCCGAGCAGCATCGTCCACGGGGTCGGCATGCCGAAGCCGACCTTCTCGTACGAGCCCGCGGCCGGCAGGACGATGTCCGCGTACCGGGCGGTCTCGGACATCCGCACGTCCACCACGACGACCTTGGTGAGCTGCGGCCACAGGTGCTCGAGGAGCACCGTCTTCCCACCGCGGGTTCGGCGGAGCATGTTGCCGGCGACCTCGAGCAGGACCCTGGGAGGGTGCTCGGGCCGATCAGCGTCCCCCCACCACCCTCCCTCCGCCGCCTCGGCGAGGTACTCGGGGAACTCCCGCGCCTGCGAGGGGTCGGTGAGCGCGGCGGTCGTCCTGGCGCACGCCCATGCCCGCGTGCCGGTACCAGAAGAAGAACGGCGGCACCAGCGTCATCGCGGAGGAGATCTGCCTCCACAGCGCGACCGCTGCGAGCTCGCGGGTCATGGTCGGGTCCGCCGTGCACATCATCTCCGTCGCGGCCTCGACCATGTCGAGCACCATGGCCGCGCCCTCGATGCCCGCGGCCGGCTTCGACATCGCGAGCGTGTGGCCGTCGAAGATCCCGGTGGCCCATCCGCCGGTCCCGGTTCCCTTCCGCCCCCAGTTGCCGGTGAGGCCGAGCAGCATGAGCACCGCCCTCCCGATGAGGTCCCCGTGGAAGTACTTCGCCATCCCCGCCGCCACGAGCACGTGCGTGCGACCCGCCGCGACCAGCCGCGCCAGCGTGCGGATCGTCTCGGGGTGAACCCCGCACAACGGCCCCGCGACCTCCGGTGTGTAGGCGGCGTCGAGCTCCCGGCGCACGGCGGCGAGCAGCGGCTCCACCTCCACCTCGCTCCCGTCGTGGAGGCGCACGGACCAACAGCCCTCGACCGCCACCTCCTCGTCGAGCAGCAGCATCCCCGCGTCCGCGGGCACCGGCCCTGCTCCGGGGCGGAGGTGGAAGAAGCGGTCGTCGCGCCCACCGGTGTCGAGGTCGCTCTCGCGTAGGTACCGTCCGCTGTCGCGGCGCACGAGCAACGACAGGTCGGTCTGGGCCAGGACGAAGTCGAGGTCGACGAGGTCCTCGGTCAGGAGCACCTGGCAGACGGAGAGGGCGAGCGCGGCGTCGGTGCCGGGTCGCACCGGGACGTGCATGTCCGCGTGGCTGTGGCTCGGGCTCACATCGGGGGAGATGAGCACCACCGTCGCTCCGCGGTACCGCGCCTCCGTGATGTAGTGGAACGTCGGGATCTGCGTGTAGGCCGGGTTCGCGTGCCACACGAGGATGACGTCGCTGTGGAAGAGGTCGTCCATCGAGAACGTGGCGTAGAACTTCCCCCAGACCTGGTGGAAGCCTGCCCAGAAGTCGTTGATCGATCCGTTGACGTCGAGCTGGGTGGTGCCGACGACCGACGCGAACCGCATCACCGGCGCGACCATCCCGATCTCGGGGGTGCCCTCCTGCACGATCGCCTCGGGGCCGATCTCCTCGATCGCGTCGACCATCGCGTCCGCGACCTCGTCGAGCGCCTCGTTCCAGGTGATCCGCTCCCACTCGCCGCCCCCTCGCGGCCCGACACGGCGCATGGGGTGCAGGAGCCGGTCGGGGCTGGCCAGCTGGTGGCTCCAGGCGAGGCCCTTCTGGCAGACGAGGGGGTTCATGTCGGGGACACCCACCTCCATCGGAGGGAGGTCACCCGAGGACTCCTCGCGCACCACGCGTCCGTCGCGCACGAACGCGTTCAGCGAGCACCCGCCGGGGAAGCAGTCGACGCAGTGGCTCACCTTGGCGACGTGGTCCCACGGTCCCGCGGCGCGATCGCGGTACGCAGCCTCGGTCGGGCGGTCTTCCCCTGGCCGGACGGCCGAGTGTCGCGGGGCGACCGTCATGACCGTGTGCCCGAGCGGCGCCTGCCGCGGGGCTCGTCCCCGGTCGAACGGACCCGCTCCTCTATCAGCAGGTCGATCGCAACGGCGAGCAGGTCCAGGTGCGCCCCGAGCTCCAGATCGTCCGGTGTGGCCTGGTTCGCGACGAACAGACCGTCGACAGACGCCAGCGTGAACCTGGCGACCTGCTCCGCGAAGGCGTCATCGCTCGACCCCTCCGAGTCCAGCACCAGCCTGAAGCCGGCGACGATGCGTTCGAGGCTGCTCCTCCTCACCTCCAGGAAGAGCTGGCGTGCCTTCGGCTCCTGCGCACGCTCCTCCAGGGCGAGCATCAGCCCGAAGCGGAGGAACTCAGGGTGCTCGAGCAGGCTCCCCACCTCGTGCCGGAGGATCGTGGCTATCAGGTCACGACGGCTCTCGCCACCGGTGATCGGAGGCCCTTCGGAGAGGTCGGCCATCCACTCCTCGTGGCTTCGCTGGATCACCGCCGCGATGAGGTCGTCCTTGTTCCCGAAGTGCCAGTAGATGGAGCTCACCGGAAGACCCGACCGCTCGCTGACCAACGCCACGGTGGTGCCCTCGTAGCCTCGCTCCGCGGCGATCTGGGTCACCGCGTCGAGGATCTTCCGTCGCGAGGCCTCGCCCTGCCGATGCCGGCGCTCAGTCTTGGGAGGCACATGACGAGCCTAGCATTCCCTGGAACAGGCGTTCCAGGGAATGCTGCGGCCGTGCTAGCTGACGCTCACGAAGGTCGACGGCGCCAGGCAGCCACGTTGCCAGCCTCCCCCTGAGGATCGACGCGACCTGGAGCTCGAGCTCGGCGGGGTCGCACGCTCGGGCTCACGATGGATCTCGGGAGCACGCCAGCCGACGTGACGACGGGGGGTCGGATAGCTTCCGCCCACGTGAGCGGCCCCGCAGACGAGGACCCTGGCTGGGGTCGGTTCGTGCCCAACCTCCTGGCCATCGTCCCCGGGGGACTCCAGTACCTGAACCGCCGATCGGGCCGAACCGGCATCGACGGACTCGTCGCGCTGCGGAGGGTGTTCCTCGCTTTCCCTTCGACCCTCGTGCTCGTCGCCTTCGTCGCCGTCTCGATGGCGAGCTCCTTCGAGCCTGCCCTCCCGCCGCTGCCCGTCGGAGCCGCCGTGGCGTCGTACGGGGGCCTCGCCCTCCTCGGCTCGAGGCTCCTCGAGAAGCCCCTGGACTGCGCCTCCGACCAAGCGCTCGCCGTCGCCTACCGAACCAGGATGTTCCTGAGGCTCGCCTTCGCGGAGTCAGCAGCTCTCCTGGGCTTCGTGGGAGTGACCCTCACCGCTGAGGCCTGGGTCTTCGGCGTCGGCATCCCGTTCGCGGTCTTCGGCCTGCTCAGGGCAGCACCCGGTCGAGGGAACCTGGAGCGGGACCAGGAGGCGCTGGTGCTCTCCGGGTGCGGTCGCTCACTCCTGACGACCCTGCGAGGGCCCACGACCTCCAGCGCTGTCCAGCAATAGAGCACCGCCCCCGGCGCCCCTCTTCATCAGCGGTTGGTGAATCGGCTCATGAACTCCCAGGCGTCGCGCGTCGCGTCGATGTCGAAGGTGGTGTACCCGACGATGTCCGCGATCGACTGGCTGAACTCGCTCCCGGGCCACGAGTGCCCGCCACCGATGACGATGTAGAACTCAACGTCAGCGCCGTCGGGGCAGTCGTAGACACGATGGACCACCTCGGCGGTGACCTCGGTGTCGATCGGGCTCGGGTCGCACCCGTTGCTCTCGGCAAGAGCAGCCACCTGTGCGGGGTAGCCCTCGCCGTCGAGGTCGGCCTCCGCCGTCGTGGCAGGCCCGCCGCCGGCATCGCCACCTGGGATCACCGACATGTCCACCCCACCGTTGAAGAGCAGGATCGGATCCTCGGTGCCGTGGAACGCGACGACCGGAACGGGCCGAGCCGGGTCACAGCCGTCGTAGAAGGTGATCCCGGCCACCGGTGCGGCCGCGGCGAGCACGTCGGCACGCTCGCAGACGAGGGTGGAGGTGAACATCGCCCCGTTGGAGAGCCCGGTCGAGTACACCCTCGCCATGTCGATGCACAGCTCGCTGCCGAGCTGCTCGACGAGGGCGTCGAAGAAGGCGAGATCGATGTTCTGGTCGGCATCGGGGTTGGCGTTCCAGCGAACCGGCTCACCGGTTCCGTGCGCGAACACCGCCACGAAGCCCTCCTCCTCTGCGAGCGTCGAGTACTCGGTCATCCCGGCGTGGATCTCAGAACCCTCCATCAACCCGTGGAAGTCGAAGACGATCGGCAAGGGCTCCCGGCCGTCGTGCGTGCTGGGCACTGTGAGCAGGTACCGGCGCTCGGTACCTCCCACATCCAGGGTCCGCTGCTCCTCCACGACCGAGGCGACCTCGCTCGATCCGCATCCGGCAGACGCCTCCGGATCCGACACCCCCGTCGATGGTGCGTCGGGGCTCTCCTCGGGCACAGATGAGCCCCGGCCCGCCTCGACCTCGTCACCTCCGGCCTCCGAGCCCCCCTCGTCCGAGCATGCCGCCGATCCCAGCAAGAGCAGGGCTACCAGCAGGGCGCTCAGCACCCCGGGTTCATGGCCGATTCGGGCTCGCATGACTCACCCCCGCTGCCAAGGCGCTGCCTCCTGCCCGCTCCTCCTGTGGAACCGCGTGCACACCGTAGCCCTCGAGCTCCGACAGGGTTCCTCTCCAAGGCCGTAGGCGCTGCGGCGCCGGTTCACGGCGGGCCGGACGCCGGCCCTCGTGCGCGGGATCGTCCCGTGCGCTCGATGTCCACGAAGCGGGAGATGAGATCGGAGGCTCCGTCGACGAGGAAGATGTAGCGCGGGATGTCCCCACCCGGCGTCGAGGCGCCTGCTCATCCGACACCAAGGTGGCCTGGAGGGCGACAGGCGAGGTCGTTTCCCCCACGGTTCCATGCCCTGCACCCGTGGCTCCGACGCACCACCGACATCTCCTGGCTCGTCTCGATGCAGCTGCTGACTGCGACCGGCAGCGTCTCCCGAGGCCCGGCCCGGCTGCAAGCAGCACCGACAAAGCCAGGAAAAGGCAGATCAGGGGTTGAAACCGACCGGTCGGTATGTTCTACTCTCTGCATGTCCGCACGTCAGCCCAGAGCAGAGGCGACCCGCCTCCGGATCCTGGAGGCAGCAGCGACCGCGTTCGCGAGGACCGGCCTCGCGGGGACCTCGCTCAACGACCTCATCCGGGAGTCCGGGCTGACCAAGGGGGCCTTCTACTTCCACTTCTCCTCCAAGGACGAGCTGGCGCTCGCTGCATTCCGGCTCAAGCAGGAGCAGCTCATCTCCGGCATGCAGGCCGCCGTCAGTGCCGACGCCCCGGCGCTCGAGCGGTTGGTGGAGATGCTGCGGGCGAGGGTGAGGCTGCTCGCGGAGGACCCGTCGCTGCGCTGCGTCCCGACCCTGGGTCAGGAGCTCCGCGTCGAGGCGGAGCCCGACTCCGAGTACGCCCGGTTCCAGGAGCTGGCACTGGAGACGTTCGAGGCCCTGCTATCCGAAGGTCGCGACGACGGTTCCATGCGGCAGGACGTCGATCCGGCCCGCGACGCCTGGATCGCGTTCGCTGCCCTCATCGGGGTGGATGCCCTCTGCAAGCTGATGACGGACCGAGCGGACCTGGTGGAGCGCACCGAAGATCTGATCGATCTCCTGCTCCGCGCGGTCGACCCTGACCGCCGGGGCAGGTAGGACCGGCGCCGGTCGAAGGGCCGGCACGAGACAACAAGGAGAAGAGAGATGTCTGAGAGCACCACTCTGGACGCGCGCGCCGATGCACCGGAGGCCGGCCGAGAGGTCGTCCGTGACGACCTGTTCGTGCTGATCCACAAGGCACTCCGATACGGGCTGCTGAAGATCACCACCGACGTGGGCTCGGCCGACTGGGGCGATCCCGCCTGCATCGAAGCACTACTTGGTCGTTGGGAGACCATCGAGCGCCTGATCCGCTCGCACGCCGGCCACGAGGACCGCTACATCTTCGCCCTCCTCGCGACGAAGCAATCGGACGTCGTGGAGGAGCGCGGCATCGGCCATGCCGCGGTCGAGCTCGAGCTCGATGAGGTGTCCGAGGCGATGCACCGGGCCTTCGACACCGCAGATCCGAGCGCGGGCCTGGCCGCGTACAGGGCGCTCACCCACTTCGTGGCCACCGCCATGGCGCACTTCTCCGCCGAGGAACCGGAGGTGATGGAGAGGATCTGGGAGACCTGCACCGACGAGGAGGTCGCGGCCTGCAGGGCCGCGTTCATGGCCGAGATCGCGCCGGAGGAGGCTGTCGCGACCTATGAGCTGATGTTCCCGGCGATCGCTCCGGACGAGCTCACCAGGCTCCTCGGAGCGGCTCGCGCCGCCGTGCCGGAACCGGTCTTCGCATCGCTGATCGGGGTCGCCGAACGGACCCTGGAACCACCCGCGATGCAGCGTCTCCGGGCACAGCTCGAAGGCTGAGCACCGCGTCGACAGCAGGTCAGCTGATGACGGGCCCGGCCTCGACGACACCCTCGTCGAGGAGCTCGCGCAGCTCAGGGGAGAGCTCGACCCCGAACCTGGACATCGAGGCAACGCTCGCGTTGATCCTCGGGCCGTTCATGCACCGCCGGCTCGTGGACGACGCCGAGATCGACGACGAGCTCTCCGAGACGACCCTGAAGGCGTGCGTCGCAGGTCTACGCATCTCCGGAAGCGGGTGAATACTGTCTCCACCAGCATGCCCCCTCCCCCAACGGCGACCCACGAACGCCACGCGACCTCGCTGTCCGGGACCCGTCGCAACCTCCTCGCCTACGAGCCGGCACTCGACGGCCTGCGCGGCCTCGCGTTGCTGGCGATCGTCCTGTACCACGCCGAGCTCCCGTGGGCGCCCGGTGCGTTCCTCAGCGTCTCCACGTTCTTCACGCTCTCCGGCTTCCTGATCACCGTCCTGCTGCTCGCCGAGGAACGGGAGGCGCGGAGGGTCGACCTCCGGGCGTTCTGGCAGCGTCGTCTGCGGCGGCTGCTGCCCGCCTCGCTCGCCACCATCGCCGGAATCGTGCTGCTCTCGACCGTCCTCGCCGACGACTCCCAGCTCGACAGCCTCAGGGGAGACGCCTTCTCCGCGCTGCTCTACGTGAGCAACTGGTGGTTCATCGCCAGCAACGCCTCCTATGGAGCGATCTTCGAGAGCCCGTCACCGCTCGCGCACTTCTGGACTCTCGCCATCGAGGAGCAGTACTACCTCGTGTTCCCGCCGACTCTGGCCGCCTTCCTGGCGCTCACTCGTCGTCGGGGTCGGGGCACCGTCGCCCTGCTGCTCGCGGCCGCTGCGGTCGCCTCCGCACTGTGGTCTGCATACCTGTTCGGCAGAGAGGCCGACTTCGACCGCATCTACTACGGAACCGACACCCGGATCGGAGAGCTCCTGGTCGGAGGGCTGTTGGCGGTCGGGTGGTTGCGATACGGAGACCGCTTTCGTGGCCCGGCTGCGCGCCGCTGGATCTCGGGGATCGGAATCGCGTCCCTCGCCTCGATGCTCCTGCTGTGGAACCGAGCGCACCTCGATCAGGAGGTGTGGTACCAGGGTGGCCTCACCGCCTACGCGCTGCTCACCTGCACCGTGATCGTTTCTGCGATGAACACCGGTGGACCGGTGAGAGCTGTGCTCTCCCTCCGTCCGCTGGTGTGGGTGGGACTCGTCTCTTACGGCGCCTACCTCTGGCACTGGCCGGTCCTCGTGTGGCTGGACGCCCACACGGGTCTCGGTGACGCGGCACGCTTCGTGGTCGGCCTCGCCCTCACCCTCGGTGCAGCAGCCCTCTCGGCTCGGTTCATCGAGCGACCCATCCGGCGAGGCCGCGGCGTCGGCCCGATCCCGGCGGCGCGGGCGGCCCCGCTCGCGGTCGCGTCGGTCGCCGTGCTCGTCCTGCTCACGACCTGGCTCGTCTCTCCGACCGAACCCGTCGATCTGGCGGAGTCGGTCGAGGCACTCGAAGAGCTCACCGCCTCCGGGCCGGCGGTGGGCGACGACCTGAGCGAGGCGGAGAGGGTGGATCTTCGGGCCGCCGTGGAGGCGTCCACCGCTCCCAAGATCTCCGTGTTCGGCGATTCGACCGCGTTGGCGACGGCGTTCGGACTGTCGGATTGGGCATACCGCCACGCGGCGACGCTCCGTCCTGGCGGCGGTTGGTCGATGCCGGGCTGCGGTCTGGTTCCCGAAGGCGGCCGCATCGTCGACGGCCAACGAACGAGCGCTCCGCCGGAGTGCCAGGGCTGGCGTGAGGGCTGGCTGGCGGAGATGGAGAAGCAGCGCCCCGACATCGCCTATGTCCAGGTGGGCACCTGGGAGACCTTCGACACCATCCTCGAGGGGGAAGAGGCACTCACCTTGGGAGAGGACCCCGAGCTCGACGAGCTCGTCGAGGCACGCCTGGATGGGGCCGTCGAGCTGCTCCTCACCGACACACCGGTCGTCGTGCTCGCTTCGAGCCCTGACATCGACTTCGGTCGACGGGACGGTCGCTCTCCCGAAGAGCCCGCACCCGCCTCGGACCCGGCACGCATGGCCAGGTTCCGGGAGATCATCCGATCCGTGGCGGCGCGACACCCCGACAGCGTCCGGATCGTCGACCTCGCCGGCTACCTGGAGGAGCATCGAGCCGACGACGCCCGCCTCCGTCCCGACGGGGTGCACTTCACGGCCGAGACCACCAAGGAGGTGGCCGAGTGGCTGGGGCCGGAGCTGGCCGCGATCCATCTCGAGGTGACCGGAAGCGATACCGGGCGAGACGCGCTCGACTGACACGACCTCTCTGACCGGCCTCCGGGCACTCTCTACACTCGCCGGGTGATCACTCCCCAACTCCGGCCGGGGGTCGCTCTCGTCCTGGCCGCGAGCCTGCTCGCCGTCGCCTGCACGGGGCAGGACTCGGTGTCCCGTGGCCGGCAGACGAGCGAGCGTGAGCCGATCGGGTACGACCCCGAAGAAGCGCTGCGTGCCACCGAGCAGCTCGTCGAGCGGGGAGAGCTGTACGTCGCGTTGGAGGTGACGTACCGGTCGTCGGGCGAGACCGTGCCCGGCTACCTCTCGATACCGACCGTCGGCCAGACACCGATGCCCTGCATCGTGATCCAGCACGGCTTCAACGGGAGCAAGGAGGAGGCACGGGGAGTGTGGGAGCCGTTCTCGCTCGCCGGCTACGGAACCCTGGCGATCGACGCCAGGCTCCACGGCCAGCGCGGGACGGAGGCCGAGCGTGCCGCGGCAGTCGGTAGCGCTGCGGGGATGCGCTCCGTCCTCGAGGGAAGCGTGGCGGACCTGCGTAGAGCGCTCGACTACCTGGAGCAACGTCGCGAGTGCGACCCCGATCGCCTCGCCTTCATGGGTCTCAGCATGGGGGCGTTCCTGGGCGCTGTGGTCGCGGGATCCGACCAGCGGGTGAGCGCCACGGTCCTCGTGGTCGGCGGAGGGGACTGGCGCACCTTCCTCGAGCAGACCCAGCTACCGGAGCTCGGCTGGGCGAGCAGGAGCCCGGACACCCTCGATGAGGCCGTCGAGGAGCTCGACGCAGTGGATCCCGCGCACTGGGTCGGGCGGATCAGCCCGCGCCCTGTGCTCATGATCAACGGCGATTCTGACACCGTCGTCCCACCCGACTCCGCCCGAGCGCTCCACGACGCCGCACGCGAACCCGCGGAGGTGATGTGGTTCGAGGGCGGCCACCTCGCCCTGGGCGCGGAGCTCGCCGAGACGGTGGCCACCGTCTTCAGCTGGTTCGAGGCAAACCTCGGCTCAGCTCCTCCGGACTGACCTCTTCAACCCGCGGCAGCCCTCAGCGCGGCGAGGGCGCTCTCGCCCGTCGCCTCCACCGAGTGCTGCGCTGCCCGAGCCAGACCCCGCCGGACCAGGTCCGCCCGCAACGCGTCGTCCGTGGCGACCTCTGTCAGGCATTCCGCGATCGAATCCACGTCGGTGGGATCCACGAGAAGTGCAGCACCTCCTGTGACCTCGGGTAGAGCCGCCCGATCAGAGGCGAGCACCGGGGTCCCGCGCGCCATCGCCTCGATCGGCGGCAGGCCGAAGCCCTCGTAGAGGGAGAGGTAGGCCAGGACGCTCGCCGACCGGAGCAGGTGCTCGCGCTGAACCTCGTCGACCCTCCCCAGCGCCACGACCGACCCCGGCGGGGTGTTCGAGAGGTCGAGCTCCCCGTCCCCACCCCACCACGCAGCGCCGGCCAGGACCAGCTGGTGCCCCGCCAGCCGACCGGAGCTCACCGCGGCCAGGAACCCGCGGACCAGCCGGGGCACGTTCTTCCTGGGATGGTGGTTGCCGAGGTACAGGACGAAGGGCTGCTGCACACCGGCTGCCTCGAGCCAACGGATGCAGCTGGCCTCCTCCTCGGGTCTGAGTGAGCGGGGCGGATCGATCGTGTTCGGGACGACGAAGACCCGCTCGTGGTCCAGGGGGAAGTCCGCGAGGATCTCGGACCTGCAGAACTCGCTGACGGTGAGGATCACCGTCGCACGTGGGATCTGGATCCGGAAGGCCGCGCGGAGGCGGATGCGGGTCGCGGCCGGGTACCAGGCCGGGTCGCGGAGCGGAGAGACGTCGTTCACCATCAGCGCGGTCGGTGTCCGGCCCCATGCAGGGGCGTGGGTGACGGAGAACACCGCCTCGGGCGGGGGGTCGAGCGCCCGCAGGTTGCGGGGCAGCTCGACGGAGAAGTGCAGTGATCCAGGCCTGCGGTTCACGCGTCTCACGTCGAACCGCGTCGAGGAGCAGAGGTCGGGCAGCTCTGTGTCCGTGGGAAGGAGCACCACGAAGCGATCCTCGTCAGTGGCGCATCTCGAGAGGCCACGGAGGAACCCGCGGAACATGCTCTCGTCACCGCCCAGGCCCGACCCGAGCGATCGACCATCTAGCGCGACGCGCATGAGATCCGAGCGGTCTCCGTCTGGTCGGCTGCGACACCGCCGAAGCGGCGAGGGACGCGGGACCCTAACGCCGGCCCTGTACGCGGTCAAGGTCCTCGTCCTGCGCGGCCCGCGGCCCGTGCGCGTACCTTCACGCGAGGGCGACCGGTGCACGCGCCGCGATGTCTCACGCGGTGTGGTGTCGCTCGGCGTGGCCACGCGATCACGAAACGAATTGACGATCGTGTCGGTCGGCAATAGCTTCCGGTTCTGCTCCAACGGGAGGCGGGCTCGAAATCGGTGAGCCGGACGAAGTCCGGCAGCCAATCGGCCTGGGGAGGTGGAGCATGGGGAGACCCGGTTCGCCCGGTCTGGGCGAAAGTGCTGCGCGGCGCGGCAGGGCCTTGGCGAGGCCCGCGCCTGAGGAGAGGGCTCCCGCTTCGCGCGCGGAGACAGCTGATCCGCGAGATCACCGACCGCGCGACGAGACGCGGCAGGACGCACCTCGGCCGTCACGCGCCGGGCCGGGCGTGGAGCTCCTGGGGCGGGACCAGGCGAGCGACCACATCCGGATCCACCCGGACGTGCACGACATCCGACCGATCGTCGAACACCTCGGCCGCCCGCGGGAGACGCTCGTCCACCGCTTCGTGATGCGGACGCTGGACGTGGTGCTCAGCCTGCTCGTGCTGGTCCTGGCCGCGCCGGCGATCGGTTTGATCTCAGCGATCATCGCCCTCGACTCGCCCGGGCCGGCGGTGTTCCGTCAGCCGCGCGTGGGTCGCGACGGGCGGCTCTTCCAGTTCTGCAAGTTCAGGACTATGTACGTCGACGCGCGCGAGCGGTTCCCGGATCTCTACGCCTACGACCACTCCGAGGACGAGCTCCCGACCCTGTTCTTCAAGTTCGCGGAGGACCCGCGCCTGCACGCGCTTCGGGCGTCACCTGCGCCGGACGAGCCTCGACGAGCTGCCCAACTTCATCAACGTCCTCAAGGGCGAGATGACCCTCGTGGGACCGCGACCTGAGATCCCCGAGATGGTCCGCTACTACCAGCCCGACGAGCTGCTCAAGTTCGCAACCAAGCCCGGCGTGACCGGCCTGGCGCAGATCAGCGGCCGCAACATCCTCCGGTTCCAGGAGACGATCTCCCACGACCTCGAGTACGTCAGGCGCCGCTCGCTGCGCTTCGACCTCCAGATCCTCTGCCGGACCCCCATGACCGTGATCAGGATGATCGGAGCGCTCTGATGCCGCCTGGCCGACAAGCCCCCCGCACGCGGCCTGGCGCCGAGCCGCGGAAGACGAAGCCGGTCACCCCTGCTCCGATGCTCGGCCTCCGCCGGTTCTGGCGGATCCCGGTCGCGCTCCTGGTCGGCGCGCTCCTCGGCTTCGGCTTCTCGTACCTCTTCGGGGTCACCTACGAGGCCAACGCGAAGCTGCTGAACCGCGTGAACAACGTGACGTTCCTCGGCAGCAACGGGAGCACGCTCTCGCAACAGGGTGCGGTGGTCGAGCAGTCCGGCGTCTCCAAGATCGTGGCCGACACCGAGAGCGCCCTGCTGGAGAACCGCTCCATCGCAACCGAGATCGTGCGTGAGCTCGACCTCGACGAGCGGGCCGACGAGGGAGGTTGGTTCCAGGCCGTGAAGAGGGGTTTCGCCACGGTTCTCAAGGGCACCTACTCGTACGTGGTCCACGGGGAGTACGTGAAGTTGAACGACTTCGATCAGGCTGTCGTCGACACCGAGGACGGCCTCGGCGCGAAACAGGTCGGGTTCTCCTACGTGATCGAGGTGACCGGTCGTTGGGAGACGCCCGAGGAGGCCGAGGCCATCACCAACCTCGCCGCCGACCAGCTGGTCGCGCTGGCCGAGGAGCAGTTCCTCGCGGATGTCAACGCCAACATCGAGAACCTCGCCGCGCAGCTCGAGCTCGCGGGGGCGGAGCAGCAGAGGACCGCCGCAGAGCTGGCCACCTTCGCGGACCGCAACGGGATCGAGATCCCGGCGCTCGGGGACACGCTCACCCCGGACCTGACCCTCGAGCTCTCGCCTCCGCTCCAGTCGACCTATCGCCGGCTGCTGGAGGCGTACAACACGGCACTCACCACCTACGGCCAGCTCCAGAACCAGTACCAGCAGGCCAAGGTGTACGCCGGCGTCGAGCCGGTGCAGCTCACGCGCCTCGACGAGGCCGTGCCGAGCGTGTACCCGGTCTCCCCCAAGCGCTGGCTCTACATGGGCATCGGGATCGTCCTGGGCGCGCTGATCGGGCTCGGGCTCACTGCCCGGGACTTCTGGCGCCGGGGGGAGACCCTGTTCCCGCGCGATGACGACCTTCCGCGCCGACCCACCCGAATCGCGGTGGCACGCGTCCCGACGGGCACGACGACCGCGAGCCCCGAGGCCGAGGCGCCGGCGGACACCTCGGAAACCGCCTCCGAAGAGATGGGCTCTCCGGTGGAGAGTGCCATCGGAACGAGAACCCCAACCCGAGTGGAGGGATGACCGCCATGAAGATCCTCGTCACCGGATCCGCCGGAATGCTCGGCAGCGCACTGGTTCCAGCGCTCGTCGAGGACGGGCACACCGTCGTGACCACCGACATCGAGCTGTCGGATCGCAGGCCCTGGGGTCCCGCCGGCCCGATCCTCGAGCACCTCGACGTCAGGGATCCCGACGACGTCGTCACCGCGCTGGAGCGGCATCGTCCCGAGTTCGTGGCTCACCTCGCGGCAGAGACGAGCCTCGAGGTGAGCGAGACCGAGCCGGATCACGCGATGCTCACCAACGCCATCGGCACGAAGAACGTCGCGCTCGCTGTCCGACGGGCAGGGATCGGGATGGCGTACATCAGCACCGCCGGGATCTTCGACGGTCTCAAGCAGGGCTTCTACGACGAGTTCGACGATCCCAACCCGATCAACGTCTACGGAGCCAGCAAGCTGCAGGGGGAGCGGATCGTCGAGCAGATCGTCCCCGAGCACTACATCGTGCGGGCCGGCTGGATGGTGGGGGGCGGTCCACGCACAGACCACAAGTTCGTCTCGCTCGTCATCCAGCAGCTAGATGCGGGGGCGCGCACCATCCGGGCCGTCGCGGACCGCCTGGGAACGCCCACCTACGCACTGGACTTCTCCCGGTGCTTCTGTCAGCTCATCGCCAGCGGGAGCTACGGCCTGTACCACATGACCGGCACCGGCGGTGGGAGCCGCTACGACGTCGCTAGGGAGATCCTGCGCGTGCTGGGCCGTCACGACGTGGAGCTGGAGCCCGTGGGCTCGGAGTACTTCGCCGAGGAGTACTTCGCTCCGAGGCCGCCGTCGGAGCAGATGCGCAACCGGGTCCTCGACCTCCAGGGCATGAACACCATGCGTCCGTGGGAGGAGGCGCTCGAGGACTACATCCGAACCGAGTTCCGTGACCGGATCCAGGCTGCCGGAGTGCTCGTTGCCCGTTGAGGTGCGGTCGAGCGCCGCTGTCGGCGCAGCACCCGGCCTCTCGGGTCGGCTCGCGGATTCAGCCCCCAACGAGCCCCCACCCGAGCTCACGGTGGTCGTCGTCACGTACAACTCACGGTCCCACATCGCGGCCTGCCTCGAGTCCCTCGGCTCCACGCTGACGCGTCACTCCTTCGAGACCGTGGTCGTGGACAACGAGTCCTCGGACGGGACCGCCGATCTCGTGCGGGCAGTCGCCCCCGAGGCCCTCGTCATCGAGGCGGGCGGCAACCTCGGCTTCGCCCGGGCGAACAACCTGGGACTCGGACGGGCCCGCGGGCGCCACGTGCTCATCCTCAACCCCGACACGGTCCCCGAGCGGTGCTCTCTCGATGCTCTCGTCGAGCTCCTCGACTCCGATCCCTCTGTCGGGATAGCAGCGCCACGCCTCCTGGACCCCGACGGCTCGGATCAGGGAACCGCCCGATCCTTCCCGACGCCGGCGGCGGCGCTGCTGGGGCGCCGATCGCCCCTGACCCGCCTCTGGCCCTCCAACCCGTGGTCACGGAGATACCTGATCGGGCTAGCGCACCGCGAAGAGGGGGCCTTCCAGGTCGACTGGGTCTCCGGTGCGTGCCTCATGATCCGCCGAGACCTCGCCCGCCGCACCGGTGGCTTCGACGAGTCGTTCTTCATGTACTGGGAGGACGCCGACTGGTGCCGGAGGGTGAAGGCCGAGGGGCACCGCGTCGTGTGCGATCCCCGCTCGAGGGTGCTGCACGACGAGGGTGCCCGCCGTCGGCCCCTCCCGCACCAGATCCGGGCGTTCCACCTGAGCGCCTACCGGTACTACGCGAAGCATCACCTCACAGGATTCCGGAGGGCGTTCCGGCCGATCGCGTACGGGATCCTGATGGCTCGGGCCGGTGTGGTCCTCGTGACGTCCCGCACCCGCCCATCGCCATCCGCGCAGGGGATCCGATGACCGACATCGGCCCCGCGCCCGCGCTGTGGGACGGCCCTCCGGTCGAACGGCCTCAACCCTCCCTCCTCCCCGCCGACGACCGGGGGGTCGCCCACGGCGTGGTCGTGAGCGCGTCGAGCCAGGTCGTGGCCCACGGGCTGCACATGGTCTTGAACGTCGTGAGCAGCCTCGTGATCATCCGCTACCTGCCGCCTTCCGGCTACGGGGACTTCGTGCTGGTCATGACTCTGATGACGGTCACCGGCCTGGTTGCCGACTTCGGCCTCAACAAGCTCGGGGTCCGCGAGATCGCCGCCCAGGGCAGCGGCGAGCGCGAGGTGGTGGGAACGGTCATCGGGCTGCGTCTCGGCCTCGCTGTCGTCGCGGGCAGTGCTCTTCCAGCTGGTGCTGCTCGGCCTGGGCCGGAGCACAGAGGTGCACACCGCCGCCGCACTCGCGTCGCTGGCGTTCCTCGCCGGCGCGCTGATGAGCGTGACGATCTCCTTCGAGGTACGCCTCCAACAGCACATCCCTGCCTTCACGGTCCTCCTCGGCGAGCTCGTCGAGACCTGCCTCGTGATCTGGCTCGTCACCCATCAGGGTTCGCTGACCGAGCTCTACGGCGCCGTCGCGCTCGGCATGGGCGTGGCGGCGGTCGTGGCCGTCCTCCTCGCCCGCCGGCGCATCGCCCTACGACCCCGGTTCGACGCGTCCAGGGTGTCTCCCCTGGTCCGGGGGGCCCTGCCGCTGGCACTGGCCAGCCTCGTCGGGATCGCGCTGCTGAAGCTGGACACCCTCATCCTCGTGCTCCTGAGGTCTCGACACGAGGTCGGCCTGTACGGGGCCGCGTATGCCCCGGTCGAGTACCTGGCCGTGGCGGCGGTGGTGCTCGCCAACGTGATGCTCCCCCTGCTCGCCCACTACCACGTCTCCGACCGTGCCCGGTTCCTGGCCGTCTACAGGCTGGGGACCGAGGTGCTGGTGGCCTTCGTCCTCCCCATCGGCATCCTGGTCGCCTTCCTGGCCGAGCCGGCGATCCGACTCGTCTACACCGACCGGTACCAGGGCGCGGTGACGCCGATGCAGCTGCTCGCCTCCGGCCTGGTCGTGATCTCCCTCTCCGCCTGGTTCGCGATCGTGCTCCTCGCAGTGGGGAAGCAGCACCTCATCGTCCGCTACACGGCGGCGATGCTCGGCCTCGCGGTGCTCATCCAGCCGATCCTCATCTCGTGGCAGGGTGCGACGGGAGCAGCGCTGGGAGTAGCTGTGGTGGGCCTGCTCACGGCGGCGTGGGCCGGCCGCATCGTCCGGCGGGTCACGGACGCCACGTTGGACGGCTCGCGCCTCGCGCGGGTCGTCGCTGCCAGCGCCGTCCTAGGGGTGGTCGCGCTCGGTCTCTACGGCGCCGATGTGAACGTCTGGATCGCAGGAGCCTGCGGCGCGGTGGTGTACCTCCCGGCACTGCTCCTGTTCGGAGTCGCGCCGCGGGATCTCACCTCGTTGCTCAGCGTCCGCAGCGAGGTCCTGACAGCAGAGGCACCGGCATGACCGGCGATGAAGCTCGACCGAGCTTCTCGTGCATCCTGCCCACCTTCAACCGGTGCTCCGTGGTGTACGAGACGCTCCACCACCTCCTGGCCTGCGACTACCCCGACGACCTGTACGAGATCCTGGTGGTCGACAACTCCACCGACGGGACCCCCGAGATGGTCGAGCAGGTCGGCCGCGGCGCGCGCGTCCCCGTCCGCCTGCTCCCGAGCTCGCACAGGCTTCCCGCCGTCAAGCGCAACGAGGCGTTCCGCGCCGCGTCGGGGGACTACGTGCTTTTCATGAACGACGACGTCTGGGTCCGCGAGGACTTCCTCACCGAGCACGAGCGGGCCCACCGCGCGCACCCGGGCCCGGTGGCCGTCCTGGGCCACGTCGAGCAGTCAGCGCAGATGGCTCAGGATCCCTTCACCGAGTGGTACCTCCCCTTCGCCTACCAGGAGATCGCCGATCGGGTCGGTGAGCCCCTGGAGTGGCTGTACTTCTGGACGATGAACCTCTCCCTGCCGCGCTCGGAGATGCTCGAGCGCAACCTCGTGTTCCACGAGGACTGGGCGGAGATCGGCAGCGAGGACGTCGAGCTCGGATACCGATGGCTCCGCGCCGGCAACCGCCTCGTGTACCACCCCCGAGCCTGGGGTGAGCACTACCACCCACACAGCCTCGACAGCGCCTGCCGCCTCCAGGAGACCATCGGCAGAGGCCTGCGCGACCTCGAGGTGTTGGTCCCGGAGCCGGGCCTGCTCCAGCGCTACGGGGTGCTCTCGCTCGGCAACGACCCTCGCGCGCTCCTGCGCGGGCTGGCGCGGGCTGCGCTCTTCAACCGGGCCACCGTCCCGGTGGTCCAGCGCCGGCTCTCCAGGATCCGCTCCAACACGCGCGCCAGCCGCTGGACGTACTGGAAGGTGCTCTCATACCACACCAACCGCGGCTACCGGGATGCTCCTCCGCGCCACCCGGTGCCGGTCGAGACCCGACCCCGGGCCCGCGCCGAGGTGGCATCGTGATCGCGCCCACCACCCTGGCGATCGGGGGGATGTTCTTCCTCATCCTGCTCGGGGTCGTCGGCGTCTTCGGGATCACGGTCACGATCGCTCTCGTCGTGGCCCGCGATCGCTCCCTCGTGCTGATGGTGGCGACCGTCGCATCGCTCATCTTCCCCGTCCACAAGCTGATCGGCCCATTCGTCGAGGGAACCCAAGCCGGTGCACCCGGCCTCCTCATCACCTCGACCATGCTCGTGCTCGGCCTGCTGTACGTGGCGTGGTTGGTGGAGCACCGCTTCGTACCTGATGTCGTACGGGCGCTCCGTCGGCCCGTCTTCTGGGCGCCACTCGTTGCGATGCTGCTGGCCTGCTTCAGCATCGGACTCGCGGAGAACGACTACCTCGTCCTGTCCCAGCTCGTCTACTGGGGGTTCGTCTACGCGCTCTTCCTGTACTTCGGGGCGCGCGTCCACAAGCGGAAGGAGGTCGTGGCGATCCTCGTCACGTTCGGGGTGATCGCCATGCTCGAGGCCGCCGTCGTCGCCCTCCAGAAGGTCGGGATCATCGGGCTGGGGCTGCTCACCAGCGACGCCGAGGCTCTTGCGAGGACGACAGACGTCAGCACGATCGGGCGCCCGTTCGGCACGCTCATCCACCCCGTCTTCCTCGGGATAACCGTGGCGATGATCGCCGTGGTCATGTTCTCCCTCGCCCTCTACCTCGAGCGCACCTGGATCCGTCTGGTCTGCCTCGTGATCGTGCTGGCCTGCCTGGTGCAGATCTACCTCGCCCACGCCCGCGGCCCGCTCCTCGGCGTGGTCCCGACGCTCCTCTTCCTGCTCGTCATCGGTGCCGCCCACCACCGGATTCCGGCGCAGGCCTGGACCGCGGGGGCCGTCGCCCTGCTCATCGGGCTGGTGGTCTTCTCGCCGCAGATCCAGGACTTCTACGAAGCGAACTTCGGGTCGCGGCACTTCGGTCTTGAGGTCAACTCCCGCGCGCAGCTCAACGACGTCGGCTGGCGGATGATCGATCGCTCTCCGGTGGTCGGCGTGGGGCTGAACAACTTCACCTGGGTGATGGACGAGTACACCGAGGAGCCGCTCATCTTCCCCGGCTTCCCTTCGCACAACCTCTTCATCCTCACCGCCGCAGAGACCGGCCTCCTCGGACTGGCCGGCCTGCTGGCGACGGGAGTGGCCCTGGCATGGAACGCGCTCGGGCTCCTGAAGAGCCGGGATCCGCTCTTCCGCGCGATCGGATCCTCGATGCTGGGGATCCTGCTCCTCAACCTCATCGCTGAGCAGGTCTCGTACTCCCTTCGCCAAGAGGTGCCTCTATCGGTCCTCTGGATCTTCGCCGGTCTGACCATGGCGTGCGTCCGCATCCGCGAAGACGAGGCCTGGGCCTCCGGTCCCAGCTTCGATCTGCAGCGCCTCCTCCCGACGTTGGCCCCGCCCGCGCCAGAACTGGTGGACGCGTGATGCCTGCCTCGACCTCGACTGCTGCGTCCGAGACGCTCTCGACCGGCTCCAACCCGGTGACGGTGGACGTGTCAGCTGTCATCGTCAACTGGAACACGCGGGACCTTCTGCAGGAATGCCTCGAGTCGCTGCGGGATCATGCGCCGCGCGAAAGCAGTCTCGAGGTGGTGGTGGTCGACAACGGATCCACCGACGGATCCGTCGAGCTCGTGCGGTCCGAATGGCCCGGTGCGGTGCTCAGCGTCAACCAGGCGAACGAGGGCTTCCAGAAGGCCACCAACCGGGGGATCCGGATGAGCCGTGGTCGGCACCTCCTCCTCATCAACGCGGATGCCCACCTCACCGCCGGCGCGATCGAGGTGATGGCGGATCGACTGGAGTCGGATCCGAGTGCTGCGGTGGTGGGTCCCCGTCTCGTGTACGGCGACCGCAGCTTCCAGCGCTGGACCGCTGGACGCGCACCAGATCTGGCCTCGGTGGCCAGCTACATCCTGTTCGCGGAGCGCTTCAGCGCCGCCGCGGCCCGCAGGAGCCTGTTCCTCAGCAGCGACGTCCGTGAGCCGTTCTGCCCCGACTGGGTCTCGAGCGCCTGCATGCTGGTGCGCCGGGACGCACTCGACGACGTCGGCCTGCTGGACGAGCGGTACCTCTGCTACATGGACGACGTCGACCTCTGCCAGAGGTTCCGGGATGCCGGCTGGAGGGTCTGGTACGAGCCGGGCGCGGAGGTGATCCACCTGATGGGCCAGAGCACCGAGCGCCAGACGGGCTCGGTGTCGCCCGCCGCCATCCAGAACTTCAACGACTACTTCGCCCGGCGCAACGGCCGCGTGGCCGGTCTGGCGGCCAGAGCCGCTCAGTGCGCGGGATACACCATCCGGGCGCTCGCCTACGCCGGAAGGGGGATCGTCGGCAGCGACGGAGCCCCCGACAAGCGCTGGCGTGCCCACCTCGAGAGGGCCCGGGCCACGATGCGGCCCGGGCATGTCTAGACGGCAGACACAACCAACCGGGAGGAACGAGCACAGTGACTGACCCCGAGATCAGCGAGACGGCGGCGGCCAGCGGGGAGCCCCACGTCGCAGTCGCGATCCCGATCCCCAACGACCCCGACTGGGCGCTCTTCGACGCGATCCCTGAGGACGTGCCGATCATCGTGGTGGACGACAGCGACGGCAACCTCAGCCCGGCACCACGCGAGAACGTGCGGTTCTACGACTACGCCGCACAGGAGGAGGTCATGGGCAAGCACTACCCGGCCATCCCCCACAAGAGCGCAGCCACACGCAACTTCGCGCACTACGTCGCGCACCAGGAGGGCTTCGACGTCATCATCGCCCTCGACTACGACTGCCGTACCCGATCAGGGTGGCTCGATTCGCATCTCGATGCACTGGAGCCGGCGCAGGAGGCCCCGGCGCTCCAGGGCATCTGGATCAACAGCATCGAGGCACCGGGCTTCTACTCCCGGGGCTACCCGTACGAGTATCGCAACCCTGTCGACTCGGTCGTGGAGGAGACGACCGCGACGGGGCAAGTGAAGGTCAACATGGGCGTGTGGGACAACGTGCTGGACCTGAACGGGATCGACAAGATCCAGGCGGAGCCACCCTACGATCCCGGGCTCCGCGGACCGGTCAACTACGTCGCACTCGGCAACATCCCGGTCTGCGGGATGAACACGGCCTTCCGGGCCGAGGTCACCCCTGCGTACTTCTTCCTTCCCGACGTGTGGGTGAACGGCGCCTGGCAGCTGTCGCGCCACGACGACATCTGGGGCGGATACATCCTCAAGAAGCTCATGGACCTGCGGGGCCACCTCTTCAGATACGGAAGGCCGGTCGTCGAGCACACCCGGCAGTCGAAGCTCGAGCGCGTGATGATGATGGAGCACTGGATGCACCTCACCTCGACTGCCTTCTACGAACTGGTCGACGCGGCGGTCGACCGCGTCGACCCCGGCCCGTACGACCGGATGTTCGCCGACTTCACCGAGGAGTACCGCAAGGAGGCTTCCCGGGCTTCGGTGCCCGTGCACTACCGGGAGGTGTTCGTGGAGCTGGGTGAGGCGATGCAACGCTGGTCGGACTGCTTCAACTCCTCCTGAGCGACGTGGTCACCTCCCCCGGATTCCTCTCCCCGACGGCGCTGGCGTCGACCGCCGAGCGCGCCGAGGACCCGAACCCGGTGCCCGGCCTCGTCCTGCTGGTGCTCATCGTGGGCGGCACCTTGCTGTGGGTGGATCGCCGGCGCAGGCGAGCCGCGAGGATCGCGGCTGGAGAGCTCCCCGGTGCTGAGGATCGGCCCACGGGGTGGCGACGCCTCTGGCGCCCTGCGGTCCTGCTCGCCTTCCTGGCCCCCTTCTGTCTGGAAGGGTTCGCCGGCGCGATGCCGCCCCAGGTCTTCTTCAACCCGGTGGTGCTGCTGTACGTGGTGGCCTACTACGGGAGCGCCGCAATCCTCATCCGGGAGGCCACGCTCGCCTGGGGCAAGGGCTGGCCCACGGTGCTCGCGCTGGGTGCCGCCTACGGGATCTGCGAGGAGGGGCTCTCCACGAAGGTCTTCTTCGACCCCGGCCGCACCGAGCTCGGCCCGCAGCTCGACTACGGCACCTGGGTCGGCGTGCACTGGCCGTACACCTTCCACCTAGTGGTCGTGCACGCGGTGTTCTCGATAGCGGTGCCGATCTTCCTCACGACACTTCTCTTCCCGGAGGAGGCCTCCACCCCCTGGGTACGTCGCCGCACGCTCCCGATCCTCGGAGCGCTGTTCATCGGTGGGATGCTCCTCGCCTCGCTCGGACTGTTCCCCTACCACCCGACGATGGTCCACTACGTCGTCGCGATCACCGCAGTCCTGGTGCTCGTCGGCGTCGCTCGGCTGCTGCCGAACTCGATCGCCATGCGGCCGCCGATCGAGACCACGCCCAGGCGTCTCGCCACCCTGGGTTTCACGATCATGTTCACGTTCTTCGTGGTGAGCTACCTCTTCCCCGCGTGGCACGTGCAACCGATCGTGACCCTGACGCTGGAGGTGATCATCGTGGTCGTCTGGGCATGGATCGCCGCGCGAATCTCCGGAACCGAGTACCACCACTTCGCGTTCGTCGCCGGCATGCTCGGGTTCTTCGTCTTCACCTCGTTCATCCTCATGGCGGCCGGCTCGATCCTCCAACCGGTGGTGAGCCTGGCCGGTGGTTACGGGCTGCTCCGGCTCGGTCGACACCTGCGGACGCGCGACTGCAACCGCGAGGTCGACCTCAGGCAGCGGAGATCGGATCGATGAGCATGCCCGAACCCGAGATGACGAGATCGCCGGGGCTCGACGCGGCGGCCACCGGAGACGGGATGACCATCGTCTTCGACGAGTGCCCGCTCTGCGGTGCGCGAACCCACCAGCTCGTCTACGACCACCCCGACTGCGGTCGCGTGGTCGACTGCCTGGGGTGCGGTCTGCGATACACGCGACAACGCCGGCTCTCTTCGTGGCCGGCGATCCGACGCGAGACTCCGGTCCCGCTCCTGGACGTCTTCCTCGAGAAGGAGGCTGACCAGGTCCCCGACTTCCAGGCGATAGTCCACCGTCTGGGGGAGCTCGGTGCGCGAGGTCCACTGCTCGACATCGGTTCGATGACCGGTCACTTCCTGGCCGAGGCCCGTGCGGGCGGGTTCGAGACGCTGGGCATCGAACCGGATCCGTGGGCAGCTCGCTATGCAAGAGAGGAGTTCGGCCTCGAGATCCGGGAGGACCTGCTTCCCGATGCCGGGCTCCCACCCGGGTCCGTCGGAGTCGTGACCATGCTCCACGTCATGGAGCACCTCCTGGAGCCCAAGGCGACCCTCAGGGAGGTTCACGCCGTCATGCGGGAAGACGGTGTTCTCGCGGTGGAGATCCCGATCGTCGACGCTGTCGCAACCCGGGTCATGGGCAGCCGTCACCGTCACTACGTGTTCGACCACACCCTCTTCCTCACGCGCGACCGCGAACCGGTTCCTCGAGGAGGCGGGGTTCCGCGTGGTTCGCCAGGAGACGGCCGGGAGGACGCTACGACTCGGGAGACTTGCGAGAGGCATGGCCGTCCGCTCCCCGCGTGTCGGGGGTGTGATCGTACGGGCCGTCGAGGCCGCGCGGCTCGGCCAGGTGCGGCTCACCGTCAACCTGCGCGACATACTCCGCCTGTACGCGGTGAAGCAGGCCTCGGCCTAGGGCTCCCGACGCCCTGCGCTCGATCACGACGCGTCGGTGCTCCGCCGGGACAGCACCACCAGATCCTGGAACGCTGGGCCGCCCCCTTCATGGGCCCATGAACCCGGATGGATGGCCTCGATCCGGAGGCCGGCGCGATCTGCGAGGTCTTCGAGCACGGTCTCCTCGTAGAGGGTGACGGTCTCGGGGGTGCTGGGCGTCAGGGTCGTGAATCCGTCGAGGTGGTACAGGGTGCCGGCCGGAACCGCCTCGGCCAGTCCGTACCTGTCGAGGACCCCACGGGCAAGACGTTCGGTTGCGAGAGGTCCGAGTCTGTCGGCGTGCCCCCCCAAGAGCAGGAAGGAGAAGAGCGCACGGCCGCCTCGCGGAAGTACCCGAGCCGACTCGTGGAGATAGTGCTCCGCGACCGCCGAGGGTAGGTGGGTGAACACGGAGACTGCGAAGGCCAGGTCGAAGGTATCCGACGGGTACGGGAACACGAACTCCTCCGGCCGGGTGAACCCATCGGGCCTGTAGTGGGAGTTGTACAAGTCGACATGGGTGAAGCGCGCGTTGGGATGGTCCGAGGTGATCTGCCGGGTCGCCCAACGCACAGCGCGCTCGTCGATGTCGAAGCCCTCGTACAGCCCTTGGAAGAAGTGCGGCCTCGCGAGGAGCTGAGCCGCGAAGCGGCCGGTCCCGCACCCGATGTCCAGCACCCGAGCATCCATCGAGAGCCGGCCGAGGAGCTTGAGGTACGCGATGTACTCGGCGGGTGTGGTCTCGTACTCCTCCAGCGGGCCCACGTGGCACCTGAGGCTGTACGGGGGCAGGTCCCGCCTCCCCACCAGGGGCAGGTAGACCGATTCGATCGCATCGCGCACGCGTGCTCGCAGGCCAACCGGCATCGCCGCCCTCCCCGGACTCCGCTGCCACGAACTGCGAGCATGACTGTATCCGAGAACGCAGGTAGAGTCCCGGGTGCACGACCGCCGGTCACCTGGTGGACGAGGGAGTGGGGGGAGTTGGGCGCCGAGAAGTTGTTGAACGTGCTCGCGGAGCCTCGGCTGGCCCTGCGCGCCATCGTCAAGCGGTCCGGCGCATCCTTCGAGCGACGCCTCGAGTGGGACGCGCTCGACCGGCCCCACTACGCATACTGCACCTACCACGCAGCTCGCCTCGCCAAGGTCCTCGGCTTCGACGCCGTCACGGTCGTCGAGCTGGGGGTCGCAGGTGGGAACGGGCTCGTCCTCATGGAGCAGTTCGCGGAGACGGTCGGTGAGATCGTGGGAATCCGGATCGAGACGGTCGGATTCGATGCAGGATCGGGCATGCCCAACCCATCCGACTACCGGGACCTGGCCTACGTGTGGCGACCGGGGCTGTTCGCGATGGACGAGGAGCGGCTGCGCGATCGTCTGCACTCAGCTCAGCTGATCATCGGAGACGTCGCCGAGACCATCCCCGAGTTCGTCGACCGGGGCGGCTACCCACCGATCGGCTTCGTCGCCTTCGACCTCGACTACTGGTCCTCGACGGTCGCCTCCATGAAGCTCCTCGACGGACCACCCGGGCTCCGGCTGCCCCGGGTGTTCTGCTACTTCGACGACATCGTCGGCGACGACTGGGAGATCCACTCCCCCTTCGCAGGTGAGCTCCTCGCGATCGACGACTTCAACGCCGCCCACGACCACATCAAGGTCGCTCCGGTCAACGGGCTCCGCCACAAGCGCCGGATCCCGGCAGCCTGGAACGACCAGATCTACGTCTCACACGACTTCACCCACCCCCAGTACGACGCGCACGTGCACCCCGTCGACTGGGACCTGCAGCTGAGCGACTGAGGTCCGCGCTCCGAGCCCCCTGGCCAAGCCCAGTGCGGTCGGACCCCTCGGGTGATCGTCACGGCCGGCTCGTCTGCCCCACCCTCATCCGACGACCTCCTCGACCTCGGGCTTCGCGCTGGTCGATCTCGAACCGCGGCGCTTCCTGGTGACGATCCGCAACGGCTGCTCGGCGACGACCAGCGAGTCCTCCTCGATGTCCTGCATCACCCGCACACCGGTCCCGATGACGGACCGGGAGCCGACGGTGACCGGACCCCAGGCCGAGCTGTTCGCACCGAAGGACACGTCGTCGCCTATGACCGGCGGCCCGTCCTTGGTGGGATCCAACCGCCCACCTACTCCCAGGTGGACGAACATGACCATGGTGCAGTTGCGCCCGATCCGGGTGCCTGCAGCGCAGCCGCTCCCCGGGTGGACGAGGACGAGCCCGGGGCCCACGACCGCCTTCGAGGAGAGCTCCACGAACCACACCACCTCGTTGATGTACATGAGCAGGCGCGCGATGGGTCCGAGGCCGTTGCGTTGGGCCGCCCGCGCCAGCCGGAACACGACCACGGCATGGAAGGTCGGCCAGGCCAGGATGTCCAGGGTGCGCCGTAGCTTCGACCCCCCGGCGCTCTCCCGAATCGATCGGAACCGTTCGAAGTCGGCCTTCACGGACTCCCGGAAGCCCACCTCTCCCTCTGCGAGGTACGCCACGCGCTTCTCCTCTCACCCTCCCAGCCGGGAACGTCGACGAGGTCGACACCGCGTGCTCCCGGCTCCTCCGGGGCTCCACGTTAGCTCACCGCCTCCCTCTCACCTCAGGAGAGGAACCACCTCAAGAGGCGCGCCCCGAGACTCACTCGGCCGGTGGAAGCTGTGGCCGCAGTCGAGTAGCTTCGGGCGGTCCAGACGAGGTCATCTGTGTTGCCGGATTCGCGTCACGGCATCGCGCAGGGAGGGGCGCCCGATGGCCGATCCGAGCTACGACGCCGCACGTCACTACGACCGCGTCCACCGCGGCCTGGGGCCTGCTGCTCGGCGACGACCTGCACTACGGCGCGTTCGATGAGGGTCACGAGACCCTCGCGCAGGCGACCGCGGCGCTGACGAGTCGGATGGTGGAGGCAGCGGCCATCGAGCCCGGTGTGGAGGTGCTGGACGTGGGGTGCGGGACCGGTGCTCCCGCCTGCCTCCTCGCCCACGAGCACCGTGCCCACGTGACCGGCATCACCACCAGTCCCATCGGCGTGCGAGCCGCCAGGGAGCGCGCTGAGGCGGAGGGGGTCGGGCCGCTGGTCGACTTCCAGGTACGAGACGGGACCGACAACGGCTATCCGGACGATTCCTTCGACCGCGTGTGGGTGCTCGAGTCCTCCCATCTGATGGCACCGCGGGAGCGGCTCGTCGGCGAATGCGCAAGAGTCCTCCGGCCGGGCGGGGTCCTGGCACTCTGCGACATCGTGCTGCGCCGGCCGCTGCCGTTCTCCGAGGTGCGTCGTCTCCGCGAACCGCTCACCCTCCTGCGCCAGGTGTTCGGCGACGCGCACATGGAGCAGCTCGAGCAGTACGCAGACCTGGCCACCGAGCACGGCATGGTCGTCGACCGGGTGGTCGATCTCACCGCCGCCACCCGGCCGACCTTCGATCGCTGGCGCCGGAACGCGCAGGCCCATCGTGACGAGGTCGTCGATCTGCTGGGTGAGACCGACTGGAGACGGTTCCTGGAGTCCTGCACCGTCCTGGAAGGGCTGTGGGACGACGGGACGTTGGGATACGGCCTGCTCTCCGCTCACCGGCCGCAGTTCGTGGGCACCGGAGGGTGAGCCACCCTGGCAGAGTGACAGGAGCATCGACAAGTGAATCGGGAGGATGAAGTGAGCAGTCGTTCGGCTGTGCTGGCCGCGATCCGGAGGGTGTTGGAGGACAAGTCCCTTCCCGCGGAGCTCGATGACGAAGGGGTCGCTCTGGGCGAGGACGGGTTGGGACTGGACTCACTCGACATCGCAACCGTCGTCGCGCTCCTCGAGGACGAGCTCGACATCGACCCCTTCGAGCACGGTGACGTGGAGATCGGGAACCTCGGCGCGTTCATCGCGCTGTACGAGCGAGAGAACGACGGGTGATCGCCGGTTCCCTGGCGTCCCACGACCCGGCTCGGCCCTTCCTCCTCGACGCGCCGAGCGAGGGTGCGGGCCGAGAGCTCTCCTACGGGACCTGCCTCTCGCTCGTGGAGGACCTGGCCCGATCGCACCGCGACCTGGCCGGGGCGCGGGTCGGGCTCCGGGCCACCGCCGAACCCGAGACCGTGCTCTGGATGCTGACGCTCGATCGCCTCTCGGCCTGCTGCCACCTGATCGCTCCGTCCACTCCCGACGAGACGGTGGAAGCGATGGTGTCGCAGCTCGGGCTGGAGCGTGTGGTCGGGCGACCGGCAACACACGCCGGAGGCCAGTCGCACGAAGAGGAGGCCGAGGTCGTCCTGTTCACCTCCGGTACGACCGGAGTGCCCAAGGCGGCGCGGCACAGCTGGGAGTCGCTCTCCGCACGAGTCCACCTCAGCCCGGAGCTGGCAGGGGCCCGATGGCTGCTCGCCTACTCGCTGTCGGCCTTCGCCGGAGTCCAGGTGCTGCTCCACGCGCTGCTGAACGGGGGCTCGCTCGTCCTGGGTGGCGCCACGCCGCTCCGCGCCCTCGCCACCCACGTTTCCGGGATCACCCACATCTCGGGTACCCCGACCTTCTTCCGGCTGCTGCTCATGAGCGGGGAGTGCGGCGCTCTGAGCCCCTCACAGCTCACCCTGGGCGGTGAGCCTGTCGACCAGCCGCTGCTCGACCGCGTTCGGCAGCGGTTCCCCTCCGCGCGCGTCACCCACATCTACGCCTCCACGGAGATGGGCGCCTGCTTCTCGGTCCACGACGGCGAAGCCGGCTTCCCCGCCTCCTATCTCGAGAGCCGAGAGCAGCCGGTCTGGATGACCATCCGCGAGGGTGAGCTCCACATCCGGTCACCCCACGGGATGCGCGGCTACGCGGGCTTGGACGATCCGCGGGACGGCGCCGGCCTCTACCCCACCGGAGACCTCGTCGAGGTGGTGGGCGATCGGGTCCACTTCCGCGGTCGGCGCAACGAGGGGATCAACGTCGGGGGCCAGAAGGTGCATCCGCGTGAGGTCGAGGAGGTGCTGCTCGCCGAGCCCCGGGTCAGGGCCGCTCGGGTCTCGGGGGCCCGGAGCTCCGTGGCGGGCCAGCTCGTCCGGGCGGACGTGGTCGCGAACCCGGGTGCCGACCAGGAGGAGCTCCGGCGGGAGCTTCTCGACCGCTGCCGGCGCCAGCTCCAGCCGTTCAAGGTCCCCCGCATCCTGAAGATCGTCGACTCCCTGGAGCAGAACGATGCAGGAAAGCTCGTCCGGAGGTAGCGCGATGAAGGTCGTGGTGGTGAGCGGAGGAAGCCGGGGGCTCGGCCGGGCGATCGTCGAGCACCTCCTGGACGGAGGGGACGCGGTGGCGACGTGCAGCCGCAGCCGTACGGCTTTCGTGGACGAGTTGGAGCAGGATCCCGAACGCAGGGACCGATTCCTGTTCGCGCAGGTCGACATCGCCGAGCCTGCCTCCGTCCGCGCCTTCACCAAGGAGGTCGTGGCCCGGTTCGGACGCATCGACGCGCTGGTGAACAACGCGGGCATAGCGCGGGACGGCCTGCTCGCAACCCAGCCCATCGATCAGATCGGCGAGCTGCTCGACGTGAACCTGAAGGGCACGCTGGTCCTGACTCGTGCCTGTGTGAGGGCGATGCTCCGGGCGCGAGCCGGCCGGATCATCAACATCTCCTCGATCATCGGACTGCGCGGCTATCGGGGTCTCACCACCTATGGAGCGACGAAGGGTGCTCTCGACGCCATGACGCGGGCACTAGCCCGCGAGGTCGCCGAGGCAGGGATCAACGTGAACAGCATCGCTCCGGGCTACCTCGACACGGAGATGACGCACGGGCTCTCCGGTGGCCAGATGGCACAGATCGTCCGACGGACCCCGCTGGGTCGACTCGGAACCCCGGGCGACGTGCTTCCGGTGATCGACTTCCTGCTCTCCGATGGGGCGGACTTCATCACCGGTCAGGTCCTCGTCGTGGACGGCGGGCTCACCGCCTGATCCGCAGACGGGCTCAGGCGGAGCCGTCGCCTCCGACGTCGTGGGCTCCGGTGAGGTCGTTCTCAGCTGCCGCCTCGCCGCCACCGGTGGGGGTGCGCACGACGACCCGGGCAGGGGCGGGCAGCACGGTGGCATCGGGTGGCACGTCGCGGAACACGACCGCTCCGATCCCGATCCGGGCTCGATCGCCGATCTTCACCGGCCCGAAGACCGACGCGCCCGTACCGATGTACACCTCGTCCCCGATCTCCGGCAGCACGAGCTCGGCTGGGAGCGCTCGGCCTCGCTCGTCGATCTCCTCGATCGCGCCGACGCTCACCCACTCGAAGATGGTGGCATCCCTCCCGATCCGGGCGAATGGGTGGATGCAGACCCCCCGCCCACCATGCGGGAGCCGGAGCCCGGGCCCGACCTGCAGGGAGCGCGGGAGCTGTGCGCTCATCAGCAGGTCCACCCAGACGAACTTCGCCAGCAGCACGAGGGGGAGGAGCAGGTGGCGACTGGGGCCGGACGCCGGGTCGGAGAGCCCTTGTGAGAGACGGAACAGCGTCAGGGTGACGACGCTCATCTGCTCGCCTGGCGCGAGCCGGGCGATGTCCTCACGAAGCACGCTGCGCCAGTCCACCGGGCACGTACCCTAACGCTCGGCACCGCGGCAGGAAGGCGGACCTCGCACGGCTCGTGGGACAGCGGAGCTCAGGCGTCGGGCCAGAGTCGTCTCTGGAGCCCCGACGCACGTGCGACCGGCCTGCCGATGGCGAAGCGCAGGGACTCCTCGGTGGCCACGATCGTGACCTGCCGCTTGCCGCGTGTGATCCCCGTGTACAGCAGCTCCCTGGTCAGGACGGGTGAGTGGTGGGTCGGCAGCGACACCACGGCGTGGGCGAACTCCGAGCCCTGCGACTTGTGGATGGTCATGGCCCACCAGGTGTCCACCGCATCGAGCTGCGAAGGAGCGAGTCGCCTCAGGCCGGCCAGCGAATCCATCACGACCACCCGCCGCTCGCCATCACGCACCACCAGGCCCGTGTCACCGTTGAACACGTTGGTCAGGTAGTCGTTGCGCGTGACGATGACAGGCCGTCCCACGTACCAGCGCTCCGAGATCGAGAGACCCCTCACGCGGCGGATGAGGCTTCGCTCGATGCGGTCCCGCCAGGCATGGCTGCCGTGGTCGCCGAAGCGGGTGGCGCACAGCACCTTGAACCGCTGAGCGAGCTCGAAGCCCAGTTCCGCCTCACCCGCGAGCGCCGCCTCGGTGACCAGCGCCGCCTCACCGGCTGCCAGCTCCCGGATCTCCTCGAGACGCGCCTCGTCAGCCGGATCGATCCAGCGGACCTCCGAGCGGTCCGCGTCCCGGAGCACATCCAGGGCGCGCTCGGCGTCGCCGGTCCGCACCGCATCCGCGAATGCCGCTATCCCCGAGTCGGCGGCGAAGCGGTGCGCGCGTTCGAGCACCACGATCTCGGGTGCCAGCGGCCCGCGACCGGGCTCTCCACGAGCTACCGGACCGACCACGTCGCCGAGCACGGCTCCGGCCTCGACACTCGCGAGCTGATTGGGATCGCCGACGAGGACGAGCCTGGCATCGGGTCGCAGGGCATCCAGGAGGCGAGCCATGAGGGGGAGCGCGACCATCGACGTCTCGTCGACGACGACCAGGTCGTGAGGCAGCGGATTGCCCCTGTCGTGCCGGAACCGCACACGGTCCCGGTAGCCGAGCAGCCGATGGAGCGTCCTGGCCTCTGTTGCGAGAACGGGCTCTGCGAGCTCTGTCGGTAGCCGCGCGGCAGCCACCGCCTCGTGGACGGCCTCGGTCATGCGGGCAGCGGCCTTCCCGGTCGGTGCGGCCAGCGCCACCTCGAGCGGCCGACCTGCCTCGAGTGCGAGCTGGTGGGCCGCCGCCAGGAGCCGAGCGACCGTGTAGGTCTTCCCGGTCCCCGGTCCCCCGGCGAGGACCGCCAGCCTCCTCGTGAGAGCCACGGCGGCGGCCCGGCGCTGCAGGTCCGGAGGGCCGCCTCCCTCGGTTCCGAACAGACGGTCCAGCACCTCGTCGAGGGCTCCGGGTCCGCTCTTGCCGTTCGTGTCCCCCACGCGAGCCAGGAGGTCGTCGCCGACCGCTCGCTCGTAGCGCCAATAGCGCTCGAGGTAGACCCGGTCTCCGTCGAAGACCAGCGGCCTGAGGTGATCGTCCCCCCCGTCACCGCCCCCGGCAAGCCCCGTCACCGGATCACGCACGTGCACCGCCGCGGCGCTGCGGAGGACTCCGGCCCAGTGCTCCCTGTCGGGCCAGGGCAGGCTGCTGCGCGCATCGGCACCAGCGTCTCCGTCGTCGTGCCCAGGGTCCTCGAGGCCTGCGAGTGCGTCGTCCAACGCGATCTCCGTAGCACGCGCCAGCTCGACGCAGATGTGCCCCAACCCGAGTGCCCTGGTCGCGAGCGCCGCGGCGAGCAGGACCTCGACGGGCGTGCCGGGCACGTTCCGGGCGATGGTCCCGGCCACGTGGATGGCCGCGGCGTCGAGGATCCCCGCATCGACGAACCGCGTGAGCCCCGCAGTCGACCCGTCGAGCAACGGGGGTGATGCGATGCGTCTCACGAGCCCACCACCGCCGATCGCCCCGCCCCGTCGAGCAGGTCGCTGAGGTCGGTGATCAGCTCGACTGGAGGATGCCAGGTGAAGAGGCCGTGGGGGGTGCCGTCGTCGATTGGTGTCGCCGGCCCGATCATCCCGCGCACGAACATGTAGGCGATGCCTCCGAGATTCGTCTCGGGCTCATAGCCCCGAAGCCGCCAGCGGAGGTAGCGGTGCAGTGACACCGAGTACAGGAGGGCCTGCAGGGGGTAGTCAGCCCGGGCCATCTCACCGACGAGCCGATCCGGGTGGAACATCCGCGGGGTGGGCTGGGACCCGGGTGGGGCGATGCGGTTGGTCTTGTAGTCGACCACCACGAACCTCTCGGCACAGTCGTCGTCACGGACTCGGGCAACCAGATCTATCGAGCCGGTGAGATGACCGGCGAGGACGGCCGAGAACGGCCCTCTCGCGATCCTCTCCGCCCAAGGTCGCAGAGCTGCTCTCGCTGGGAGGTGGTGGAGCAGGAGACGACCGATCTCGGCATCGGTGGCGCGGCTGCCCCGCTCGCCGAGGGTGAGATCGAAGACGAGCTCGTCGAGGCGGTCGTCGCGCCCCAGCCCCGCCAGCGGCCGTCCACCGAACTGGGCACCGAGCGGTGTGCGGATGAAGGCGGCCAGCCCCCGCACCAGCACCTCGGCGTCGACCGGCCAGGGGTTCCATGCCAGGCGGTCCCGGACCGCTTCGGCGAGCTCCGCTTCCAGATCCTCCGCGGTGAAGTCCACCCGCTCCAGCACCTGGTGAACAAGCGTGCCGAAGCCCGCGCCTCCTGTGATCCCTCCCAGGGGAGCTCGACGCCGTCGGGGACCGGGACTCCTTCCGCCGCCACCGGCTCGCCAACACCAGTCTCCGCGGATGCGGAGACCGAGGCCTGCAGCTCGTCCGCGGCACCGGCGTCGCCCAGCGAGGCGTCCAGCGGGTCCAGGAGCTCCTCGTGACCGCTGTGTTCCCGAGAGGTCATCAGGGTGAACGACCATCGTCTGCAGGCCCGATCGGGATAGTGATCGAGGCTGGCGATCCGCAGCTCTGAGGGCGCTCGGGAGCTCCGACCTGACCATGCGACTGTGGGCGCGGTGGGGGCGTCTATCTCCTCGACCTCGAAGAGCTCGTCCCCTACGTCGCGGAGGAACGCCAGTGCCTCGACTGCAGCTCGGTCGTGGGGAACGCACACCTCCTCCGCCGTGTACGCATCGGGATCGATCGTGCCGCCCGCGTGGCGCGCGAACAGCACCCGTGCCAGGCCGGTGGCCTCGACCCGCTGCACCGGGGCCCACCAGACAGCCGTGTGGTGACGGGCGCGGGTCAGCGCGACGTACAGCACCCTGAGGTTCGAGCCGACGGCCTCCCCGACAGCCCTCGTGCAGCGCTCGGCCAGAGCCTCCTCATCGGGCCAGCTGACGTGGGCTGCGACATCGACCGTACGCGCCTTCCGCTCCGGGTCCCAGTAGACGACGTCGACCCTTCCGGGCTCCACTGGTGCGGTCGCCCACAACGAGGGGCAGCACACGACCGGGAACTCCAGGCCCTTCGCCACATAGGTGGTCATGATCTGGACCGCATCGGCCTCGGACTCGACCCGCCGTGCCGCGAGATCGGACTCGGGGTCGCCCTCTTCGTCTCCGCCCCGAATGCCTTCGAACGTGCTGAGCAGCATCACCGGGCTGGTCCGGCGCGGTGATGCGAGGTGGAGCAGCTCGGCGATGTGCTCGAGATCGGTCATGGCCCGGTCACCGTCGATGCGAGAGAGCACGCGGGCAGCCACACCCGTCTCGGCTTCGACCGTGCCCAGGAACGCTGCAACCCCGAGCTGCTCCAACAGCTCTCCCCACCGGTGGAGCTGCTCCTGGAGCTCGCCGATCTGGATGTCGCTGGCGCCGGCGAGCCTCTCGGCGTTCCAGCCCACGAACCAGGAGAGGGCGAAGGCCCTGGACCGGCGGGGGTCGGCCGGACGGGCGAGGGCGTTGAGAAGCAGGTGCCACTGCTCCGCCGCCTCGGACTCCAAGACGTTGTCGCCGCGGGTGATCACTGCAGGGATCCCTGCGGACCGCAGTGCGTCGCGGACCACGGGGCCCTCCCAGTTCGCAGCCACGAGGACGGCGACGTCGTCGGGTCGGAGCGCACGCATGCGAGGCGACGGCCGGTCATCGGGGCTCCGGTCGTCGGGGATCTCCGCCGACTCGAGCAGCCTCCGCACGTGCTGGGCGAGATCGGCGTAGATGGCCGAACGGGCCGGATCCGCCTTGACGCACTCCGGCCTGGGCTTCTGCCGCTCGATTCCGGGACCCTGGGCGAGTCGGATCGCCATGACCGGCAGAGCGGCGCCGTCGGCGGTGGAGATCCGCCGGTCCCGGTGCTCCTCCGCTGCCCTCACGGGCTGGAAGCCGATGAGGTCGTCACCGAAGGTGGTGTCGGTGAGGAGCACCTCCAGGGCCCGGAGCAACGCTCCGTCGGAGCGCCAGTTGGTGCGGAGCCCGACCAGCTCGGTTCCCGACGCGTGCGCTGCCTCGAGGTAGGTGTGGACATCCGCGCTCCGGAACCCGTAGATCGCCTGCTTCGGATCTCCGACGAGGGTCAGCGCACCCGTGCTCTCCTCGCCGCCGTCGTCGCCGCCGAACAGCGCTTCGAAGATGGCCCACTGCACCGGGTCCGTGTCCTGGAACTCGTCGATGAGCGCGATCCGGTAGCGACGACGGAGGGCCTGTCGCGCGGCCCGCCCTCTGCTCGGGTCGAGCAGCGCATCGCGCAGCCGCACCAGCAGGTCGTCGAACGAGAGGACGCCTGCAGCGTCACGCCGACGGGTGACCTCGTCCACGACCTCGTCCACGAGCATCCGGCTCAACGCGGCTTCGGGGGTGGAGGTCTGCGGGTCCCGGTCGGGAACCAGCACCGCAGCGGGGTTGCCCAGTGCCAGCTCCACCGCCGACACGAGTGTGAGAAGGTCCGGTAGCTCGTCGTCCCCGTGCCGGCACAGGATCGCCTCGCGCGCCAGCAGGTCGGTGACCACCTGGTACACGAGCGCCTGGGTGTCGTCGGCGAGCACTCCGTCGGGGTCGCTGCGGACGGCCGAACCGAGCGAGCCGAGAACCTGCTGGGCGAACCCGTGGATGGTGGAGATGGTGGTGGCGTCGAAGTCCGCTATGGCCGTTCGCACCCGTGCGAGACGCAGGTCGCGGTCGACCGAGACGAGCTCGGCGAGGAGCCGGTCGTCCCGGGGATCGCAGGACTCCAGAGCATCGGCGAACTCGACGAGGCGCGCACGCACCCGATCCTTCAGCTCGGCCGCGGCCGCACGCGTGAACGTGACTACGAGCAGCTCTCCCACGGGAACGCCGTGCTCGGCGACGAAGCGGGCAGCCAGGGTGGCGATGGCGAAGGTCTTGCCGGTGCCGGCACTCGCCTCGATGGCCAGCCGCCCGGTGGGTAGCTCGCCTCCCGGATCGAAGGTCGGGATCGTGCCCATCAGCCCCTCCCCTCCCCTCCGCCATCGGGCGCCTCGGGCGCCGCCAGCGATGTCCCGACCGCACCCCAGAGGTAGGACGCGTGGCGGCGGGCCCGGTCTTCTCCGGGCCCATCCGGGTCGTCGCCTCGTAGCGGCAGGTTGCAGACCTCGTCGAGGCCGGCGCCCCCGAAGGCGAGCCGGATCCAACGGTCCTCGCCGTCGCCGCCCCGGTACCGGGATTCCCACGCCTGGGCCAGAGACCTCTCCTCGTGGAGCGCGGGCGAGAGGCGTGGGAAGAGAGGCAGCGGTTCGCGACGTCCACGTCGGTAGCAGTCGACCACCACCCCGAGCGCATCGATCGCTCGCCGGTGACGCTCGGCTGCGTCCTCCCCAGGGATGACCATCTTCTCGGTGCTCACCGGATCCTTGCGGTCGGCGGTGCACACGAGCACCGACCACCAATCGGCTTCGGGGTCCGAGGCCGTGAGGACGATCAGGTCGAGCCAGCTCACCAGGCGGCGCTTGCCGGTGCTCTGGGATGGGTACACCCGTACCGGTCCGGGCTGATGACCTCGATCGTCGCGGACCGACCCCACCACGCGGCCGCCGCTGGGCAGGCTGACGTCCACGAGAACCTGGCTCCCGGAGGCGGAGACGACACCGAGCTCCCTGACCCCTTCGATGAGCGGCTCGACGGCGCTGATGACCTTGGCGAGCGCCAGACCCGCCAGCCGCCCCGGGGGCAGGCCGCCACCCGCCTTCTCGCGCCGGGTGAACGCATCCACGTCACCACCGGCCAAGAGGTGGACGAGCAGCCGATCCTTCAGCTTCCAGAGCTCCAGGGCGTCCAGCGCGAGTGGGATGTCTGGGCCGGTGAGCGTGGGTGGCTCGACCCCCCTCGGCCCGTCGCCGGCGATGCGCACCGACGCTCCACCCGCCCGGGAGGGTGCCTTCGGGAGGGTGATCTGGAGCACGGTCCTGAGGAAGTGGGAGATGGGGTGCTCGAGGAAGGCCCTCAGGTCGGCGAGGTCGATCAGGTCGGGGGTGTCGGTGTCGAGCGGGACATCGAGCAGCAGCGCCGCGTCGCGCCTGCCGTCGAGACGCGCAGCGGCTCCGTCGCGGGCGACCGGGTCGAAGCTCCATGGTCCGTCGTAGGCGAAGAGGTCTTCGGGAGCCCTCCCACCGACGCCGAAGTTCCGCTCGTCGAAGGCCTGTCGGGGATGCACTAGCTCGATCCGACCGAGCACCTCCCGACGGACCGAGGCGTCGAGCGTCATGCTCATGGCATCCCGCAACTCCGCCAGGGGCACCGACGCCGGTACGGGTCGGTTGGTGACGACGCTGTGCCCGGTCCTCAGGATCACGAGCACGTCTCGAGCGGCCAGTACCGACTCGAGCAGAGCTTGACGAACGTCCGCTCGGTGATCACGGTCACCGACGAACGGTGCTGCGGCGGTGAGATCATCCCCGTCAGGGCCGCGCATGCCGAACGCTCCCTCGTCCATCCCGAGCAGGCACACCACGCGGTGCGGGATCCCCCGCAGGGGTGTGAGAGACGAGATGGTCACTCCGCCACGGAAGAACTCGGGCCGGATGCCCGTAGCGGGGAGCGCGTGGACGAGGAGCCGGCGAACATCGGCCAGCGTCAGCTCCACCGACACCGGGGCGCCTCCCACCCTGGCGTTCTCGCAGATGGAGACGAGCACCTCGGTGAGGCGGTGCTGCTGCCAGCGCATCCGTGGGTCCACGTCGAAGAGCTCCCCGGCGGCACGGCCGAGCAGCTCCGACCACTCTGCGGCCGGATGGGGGCGGCTTGTCTCGTCCGTGAGTGCCGCGAGCCGTGCCAGCAGGTCGGCGACGCGACCGGCGAGATCGATCTCCTCCCCCTCGACGCCGAGCGGGAGCAGCTCACCGAGTGCCAACGGGAGCTCGGGATCGTCGCTCACACAGATCCCCGTCAGCAGCCGATCGAGAGCGAGACACCAGGTGCCGCCCTCGTACTCGGACGGGACGTGCCACGCCTCCCGGTGGCTGCCGTCGAGTCCCCAGCTCACGTCGGCGTCCTCCACCCACTCGGCGATCCTCGTGACCGCGGCGTCGTCGAAGCCGAATCGTGCCCGCACCGCAGGAAGGGCCACGAAGTCGAGCAGAGCAGGGGCGCTGAAGCGGGAGCCGAGCAGGTCCACGAGCGTGCCCAGCGCGCCGAACAGCGGTGAGGAGTCGCTCAGCGACCGGTCTGCTATCCGGTACCGGATCCCGGCCACCCGGTCATGCCCTGTGCCACGAGGCTCCCGACGATCCCTGGGTCTCTCGGCGCTGGGCCCGAACACCGCTTCGATGAAGGGCGCGTACTGCTCGACAGCCGGACACAGCACGACGATCTCGTCTTCGGTGAGGGCGGGGTCGTCGGCGAGCAGGTGGAGCAGCTCGTCGCGCAACACCTCCACCTGGCGCGTCGTGCCGTGGCAGGAGTGGATCCGGATGGAGCGGTCACCCTCCTCGGGGACGAACCCGCCCGTCGGTTCGGTCCCCGACCGGAGATCTGCCTGGATTCGGGCCAGGAGCGGACCATGCGCCTCGGACCGACCAGCGGGTGCCGGGTCGACGCTGCGGATCTCGGCTCCGGCGAGCAGCACCTCGGCCTCGCGCGAGGGGCGGGCCCAGGAGCGGAGGAGCGGGTGCGTCACAGCCTCCGCACTGCGGTCCTCGGAGCGCAGCAGCGCTCGCCCAGAGCTGTCCGTGCCCGCCCCACGTACCGAAGCTGCAACCGCGGGGGAGGGCCGGAAGAGGAGCAGGTGCACCTCTCGGCAGGCCGACAGCGCTTCGAGCAGTTCGAGGAAGGGGTGTCCACCCGGGATGGTGCTGAGGCCGAACAACGCGATCCGCTCGGGTGCCTCGATCGGGAGGCAACCGTCCCGGAGGGCGGCGATGCGCTCCGGTAGCAGCTCGGCGGGGCTGGGTGATCCGATGCGATCCCGCACGAGCCGCCAGAGGTGCGGCTGCCAGCCGGCCGTTGCGCCGAGCGGGGCGCCGGTGCCGTCGACGTCCTCACCGGAGGCCCATCGTCTCAGCATCTCGGGTCGGTGCACCGAGTACCGGTCGAAGAGGTCGGCAAGGCGGCGAGCGCGGCCCCACGAGCTGCCACCTCTCGGGGGCTCCGCGAGCCCGGCGAGGACCGCGTCGTCCCCCGCATCGGCCAGCACGTCGAGGACCGCCCACGGAAGGCGATCCAGGTGCCAAGGGTCGGGCTCGTCGCCCGAGTCGGGGGTCAGCAGGCGCGATCGCAGGGTGCCCGGGAAGAGCAGGTCGAGGTTGGCCGCCACCCCGTCTCCCCCACCCGGGCTACCCACACCCAACCGACGGGCCAGGCGGAGCCTCAGCCACCGCTGCATGCCCGCGCTCGCGACGACGACCCACTCCTGTGTCATGGGGTCGTCGAGCGGTTCTCCGAGGGTGGCGGCGAGCTCATCGGCCAGGGTGTCGAGTCGGCCCGACGCCGTCAGGTGGAGCACAGCCAGAAGCTAGCGAGGCGGTGTGACACCCGTCGGCGCCTCGTCCCGCACGGCGCACGGGCCCCAGGGATGTGCCCGCTCTCCCCGCATCCTTCGGCTCATCGCACGGCAAGCTCGGCCATCGGTCGCCTCGACCGGTCGAGTCGGCACGGAAGCCGGGTACCCCACTGCCTCATCCAGCGTCGAGGGGGTGGTCGGTGAACACCACGCTCACCGCGTGACCGCTCGACGGCCAGTTCGGGATGCTGATCGTCTGGGCACGCGAGGTGTCACCTCTCGGGATGTTGGTCACCGTGATGGTGCCGCCAGCGTCTGCCGATGCGGGCATGAACACGTCGATGCCGCTCTGGAAGGGCTGCTCCGAGAAGTAGGGCAGGGCGGCGAGGGTCGTCTCCTCGGGGGTCGCGGCGTCGTCGTGGATGTGGAGGCCGATGGTCCCGTTTCCGACGTGCTCGACCAGTGCGTTCACCGGGTCGTCCTCCCCCGCATCGGTGACGGTGTTGATCTCGAGGACGTCGCGCTGGTCACCGTCGAGGTCGCGATCGTCGAGCGCGTACCACTCACGCATCCTGATCACGATGATCGCCGCGTGGCCCTCACCGACGTTGGTGTTGGTGCGCGTGTCGCCGTCGGGTGGCGACGAGAGGAGCCTCACGAGGTGGCTGCTGCGGACGTACGGCTGCAGGTAGAGGTGATGCACGACCGGGGATCCCTCGCTGGAGAGCACGTACTCGTACCGGGCCCCCGACCGGATCTCCACCGGACCGAACTCACCATCCGGACCGAGCTCCGGGGTGGCGTGGGGCTCGCTGTCGACGCGGGCCCCGGTATCGGGGTCCACCTCCCAGACCTGGAGCGTGGCGCCCTCCCTGCCGGTGTTCGCCGGGAAGTTGACCGCTCGGCCCGAGATCTCCACCGGGGCCCGCTGCGGGACGATGTCGATCACCTCGGGAGGCTCACCGACCAGGAACTCGTACTGCATCGCGAAGGACTGCTCGGAGGTGGCGACCTCGACATGAGACTGCCCCGGGTTGTTCGCCTGCGTCGGTGCCGTGCACGGTACGACCTCGGGACACGGTGCCCCATCGATCGCCACGTACTTCGCGACCTTCGTCGCCCGCTCCGGGTCGCTGAGGTACGCGAGCGAGACCGCCGTACCCCTCGAGTGGCCGACGAGGTAGACCTGCTCGGCATCGAATCGGTCGAGCGCCCCATCGATCACCTCCTCCAGCCCACTCACGTATCCGGGTATGTCGATCCCGGCACCGTCGTGGTCGAAGGCAAGGATCCGATCCTGCGGGTAGCCGTTCGCCGCGAACCTCATGGCCTGCGACTCGTACTGCTGTGCGGAACCCGCGAATCCGTGGACGAACACGATCGGCAGCGCTACCTCGTCATCGATCGGAGGGAGGGGATCCACACCCTGTGCGTCGGCGTTGCCGGCAACCGGCTCGGTGGGAGCGGTTCGCTCCGTCGAAGCGGAGCCTCCTCCCCCGTCGGCCGAACCACCGCCCGACGAGCAGGCGGCCACGATGAAGAGCACCGCGACCGCGCCCACGAAGCGCCTCACCCTCAAGGTCTACCTCCTACCGCCTCACAGCCCGAACCGACGGTACCGGAATCCCGGGCTCGGCAGCTCGGGTTCCGGTGCTCCGTCCGGCCCGCGAGGTAGGAGTCGGCTCCACAGTGGGCACCGGTCCGGAGCCAGCACCTGGAGCCCCTACCGGCCTGGCGGGAGCACCTAGACGAACGGGCCGGTGAACCCGTCCTCGATCGGCCGCCGCCTCTCGAAGAACGGCACGAGCTGCTCCGCGAGCGCGCCGACCTCCCAGCGGCCCGGGCTCTCGAAGCGCTGGGCGACGGTAGGTCCGTCGACGACCGCGACCAGCCCGCCGTACACCATGAAGACCTGTCCCGAGACCTTCTCGGCCTGCGGGGAGGCGAGGAACGCGACGATCGGGGCGACGTTCTCCGGGGCGAAGACGTCGAACTCCTCGTCCTGGGTGTGGAAGAACTCCATCCCCTCGGTCATGCGCGTACGGGCGCGCGGCGCGATTGCGTTCGCCGTCACCCCGTAGCGCTCGCAGGCCCGGGCCGTGGCCAGGGTGAGCGCAGCGATGCCGCCCTTTGCGGCCGAGTAGTTGGGCTGACCGGCAGAGCCGAACATCGCCTCCGACGCGGTGTTGACGACCCGGCCGTAGACCGGACGGTCGGCTTCCTTGGACTTGGCACGCCAGTACGCCGTGGCCCACCGCGACATCGCCGCATGGCCCTTGAGGTGCACGCGGATCACCGCGTCCCACTCCGCCTCGTCGATGTTGAAGATCATCCGGTCGCGGATGATGCCGGCGTTGTTCACGAGGATGTCGAGGCTGCCGTGCTCGGAGACCGCGAAGTCGACCAGCTCGTGCGCGTACTCCCAGTCGGCGACGTCGCCGTGGTGGACCACGGCCTCACCACCGGCCGCCTTGATCTCCTCCACGACACCGGCACCTGCGCTGTCACCGGCGGTCTCGCCGTCGAGGGTCACCTCGAGGTCGTTCACCACCACGCGCGCTCCGAGGCTGGCGAGGAGCAGCGCCTCGGCACGCCCGAGGCCTCGCCCGGCGCCGGTGACGATCGCAACCTTTCCTTCGAGCATGTCCGTAGCCCTTCTCTCCGTTCGGTCTCTTCGGTACTGGTGCCGGTCAGAGGCGTTCGAGGATCGACGCCGTCGCCAGAGCGCCACCGCAGCACATCGTGATCAGCGCGAACTGCTGGTCCGCTCGCTCGAGCTCGTGCAGCGCGGTGGTGATCAGACGGCTGCCGGTGCAACCGACCGGGTGGCCGAGCGCGATCGCCCCACCGTTCACGTTGACCTTGTCCATGTCGGCGTCGTGCGCCCGTGCCCACGACACGACCACCGAGGCGAAGGCCTCGTTGATCTCGACGATGTCGATGTCGTCCATGGTCATCCCGGCGCGTTCGAGCACCCGCGACGTGGCCGCGATCGGCCCGTCCAGGTGGTAGTAGGGGTCGGAGCCGATGAGCGCCTGGGCGACGAAGCGGGCACGGGGCCGCAGTCCCTCCGCCTTCGCCCTCTCCTCCGACATCCACAGCACGGCGGCCGCGCCGTCGGAGATCTGCGAGGTGTTGCCCGCAGTGTGGATGTGGCCCTCGACCACGGGCTTGAGCTTGGCCAGTCCCTCCATCGTCGTCTCGCGTAGAGCCCTGGTCCCGGGTCACCGTCATCGTCTCACCCGTCGGCTCGCCGTCCTCGCCGAGCACCGGTGCCTCGACCGGACACGATCTCCCGCTCGAAGCGGCCCTCGGCCCAGGCCTGTGCCGCGTTCTGCTGCGAGGCGAACCCGAGCTCGTCGACGTCTGCGCGGGTGATGTCCCACTTCTCGGCGATGCGCTGCGCGGCGACGAACTGGTCGGGGAGGTCCCACGGGAAGTCGTCGGGCCAGCAGTAGCCGGGGCCGTGGATCACCGTCGAACCGAGGGGCACGCGGCTCATCATCTCGACCCGCAGCCGATGCCGACGTCGATGGTGTCGGTCGCGATCATCCCGGCGATCATGTGGTTGGCCTGCTGCGCCGAACCGCACTGGCAGTCGACGGTGGTCGCACCGACGTCGTACGGCAGGCCCGCCGTACAGCCAGGCGTTGCGCGTGACGTTCATCGCCCTGCTCGCCGGCCTGCGTGACGCAGCCGCCCACCAGCTGCTCGACCTGGTTCGGGTCGATGCCGGCGCGCCGGACGACCTCGAGCTGCACGGTCGAGAGCAGCCGGTTGGCATGGATGCCCGCCAGCCACCCGCTCCGCTTGCCGATCGGCGTCCGCACGGCCTCGATGATCACCGGTGTACCCATCTACTCTCCCTTTCCGTCGAACGTCGGATCCCGGCAACCATACGGTTCCGTCACGAGGCCTTGGAGAAACGACGCTACAGAAGCCGCGCGGCACGACCCAACCGGCGCTCGGGCGGCGTCCTTTGCCGGGATCCGGGCTGCTTCCCTACGCCTCTCGCCGATGAGCGGAGCCCGCGGCGCGTCCGTCGAGCGACTCTTCACCGCCGCCGGCGCGCCTGCGCGAGCTCGTCAACCTCTTCACCGACCGGGAGCTCGACGACGACCTGCTCGACGAGATCGCCCGAGGGCGCACAGGAGCTCTCGGCAAAGGTGGCGAAGGCGCCCCAGTGGGACCGTCAGGCGGTGCTCGAAGCCGGTCTCGCGAACCCCGACAGCGACGGACGGTCGCCGCACCGGCTTCCCCTACCGGGCGATCGCCGGACCGGCGAACCCCGCTGCGATCCCGATGACTGCTGCACTTCGAGAAGGGCGTGGTGACGACCGAGGTGACGCTTCGGTCCCATGCACGGCGGTGCCCCGGGCGTGGCCACGGCGGGGTGCTGGCGGGCTGTCTTCGACGAGTTCGCCGGAGCAGCCCCGCGACTCGTCGGTGCGATGGCCGCGACGGCCAGCCTCACCATCGACTACCGGGCGCCCATCCCCATCGGGGAGCCGCTGACAGCTTCGCGTCTGGGTGCACGATCAGGAGGGCCGCAAGATCTTCGTGCGGGAGATGCGCGCCGGACCGAGGGGCCCGACGACGGCGATCTCGATCGCCGAGGTCGAGGGGTCTGTTCATCGTCATCGACTACACGGCGATCGACACGAGCGGCGCCGCCCGTCACTGATCAGATCTTCTGCCACCACTTCTCGATGCCCAGGTCGTCCGCGATGACCTGGAGCGCGTTGTAGCCGGGGCCGAAGGTGATGAACCCGTGCGGGTGCTGGGTGCTGCCGGCCATGTACAGGCCCTCGATGGGCGTGCGGTACTGGCCGAGCTCGGGAAGCGGGCGCTGGTCCAACATGTTGGCCAGGCTGATCTCGCCCATCATCCAGTCGCCGCGCACCATGTTGGGCAGCTTTCGGGCGATGTCGTGGGGGGTGAACACCGACCACTCGACGATGGCGTCGTCGTCGAGGTTCGGCGCATACCGCCGCCAGGCGTCGATGCAGCGCTGCCCGTACCAGCGGCCCTGGTCGTCCCAGGCCCCCTCGCCGCCGTCGGCCAAGGCGAAGGGGGCGAACTGGCGCAGCAGCCCCGTGGTGTGCCCCGGGGGGGCGTCGGTCGGGTCGTAGAGCGTGTTCACCGCGGCGTTGGGCCGAGGCTCGACGAGGCGTCCCCGGCGGATCTCTGCCCAGTCCTGGTTCAGGCGCTCGGTCGAGTCGATGCCCAGGTTCACCACCCAGGCCCGGTTCACGTCGGGATCGAAGTCGGCCGCGGCGTACTCGGGGAAGGTGTTCATCGCCAGGTGCACCGAGAACAGCGACCAGTCCTTGTGGACGACCTTGGTCTTGACGTCGTGGGCGAAGTCCTCCGAGATCTCGCCAGGGTCGAGGAACTCCAAGAACGTCTGCTCCACCGAGACCGTCGAGGCCACGAGCTTTCGCGCTGCGATCTCGACTCCGTCGGCCAGGCGCACCCCGACCGCGCGGCCGTCTTCGACGACGACCCCGGTGACCTCGGCGTCTGACCACATCACCCCGCCGTGCTGGGCCAGGTCACGCCACAGGGCGTGGGCGAGGCGGTGCGATCCACCCACGCACAGGTGCCAGTTGTCGATCTTGCCGACGAGCAGCGGGTAGCCGATGGCGAGCCCCGCCACGTCGTTGGTGTAGGAGCACACCGCCCCGTGGAACGCCAGGTGGGCCTTGATGCGGTCGTCTTTGAAGTGGCGGTCCAAGAACTGGTTGATGGTCTCGCGGCGCAGCTTCACCGACAAGAACTCCGAGCGGTCCTCCACCCCGAAGGTGGCCAGCGCCTTGGTGAGCTCTTTGACGTTGAGCGGCGGCTGGTACATGAGGGTGCCCAACAGCAGGTCGATGAACCCGTGGGCCTCGCCGTAGAGGCGGCTGAAGGTCTCGGCGTCCTCCTCGTTGAAGCGCGCCATCGACGCCAGGGTCTTGTCCATGTCGGTGTGGATCGTCAGCGCCCGGCCGTCGTCGAAGATCGAGGCCATCTGCACCTCGGGGCGCACGTACTCGATGCCGTGGCCCCTCACGTCGAGGTCGGCCACCGGCGGGGCCATGTCGACGAAGGTGTGGTAGTTGGCGTGGATGTTGTGCACGAACCCCGCCCGGGTCACCTCTTCGCTGCAAAGGCCCCCGCCCTCTTCGTGGCGGCGCTCCACCACCAGCACCTCGAGGCCCGAGCGGGCCAGGTAGGCGCCGAGGGTGAGCCCGTTGTGGCCGGCGCCGATGATGATGGCGTCGTAGGTGTCCTTCAGAGCCATCTCAGGATCCTCCGTAGGGGGGACGGCCCTTGGGCCAGGTGGTGTCCACGCCCTTCGAGTAGGCCTCCAACAGCACCTGGACCATCTCGGCCTGGCGCATGAGGAAGCGCATGTCGCCGCGGACCTTGATCGAGCCCGACAGCGCCGCGTCGATCGGGTCGGTCTCCGCGGCTGCGATCGAGTCGAACACCGACGCAGGCCCCGTGAAGCGGTAGTCCAGCTTCACCGTGGGGTCGTCTTGTTCGATCTCGCGGTACCAGGCGCACTGGCCCGACTCCAGGCGGATCAAGAAGCGCAGCGTGTCGCCGTCGGCGACGTAGGGAGAGGACCCGTCGCCCACGATCTCGGCCTGGATGGTGAACGAGTCCGTCGGGGCCTCGGGGATCTGGGCCACCGCTGCGTTGATGGCCTCTTTGACCGCCTCGTACCACTCCGCTGTGTAGACGTCGGGCATCTCAGTATCCCCTCTCGGTCACGGGACTGGGCAGGTCCAGGTCCTCGGCGATCACCTTGTACGCGTTGTAGCCGGGTGCGGTGTGCACGCCGCCACCCGGGTAGCCGGAAGGTCCGCACAGGTACAGGCCCTCCAGGCTCGAGGCGGTAGTCGGCTGCCTCCGGGGAACGGCCTGTTCAGGCCCATCTGGTCGGGTGCCATGTCGCCGAGCAGGCAGTCGCCCTCCCACATCAGGTTCTTCCGCTCCATCTGGTCGGGCGTGTAGAGCTTCATGGCGATGACGTTGTCGTGGGTCATGTTCGGCGCGAAGTCTCGTCCAACGGCTCAGGAACTTCTCCATGTACGAACGCGGATCTCGGCCCACTCCTCGGCGCTGAAGTAGCTCGACATCGGGAAGAAGAACCATCCGGTGGCCGAGTGCCGACCCGGGGGCGCCTGGGACGGATCCCAGAGGCTGTTCACCCACGTCCCGGCCGCGGGCTCGGGCAGCCAACCGGAGTGCGCGGCCCGGATGTATCGCTCGACCTCCTCGGGCGTGTCGTAGCCGACGACCGTGTAGAAGCACTTGTCGATGTCGGGATCCCAGTGAGCCGACTTGTACGCCGGGGCGTCGTACAGGCAGAGCGCCGGGGTGGCGAGCACCCCACTCGGCCCGTAGCGGAAGTCCTTGGCCCGCTTGTAGAAGAGCGGGCTGACGTGCTCCGGGCCGACCATGTCGACGACGACCTGGCGTACGTCTGCGTTCGCGGCGACGCACGCGCGTGGCACGGAACTCGCCCCGGCGGGTGCTGACGCCGACCGCGCGACCGTCCTCGACGATGATCTTCTCGACGACGGTGTTCTCGAGCAGCTCCACCCCGTGCGCGTAGCAGGCCTGCGTCATCGCCTTGGCCAGGGTGTGGGAGCCGCCCATGGCCAGGCGGAAGCGCCCCACCATCCACATGAGCGCCGTCGGCACCATCCCGCCGGTTCCGGCCTGGTCCAGCGGCACGCCGAACTCGACGGCCATCCGGTACAGCAGCGTGCGCATCTCCGGTGACTCGAACAGCTCGTCGATGACGTGCTTGGGCGACTTCACCGCGAAGTGCGCGCCGACCCCCATGTCACCGAACATGTCCGCGAGGAGGGCGGCCTGCCCCTCGTCCATGCCCTCCATGGGTGGGTTGTAGATGCCGAAGGCGAGCAGCGGGCCGAACTCCATCGTGCGGTTCTTCAGCTCGATGAACGTGTCGGCGTCGGCCTTCGAGTACTGGGCGATCGACGCGTGGGACTTCTCGAGGAGGTCGTTGCGGTGGAGCACGATCGGCGGGCGTCCGTCGGAGAAGGCGATGCCCGCCTGGTTCTCGGGGCAGTGCGAGCGCAGCCCGCAGTTCTCGAGGTCGAAGTCCTCGAGCATCGGGATGATGTCGAAGAACTCCATGTAGTTGGCGTGCATGTTGTGGCGGAAGCCCGACATCACGGGCTCCTCGGTGTTGACACCGCCGCCTTCCTCGTGACGCCTCTCGACGATGAGGGTCTTCAACCCCGCTCTCGCCAGGTAGGCGGCGGTGGTCAGGCCGTTGTGGCCCGCACCGATCACGATCGCGTCGTAGACGTTGTTCATGTGCTCACCCCGATGGAGGGAGCGGGGCCCCCGTTCGCCCCGCGGGCTTGCTTCGCATTACTGGAACACGTTCTAACAGGCCAGCCGGGGGTAGTTCTAATGCGGGAGCGCGCTGCACGAAGCTGAACCCCATCAAGTGATGAGCGTCACACCGGCTCGCTCACCTTCTCGATCTCCACGGCGACCTCCTTGGGTACGTGGTTCATCGACTGGAAGAAGATCTTGTAGCTCAGGTGGCCGTAGTCGCCGATCATGTTGGTCGGCTTCATCGGGCTGGGAGCCAGCGAGTTCTGTCCGCCCCCGCCGGGGAACTGGTAGCCCTCCCAGGCGTGGTAGCAGATCACCTCGCCGGGCTGCACCGCCGGCGACACCTTCGCCTTGAGGACGAAGTGCCCGACGTCGTTGAACACTCGGATGTCGTCGTGGTCCCGGATACCCCTCTCACGCGCGTCCTCGCGGCTGATGTAGGCGACGGGGGCACCACGTTGCAGCCGCAGCAGGTGCTCGTTGGCGCGGAGGATCGAGTGCTGGCTCCAACGGGTGTGGCCTCCGGTCAGCCGCAGAGGGTATGGGCCTCCGGCGGCGACCGGCTCCTTGTGCACGCAGAGCTGCTCGCCGATCTCGAGGAACCAGGGGTGGTCCAGGTAGAACTGCTGGCGTCCGGTGAGCGTGGGCCACGGGTTCTTGTCCTTCACGAACCAGTGGAACTGGTTGGTCGGACGGCTCTCGTCGTAGTCGCTCATCACGGCGTTGAGTCCGAGGGCGAGGTGGAAGGGCTCGATCTCCTTGATCTTCACCATCCCGTCCTCGGCAGCCTTCTTCCAGGGCTGCTCGCCGAGGTCGGTCGCCTTGGTGATGGCCGAGTGCTTCAGGATCCAGTCGAGCGCCGCGACCTCGCCCTTGGGGCCCTCACCGTAGGTGCCGTCGGCACACATGTCGTCGTAGAGGCTCACCAGCGAGTGCTCGACGCCGTTGGAGTCCTCGTACGTGTCCACACCCCGTGCTCGCGCGCGCTCCTGGAGAGCCCTGGCGAGCATGAACGCGATGTCCCACTCGTGCTTCGACTCGTACAGCTCCGGGACCGCGCGCTCGCCCACCACCACGTAAGGGAGGTACGACTGCGTGTACTTGATGCCGGGCTTCTCGTAGTAGCCGCTCGCCGGGAGGATGTAGTCGGCTGCCATGCCCGAGGTGTTCATCCTGAAGTCGCAGGTCACGATCATGTCGATCTCCTGCCACAGGCTCTTTCGGATCAGCTCCGAGTTCGGCCAGCGACGGAGCGGGTTCGGACCCGAGAAGTAGTAGAAGCGCGGTCGCTTCGGTGGCCGGGGCCAGATCGGCTGCCAGCGCTTCTCGAGGATCTCGTCCATGTACTCCGAGATCGGCCGTCCGAAGGCCGGATCGGCGTACTCGTCCCTTCCCGCCACCTCCCGGAACTTCGCGTCGTGCGCGTACAGCCACGGGATCATCGGGGTGGACCGCATGTACTCGGTCATGTCGAACATCATCTTGCTGGCGACCTTCACCGAGAGCCGTTCGATCGGAGGCGCCTCGGGTGCCTCCGTCATGAACCGCTGCCCGTCCGTCCCCAGCATCGGGAAGGGCCACCACGTCGACACCTTTATCCCCGAGCCCGGCTTCCCCCCGGTGTTGCCCGTGAGCGCGGTGAGGTACACCATGCCGCGCTGGAACAGGTCCGAGTGGTAGTGCTTGCAGGCACCCCACGACGCGAAGATCATCCCCGACTTCGCGGCTGCGAACTCCCGCGCCACAGTACGGATGTTGTTCGCGTGGACGCCGGTGATCTCCGCCACGACCTCCGGTGAGTAGGCCTTGACGTGCTCGCGCAGCAGATCGAAGACGGTACGGACCTTCACCTTCGAACCGTCGACCAGCTTCACGGTCCGGGTGCCGGTCAGCGCGGGATCGTCGTCCGCGTCGAGCGCGATGGTGTCGATGTCGGAGTCCCAGGTGCCGTCCGCGAGGCGCAGGCGCTTCTTGTCGGCGTTCCAGTAGTAGAAGCCGACGTCGGAGCCGTCCTCCACCACGTCGCACTCGCGGAGGAAGCGACCGGTGTCCTCCCTCACCAGGAACGGGAGGTCCGTCTGCTCCTTGATGAAGTCCTCGTCGTACAGGCCCTCGTCCAGGACCACGTTCACCATCCCCAGCGCCAGCGCGGCGTCGGTGCCCACGCGGACGTTGAGCCACCGATCCGCGTGAGGAGTCGACGGCGAGAAGTCGGGAGCGATCGAGACCACCTTCGCACCCCGGTACCGGGCCTCCCAGATGAAGTGCGCGTCCGAGGGCCGTGTGTAGCTCGGGTTCCCGAGCCAGATCAGGATGTAGTCGGCCAGGAACCAGTCGTCGGCCGTGCCCTCGGACATGTAGGTGCCCCAGGACTGGAGCAGGCCGACCGGCAGGTCTCCGACACCCGCCCAGGAGTCGATCGAGACCCCTCCGAGACCGTTGCCGAAGATGTGGGCCTCGAGCGGGGTGGCGATGCCGCTGTCGGAGTTGGTGGTCCCGTGGTCGTAGACGATGCACTCGGGTCCGTCTTCGACGATCACGTCGATGAGCTTGTCGGCGATCTCGCTCAGCGCCTGATCCCAGGACAGGCGCTCCCACTTCCCCGAACCGCGCTCGCCGACCCGCTTCATCGGGTACTTGATGCGCGTCGGGTCGTACATCTGGAGGCTGTACGCGCAACCGGCGGGGCAACCACGCGGGTTGAAGTCCGGGACCTCTGCGCTCGTCTGCTCGTAGTTGCTGTTCTGCTCCTCGCGCCAGACGATCCCGTCCTTCACGAACGCGGTGAGAGAGCAGGCGGAGATGCAGTTGGCACGGATGTGGGTGACGTTCGCCACCCTGTCCCAGGTCCACTCGTCGCGGTAGACGTCCTCCCATCCCCGGTACTCGTACGGCTCGCTCAGCAGCGCGTCGAGGCGGGCTGACGCGTCGACGGGGGCGAGACGGCGCAGCTCCACGGCTGCAGCGCTCTTGGGCATGGCCGACCCTCCACTGGGCGTGGGTGGGACGGGTCCCCACCCGGGTTCGACGGATCGTAGACCGGGCCGGCCTCGATGGCACACTCATGGGTGGACTGTGCCACCCACCCCGACCGTGGAGGCGCGCCGCCCGGCGGGCTAGACCCTTCTCCCGTGGCGACCCACGAGAGGGAGATCGTCGGGCCGGTGGACCTGGCCCTCGCCGACGGTAGGACGCTGAACCCTGCCGCGCTCGGCTGGTCGCGGGTGCCGCTGCAGCGGGCGAACCTGAAGGGGCGCTGGGGTCGCACCAAGCGCTGGGACTACTGGGCGATCCTCGCCGGCGACCTCGTCGTCTCCCTGGTCTACGCGGACATCGACTACCTGGGGCTCGCCGACGTCTGGTGGAGGGATCTCTCCTCGGGTGCAGAGGGCGGGCGAAGTCTCGGCGCGCCCTTCGGTCGGGGCTTCTCGCTTCCGGAGGTGTCCGGTCGGGCGTCCCTGAGGGCCCGCTCACGCAAGCTTCGGCTGGAGGTCGTCGATGACCCGGACGGCACCACCCATCTCTCGGCCGAGTGGGAGGACGCGGGTGGAGCTCCCGGGAGGCTGGAGGCGATCGTCGAGCTGCCGGCGGGTCACGAGTCGCTGAACGTGGTCATCCCCTGGAGCGATCGCACCTTCCAGTTCACGTCGAAGCACCAGGCCCGGCCCGCGCGCGGCGAGCTCTCGGTGGGGGAGGAGCTCTGGCGCTTCGGCGACGGCGGGGCCTGGGGGGTGCTCGACGTGGGCCGCGGCCGTTGGCCCTACCGCACCCGCTGGAACTGGGGCGGCGGAGCCGGGAGCACCTCGGACGGGGCGGTGGCCGGACTCCAGCTCGGGGGCAAGTGGACCGTCGGCACCGGCTACACCGAGAACGGCGTCATCGTCGACGGGAGGCTCACCAAGCTCGGCCAAGAGCTGGAGTGGAGCTACGACTGGGACGACCCGCTGCGACCCTGGACGGTCACCGACCCAGGAGGTCAGCTGGATCTGGAGCTGGCACCTCGCCACGACAAGCACTCGAGGGTCGCCGCCGCGCTGCTCGCCACCGAGACCCACCAGGTGTTCGGGACGTGGTCGGGACGCTTCGTCGACGACGAGGGCAGGACGTTCCACCTCGACGCGATCCAGGGCTTCGCCGAGGAGTCACGCTCCCGCTGGTGAAGGTGGCCGGTGGGATACCGTCGGCCGCGTGGGCAAGGCGCGTCACCTGGCGCTCCTACGTGGGATCAACGTCGGAGGCCGCAACCTGGTCCCGATGAAGGATCTCCGTGTCGCGATCTCCGAACGCTTCGACGATGTGGAGACCTACATACAGTCAGGCAACGTGCTGTTCGATGCGGACGCGCCGCGCGGCTCGCTCGAGCTGACGATCGAGACGTTGCTGGAGGAGGCGTTCGGGGTTCGGACCGTCGTGGTCGTCCTGTCGCATCGCCAGCTGCGGAGCGTGGTCGGAGCAGCGCCTGAGGGATTCGGCGAAGAACCCGACAGGTATCACTCCGATGTGCTCTTCCTGAAGCCCCCGGTCACTGCGGCGCGGGTGATGCGGGTCATCGAGCTGAGAGAAGGCGTCGACAGGGCGTGGTCCGGTCGGGGCGTCGTGTACTTCGCCCGGCTCAGCGCCCGGCGGTCGCAGAGCCGGCTGAGTCGCATCGTCGGATCGCCCGAGTACCAGAGCCTCACCATCCGGAGTTGGTCGACGACGACCAGGTTGCTCGATCTCCTCGATCGGCACACCTGATCCGGCTGGACAAGTCAATCGTCGAACATTGAATCAGTAGAAACTGAACGATTATGCTGGGCCGGATGGAGAGCGGGGTCGAGGCGAGAGCTGCGGTGCATGCCGCCCTGGGTGATCCCGTCCGGCTGGGGATCGTCGAGGACCTTGCGTGCTCGGACCGCTCTCCATCAGAGCTGGCCCGACGCTTCGGGCTGCCGGGCAACCTGTTGGCCCACCACCTCGTCGTCCTGGAGGATGCCGGGTTGATCCGTCGGGTCAGCTCGAGCGGCGATGGTCGAAGGCGGTACGTGCAGCTGCGCAGCGGACGGCTCGAAGACCTGCTCGCCCGCAGCAGGTCCGGGGCTGGGCCCGTGCTCTTCGTGTGCACGCAGAACTCCGCCCGATCCCAACTGGCAGCTGCGCTCTGGGCCGAGAGGACAGGGGAGACGGCGGACAGCGCGGGCACCGAGCCTGCCGGTCGGGTGCACCCCAAGGCTGTCGCGGCCGCGGCCCGTGTGGGCATCGACCTGTCGGACCGGACCCCCAGGCCGTTGAGCCAGGTCGACCCCGATGGCGTGCTTGTCGTGACCGTGTGCGACCGGGCCCACGAGCACCTGGGCGTCGACGCCGGTTGGCACTGGTCGATCCCCGATCCGGTGGCGGTCGGCACGAGCAGGGCGTTCGACCGCACCGTGGCGGAGCTCGGTGAGCGCATCCGGGCCGCATGTGGCTGAACGGTCTCCACAGGACCCCGAGGAGCAGAGGATGACCGACCGACAGAACAGCGAAGTTCCGGCCGACCTCACCGTCGATCAGAAGCTGGCGATCGCACAGGCAGCGCGACGCCTGACAGACGAGTTCGCCGGAGTGTTCTCGACGGAGACGATCGCTCGCTACATCACGGATTCGCAGGAGCGGCTCGAGCACCGAGCGAAGATCAAGACATGGCTCCCCATCCTCATCGAGCGGTTCGCCCGCGAGCGGCTCCGGGCACTTGCCCGGCTGGAGCTCGAGACTCCTGAGCGCCCTGCGGTGCTGTTCCTGTGCGTGCACAACGCCGGACGGTCGCAGATGGCTGCCGGCTGGCTGCGCCATCTCAGCGGTGGAGGGGTCGATGTCTTCTCGGGTGGTTCGGACCCCGGCTCGGACATCAACGCCGCCGCGGTGGAAGCGATGGCCGAGGTCGGCATCGACATCTCGAGCGAGTACCCGAAGCCGTGGACGGACGAGATCGCCCGGGCCGCCGACGTGATCGTGACCATGGGCTGCGGCGACGCCTGCCCGGTCTTCCCGGGGAAGCGGTACGAGGACTGGGAGCTCACAGACCCTGCCGGGCAGCCCATCGAGGTCGTGCGCCAGGTCCGCGACGCCATAGGGGCCCACGTCCGCGAGCTCGTCGCCGGTCTCGGGATCCCGGCAGCCACATGACCGCCACGTCAGGTGAGCCGGCATCGGCGCTGGTGAGCCGTCTCGTCGCGGAGCTCATCGGCACCGCCTTCCTCCTCGCGGCGGTGGTCGGCTCCGGCATCATGGCCGAGAGGCTCACCGACGACGTGGGCCTTCAGCTGCTGATCAACGCGCTCGCCACCGCCGGGGTGCTCACGGCGCTGATCCTGGCGCTCGGCCCGGCTTCTGGTGCGCACTTCAACCCTGCCGTGACGATCGCGGATCGGGTCTTCGGGGGGATCGACACGCCCGCAGCGATCGGCTACGTGCTCGCGCAGTGCACGGGTGCGGTCCTGGGGGTGGCGTTGGCCAACCTCATGTTCGACCTGCCCGCCGTCGAGTGGTCGACCAAGGCGCGCGATGGATCGGAGCTGTGGCTCGCCGAGGCGGTCGCCACGCTCGGGCTCTTGATAGTCATCTTCGGTGTGGTCCGCTCCGGTCGGTCGGGGGCCGCCGCCTTCGCGGTCGGCGGCTACATCGGCGGTGCCTACTTCTTCACCTCCTCGACCAGCTTCGCCAACCCTGCGGTGACGCTGGCCCGCACGCTCACCGACACCTTCGCCGGAATCGATCCCGCCTCGGTCGTGCCGTTCCTGGCAGCGCAGCTCGCCGGCACGGCCGTGGCTGTAGGACTCATCCACCTCATCTACCCGCGGATCGGCGATGTCGCGGACCGGGTGGTGGTGCCTCGCTCCGAACGGCCATGACCTGCTTCGACCCGGTTGAGCCAGGGATCCGCGTGGCACTGGGGACAGGCCCGCGGCGTGCTGCTAGCGTCACGGCAGCCGATTCTCCAGATGAAGGTTCCCCGGAGGGACAGATGCACCGCTTGATCAGGCTCCTCACCGCCCTCTCACTGCTCGCGCTCGCCTTCGGGGGTGGGGTGCTCGTACCGGACGTGGCCGGTGCCGCGGAGTACAACGTCACCAACGCCAACAACTCCGGAGCGGGCTCGCTTCGTCAGGCGCTGGCCAACGCTGAGTCGAACCCCGGTGCTGACACCGTGGCCGTGCAAGCGGGGGTCGGGACCATCACGCTCTCCAGCCCGATCATCTGGTCGACCGGTGGAGGCGTGACCATCCAGGGCAACGGGGTGACCATCGACGCCAACGGAGAGACCGCAGCGCTCTACGACGACAGCGGCCAGTCGCTGACGATCGAGGACCTCACCATCACCGGCGTCGGTGGCGCCAGCTCGATCGACACGGCCCCGGTCGTCGCCCAGGGTGGGTCGGTCACCGCCAGGGACTGCACCATCACCGGCAACGAGGTCTACACGGATGACGGGGATGCCGCGGGTGGGATCCTCTCCGAGGGCGGAGCGGTGCTGGTCGACAGCTGCACGATCTCCGACAACACCGCCACGACCGACGACGGGGACGTGGCAGGCGGGGTCCTGAGCGAGGGCGGCCTGATCGACCTCCTCCACTGCACCATCACCGGCAACGACGCGGACGGCCCGGTCGATGCGGGCGGAGGGGTCCTCTCCGAGGGTGGGCCGATCATGGTGGACGACTGCGACATCAGCGGCAACACAGCCACCAGCGATGCCGGCGACGCAGGGGGCGGCCTCCACTCGCAGGGCGGACAGACGGTGATGGCCCGCTCGACGGTGAACGACAACCGCGCGACCGGCGGTACGGACGAGACCGCAGTGGGGGGCAGCGCCAACATCGGAGGCTCGCTGACGGTGCGCAGCTCCACGATCAGCGGTAACGCGGCCGTGGGTGACGGCTGGGTCGCCGCCGGTGGACTCCAGTCCTACGAGGACGTCTCGATCAGCGAGAGCACGATCCAGTGCAACACGGCAGAGAACAACGGGGTGCCCGAGGAAGAAGGCAGCAACAACTCTGTCGGCGGTGTGTACGGCGAGGGCTACACGTTCGCCCTGAACGGCGACACCTTCATCGGCAACACCGCTACGGGCAACGACATCATCGAGGACCACTACCTCTACACCGGCGGATTCACTCCGAGCATCTCGGGCACGACCTCCAGCGACGACACGAGCAGCTGCCAACAGCCGACGCCGACCACGACCACCACCATCGCGGCGCCGACGACCACTGCACCCGAATCGCCGGCTGCCGTTCCGGCAGCTGCCCAGCCACAGTTCACCGGCTGAGCTCGAGGGGGCGGCCACGCTGGGCCGCGCGGTCAGCTGAGGCCCGGCAGGAGGAACTCGCGGATGAACTCCGCCTTCTGCTCCGGGTCGTCGACGTCGAAGGTGACCGATGGGGTCGCGACGAGCGAGAAGATCATGCGGGCGATCCACTCGGCCGCACGCATGACCTCGAGGTCGGTACGCAGCTCTCCGCGCTCACGGGCGGTCTCGATGAGCGGGACGATGGCCTCCATCGCCATGCGGAGCAGCTCGCGCGCCTCGGTGGTCACCATGCGGGCCAGGGAGTCGGGGTCGGCCCGCAGCAGCGCTGCGCTGATCGGGTCATCGCGCACGAAGCGGTCGGTGAGGCGGGCGACCTCCTCTATCTGGGCCGAGAGACCGTCCAGGCGCGCTGTGCGTCGCATGATCTCGTCGAGGAAGATCCGCGTCCGCGCTGCGGCGACCTCACCGAACAGCGCCGCCTTGTCAGGGAAGTGCCTGTACACGCTCCGGCGCGAGAGGCCCGCCTCCCGCGCGATGTCCTCCATCGAGGTCTTCTGGAAGCCGTAGCGGGCGAAGCACTCCTCGGCGGCCTCGAGGATCCGCTCGGCGTTGGGGGGTCGCTCGCCGTCCTCCTTCGCGCCCGGCGCAGGCAGTCCCGACACCTCGGTTCCAGACATCGTCCCTCCCCGTACCGCCGACAGCGCCGGGCTCCCGCTCGGTCATCGGCCCGGTGGAGCCCACAGAGTACAGGTGTGAGGGCTTGCACACTGCACGACTCCTGTTAATCTGTGCCACCTCGCTCTCCCCCATCCCGAGGAGCATCTGTGCCGACCACCTACGACGCGATCATCATCGGCGCCGGCCACAACGGGCTCTGCCTGGCCGCGTACCTGGCGAGGGCGGGGCTGAAGACCGCGATCATCGAGCGGAGGCACGAGGAGGGGGAGGGGCGAACACCGAGGACCCGGTCGTCCCCGGGTTCCGGTTCAACCTCCACGCCAACTACATGGAGTTCTTCGACATCATGCCGATGATCGAGGACTTCGACCTCGAGAACTGCGGGCTCCGCTCGATCACCCCGGAGAACCAGGCAGGCATCGCGTTCTCCGACGGCCGGCCACCCATCGTCCTCCACCGCAAGGACCTGCTCGACAAGACCCACGCGAGCATCTCCCACTACTCGAAGGCCGACGCCGACACGTACGTCGAGATCCAGAAGCGCACGATGGACTTCGGCCCGCTGCTCGCCATCGGCATGTACTCGCCTCCGTT
>CAVOFX010000006.1:0-552412 GCA_963695115.1 uncultured Microthrixaceae bacterium | reverse complement strand
AGGTCACGGGGGCCATCTGCATGGTGCGCGACATCTCCGAACTACGCCGCCGGGACCGACTCCTCATGTCGAAGGATGCAACCATTCGCGAGATCCACCACCGGGTGAAGAACAACCTACAGACGCACCTCGAGTCTGCTCCGTCTCCAGGGCCGCCGGCTCAACTCACCCGAGGCCAAGGCGGCGGTCGAGGAATCCGTGCGGCGCATCCGGTCGATTGCGTTGGTGCACGAGACCTTGTCGCGGGAAGCCGGGGAGGACGTGCCGTTCGTCGAGATCGTTCGACCGCTCGTGCGCATGGTCGAGGAGGGGCACAGCTCGCCGGACCGTCCCCTGCACTTCAAGGTGCGCGGCGACGCTGGGAAGCTGCCGGCCCAGATGGCCACGCCGCTGGCCGTCGTCCTCGCTGAGCTGTTGCAGAACGTGGTCGACCACGCCTACCCAGTGACCGACGATGTCGTGCCAGGCGACGCAGACGTCGAGTTGGACAACGACGAGACTCGACTGCGCATCCGTGTCGTCGACGATGGCGTGGGCCTCCCCGAAGGCTTCCGTGGCCACGGCCACCACGGGTCTGGGGTTGCAGATCGTCCGGACGCTCGTCGAGACCGAGTTGGCCGGCACCTAGAGATGCGGACCGGTGACGGCCTGCCCGGTGAACCAGGGACCGTCGTCGAGGTCACCTGTCCTCTCGCGGGAGGTACCGGGTCGGCCCCGGAGTCTCGTGAGGGGCCTCCGTGTCGAAGCACGCGGCGCCAGCGGAAGCTTGGCCGCCGTGGCCTTGAACGGCCCAGCGGAGCGGGGGAGTGCCGACGTAGGAAGAACGGGAAGGCGAGGCTTCGCCGAACAGGCTGACCGAGGGCTTACCGCTTAGACGGCTCGGCGGCGCTGGGCGGCGATGCGGCGCCGGATGACCCGGCGCTCCTCCTCGGAGGTGCCGCCCCAGATGCCCGAATCCTGGTTGGTGGCCAAGGCGTACTCGAGGCAGGGCTGTGGCCTCGCAGGTATCGCAGACCTCGGCGGTGGCGATCTGCTCGAGGGCCGGACCGGTGGTGCCGACCGGGAAGAAGAGGTCAGGTGACGTGTCTCAGGCAGCAGCAACCTCGCGCCAGGCGTCGGGTTGGGCCGAGAGGGTCAAGGCGCGTGCAGTTGTGAGGGCCACTTTGCCTCCACAGGCTCGGGGATGCACCCCTGGCGGTCAGAGGCGCTGTGGCATTGCTTCGCGTCCACTTTGCTTCCACTTGCAAGCAGATGTGAACCCTTTCACATGCCGCCACCCTTGAAGTGAAGGGTGTGCAGCTGGGATGCGCCCACGGTAACCGCTTGTGAATACGCGATCAGGGGTTGTCGCAGGAAAACTTTGCGCTTCGTTGGTGACATGCGTCATGCCGGAATCGGAACTTTGCCCGTCGTGCTCAGCGAGGGTTCGCAACGCCGCGCCGGTACCTCGGACGGCGTCCTACGGAAACACGAGCGACAGGACCCGAGGTTGATAGCGGAGTCGAGCCGCTCGGTCTCGCCCAGGTAGTCGCCGTCGACCTGGTAGGGGAAGGGCCCGTGCCCGGTGACGGTGAGCTCCGCGAGGTCGGTCCGGTACTCGGTATGACGGCTGTGGCGCAGGTGCTCTCCCGAGAGCAGGGCCGACGCCACGAGCCCCAGGAAGGGAGCGGGTCGCAGCGTGCGGAAGGTGAGCGACACCAGCCCACGGTCGAGGGTGGCATCCGGTGCTGCGTTGAAGGGACGTGTGCCCACGTAGGTGTAGGGGTTGGTGTTGAGCACGATGCAGAAGTACCCGTCGTCCACGACGGAGCCGTCGGCGTGATGGACGGCGAGTCGTGGCCGGGAGCGGTCGTAGTGGCGCATCCAGGTGGTGACGGCGGAGTATGCGAACAGCGGGTGGCTCGCCCAGCGCTTCATCGTTCCCCTCCGCTCCACCTGCTTGACGACGGCAGCGTCGAAGCCCATCCCGACATGGAAGAGGAAGTAGCGCCCGTTCACCGATCCCAGACCGACGCGCTCGATGTCCTTGCGGGTCAGCGCCTCCAGGAGCACTCCGGTTGCCTCGACAGGATCGTCCGGCAGTCCGACGCTGCGCGAGAACACGTTGGTGGATCCGCCGGGTAGTGGAGCGAGTGCCGTAGGCGTACCGGCCAGGCCGTTCGCCGCTTCGTTCAGCGTGCCGTCTCCTCCGAGCACCACCACGACGTCCACCCCCTCGGTCGCGGCAGCCCGTGCAAGTCGGGTCGCGTGGCCGCGCCGATTGGTCTCCGCGGTTCGGACCTCGTGGTCGGCGGCGAGCGCCTTCTGGATCACCACCCGGCTCCGAGCCGTCACCGACGAGGCCGACGAGTTGACGAGAAGGAGCACGTTCACCGGGCTGGACGGTACCAGCGAGCCGCCGGAGGAAGGCCCGGACTCGATTTGTGAAGGGTCGCACGAGGCCCGCAGACTGTCGGCATGAACGTAGTCGTGTGTGTGAAGCAGATCCCAGATCCGGCTGATCCCGGAGCGATGGATCCGGAGACGAAGACCCTCAAGCGAGACGTCAAGCTCATCCTGGACGAGTCCGACAGCTACGGGGTCGAGATGGGCCTGCAGCTCCGCGACGCCGCCGGCGGTGGCGAGGTGATCCTCGTCTCGATGGCGCCCAACAGCGAGGTCTCGGGTCTGCGTACCGCGCTGGCGATGGGTGCCGACAGGGCGGTGTTGGTGAGCGACGATGCCCTGAAGGGCAGCGACGCCCTCGCGACGGCGAAGGTGCTGGGCAAGGCGGTCGAGCGAGCGGGAGGCTACGACCTCGTCCTCACCGCCACGGAGTCGAGCGACGGCTACACGGGGACCGTGCCGGAGCAGCTCGCCGAGGTCCTCGGCGTTCCCTCGGTGACCTTCGCCAAGCAGATCGAGGTGGCCGATGGGCAGGTGAACGTCCAGCGCCAGACCGAGGCCGGCTACGACGAGATCGAGTGCCCGACCCCGTGCCTGGTGTCGGTGACGGCCGGCGTCGTCGAGCCCCGGTACCCGTCGTTCAAGGGGATCATGGCGGCCAAGAACAAGCCGGTCGACGAGGTGACCGTCGCCGACCTGGGCCTGGGCGCCGGTGAGGTCGGTTGGGCAGGTGCCGGCCAGGAGATCATCAGCATCGAGCCGGCTCCCACTCGCGAGGCCGGAGAGGTCATCGAGGACGACGGCGAGGCTCATCTGAAGGTCATCGAGTTCCTCGAAGGCCTCAAGGTCATCTGAAGGAGACGATTGTCATGGCTCTCTCCACCATCTGGGTTCATGCCGAGGCCGCCGAAGGGAACTTGGCCTCCATCACGCTCGAGATCCTGGCCAAGGCCCGCGAGCTCGCCGACACGGTCGAGGCGTTCATCGGGGGTGATGGCGCTGCGGTCGCTGCAGAGCTCGGGGCGCACGGGGTGTCGAAGGTGTACGCCACCGGTGACCTCAGCGGGCATCTCCTCGGGGTGCCGCTCGCATCGGCGATGCAGGCACAGATCGAGGGCGGGAACAAGCCCGACGCGATCCTCTTCGGGACCACCTACGACGGCCGCGACACCGCAGGGCGGCTCTCCGCCCGGCTCGGTCGGACGGTCATCACCAACAACGTCGACCTCGAGGTCGACGGATCGTCGATCGTGTGCACCGAGCCGGTGTTCGGGGGAACGACGCTGGTGAAGACTCGCTTCACGGGCGCAGGACCCCAGCTCGTGCTTGTCCGCCCCAAGTCGTTCGCCGCCGAGGAGGTGGGAGGGGGTCCGGCCGAGGTCGCTTCGGTAGCCGTACCCGAGGCCGGCGCCGCGAAGGTCGTCAACCGCCACGTCGAGGAGGCGACCGGTCCGAAGCTCGACGAGGCCGACATCGTGGTCGTCGGGCGGCCGAGGTATGGGCGAGAAGGACAAGTACCAGCTCATCGAGGATCTGGCGAAGCTGCTCGGCGGCGCCCCGGGGGCATCGAGGGCGATCGTCGATGCGGGCTGGGTTCCCTACAGCTACCAGGTGGGCCAGACCGGCAAGGTGGTCAAGCCCAACGTCTACATCGCAGCGGGCATATCCGGTGCCACCCAGCACCTCGTGGGCATGAAGGGCTCCAACAACATCATCGCCATCAACAAGGATGCCGAGGCCCCGATCTTCTCGGTGGCCGACCTCGGCATAGTCGGGGACGTCCACAAGGTCCTGCCCAAGGTCATCGAGGCGCTCCAGGGCCGATAGCCGGGGTGGTGGCTGCGAACCGGTCCGGAGAGCCTTCGGCCCGGGAGCACGTGGCGCAGGTCGGTGAGGGCTGGGTCGAGGTCATCAGCTTCGACCCCTCGCGCCGGAGGGCGCTGGAAGAGATGGGTGGCCGGCCGACCGGGATCATGGGCGGCCATTGGCGAATCGGCTACGGCACCGCCGAGGAGCTCGAGGTGCTGCTCGACAGGCTCGAGGAGGTCGGGCTCTCGCCATCCTGAGTCGCGAACATCCCGGCGGTGATGATCGAGTCGCGGGGTATGAGCTGCGCTGCCACCATCCCGTCGATCAGCTTGGAGTCGATGACGGCGTCCTCGGGGAACTCGGCGCGGGTGGCGGTCGCCTCCTGGATCAGCCCTTCGTCGATCGCTGTGGCGGCTGGCGTCCCGGCGGGGATCGCCGAGCGCGCGATCAGGACCGGCAGCCGGTCGGGCGAGAGCGCCCCGGCCGGCTGGTCCTGGTCGCCCGACGTCGTGGTCTCGGAGACGGGTGTCTTGGAGCTCTCCGGGTCGGAGCAGCTCACGGCGGTGGGGACCACCGCCGTGAGCACGGCGACGAGGAGGAGGGCCGGGGCGCGCATCGGAACCCGAATTCCTAGCATCAGCTCCGCACATCGGATGCCGCGATGGCCCAGGCCAGCCCGTCGATCGGATCCTGGATCGCCAGCCGGAAGCGCCAGCCCACCTCGGGCTCGCGGGTATCCCACAGGAGCCACCTCAGCTCGGCGACGGCGTGGCCCAGCTCCTCGGGCTGCAGCGAGGTCGGGCGGTCGAGACCCGCGACGGTGGCTGCGGCCCACCACGCGTTGAACCGTCCCGCCGCTGCTCCCCGCCGCCGCCCGTGGGCTCCTCCGCTGGCCCCTGTCCAGGCCATGTACGCGAGCGCCACCTCCGGTTCCAGCTCGACGGCCCGCGCGGCCGTGACGCCGAGCGCGGCGATGGCCTCCTCTGCACGACCTTCGACCGCGACAGCGTCTGCGCGGCCGTTCGACTGCGCCAGCCAGGGTCGCACCAGCTCGCGAAGCGCCTCCGGTCCCTCGGTGTCAGCGATCCTCGGCCCCGGCTGTGGTAGGGCGACCGGGACCGCGCGGGGGAGGTCGGGCTCCTCCACGGCCACCCCGTCATCGGAGTAGGTGGCGAGGAGGTACGCGGGCTCCCAAGGCTGGAGGACGAGGGGCAGGTCGAGCACCCTCCCGTCGATGTCCCTGGCCTGGGTGAGGTCCTCGCCCCGGAGCACCCTTTCGTGTGCGGTGACCGTCCGGAGGGGACCGTGCGCGATGTGGGGGACGAGCTCCTCCCAGGTGTGGCTCGACGCCACGACCTCGGCGAGCGGACCGGGCGAGAAGCGACCGGCGTCCTCCAGCACCACCCGACCCGCCCATGATGCGGGGGCGTGCAGAGCGAGGCGGTACTCGCAGAGGGAGGCAACGGGCCACAGCTGATGGCCACGCTCGAGTGCAGCCCGGCATCGGTCGCGGAGCAGCAGGAGCCCGGGCCAGTCCTGGGACGCCTGCAGCCGGTCGACGTGACGGATGAGCCCGTCGAGGTCACCTCGCTCGATGAGCTGGGTGATACCGGTCATGCGCGCCAGGTTTCGTCGGCGAAGGAGCGCATCGCAGGGACGTTACCGGCGCAGGGGCGCGCGGCGGTGGGGCAGTACTTCGTCCTCGCAGCTCAGAACGGAAGCCCGCAGCTCGTTACCGTGTCGGTGGTGCGCCACCCCCGTGGGGGCAGGCCGGACCCGGCGCGCAGCGGTCGGGTGCTGGCCGCGCTGTCCGCCTCGGCATCGAAGCCCGCTCGATCCTCGTCAGCGCATGGGTAGGCTGGCATCTGCGACATCCAACGCGGGAGTCCACGGCATCCCAAGGGTGCCGGGACTGAGAGGGTGCAGAGCACCGACCGCCTGAACCTGATCCGGGTCATGCCGGCGAAGGGAGTTGAGGACATGGCTGAATCGGACGAGCGGCGTGAGCCGGGTCGCCACAGGATCGAGGTCCAGGGGCCACGCCCGGATGTCCGGGTCCCCTTCGTCGAGGTCGTGCTCCACGACTCGCCGGGGCCCGAGGGCCCGGTGCCCAACGCACCGGTGCTGCTGTACGACACCAGCGGCCCCGGCTCTGATCCGCGCCGAGGGTTGACACCGCTGCGTGAGGCGTGGATACGGGAGCGGGGCGATACGGAGGAGTACCCGGGCCGCCGCCCCTCCCCACGCGACGACGGGCGGTCGCCCGGACGCAGGGGCCGGCGCGAGCAGTTCGAAGGGGAGCCCCGCGGGCCCAGGCGTGGCCTCGAGGGCAGGGCCGTCACCCAGCGGGCCCATGCCCGGCGCGGCGAGATCACACCCGAGATGGAGTTCGTCGCCCTGCGCGAGGGGTGCGAGGCCGAGCTGGTACGTGACGAGGTGGCCCGAGGGAGGGCGATCATCCCGGCCAACGTCAACCATCCCGAGACAGAGCCGATGATCATCGGCCGGAGCTTCCTCACCAAGATCAACGCGAACATCGGGAGCTCCGCCGTCACGTCGTCGATCGCCGAGGAGGTCGAGAAGCTCCAGTGGAGCCTGAGGTGGGGTGCCGACACGGTGATGGACCTCTCCACCGGCCCGGACATCCACACGACCCGTGAATGGATCATCCGCAACTCACCGGTGCCGATCGGCACCGTTCCCATCTACCAGGCCCTCGAGAAGGTCGACGGCCGGCCGGAAGAGCTGAGCTGGGAGGTGTTCCGCGACACCGTGGTCGAGCAGGCCGAGCAGGGCGTCGACTACATGACGATCCACGCGGGTGTGCTGCTGCGCTACGTGCCGCTGACCGCCTCGAGGCTCACCGGAATAGTCAGCCGGGGCGGTTCGATCCTCGCAGCCTGGTGCCTCGCCCACCACCGCGAGAACTTCCTGCACGAGAACTTCACCGAGCTCTGCGAGATCTTCGCCGCGTACGACATCGCCTTCTCACTGGGAGACGGCCTGAGGCCGGGCTCGATCGCGGATGCCAACGACGACGCGCAGCTCGCCGAGCTCCGGACCCTCGGAGAGCTGACCGAGGTCGCGTGGGCTCACGACGTGCAGGTGATGATCGAGGGTCCGGGTCACATCCCGCTGGACAAGATCGCGGAGAACGTGGAGCTGGAGAGCAAGTGGTGTCGCGAGGCGCCCTTCTACACGCTCGGCCCGTTGGTCACCGACGTCGCCCCCGGCTACGACCACCTGACGTCCGCGATCGGTGCAGCGAACATCGGGTGGTACGGAACTGCGCTGCTCTGCTATGTGACGCCGAAGGAGCACCTCGGCCTCCCCGATCGGGACGACGTGAAGCAGGGCGTCATCGCGTACAAGGTGGCAGCCCACGCCGCGGACCTGGCAAAGGGCCACCACGCTGCCCAGCAGTGGGACGACGCGCTCTCCAAGGCCCGTTTCGAGTTCAGGTGGGAGGACCAGTTCAACCTCTCTCTGGATCCCGAGACCGCCCGCGCCTACCACGACGAGACACTCCCAGCCGAACCGGCGAAGACAGCGCACTTCTGCTCCATGTGCGGACCGAAGTTCTGCGCGATGAAGATCACGCAGGACGTGCGGGAGTACGCCGCGACCCATGGCCTCGATGCGGCCCGAGTGGTCGAGGACGGCCTGAAGGGGAAAGCCGACGAGTTCCGCGAGTCCGGGGGTGAGGTGTACACGGCTGTGGAGGTCGGTCGGGGGTGAACCACGCGATCGCTGGCCGGTTGCACGTGATCGTCAACCCGACGATCGGCGATGCGGCTGACGCGCTCACGCGAGCGGTGCTCGAGGCCGGCGCGCCGGTGCTGCAGATCCGGGTGAAGGACGTCGACGACGACCACCAGCGCCTCTGGCTCACCCAGCCCCTCGTCGAGCTGGCACACCGCTACGGGGCCACGGCGATCGTGAACGACCGCGCTGACATGGCGGTGGTGACCGATGCGGAAGGGGTGCACGGCGGAGCCAACGATCTGCCGTGCGGGGCGATGCGCCGGGTGGTCGGTCCTGACCGGTTGGTGGGGATGACTGCGCGCACCCCCGAGGCCGCTGTCGCCTACCAGGAGGCGGGCGCGGACTATGTCGGTGTCGGTCCGGTGTACCGCAGCGTGACCAAGGCCGGGCTACCCGAGCCGCTGGGAACGGAGGTGGTCGAGGCCGTCTCCTCGGCCGTCTCCATCCCCGTCATCGCGATCTCGGGCATCACGGTCGACAGGGTGCCCGAGCTCCTCGCGGCGGGCGCCCACGGCGTGGCGGTGATCGGGTCGATCACCGCGGCCGAGGATCCGGGAGCCGAGACCCGGCGGTTCCTCGAGGCACTGGAGGCGAGGTGACGGATCGGACCGACGTCGTCGTCGTCGGTGCTGGCGTGATCGGGCTGGCCTCGGCCTGGAGGGCAGCGCAGCAGGGCCTCGCGGTGACCGTGTTCGACGCAGAGCCGGGCAGAGCCGCCACGCATGCAGCAGCGGGGATGATCGCCCCGGTGGCCGAGGCGTACTGGGGGGAGGAGGCCCTGCTCCGGCTCAACCTGGCGTCTGCGGAGCGTTGGCCCGCCTTCGCCTCCGAGCTAGCGGACCGAACAGGTCGCGACCTCGGGCACTCCCGCACGGGGACGCTCATCGTCGCGGCCGATCCCGACGACAACGCCTGGCTCTCGGACCTCCATCGCTTCCAGGCGCAGCTCGGCCTCGAGAGCACCCGGCTCCGCAGTCGCGGGTGTCGGGAGACCGAGCCTCTCCTGAGCCCGGGCATCCGGGGAGGGATCCTCATCGAGAGCGAGTCCCACGTCGATCCACGGCGTGTGGTGGGAGCGCTGCTCGAGGTGCTCGAGCACTCCGGAGTCCCGGTGCTGCGCGAGCGGGTGAGCTCGATCCTCGTCTCCGGGGGCTCGGTGGCAGGCGTGAGGTTGGGCTCGGGAGAGCTGGAGGCGGACCGCATCGTGCTGGCCGCCGGGTGCTGGAGCGGGGAGATGGAGGGGCTGCCGGGAGGCGTGCTGCCGCCGGTGAGACCGGTGAAGGGACAGATCCTCCGCATGCGCACCCACGAACCGTTCCTGCGGCGAGCGGTGAGAGGGGTGGTGCACGGTTGCTCCGTCTACCTGGTGCCCCGCGCAGACGGCGAGATCGTGGTGGGTGCGACCCAGGAGGAGAAGGGGTTCGACACGTCGGTCACCGGTGGCGGCGTGTACGAGCTGCTCCGAGACGCCGCGACCGTGGTGCCGGGCGTGCTCGAGCTGGAGCTGGTGGAGGCCCGGGCGGGTCTCCGGCCGGGCTCGCCCGACAACGCACCGATCATCGGGAGCACCGGGCTGGGAGGGCTGGTGGTGGCCACCGGGCACCACCGGAGCGGTGTGCTGCTCGCCCCGATGACGGCCGAGGTGGTCGCCGAGCTGCTGGTGTCCGGAACGGTCCCCGAGGTCGCGGTCCCCTTCGCGCCGGCTCGGTTCCAGCCGGTCGAGGTGCGGTCGTGAGCACAGCGATCCGGACCTGGGTGAACGGCGAGCAACGTCGTTTCGATCGAGCCCCGACCGTGGAGTGCCTCGTCGATGAGCTGGTGGGCTCTCCGAAGGGGATCGCGGTGGCGGTGAACGGTGAGGTCGTCCCCCGATCGAGTTGGCCCGAGCGGCCGCTGAGCGACGGGGATCGGGTCGAGGTCCTCACCGCCGCTCAGGGAGGATGAGATGGCCGACGAGCTCGTGATCGCCGATCAGAAGATGGAGAGCAGGCTCATCGCCGGAACCGGTGGCGCCCCCAACCTGCAGGTGCTCGAGGATGCGCTGAGGGTCAGCGGGACCGAGCTGGTGACGGTCGCGCTGAGGCGCGTGGACCCGGAGGCCAAGGGATCGGTTCTGGACGTCGTGCAGCGGATCGGTGCCCGCGTGCTCCCCAACACGGCGGGGTGCTTCACCGCTCATGAGGCGGTGACGATGGCACATCTCGCGCGCGAGGCGTTCGGCACCGACTGGGTGAAGCTGGAGGTGATCGCGGACGAGATGACGTTGCTCCCCGACCCTGTCGAGCTGCTCGACGCCGCGGAGACCCTGGTGGACGAGGGCTTCGTGGTGCTGGCCTACACCAACGACGACCCCGTGGTGGCCCGTCGCCTCGAGCAGCTGGGTTGCGCTGCGGTGATGCCGTTGGGCGCGCCGATCGGTTCGGGCCTCGGGGTGCGCAACCCGCACAACATCGAGATGATCGTCGAGCAGTCATCGGTGCCGGTCGTGCTGGACGCGGGCATCGGCACCGCCTCGGACGCGGCGCTGGCCATGGAGCTCGGCTGCGAGGCGGTGATGGTCGCGTCCGCGATCACCCGCGCCCACGACCCCGTGCGAATGGCCACGGCGATGCGCCACGCGGTGGCCGCGGGGCGTGAGGCCCGGTTGGCCGGGCGGATCCCGAGACGCTTCTGGGCCGAGGCCTCGACCAGCTCCCACGGCCGGCCCCACATCGACTGAGGCAGACGCGTGCTCGAGCACCTCCCGGCTCTCTTGATCCTCACCGACCGCGAGGCCTCGGCGTCGGTGGGCCGGTCCTTGGCCGACACGGTCGACGCGCTCGCTGGGATGCGTGACGTCGCCCTCGTCCTGCGGGAGAAGGATCTCTCACGCCCGGATCGAGATCGGTTGGGTCGCGAGGTGGCCGAGTCCTGTCTGCGCGGGGGACTCCCGCTCATCGTCGCGTCGGATGTGCGCCTCGCCTCGGATCTCGGTGCCGACGGTGTGCACCTCGCGGCCGAGGACGTGGACGCGGATCCCGGCAGGCTCACGGTGGGCCGGTCGTGCCACTCGCTCCGCGAGATCCACCGGGCCGAGGTCGGGGGTGCCGACTACGCAACGATCGGGCCGGTCTTCGGGAGCCGATCGAAGCCCGGTCACGGGCCGGCGATGGGACTGGAGACCCTGGCAGGCTTCGCTGCCGCGACAGCGCTTCCGGTGTACGCGCTCGCAGGGGTGGAGCCCGGTCGGGCCGGTCCGTGCGTCGAGGCGGGCGCGCACGGGGTGGCCGCCATGCACGCGGTGATGGGCGCGGCCCTCCCGCGCGAAGTCGTCCATGCGCTCGTGGAGGAGGTGCACCGTGCTTGGGTGCGCCGTGGGGTGGAGGCGCCGTGACATCACCGCCCGTGGCGCTCACCGTCGCCGGGTCCGACTCCTCCGGAGGCGCTGGGATACAGGCCGACCTCACCACCTTCGCCGCACACGGGGTGCACGGCACGTCGGTGGTGACCGCGCTCACGGCGCAGAACACGACCGGTGTCCAGGGTGTGCAGGTGACGCCGGAGAGCTTCGTCGAGGTGCAGCTCCGCTCGGTGCTGGACGATCTCCCGGTCGCTGCGGTGAAGACCGGCATGCTCGCCGAGGAGGGGATCGTCCGGGCGGTGGCGCGCTCCGCGGCGGCAGGCGAGCTGCCGAACCTGGTGGTCGACCCGGTCATGGTGGCCTCGACGGGAGCCCGCCTGCTCACCGATGGAGCAGAACGTGCCTACCGGGAGGCCCTGCTCCCGCTGGCCCGGGTGATCACGCCGAACCTGAGGGAGGCATCGGTTCTCGTCGGCGAGGAGCTGCGCTCCGCTGAAGACGTTCGGGCCAATGCGCGGGCCTTGTCGGGGTTGTGCCCGAACGGCTGGGTGGTGGTCACCGGCGGCCACGTCACCGACGAGCAGGCGATCGACGTGGTGCTGTGCGGGGACGAGCGGTGGGAGCTCAGCGCGGAGTGGGTCCCGACGAGCAACGACCACGGGACCGGTTGCACCTTCGCCGCGTCGGTGACGGCCCGCCTCGCCCTGGGCGACGACCCGTTGACCGCGATCGGTGCCGCCAAGGAGTTCGTGGTCGCAAGGATCCGCCTATCGGCACCCTGGGCTCTCGGTCACGGCAGAGGCCCGGTGGCGCACCTCCTCGACGACTGATCGGAGGCGCGGGGGACCTCAGAGCACGGGCCAGGGGATTCGTCGCCCGGTCGGGTCCGCGGGGAAGACGCCCGAGGCCGCGATCCTGCGGGCACGCTCCAGGAGAGCCTCGCGTTCGAAGGTGTCGAGGAGGCGGGCCAGGGCGTCGGGAACCCCGGCCTCGGCCAGTCGGGCGACGTCGGTGAGTGGGCCCGACGGGATCGGTTCCCCGGCGAACTCCCAGATCACGGTGCGCAGCTTCGGCTCGGGGTGGAAGCTCAGCCCGTTGTCGACCGCCCACACACGGCCCGTCCGGTCGAGCAGCAGGTGACCCCCCTTGCGGTCGGTGCTGTTGGCCAGCAGGTCGAAGAGGCAGACCCTCCGGAGCTGGTCGTGTCGGCGCTCGTCTTCGAGGAGGGTGAAGTAGTGCTGCTCGAAGTCGGCGTCGACGAAGGCCTGCAGCGATCCCACGCCAAGCGGGCCGTCTCGCACCACCGTCGGTGGGACGATCCCCCAACCGAGCGTCTCGGAGAGGACGAACGACGCCAGCTCGCGGAGGTGCAGCCCTCGTGGGAAGTCCCACAACGGGCGCTCACCCCGAGACGGCTTGTACACCGCGCGGATCGGCTCGCCCTCTCGACAGAGCTCGACGAGGAAGGTCGCGTTCGAGCTGTGGGGCATGCGCCCGACCAGCACGATCTCGGAGTCCTTCAGGCGGGTGAGGAGACCTTCGTCTCCGACGGGGTTCAGTTCATCCGCGGGCATGCATGGCCCTCGGGGTCGCGGGGCAGCCCGCAGAAGAGGCAGGTGGGTCGCCCGGCCTCGACGACGGTGCGGGCGCGATGGACGAACCCAGCGGCCTGAGCGCGGGTCAGCAGGACGCGCGTGGCCGCCAGGTCCCCGGGCTCCGAATCCCGGGGGGCTTCCTCCGTCCTATCGGGCTCCAGCTCCTGGGCGGCGACGAGGATCCGGTCAGCGGACGGGTCGTAGGCCACCCCGAGGACCCCGACGGTCCACTCGGCGGCAGGCGGTTCGAGGAGGTCCAGGTCGCGGGAGGAGGCCCCATCCGGCTCACCGACGTCGTCGAGCATCCCCTCGAGCGAGTCCGCCAGCGCAGCGACCTGCTGCTTCTCGAGGCGGAGGCTCATTACACGGCCTTCTTCGGCGACTTGGAGGAAGAAGACCCTGTGGCCTGGCGGTCCGGTCGTGCCGGTGGTGAAGAGGTCGGGGTTGCGGAACTCGAGCATCACGATGGAGCGAGGGCCGAGAGGTCGTCTCCGGTCGAGTTCATGGTCAGGACCACCGGCCCGGTCTCCAGGTACAGGATGGCGGTGATCGAGCACGGTGACACCACGATTCGCTGGAACATGTCGAGATGTAGGCCGAGCGCGTCCGCTGCCAGGGCCTTGATCGGGTCCGCGTGGGAGACCGCCACCACCACTCCTCTCCCGTGGCGTTCGACGAGGTCCCGGGCGGCGGATGCGATCCGAACCTGCATGGCGCGGAAGGACTCACCGCGCGGGAACCGGAAGTCGCTCGGCCGGTTCTGCACCAGGCTCCAGTCCCGGCGTCGGCGGAGCCTGGCCAGCGGAGCACCGGTCCACTCCCCGAAGTCGCACTCGTTGAGGCCGGAGTGCACCCGGACGCGTCGCCCGACCGCCCGCGCGATCGGAGCGGCCGTCTCACGGGCCCGTTCGAGGGGCGAGGCGTAGACGGCCTCGACGCCGGGCAGCTCCGCTATCCGCGCCGCCGCAGCGGCGGCCTGGTCCGTGCCGGTCGGGGTGAGGTGCAGCCCTGGTGCCCGCCCCGGGAGGACACGGCCGGTGGTGGGGGTCTGACCGTGGCGGACGAGCAGGAGGAGGGTCGCGGGAGGCGAGGGGCGACGTGGCACGCCGCCTAGCCTGCCACCCGGTGGACGCGCTCGGTCAGCTGGAGGATGAGATCGTGGGTTGCCTCGCCTGCCCCCGTCTGGTGGCGTGGCGCGAGAGTGTCGGGCGCGAGAAGCGTGCCGCGTTCAGGGACCAGGAGTACTGGGCACGGCCGGTGCCGGGCTTCGGCGACCCTGCTGCACACCTGGTCGTCGTCGGGCTGGCGCCCGCCGCTCACGGTGCCAACCGCACCGGTCGGATGTTCACCGGCGACCGCTCCGGTGACTTCTTGTACGCGGCTCTCCACCGCGCCGGCTACTCCAACCAGGCGGAGAGCCTGAGCCGGGGGGACGGGCTCCAGCTGGACGGGGTCTGGATCACGGCGCCCGTGCGCTGCGCCCCTCCTGGCAACAGGCCTTCACCCGAGGAGCGTCGGCGCTGCCGGCCCTTCCTCGAGCGGGAGCTGGCGCTGCTCACGCGGGCCCGGGTGCTCCTGGCGTTGGGGCGGTACGGGTACGACGCTGTGACCGGCCTGCTGGGGGTGCGGCCCCGGCCGCGGTTCGCCCACGGCGCCGAGGTGGTGGCCCCGGACGGGCGCACGATCCTCGCCTGCTACCACGTCAGTCAGCAGAACACCTTCACGGGGAAGCTCACGCCCGAGATGCTCGACTCGGTGCTCGCCCGTGCCCGGGCCCTCGCCCTCCTGTGATCTGGGTCCATGGCCCCAGGTGAAGTGATGAAGATGGCCTATCCATCGATTCAAAGAAGTGAGTCATTCGATCGATTCATCAAAAGATGGGCCGTCCGCCTCAGGAACACCCGAGGGATCGGTTCGATACTCGGCTCATGCAGGCACTGGCAGAGCGGCTCCTCCCCTACGAGGCCACCAGGGTGGCGCGTGGCGGTTCGAGCGGTCTCTGGGGTGCCCTCTCACATGTCGTGTGCGATGCGTCGGTCCTTCCCCCCGATCCGGTTTCCGACGCCAGAGTGGAGGAGATCATCGCCGACGAGGCTCGTCAGGCGCTGCTCTCCCACCTGGCGACCCTCTGAGCGTCGGAACCGGCCTGGGCCGATCACACATCCTGAGCCCGGCTTCAGCGCGCCCCGGTCAGCCGAGTAGGGTCTGCGGATCGTGGTCTCGGCCAGGGTTCGTCTCCTCGCAGGTGTCGGCGCGCTGGCGCTGTTGCTCGGTGGGTGCAGCCGGGTGCAGAGCAACGACCCGACCGCCTACGACGCCCAGACCGAGCAGAACTTCTACCGGGGTTGCCTCGCCGCATTCGACGTCGACACCGACGCGTTGATCGGCCTGGCCGACGAGGAAGCACTGGCGGAGGTCCTGGAGAGAGCACCGGCCGATTCCCGCGAGTACTGCGGCTGCGTCTACGAGGGTGCCGTCGACCAGATCCCCATCGACCGGTTCAACGAGATCGAGACGACGCTCCTGGAGGAGCTCCCCGAGGTCTCCGGTGACGGAGAGGGCGACGGGGGGACCACCACGACGGTGGAGGTCTCCGATGACGTGAGGGAGCTGGTCGAGTCCTGCGGGGCGCCGCGTTGACGGAAGAGTCGTCGACCGATGATCCGATGACAGGGGACCAGGCGGCCGATGCCCCGGCCGCCGCCGATCCGGCATCCCCGGCCGATCCGGTGCCGGCGGAAGCGGATCGGCCCAGTACCGGACGCTCTCGATCCCGATTGTGGTTCGCCCTCGGGGGGGTGCTGCTCCTCGTGGGCGCTCTTGCGATCGCCGGCCTGGTGGTCGCCGGGCGTGACGACGGCGGATACACCGAGGAGACCCAGCAGGCGTTCATGGACGCCTGCACCGCCGAAGGGGGCTCCGATGTCGCCCCGACCTGCAGCTGCCTGTACGAGGCGATCGAGGCCGAGGTGGCCTACGAGCGCTTCGAGGAGGTCAACGACCTCCTGGTGGCCGGGCGGGATGCGGACCCCGACACCGGCGTCGAGCTACCAGATGACTTCGAGGCGCTCCTCGAGGACTGCCGCAAGGAGGTCGCCTTCGGCGAAGCGGAGCGTTGAAGCCGGGACCTGCCCCTGGCTGAGGGTCAGGTGGCGGTCCTCGCCTTCGGGGCGGGCAGCCCGAGCCGCACCGCCGAGTCGGCCCACTCGGGCCACCGCTGTCGGCTCTTGCGGGCCAGCTTGCCCATCAGCTCCACCGCGCCCGGGTCCTCCTCGGCCGGCTTGGTGACGATCGGGCCGGCGGCGACCATCCTCTCGATGATCTCGCGTCCGAGGTCGGTGCGGACGATCGTGAGCGTCCAGTCGTCGAAGGCGCCGATGCCACCGGTGGAGATGTCCGCGTGCTCGGCGGCGAAGTCGGGGCAGTGCTTGCAGCCTTCTCGGGTCCAGGCGTGGCACTCCTTCAAGGGGATCTCGTGGTAGGCGCCATCGGCCATCCAGATCTGGAACACCCCCTTGATGTTCATCTTCACCATCTCCTGCCTGCGGAGGCCGTACTTGGCCAGGAAGAGCTCCTCGAAGATCGAGTCGTCGAAGGTCTTCGAGCAGAGCAGGCCGATGTTGAAGACGATCTTCTTCCCCATCTTCCCGGCCTTCCGGCTCCACATGACCGGAGGAACCGAGGACTGGCAGCTCATCCCGACGAGGGCGAGCTTCTCGAACCCCCGCGCGACGGCGTCGTCGATAGCGAGCGTGTTGGCCGAGTAGGTGTACCGGCTGCCGGCGCTCTCGAGGATCTCCTCACGGGTCGATGCCACCGCGGGAACGGGCTTCCACTCACCCTGCTCGATTCCCGGGCGCGAGACCAGAGCGGCGTCGATGTATCCCTCCTCCAGCGCCCAGATGAGGATCGCCGAGACGAGTCCTCCATCCTGACCGGTCGAGTGCACCGTCTCGTCGGCCGCACGTGCCAACAGGACCTCCTCGAAGATGCCGGCGGTCTCGTCGGACTCGCGATCACGGGCGAAGAGGTGGTCGTTGGCGTCGTGCTCCCACGACCGGAACCTGGGACAGGCGCGCGTGCAGGTGGTGCAACCCTTCTGCCCGTGGAGGCAGTCACCGGGACCTAGCTCCTCCTCGAGGTGGAAGGGTCGGTACCCACCGGCTTCGTGGCGGTAGCCGAGCACGTCGTGCGGGCAGGTGATGACGCAGCCTGCGCAACCGGTGCAGAGCCCCGAGGTCACGACCTCCTCGTGGAGCTCCTTCCACTGGAAGGTCCAGCGGGCGGCAGCAGCGGGTACCTCGACAGCGTCCGGGTCCGGTGAGCTCATGGCGACAGAGCCTAGGAGGCTTCTCATCAAGGGTCGATCGGTCCGGTCGACCGCTTCGATTCGATCGCGAGCGTCGTCACCTCCCGAGCTGACTTGCCCCCGCGTCGCCACCTGGGTCAACCATTTGGGCATGGACCTCACCTATCCACCCGATGCCGAGGGGTTCCGGGCCGAGATCCGGACCTGGTTGGCGGAGAACCTCCCCGAGGGCTGGTCGGACGGTCGTCGTCCGCAGACGCACGACGAGCGGGAGCGCTTCGCCGAGGAGTGGGCGAGGAAGTTGTACGACGGAGGCTGGATCTGCGCCACCTGGCCAACCGAGTACGGCGGGAAGGGCCTCTCGACCATGCAGGGCGTGGTGCTCAACGAGGAGTTCCACCAAGCAGGCGTCTCGCTGCGGGCGGACTTCTTCGGCGACACCCTGGTGGGCCCGACCATCCTCCAGTGGGGCACGGAGGAGCAGAAGAGGTTCTTCCTCCCGAAGATCCTGAAGGGCGAGATCAGCTGGTGCCAGGGCTTCAGCGAGCCCGACGCCGGCAGCGATCTCGCCGGGCTCAAGGCCCGGGCGGTGCTCGACGGGGACGAGTGGGTGATCAACGGTCAGAAGATCTGGACCACCCAGGGCTTCATCGCCGACTACATCTTCGTGCTGTGCCGCACCGATCCCGACGCCCCCAAGCACAAGGGCATCAGCTACCTGCTGTGTCCGATGTCCCAGGACGGTGTGGAGGTGAGGCGCATCGAGCAGATCGATGGTGGCGCCGAGTTCTGCGAGGTGTTCTTCACCGATGCCCGCTGTCCGGTGGACTGGGTCGTCGGCGGGGTGAACAACGGGTGGGCGGTCGCCATGACCACGCTGGGGTTCGAGCGTGGAACGAGCGCCACCACGGGGCACCGCCGGTTCGAGAAGGAGCTCGAGGAGATCGTCGAGCGTGCCCGGGAGAACGGCAGCATCGCGCACCCGACGGTGAGGCAACGTCTGGCCCAGGCGTGGTCCAAGGTCCAGATCATGCGCATCAACGGGTACCGAAGCCTCACGGCAGTGGTGCAGGAGCGCCGGGACCCGGGTGTGGCTGCACTCGGCGCCACGAACAAGATGTTCTGGAGCGAGTACCACCGGGAGGTGATGGAGCTGTACGTCGACATCATGGGACCGGAGGGGATGCTCCTCCACGGGAGTGCCGACGCCGACGAGATGATCCCCGGATACGGCGTGCGCCAGGCGGCGCGGGACTACCCAGTGGACGTGCTGGAGTCGTCGTTCTTCTTCTCTCGATCCGAGACGATCTGGGGTGGCACGGCGGAGATCCAGCGCAACATCGTCGGGGAGCGGGTGCTCGGCCTCCCGAAGGAGCCGAAGCCCGAGGCCAGGATCGGGAGCTGATCCCGCAGCCGCCACCCCGGGCCTTCGGCGGTGGGTGACCGGGAACGTGGGCACTCGGTTGTTAGCCTGCGCCGGGCGCATCCGCCCCCTCCTCCATGGCCGACCGGACGCTCCTCCCGCCTGATCCTCCGATCCGCGACCCTGACCCGGTGAGGCGTCGCGCTGCCCCGACGTGGGCCACCCGCAGTCGGCGCCAGCGCGTGCTGCTGACGGTGGGGGCCGTGTTCACGCTGCTCCTGCTCGTCGGCGCGGCGCTCGCGGGGCAGATCTGGTGGAAGCTGAACCAGATCGAAGAGGTGGACATCGCCGAGCTCGACCCGATCCTCCGGGGTGAGCCGCAGAACTTCCTCCTCGTCGGGTCCGACAGCCGTGCTGCGATCTCGTCCACCGATCCGAACGCAGCGGTGTTCCTGGGGGACGGCGCCGACGCGTTCGGACAGCGGGCCGACACCATGGTGCTGCTCCGCTTCGACCAGGAGAGCCAGAAGCTGGACGTGCTCTCGATCCCACGCGACCTGTGGGTCCCGATCGCGGGGACGGACTCCACCGAGCGGATCAACACCGCGTACAGCTACGAAGACGGTCCCAACCGGCTCATAAGGACGATCCAGGAGTACCTCGGGGTACCGATCCACCACTACGCGGAGGTGGACTTCGAGGGGTTCCAGGCGCTGGTCGACGAGCTCGGCGGGGTTCCGATGTACTTCGACACCTTGTACCAGGACCCGAACTCCGGCCTGTCCATCTCCGAACCGGGGTGCGTCACCCTCGACGGGAGGATGGCGCTCGCGTTCGTCAGGTCCCGCCACCTCCAGTACATGACCGAGGAGGGCTACTGGGAGACCGACCCGACGGCCGACCTCGGCAGGATCTCGCGTCAACAGATCTTCCTGCGTTCCGCGCTCGCCGAGGCGCAGGGTCGGGCCTCGCTGTTGAACCCGGTGGAGTACAACCGCATGTTGGATCTCGCCGTCGCGTACCTGAGGTTGGACTCAGGGCTGGAGCCTTCGGTGCTCGCTGCGATGGGCCAGCGCTACGCGGAGTTCGAGGGGGAGTCGATCACCACCCACAGCCTCCCGGTCGAGGGGTGGAGCACGCCGGGCGGAGCTGCCGTGCTCCGGCTCGAGACCGGTGAGGCGCAACGGGTCCTGAACGTGTTCCGCGGGTTGCCACCCGACCACGTCGACGAGTCGTGGGTGCAGCTCACGGTGCTGAACGGGTCGGGGGTCATGGACCAGGCGGGGCTGGTGCAGGAGGCCTACGAGGCGGTCGGCTTCACCGTGGTCGGGATAGGTGACGTACCCCGGCCTGACGGAGAGAACCTGTCCCGCACGCGGGTTCGCTACGCCCCGGGCTCGAGGAGGTTGGCCGAGCTGGTCGAGCGGCACCTGACGGCTCCGGGCCTACTGGTCGAGGACCCGACGCTGGAAGGGTCCGAGGTCGTGCTGGAGACAGGTCTCGACTTCACGACGGTGGAGCAGTCTCCCCGGCTGCGCTCCAGCCCTCCCGCGACGGAGCCCGGCAGCGCTGGAGGTGGAGAGCAGGGCCCGTCCTCCACGACGACGACGACAGCGGTGGGTCGGGTCGTGGGGGAGCCTCCCGAGGGGGTCGAGTGCGGCTGAGGTGGCCGGGGCCCGACCGGGCGCGGCGACGGCACCTGAAGTACGGTGGCGCTCGTCACAGGGGGCACGGAGCCCGGTTCCGTCGTCCCCTCAGTTCGTTGCGGGGGTGACGATGGTTCGCGGCAAGGTGGTGCGGGGTGGAAGGGGCGGCTGGTCGGCAGTCCTGGGCTGCTGTCTGGTGCTGGCGGCCCTGCTGGCCGCGTGCGGTGGCGGAAAGGACGACGACGAGCCCGCGGAGCTGGGCGATGTCGAGGTCGAGGCAGAGGGCCCGGTCCAGACCGGAGGCGAGCTCCGGATCGCCCGCGGGTCGGAGACCAGCGGCTGGGACCCCACCTTCGACCAGTGGGTGGGGAACGCGTACACGGTGGCCAACGCCATCTTCGATCCGCTGATGGCCTACGACCAGGAGGATGTGCCGAGGCCGTTCCTGGCGGCGTCGGTCGAGTCGAACGACGACTTCACCCTGTGGACGATCGAGCTCCGGGAGGGTGTCACCTTCCAGAACGGCGAACCTCTCGACGCGGATGCACTCGTCAAGAACTTCCAGGCGCACAAGGCGTCGCCTGTCACGGGGACGGTCTTCCGCCACCTGGTGCGGATGGAGGCCACCGACCCGCTCACGGTCGAGCTGGAGATGGATGCGCCCTGGTCCACGTTCCCCCATGCGCTCGCGGTGCAGCCCGGCTACATCGCGGCGCCGGAGATGCTCGAGAACCCCGACAGGGCCTCGGAGCCGATAGGAACGGGCCCGTTCGAGCTGAGGGAGTGGACCTCCGGCTCCAACCTGATCGTGGATCGCAATGACGACTACTGGCAGGAGGGCTTCCCGCTCCTCGACACGATCGAGTTCCCGGTCATCGAGGACTGGACGAGCCGAGCCAACTCGCTCGCCAGCGGCGACGCGGACGTCGCGACCTTCGGTCCGGAGTCGGCGGCGGTCGTGCTGGACCTCAACGAGGATGCCCAGGCGGGGGAGCTGCAGCTCTACACCGACGACAGCGGGGAGACGAGCGAGACGTTCGTGATCCTCAACGCCGGAAGGCCCCCGTTCGACGACCCGATTGCGCGTGAGGCCCTCATCAGGGCGATCGATCGCGAGAGCGTCTCGCGGGTGATGTTCGAGGGGATAGCGCCGGCCGCGAACGGCATCTTCAAGCCGGACTCCCCGTACTACGCGGAGAACGGGTTCCCGGAGTACGACCCCGATCGCGCCCGTGAGCTCGTGCAGCAGTACGAGGACGAGACCGGCGAGCAGCTGAAGTTCGACGCCGTCATCCCCCCGGGCTCCGATGTGCTGGGGGTGGCGGAGATGGTGAAGGAGCAGGCCGAGCTGGTGGGGATGGAGGGGGAGCTGATCACCCTCGAGGCGACCCAGCACATCGTGCGGACGCTCACCGGAGACTTCCAGGCCAGTGCCTTCAGGATCCCCTTCTACCAGCACCCCGACATGCTGTACCCGTTCTTCCACTCGAGCGGGATCGCGGGGATCGGCAGCCTGGGGCTGAACGTGACGATGCTGCCGAACGAGGAGATCGACGCAGCACTCGACGAGGCCCGCACCACCGATGATCTGGAGACCCAGATCGAGCTGTACCAGACGGTGGATCGGGAGATGGCCGAGGACATGACCCGGATCTGGATCGTGCACGACGTCGAGAGCATCGCGGCACGCAACGAGGTCCGGTCGCTCGTCGACTGGGAGCTCCCGGGCGGGACACCCGGCCAGGGTCAGAGCGGCGTCACGTTCAGGGTGCACCAGATCTGGCTCGACCAGGACTGAGCGCAACCCGCGGGCCTTCGCCGGCAAGGCGCCGATCGTCGAGCGCCCTCGGGGCGATTCGAACGCCCGCACACGGCTCCGGAGGCCGCTGCTCTATCCCCTGAGCTACGAGGGCGGGGAGACGACAGCCTACCGCGGTCGCCTGCCGCCGGAGATCGGCCCGACACCGGCCAAACGGAGTTCGGTGTCGTCACCGGCGCCCCCTAGCATCTGTCCGTGATCCGGGAGTCCCTGGCTGCTTCGCTGCTCCGTGCCATGCACACCCTGGAGGTGGAGCCCCTCCCGGAGCGCGTCGACCTCGAGCGTCCCGCCCGGCGCGACCACGGGGACTGGTCGAGCAACGTGGCGCTGACGTGCGCCAAGAAGGCGGGGTGGAACCCGCGGGACCTGGCAGGGAAGCTCGCGGAGATGCTCAGCGCGGACCCGCCCGCCCATGTGAGGACCGTCGAGATCGCCGGGCCGGGGTTCGTGAACTTCTTCCTCCACGACACGTGGCTGCACGACGTGATGCACGAGGTCGTGCAGCAGGGGATCGAGGGCTATGCACGCTCCGCGATGGGCGACGGCATCCGGGTGAACGTCGAGTTCGTGAGCGCCAACCCCACCGGGCCCCTACATGCCGGCCACGGCCGGGGTGCGGCCTTCGGGGATTCGCTGGCCCGGATCCTGGACAGAGCGGGATACGAGGTGCATCGGGAGAACTACCTCAACGACCGAGGCGTGCAGATGGAGAGCTTCGCCCGGTCTCTGCTGGCGCGCGAGGAGGGGTGAGGATCCTCCCGAGGACGGGTACCACGGCGAGTACGTCAAGGAGTGGGCGACCGAGATGCCCGACGACGTGGATCCGCTCGAGTGGGGTTACGCCCGTGCCCTCGAGGAGCACCGCCAGACGCTGGCCCGGATGAACGTCTACTTCGACACCTGGTTCAGCGAGCGCACGATGGTCGACTCGGGGGCGATCGAGCAGACGTTGGCGGACCTTCGCGGGCGCGGGCGCGGTGTACGAGGCCGACGGGGCGACGTGGCTGCGCTCATCCGAGTTCGGGGACGACAAGGACCGGGTCCTGGTGAAGAGCGACGGCGAGTACACGTATCTCGCGCCGGACGTCGCCTACCACCGGGACAAGTTCTCCCGGGGGTTCGACCTGCTGATCGACGTCTGGGGGGCGGACCACCACGGATACGTCCCTCGGATGCGAGCCGCGCTCGAAGCGCTCGGGCACGCTCCCTCCGAGCTCGAGTGCCAGATCACCCAGCTCGTCAACCTCATGGAGGCCGGTGAGCCGGTGCGGCTCTCCAAGCGAACCGGCGACATCGTCGAGCTTCGCGACGTGCTCGACGAGGTGGGCCCGGACGCCGCACGTCTCACCTACCTGCTGCAGTCGATCGATTCCCCGCTCACGTTCGACTTCGACCTGGTGAAGGCCGAGGGGATGGAGAACCCCGTCTTCTACGTGCAGATGGCCTACGCCAGGATCAGGTCCATCCAGAGGAAGGCCGACGATGAGCGGGTCGAGCAGGAGCCTCTCGACTCGATCGACCTGGGTGTGCTGACCGATGATCGCGAGCTGGAGGTGCTCAGGTCGCTGTCGATGCTGCCCGAGGTGGTGGAGATCGCATGTGCGGAGCGCGCGCCGCACAAGGTCACGACCTGGGTGCGGATCTCGCCGGCAACCTCCACCGCTTCTACCACGACTGCTACGTCATCTCCGACCAGAACCCGCCCGCGCTCACACAGGCCCGACTCTGGCTCGTGGAGGCCGCAGCGGTCGGCCTGGCCATCGGGTTGGACCTGCTGGGGGTCTCGGCCCCCGAGCGGATGTAGCGGTCGTGGGTGCCATCCCGCGGTCGCTGCTCCCCGACAGCGCCACCCTCGACAGCTCGGGCCGGCTCGCGATAGCCGGCTGCGACGTGCTGGAGCTGGCATCGACCTACGGCACTCCGCTCTTCGTGTACGACGAGGCTCACCTCCGGGCGTGCTGCCGGGAGGCCGTGGGCGCGTTCGGTGACGACGTCGTGTATGCCACGAAGGCGTTCATGTGCAAGGCCATGGCCAGCCTGGCGCACGAGGAGGGGATGCAGCTCGACGTCGCGACGGGAGGCGAGCTGTTCGTGGCCAGGGAGGCGGGCGTCCCTCCCGACCGGCTGGTGTTCCACGGGAGCAACAAGTCGACCGACGAGCTGACCCAGGCGCTGGAGGCGGGCGTGGGGAGGGTGGTGGTCGACTCCTTCGACGAGCTGGACCGGCTCGAGTGGGTGCACACCGAGACCGGGCAGGTCGCGGGGTGCTCGTCAGGATCACCCCGGGCGTCGAGGCCCACACACACGAGTACGTCCGGACCGGCCACGACGACACGAAGTTCGGGTTCTCGCTCGGCCTCGGCTCGGCGGAGCAGGCACTCGACCGGGCGGAGTCGTCGCCGGCCGTGGACCTGGTGGGCGTCCACATGCACATCGGCAGCCAGATCTTCGAGGCCGACTTCTTCCGGCTCGCGGTCGAGGCGGTGGCACCGTTGGTGAGGAGCCGCGGACTACCGGGAGCTTCTCGGTGGGTGGGGGTCTGGGCGTCGCCTACGTGGAGGGCGAGGAGGCACCGAGCATCACCGAGTGGGGAGAAGTCGTGCGCAGGTCGTGCACCGATCACGGGATCACGGCACGGGTCAGCGCCGAGCCGGGACGCTCGATCGTGGCTGGTGCCGCTGTGACGCTGTACACGGTCGGCACGATCAAGGAGATCCCCGGCGTGCGCACCTACGTCTCGGTCGACGGAGGGATGAGCGACAACCCGCGACCGGTGCTGTACGACAGCGGCTACGAGACGTTCCTCCCTCGTGCGACCGAATCGGATCGGCCGCGGACGGTCACCGTGGTCGGCAAGCACTGTGAGTCGGGTGACCTGCTCGTGCGCGACGGGAAGGTACCCGAGGACCTGCGTGTCGGCGACGTCATCGCGACACCGGTCACCGGCGCGTACGGTCACTCGATGGGCTCGAACTACAACAAGGTGCGCCGCCCGGCAGTGCTCTTCGTGGGCAACGGAGAGGCTCGGGTGGTGGTTCGCAGGGAGAGCTACGAGGACCTGGTCCGCAACGACCTGTAGGCCGCCGGTCGGGCTCAGCTACCCACCCGTCGAGCGACGAGGACCTCGCCGTTGTCCAACACCACATCCCACTCGGCACCGCGGGTGCCTGCGAGGATCTCGGTGAGCAGCTGCTCCGCCTCGGGGCTGGTCACCGCCAGGTCGAGCACGATCCAGTCGACCGTCGCCGGGTCGTGGGCGTCCTCCCCCTCCACCCCCCAGTTCTGCAGCTGCCAGGGGTTCGGGAAGGTGTAGATGTGACGACGGTGGCTGAGGTGGGGCACCAGGTCGTACGAGGCAGCGACCGAGTCGTCCTCACCGGGCACCTCCAGCACCGCTTCGAGCGAGCTCTGGCGAGGATTTCCGTCGAGGGGCCAGAACCCCCCTCGGTAGCTGTGGGTGAGCGGTCCCACGCCCCATGCCACCGCCGTGTAGAAGGCTCCGACAGCCATCGCGCCGACCAGGAACCGGCGCACAGCCAGGGAGCGAGGTCGGGCGACCCCCTCTACGGCGGCGATCCCCATGGCGGCCAGCGGCATCGCCGCGTAGTGCACCTTCGTGGTCCAGAAGAAGTTGTGGATCGCCAGGAGGTTGATGAGTGCCTGGGGAAGGCCGATGAGGAGCCCGGTGGGGGAGAGGAACGGGACCAGCCCGAACGAAGCGCCTAGGTCGAAGACGTAACCGGGAGCGTCGGATCGGTCGAGGTGATCCAGGGGGATCGAGGGGTCCTCCACCGAGGTGGCGAGGATGTCCTGGGGTGACGAGCCGAGGTCACCGAACAGGTCGGAGGTGAAGTTGCCCTCCGGGCTGAACGCCGGGATGAGGAGCTGGGTCGCGAACAGGAACCAGAGCGCAGAGAGCGCCATGGTCCAGATGCCTGCCTTGCGCTGCCGCCGCAGCAGCAGCAAGAAGCCGAGCATGAACGTGGCGAGTGCCACGTCCTCCTTCCACGCGACGGCGAGCACGAGCCAGAGCGCGAACGGCCACCATCGTTCCCGGAGCGACGCCAGGTAGGCGAAGAGCAGGGGGGTCACCGCCATCACCTCCGGGTGGAAGGTCTCGTGCATCATCCACTGCCCGGCGTAGTTGACGAGGAAGGCGAGCGCGATCACCAGGGCGAACCAGTCGTTCCGGAGGTGGTGCCGGGCCGCCGCGAAGAGCGGGATGACCCCTGCCGTCAGGGCGGCCACCATGCTCACGTTCAGGAGGTTGGGGCCGGCGCCGACCCAGTAGAAGGGCACGAAGAGGTACAGCGCGGGGCTCGCGTGGAAGCCGAACACCCCCAACCCGCGCACGGTGTTGAACCCGTGCCCTCGGCTCAGCAGCCAGACGCTCTGGTCCCAGATCCCCAGGTCGTGGTCGAAGGTGCCGAAGCGGTCGTGACGGAGCACGACGAGCAGCGCGAAGACACCGAACCAGACCCCGGCGCTCGAGGCCAGCAGGAGGACCGGCGCGCCCACCGATGCCGTCCGATCCCACAGCCGCCTCAGGGGAGTGCTGGTCACGACCCAGGTGGCGGTGGTGGTCGACTCCATCGGAGCGGGAGCCTAGGGCGGCGTCAGCGGATCGGGGCTCACCACCACCCGGTCGCACCCGGATCGCTCCGAGACGATGGCATCCCCGTGGAGGACGCCCGACGACTGCGGAGGTCGGCTGGAGAGCGGTCCGGCGGTGGGCCAGCCATCGAAGAGGAAGACCTCACCGGTGCTCGGCCTGTAGAGGGCGGGGGTTCGGTCCCCGTCGCAGTCCCAGTCGCCGAGCAGGAAGGCATCGCCCGGCGCGCCCAGGCGGAAGCTCCTGCCACCCGAGGTGCGCAGGATCCCGTCGTCGAAGACCGCATCCGACGACGCGGCGGTTGCCGTGGTCGTCGGGGAGCTCGAAGATTGCGAAGCAGCCCCAGCACCTGTGCCGTCGGGATCTCTCCTCGGGGAAGACGTGCGTGAGGCGAGAGCGCCCAGCAGTGCAGCGCCCGCGGCCACCCCGATGACCAACAATGGGAGGAGCAGCCGAGGTGGCCCGGACCGGCGCTCGCCGTCGGGGGCCTTCGGCTGGGGAGGCGTGGGACCGAAGGTGCGCGTGAGCTCCTCGAGGTCCCATCGGGGGTCGTCCACCGCCCAGTCGTCCGACCCGCTCCCCGCAGGCGGCCGGGCCGGCGCGGCCCGGTCTGGAGGACGATCGATCCTCACGGCTCGGCGACCTGGACCTCTCGGGGGCGCCCGTGCTCGAGGAGCCATCCCCGTCCCGGTCGGGTGATGCAGCGAGCGGGTAGCTCGGTGGCCCAGAGGTCTGCGTCGAGTGCGCCGGCGCCCAGCGCCAGGCCGCAGCGGGCCAGGCGCATCCCCCGTGTCCAGTGGCCGAAGGTCGACCGGAGTCCTTCGGCCCACCCCGCGGCGATAACGCCACCGCTTCCCGGGCGCGCGATCAGATCCGTGAGGCTGCCGGCGGGGTCGTCGACGAGCTCGGCGTCGTCGACCAGGAGCAGCCACCCGTCGTCCGCGGACCGCAGCTCCGCGAGGACGGCAGGGAGATCGTCGTTTTCGATCCAGCGCGTACCGGCCGGGGCGAGGCCCCGGAGCGGGCTGCGGCCCGTGCCCGTGACGATCACGGGGAGGTGCGGGTCCGCTGCCGCTGCCGCTGTTGCCAGCGTGGCGAGCGCGGTGGAGCAGCCGGCACCTCGAGGACCCGCCACGAGGAGATGGTCGGCAGCGTCGAGCTCGAGGATCACCGTTCTGCCACCGTCGGTGACCCCGATCGGGAGCTGGAGGCGGCGGCCGTGTGAGCGCGCTCCACCGAGGAGAGGAGCCAGCCCGACCCGACCGGGGAGAACGGCGATCGGGTCGGGCGGCTCCACGCCGGCGCGCTCCACCTCGGACGTCGGCGGATCGCCTGGAAGAGCGACCTGCACCTCGAGGCCGCTTGCCGCGTCGATGGCCCGGCCGACACCCAGCCGACGTGGGTCGACCGGGGTGAGCCCGAGCGCGGAGTAGTCGTAGGGATCTGCGAGACGGAACACCAGGCGCTGGCGTGCGGTGCTCGAGATCGCGGCGGGCACGGCACCCACCCGCTCCGCGCCGAGGACGAACCAGCACCGGCGGCCGGGGCCCTCGACCACGAGGCGCGTCCAACGGCCGACGGCTGCCATGCCCCCTGTCCGGTCCAGGGCCGACAGGAGCCTTCCAACACCGTCGACCAGCACCACCGTCGGCACGGTCGTGCTCTCGAGGACACGCGAGAGACGCGAGATCCGATCCGTCTCGTCGGGATCCACCACGGCACCCACAGAGGGGAGGTCTGCGAGGTGACCGAGCTCGGGCGAGGAGCCCACCACGTAGGCGTGAAGGCCTGCCGCTCCCTGAGCACCGGCGAGCGAGTGGCACGCGGTTCGCAGCGTCGTCGTCATCCCGCTGCCCGGCAGTCCGTACAGCAGGAGGTTGCCCGATCCGGGCTGCCACACCCATGGGACGCGGCGCTGGTTGTCGGGGTCGTCGGCCAGGGCCAGTGGCACCACCAGATCGGCTGCTCCTGCATCTGCGTGCGTCGCGGTCGGGTGGTCGGTGCCTTCGGCAACCTCGTCGAGCTCGATGCGGGTCGGAAGCGGGGGCAACCAGGGTGCCACCGGCAGCTGGTGCTGCTCACCCGCCTCGCGAAGCGCCTGGACGAGACGACGGAGGTAGCCGTCAGGCATGGTGGCCGGGGAGTCGAGTGCTGGCTCGTCGAGCCACCGGAGCATCGGAGCAGGTTCCTCGGAGCGCCCGGGCACCTCGTGCGCAAGGGCGACCTGCACCTGAGAGGGTTCTCCGGGCCCGACGCGGACCAGAGCCCGGCCCGGAAGTCCAGGAGGGATCGATGCGGCATCGGACTGGCCGAGTACGTCCGCGGCCTCGTGGCGGTCGAGCATGCGGAGGGAGATCCGCAGGTTGGTGTTCGCCCTGATGGACTCGCTCACCACGCCCCCCGGTCGCTGGGTCGCCAGGAGGAGGTGGATGCCGAGCGACCGACCCCGTTCGGCGATGCCGACGAGCGCCTGCAGGAAGTCGGGGAGCTCCCGCGCCACGGAGGCGAACTCGTCGACGACCACGACCAGCCGTGCGAGCGGTGCAGCTTCCTGAACCGCGTCGTACGACGCGGCCAGCTCGTCGACATCACCGACTCCGTGATGGCGCAGAACCTGCTCCCGGCGGCGGATCTCCGCCTCGAGGCTCCTCAGGCACCGCTCGCCCAGCCCTCCGTCGAGGTCGGTCACCACGCCAAGGGTGTGCGGCAGGTCGGCACAGGCATCGAAGGCGCTCCCGCCCTTGTAGTCGACGAGGAGGAAGACCAGCCGGCTGGGCGGAACCGTCGCGGCGAGAGAGACGATGAGCGTCCGCAGGAGCTCGCTCTTCCCGGATCCCGTGGTGCCGGCGATCAGCCCGTGAGGACCGTGGGTCACGAGGTCCAGCGCGAACGGGCCGTCCGGCGCGACGCCGATGAAGGCGCGCGGAGCGGTCTCACCCGTGGCCCACCGACGGGCCACGAGCTCGGCGGTCGGGTCCTCGAGCCCGGTGAGGGCGCCGAGCAGGACACGGTCGGGAAGGGCGTCCGTGCTCTCGGTGAGCGGGTCGTGGAGGCGGCTCAGCGCCCGCGCCACCTCCTCGGCGACCTCCGCGTCGACCCCGTCGACCAGGACCCGCTCGTGGGTCTCGGCCACCCGAGGTCTGTGCACGCGGACGAGTCCGTCGGCTCCGATGCACTCCACCACCGTGTCGCACCACGAGGGAAGGAGATCGGCCTCGTCCGCCAGCACGATCTGGCAGGTGTGGCCTGGGCCCTGAGGAGCGTCCGGTCGGATTGCCGGAGCCCCGGATGCCGGATCGACGACGACGACGTGAGATCCGCCCGGTTCATCGTCGCGTCGGGGGGAAGGTGACGGGGTGTGCGGGAGCCAGCCCGCCCATCGCCACTCCTCCGCTGAGCCACCGGTAGGGAGGCTCACGCGGACGTCGGCGGGACCCTGATGGGTCACCAGCTGACAGAGGATCGCGCGGGCGATCGCCGACGTGATGGTGAGCGGTCCCGCGATCCCGAGGCAGGGGTCTTGGCGGAGATCGACGGTGACCGGGACGTCGATCAGGACCTGGTTCTCCGCGATGACCCGGTCGACAGATGGCGGTCGGTCGACGGTGGGGGACGTGTCCACGGGCGGGACCCACGGGACCTCACCGGAGCCGATCCTCACCACGAGGAAGTCGTCGTGGTGAGGACGCCGCTCCCAGAGCGAGCGGGCGGGCCCACGGGACCGCCTCACGATCTCGGCTGGATCCGGGTTGTCGGTGCGGAGCCGTTCCTCGGTGTCGTGTCGGACCGCACGGACGGCGGCGTCGAACTCGCGGAGGGACCGTCCGAATCGCCGCGCCTGTCTCTTGTCGTCGCGACGTTCGCGTCGTCGGTTCTCGAGCCAGCTCGCCAGCGTCACCACCGGGCCGGTGAGGGAGACGAGCGCGAGGACCGGGGTGACGGTGACGGCGAGGAGCACACCGACGAGGACCGGGGCGAGGAACAGCGCCCAGCTGAAGGGCGATCGTCCCGCGAGTCGGGTCGGGGCCGGTGGCGCGGGGATCGGCGCCGGGAGAGGTGAGGATGCGGTGCGGGGAGGTCGGTTGAAGGGGGTGCGGCCGTCGGCGCCGGGTCGACCCAGTGGGCGCAGGTCGTCGTCGCTCGCATCCTCGAGGCGGATGCGGCAGGCCGCGACGTCGAGAGGCCGCTCGGGGGTGGCCGGCTCGGGATGGTGGCCCAGCCATCGTCCGTCGAGGCGAGTGCCGTTGCGCGATCCGAGATCGCGCGCGTACCACCCGGCATCGTCGCGGTGGCCCACCGCGAGGTGCCGCACCGACAGCGTGCGACAGCGGATCCGCAGGTCTGCACGCCTTCCGCGACCCATGACGATCTCGGAGTCAGGTTGGAGGCGGAGACGGGCGCCGGCGTGCAGTCCACCGCAGACGACGACTGTCGGGCCCGGATCCGCGGCGACGGAGCTCCCGCTCCGGACCGGTGCGGGAGGGGCGCAGACCCGGGAACCTTCGCGAAGCGGGATCTCGTCCACGCGGAGGTCGGCGGCGACCTCGGTTCCGTCGACGCTCAACCGCGTGCAGTCGTCGAGGGCGAGCGCAGCAGCCAGGTCGGCCACCGTCGTGCGGGGTCGCAGCGCGACGTCCGCATCGCGCTCGCCGTCGGCGGTGATGGCTGTGATGCGCAAGGGCGAGGGACCCGGGCCGCAGCGGCTCGGTGACGACAGGCGGGACGGGGAGAGTCGCGCTCGAGGCCCGGGAGATCGGATGGTCGGGGGTCGGCTCAGGCGTCGACGCCGTTCAGCACGGCGTTGGTCCGGCGACGGTTCTCGTCCACGTACCGGGCCTGCTCCCGGAGCGCCTGGGAGAGCTGCCGGAGGTTGCGGACGTACACCGAGTCCCAGTCGGAGCGGAAGCGGTCGGCGAGATGCCCCTGCCAGAACACCGAACCCATCGCGCCACCGCTGCCGATGAGGTTGGACAGCTCGGTGACGAGCTGGTCCACCTCGGCGGCCTTGGCGTCGAAGCGCTGGGAGAGCTGGCGCATCTGGTCGAGGTTCGCGCCGACCTGTACGGAGCTGGACATCGGGATCCTCCTGGTGGGTTGACAGGGGCCACCGTAGACGAGAACCAGCATGAAACAGCAAGGAGAACTTGAGAATGCATCGAAAGGTGATGTAGCCTGGGCGGAGCCCGACCGCAGCGGCCCGATCCGTCCGAGAGCCCGTGTGCCGATCCACCGGAGGTGAGCGGTGTCCCACGAGGCAGCGGTCTCGATCCACCTAAGCCAAGGCAGAGCTCCTCGCCCGTGCGCTCGCCGTGGCAGCCTCGGATCTCGGCGAGCGGGCCCGCGAGATCTCGCGACTGCTGCTCGAGGCCGGCGAGGACCTCGGTCCAGCGGGCAGGCTGTCCGAGGTCGGTGCCTGGGCGGGGCTGGAGGAGCAGCGGTTGCGCGCCCTGGTCGCCGCGGTGCGCTCGGCCGAGAGCCGGGGTGAGCAGGCGCTCGGCTTCGAGGTGGTCCAGGGTCCGATCCACCCGTCCCACCGGCGACCCGAGGGTGCCCACGGTGCCGCGGTCCGGGCGCTTCGGGCGCTGCGCTCCGGGGACCGGGAGCTGCTGCTCGACCTCCTGCGGTCCTGGTCGGGCAGATCCGGTCTTCGCCGAGGAGCTCCTCTCCGGGCTGGGGGCGGCCGCTGCTGTCGAGGGAGCTGCGAACGCTCGGGATGCTGCTCGCCTACCCTCCGGAGCATCCCGACAGGGAGGGACAAGAGGAGCTGGTAGGGCTGCTGGCGGCCGCGCTCGCCACCTGCTCACGATTCGGTCCACCTCCGGTCTCGGTCATCGAGCTGGTGAGGGCGGCCCGACAGCAGGGAGTGGGGGTCGGGGCGATCGGCCTGCTCGCGCTGCGGGAGCAGCTCTGGAGCCCGGAGGTGCTGGTCGACCTGGTCCGGGAGGTGGTGATCCCCCTCGACCGGGCGATGATCGCTGGACGGGCCTCCTCCCTCCGGTCACCGCTTCGGGACCCCGGCGGGGGCGGTCGACTCCCGGGTGACCGTGCTCGCCGCGGCGGCCCGCGATCGCCGGGCTGCACACATGGTGCTCGCCCGCTGCGACCTCGGGAGCCTGCTCGACGCGAGGGCCGAGTACGACGATGGCGGAGCTCGCGCTCGGCCGGCTGCTCGTGGCCGGGACGCGCCCGTCGTCGGTCGCGGAGGCCCGCTCATGGGCTCCGGTCGCTGCGCGGGTGCTCGCCGAAGTCGGGCGCGTGGGGTCGCTCCCCCTGCGCGCCCAGGACCGTCTCGGGGAGGTGGGGGCCCCGTGGGTCGGCGGGCTCGGCTCGGACGTGTTCACGGGGAGGGGCCTCCCGGATCTGCTCCCTGGTCTCACCGAGGTCGACGCGCGACGCTTCCTGCGGATCGTGATGGAGCGGCAGCGCTCTGCCGACGACCTCCGTCGTGCCTCCTGGGAGTGGGCAGCGCTGACCTTCCGCTCGCTCGGGCGTGGGCTCGACCCGCTGGCCGCGAAGGAGGTCGCCGACGTCGTGCGTGCGGTCTCGGACGCGTACCACGACGGCGTGGCCGATCGTGAGCGAGGGGTCGACGACAGGGTCGAGGCCGAACGTCAGCTCTGGGGGGCGGTGGTCAGCGCGGTGGCCCGCACGCCGGCTGGGCCGGTCGTGGTGGTCGGCGCTGCTGCGGGAGGGATCACGCTCGCCGGGGGAGGGATCGTCGACCGGGCCGTCCCGCGCTCCGAACGTGAGGTCGAGTACCTGCGAGGGCTGGACGAGAGGATCTCGGACGAGCAGATCCGCCTGGAGTACGTGTTGGCAGCCAGCCTTCGGGAGGACCTCCCCGACCTCGCCCGCTTCGATGAGTGGCTGCTGGAGCAGGCAGCGCTCGACCCCGGACTGGTCTCAGCGGTGGATGCGGTCGGGGAGGAGTTCGGCAAGAGCGGCAGGGACGACCATCGGCCAGGTTGAGGCGGTGGGCTCGGCGGATCCCGCCTTCGCCTCCAGCCGGTCGGCCGCGGCTCGCAGCTCGCCTGCAGCGCCACCCCAGGGGCTGAGGAGACGCGATGCCTGCTCGTCGAGCCCGCGACGGAACGCCGTGGCGCGACCCCCGGTCCACACGTCGGGCCGGTCGTACGCCCGCAGTCGCTCGATGAGCCGGGGCAGCTCGTCGGCGTGCATCCGGAGCTGTGCCGCCGCTCGGTGGAGCACCTCGGAGCGTCGCTCGGAGTGCGGATCGGGCAAGAGGTGGCTCCAGGTCGAAGAAGACCGAAGATGACAGAGACGACATTCCACCCGCGAGGGCTGCTCGCGTCAAGAGCCCACGGGAATCCACTCGCGAGCCGGCTGCGCGGCCCGGTAGCGTGACCCGCCGTGGGTGGATCGGTCGTCACAGTCGGCGTGCTGGGTTGCGGGAACGTGGGATCTGCGCTCTGCGGGCTCGTCGCGGAGCAACGCGAAGCCATCGAGGCCCGGACCGGGTTGACGTTGGAGATCGGCCGGGTCGCGGTGAGGAACCTCGCCAAGCAGCGTGGCGTCGACCTGTCCCCGGACCGCTTCACGAACGAGGCATCCGCCGTCGTCTCCGACCCCGGCATCGACGTGGTGGTGGAGCTCATCGGTGGCATCGAGCCCGCCCGGAGCCTCATCCGGTCGGCGCTCGAGGCCGGGAAGCCCGTGGTCACCGCGAACAAGGAGCTGCTGGCGAACGTCGGGGGCGAGCTCTTCGAGGCGGCCGAGGCCGGAGGCGTCGATCTGCTCTTCGAAGCTGCCGTCGGTGGCGGCATCCCGCTGGTCCGACCCCTGCGGGAGTCCCTGGTCGGTGAGCCGGTGCACCGGGTGCTCGGGATCGTGAACGGCACCACGAACTACATACTCACCCGGATGACCGAGGCCGGGGCCTCCTACGAGGACGCGCTTGGCCGAGGCGCAGAGCCTCGGCTACGCGGAGCGCGATCCCACCGCGGATGTCGAGGGGTACGACGCCGGCGCGAAGGCGGCGATCATCGCCACGCATCGCCTTCGGCGCCGAGGTGGTCGCCGGCGACGTGTACCACGAGGGCATCGGAGGGCTCACGGCCGACGACATCTCCTTCGCCGACCGGCTCGGCTACGTGGTGAAGCCGGTCGCGATCGTCGAGCGCTTCGACGCAGGCGAGGCAGAGCCCGAGGTGATGGTGCGCGTGCATCCGGCGATGGTGCCGCGCTCGCATCCGCTGGCATCGGTGAGGGAGAGCTTCAACGCGGTGTTCGTCGAGGGCGGCGCGGTGGGTGAGCTGATGTTCTACGGGCGGGGTGCGGGTGGGCGCCCGACGGCCAGTGCGGTGCTCGGCGACCTGGTCGATGCCGCCTCGAACCTGCGCAGGGGCACGAGCGCGTCGGTGGGGGCGCTGGGCCGGGCCCGGATCCGCCACATCGACGAGCTGGGCTCGGAGTACTACCTCAACCTCGAGGTCGTGGATCGGCCGGGTGTGCTCGCACGTGTGGCCGGTGTGTTCGGTGAGCACGCGGTGTCGATTCGCTCGATGGAGCAGGAGGGTCTCGGCGACGATGCCCGGCTGATCTTCATCACCCACCTGGCCTGCGAGCGCGACGTGCAGGCGACGCTGCGCGACCTCCGTGAGCTCGACGTGGTCCGCAGCGTGGGCAGCGTCCTCCGGGTCGTCGGCGAGGAGGACGTCCAGGGTTGAGCCCGATGCAGTACGTGAGCACCCGAGGTGCCGCACCGGTGCTCTCCTTCGACGACGTGCTGCTCGCCGGGCTGGCTCGTGACGGAGGGCTCTACGTACCGGAGTCCTGGCCGCAGCTTCCTCCCGGACTCGTCGCCGGTTCGGCCGACCGCCCCTACGAGGAGGTGGCCGTCGAGGTCATGTGGCCGTTCGTCGAAGGGGTGGTCGGGCGCTCCGACTTCGAGGTGATGGTCGAGGAGGCCTACACCCGCTTCGATCATCCGGAGGTCGTGCCGTTGCGCCGCCTCTCGGACGGGACTCTGGCTGGCCGAGCTGTTCCACGGGCCGACGCTGGCCTTCAAGGACCTGCCGCTCCAGCTCGTCGGGCGGCTCTTCGACCACGTCCTGGCCCGGCGGGGGGAGCGGGTCACGATCGTCGGTGCCACCTCGGGCGACACCGGCTCGGCCGCCATCGAGGCCTGCCGCGACCGCGAGGCGATCGAGATCTTCATCCTCCACCCGGCAGGTCGGGTCTCCGAGGTGCAGCGTCGCCAGATGACCACCGTGGACGCTCCCAACGTCCACAACATCGCCATCGCCGGCACCTTCGACGACTGCCAGGACCTCGTGAAGGCGCTGTTCGCCGACACCGGGTTCCGGGATCGCCACCACCTGTCGGCCGTGAACTCGATCAACTGGGCGCGGGTGATGGCCCAGATCCCGTACTACGTGACCTCGGCCGAGCCGTGCGGCGCACGGAGAGCCGGTCTCCTTCACGGTGCCGACCGGCAACTTCGGCAACGTCCTGGCCGGCTACGGGGCCCTCAGGATGGGTGCACCGGTGGGCGGGCTGGTGATCGCGAGCAACGTGAACGACATCCTCACCCGCTTCCTCGCGACGGGACGGCTCGAGATCCGTCAGGTCCACCCCACGCTCAGCCCGAGCATGGACATCCAGGTGTCGAGCAACCTCGAACGTCTGCTCTTCGAGCTGTACGGGCGCGATGGCACCGCGATCGCCGACCTGATGCAGCGGTTCCGGGCGGAGGGGGTGGTCGACGTGGATCCGCAACGCATGGCCGTCCTGAGCGAGACGTTCAGAGCGGGCTTCCTCGACGACGCCGGAACCGTCGATGTCATCCGCCGGGTCCACGAGGAGGACGGAGTGCTGATCGATCCCCACACCGCGGTGGGGGTCGGTGTGGCGCGCCGGCTCGGCACCGGTTCGGCGCGGCCGATGGTGTGCATGGCCACCGCGCACCCGGCCAAGTTCCCCGACGCGATCGAGGAGGCAACCGGTCATCGCCCCGCGCTGCCCCCTCGCCTGGCCGAGGTGATGGAGCGCGGGGAACACCTGGTGACGCTTCCGGCGGAGGTGGGCGCGGTGCGCTCGCACATCGCCGAACGAATGCTGGCATGATGCGAACGTGAAGTACGTGGTCTGCGTACCCGACGGGTGCGCCGACGAGCCCCTGGCCGAGCTCGGGGGACGCACCCCGCTGGAGGCGGCCTCGATGCCGACCCTGACGTCGCTGGCCGCGCGTGCGGAGCTGGGCAGGGCCGCGGTGATCCCCCCGGGGCTGCCACCGGGAAGCGACGTGGGGAACATGTCGATCCTCGGATACGACCCTGCCCGCTACCACACGGGCCGTGCTCCGATCGAGGCGGCGGCCATGGGGTTGCGCCTCGGATCAGATCGCGTCGCCTACCGGTGCAACCTCGTGACGATCGGCGATGACGGGACGATGGTGGACTTCGCCGGGGGACACCCGGACTCCACGGATGCGGCGAAGGTCGTCGAGGCCCTCGACTCGGCGTTGGGCGGCGAGGGGATCGAGTTCCACCCGGGCGTCCAGTACCGCCATGTGATGGTGGCTCCAGCGGAGCTCGCCGACGCCCGCTGCGTACCTCCCCACGACCTGACGGGTCGGGCGCAGGTGCTACCGACCGGACCGGCTGCGGAACGCCTCGCAGCACTGATGGAGGCGTCGCGAGCGGTGCTCGCGGACTTCGAGCTCGCGGCCAACCAGATCTGGCTGTGGGGCCAGGGCTTCCAGCCGCAGATGCCGTGCTTCGAGGAGACCTGGGGGCTCGAGGCGGGGCTGGTCACGGCCGTCGACCTCGTTCGGGGTCTGGGGGTCCTGACCGGGATCGAGGTGATCGAGGTCGAGGGCGCGACCGGCCACTACGACACCAACTACGAGGGGAAGCGAGAGGCGGCGCTCGACTCCCTCGCGGACGGCGCGGACCTCTTCCTCATCCATGTCGAGGCTTCCGACGAGGCCGGTCATGCGGGGGACTTCGATCGGAAGGTCGAGGCGCTCGAGAACTGGGACCGACGGATCCTCGCGGGGCTGGTCGACGGCCTGGACCGGTTGGGTGCGTGGCGGCTCCTGCTCCTCCCCGACCACTCGACGTCGATCCGGTTGAGGACCCACACCTCCGACCCCGTTCCGTACCTGCTGGTGGACTCGGCCGTGACCGCGCAGGGCGGTGTGTACTCGGAGCGTGCCGTGGCTGCAGCTCCCGCGCTTCCGGGCCACCATCTCATGCAGCGCCTGGTGAGCCCGTCCTGAGGTCCTAGCGCCACCCGGCGCATCGGTGGTTGCCGTCGGGAGGTAGATCCCACTACGATGGTCCTCGTCGTTGACGGCGCGGGCGTCCGACTCCCTCTCCAGGACTCACCTGATCCCCCGCGAGATCCTCGGTTCGGTGCAGTCCGCCGTTCTCGATCTCTCCGTGAGGACACGGACACGATCGAAGGAAGCGAGGTAGCCGTGAGCGTCGATTCCACACCGCTGGAACGCTCCCTGCTCGAGAAGAAGGATCGCGAGGAGCTGCAGAGCATCGCGGCCGCGATGGGGGGCAAGCCGACGTCGCGGGCGCGGAAGGCCGAGATCGTCGACCTCATCCTGGATCTGGCCGGCGTCGGTGACGGTGGTTCGGGCAACGGCGGTGGCTCCGAGCCGCGCCGCGGAGAGCCCAGGACCAAGACGGCGAAGGTCTCGGACAGCGAGGACACCGGGAACGAGAACGACGACGCCGTCCCGAAGGACGGTGGCGCCGGCGAGGAAGCCGAGACCACCGAAGCTGCAGGCAGGCGCAGGGCCGGGAGCGAAGCCGGCGCGGACGACCAAGCCCAGGGAGTCCGATGAGCAGGGCGGAGGTAGGTCCGGCGACGGACAGGACCAGCAGGACTCCGGGAACCGCGGACGGCGCAGGGGTCGCGGCAGGGGCGGTCGTCCGCAGGAGGAGGAGGTCTGGCAGGGCGAGCCGGTCGATGTGGAGGGCCTGCTCGACCTGCGGGACGAGGGCTACGGCTTCCTCCGGACCCGAGGGTTCCTTCCGACGAAGGAGGACGTGTACGTATCGGTCAAGCAGGTGCGCCAGTTCGGCCTGCGCAAGGGCGATCACCTGAAGGGCGCGGGCCGTCCGGCCGGACGCAACGAGAAGAACCCGGCACTCCTGCGCGTGGACGAGGTGAACGGGCAGGATCCCGAGGTCGCCCGCAGCCGCCCGAACTTCGAGGACCTCACGCCGCTCTTCCCGGACGAGAAGCTGAGACTGGAGCGAGCCGACGACTCCATGAACATGACGGCGCGGATCATCGACCTGATCTCGCCGATCGGCAAGGGCCAACGAGGGCTGATCGTCTCCCCGCCCAAGGCCGGGAAGACGTTCGTGATGAAGACCATCGCCCAGTCGATCGAGGCCAACAACCCGGAGGTCCACCTCATCGTGCTGCTCGTGGACGAGCGGCCCGAGGAGGTGACCGACATGCGCCGGTCGGTGCAGGGCGAGGTGGTGGCGTCCACCTTCGACCGCCCCTCGGACGAGCACACGACCGTCGCCGAGCTCACCATCGAGCGGGCCAAGCGACTGGTCGAGGAGGGGAAGGACGTCGTGATCATCCTCGACGGCATCACCCGGCTCGCGCGGGCCTACAACCTCGCAGCGCCGGCGACCGGGCGGATCATGTCCGGTGGTATCGACACCGGAGCGCTCTACCCGCCGAAGAAGTTCTTCGGTGCTGCACGCAACATCGAGGAGGGCGGATCGCTCACCATCCTGGCGACGGCACTGGTGGAGACCGGCTCGAAGATGGACGAGGTGATCTTCGAGGAGTTCAAGGGGACGGGGAACATGGAGCTCCGCCTCGACCGCCAGCTCGCCGAGCGGCGCATCTACCCGGCCATCGACGTCGACTCGTCCTCCACCCGCCACGAGGAGCTGCTCTTCGAACGCAAGCAGCTCCAGCAGGTCTGGAAGCTGCGACGCGTGCTGTCGGGTCTGGCTGCCGACTCGGGAACCGCGGCAGCAGGACTCGAGATGCTCATCGACCGGCTCTCCACCTTCCAGAGCAACGACCAGTTCCTCGCCGAGGTGGCCAAGGCCCCCACCGCTGGAGCGTGACGACCCTCGATCCCGAGCGTCGTGAGGCCCTGCTGCGCGGCCAGCTCGGCGCGCTGGTGAGGGAGCGATTCGGGGTCGAAGGCGGTGAGGCGGGGGGCTTCCCGGATGGCGCGACCCTCCGGAGCGGACGCCGTGGGTGGTTCCTCGCAGCCGGCCGTGCCCCGAGGATGCTCGGGTGGCGCGCTGGCCTGGGCCCGGCAGAAGCAGGTCGAGGAGCTGCACGTGCTCGCCACCGAGGGGCTCGGCGTGCTCGCCCGCCGGGCGGGTCAGTTCCGCGAACCTCCATCCGTCTGGCGGATCGCGGGGCGTGAGCTCGAGACCGCTGATCCGGAGCCGTACGCCGCAGAGCTGCCGGGACCGGCCGGGGATCGAGAGCCTCGTCGAGCTGCTGCACGCAGCCGGGGTGGAGGTCGTCCGCCAGGGTGGGGTGGTGTCGGGCGAGGTGCTCGGGCTCGAGATCGCCCGGGTGGTGGTCGACGCCTCCGGATCGCGTCTGGAGGTCGGTGTGGGTCGTCACGACCGCGAGGCGTTCTCCGTGATGCACGGAGACATCCCCGCGGCGGAGGCGCTCGCCACGGTGGTCGGAGACGGTCAGGCGCCACCGCCGACCCGGTGCAGCCGATCATCCGCTCGGCCGTCTGGCTCCCGAGCGTTGGCTCAGGGCGCGGCTGGTGGCGGAGCCCCGACTCGTGGGCATGACGGAGCTGCGGCCTGTCGAACCGGTCGACCCACCCGAGGGGGTGAAGGAGCGGGTGCCGGTCGGAGCCGTCGGAACAGACATCGAGGGCAGGTCCGCGATGGTGGTGTGCTCGGTGGGCGTCGACCTGGACCTGGTCCCGTACGCGGCTGATCTCCGACACCGTGAGCAGCTTCGCGGGCATCGGGCTGGACCGGCTCGCTGCTGGCTGTTCCGGAGCGCGACGCCCTCCCTGTCACGAAGGCGCTGGCCGGGATGCTGAGCGTTCCTGCGGAGGTCGTCGCACTCGAAGGCGACTGGCGCAGCTGAGGCCGCCGTACCATTGACCTGATGCTGGAAGGTCTCGGTGCGCTGGAGCTCGAGCTCGAGGAGGTCGAGGGTCGGCTCGCCGACCCCGAGCTGATCGCGGACCGGAACGCTACCAAGAGCTCGCCCGGCGTCACAAGGAGCTGCAGGAGGTGGTCGGCGTCGGTCGCCGGATACGGAGGCTCGACGACGACCTGGAGACGCTTCGCGAGATGCTCACGGAGTCGACCGGCACCGGACCGTGAGGAGCTGCGGGCCGAGGTGATCGAGACCGAGGTCCGCATCGCGGAGCTCGAGGACGAGTACCGCTTCCTCCTGCTGCCGCGGGACCCCAACGACTCGAAGAACGTCATCGTCGAGATCCGGGGTGCCGAGGGAGGGGAGGAGGCGAACCTCTTCGCGGGTGACCTCTTCGAGATGTACCGCGCCTATGCGGCACGCCGGGGTTGGAGCCTCGAGGTGCTGAGCGCCCAGCCGTCGGATCTGGGTGGGTTCAGCGAGATCGCCTTCCTCCTGAAGGGCGAGGGGGTCTGGAGTCGCATCAAGCACGAAGGCGGACCCCACCGGGTCCAGCGCGTGCCGGTCACCGAGTCCCAGGGCAGGATCCACACCTCCTCGGCCACGGTGTCGGTGCTGCCGGAGGCCGACGAGATCGACGTCGAGATCGATCCCAACGACCTGCAGGTGGACGTCTTCCGGTCGTCGGGGCCGGGTGGGCAGTCGGTGAACACCACCGACTCCGCCGTGCGGGTGACGCACAAGCCGACCGGTCTCGTGGTCTCGATGCAGGACGAGAAGAGCCAGCTGCAGAACAGGGCGAAGGCCCTCCGCGTGCTCCGCTCCCGGCTCCTGAAGATGGAGCAGGACCGGCTCTCCGCCGATCTCGCGGGCCGGAAGCGAGACCAGGTCGGTGGGGGTGGACGTTCGGAGAAGATCCGGACCTACAACTTCAAGGAGAACCGGGTCACCGATCACCGAATCGGTCTCACCCTCTACAAGCTGGACAAGGTGCTCGCGGGCGACGCTGGACGAGATCGTCGACGCCCTCGTGCATGATGAGCGCACCCGGCAGCTGACAGCGGCAGGCGCGTGAGCACACCGGTCAGCTGGCGGACCCTCCTGGCCCTCGCGACAGAACGGCTGGTGGGAGCCGGTGGGAGCTCGCCCCATGACGACGCCCGCCGGATCCTCGAGCAGGCGAGCGGCCTCGATGCCGCGGAGCTCGTGACATCTCTCGACGCGCCGGCGACGAGGCGCGCCGCGGGCGCCGTCGAGGGGATGGTCGCCCGCCGTGCCGCGGGTGAGCCGCTCCAGTACGTGCTCGGTTCCTGGGGCTTCAGGTCCCTGGACCTGCACCTCGACGTACGGGTCCTCATACCCCGACCCGAGACCGAGGTGGTGGTCGACGTGGCCCTCGACGTGCTCGAACGTCGCGACGGAGGTGAGGAACGCCCGCGCTCTCCTCGCGGCCGACCTCGGCACCGGCTCGGGGGCGATCGCCCTCTCCCTGGTCGCGGAGCGTGGTGACGTGGAGGTCGTGGCCACGGACGTGTCGGCCGATGCCCTCGAGGTGGCCCGGGCGAACCTGGCCGGCCTGGGGTCGCCCGGACGCCGGGTGACGTTCCTGGAGGGGTCCTGGTTCGAGGCCCTCGAGGGACCGGGAACTGAGCTCTTCGATCTCGTGGTCAGCAACCCGCCGTACGTGGCCGCGGCCGAGGAGCTGCCCGACGAGGTGAGCAGGTGGGAGCCCCGCGATGCGCTCGTCGCGGGCCCGAGGGGCACCGAGGCCCTCGAGCACCTGGTGGTACGGGCGCCCGAGTGGCTGCTGCCCGGTGGGGCTCTGGTGCTGGAGCTGGCTCCGCATCAGGCTGCTGCGGTCGCCGACGGCGCGGCCCGCTCGGGACTCACCGAGATCTCGGTGCACCGGGACCACGCCGGTCGCGAGCGGGTGCTGGTCGCCTGGCAACCGGCCTGAGGTGTCGCCTTGCCCCTACTCGGCGTCGTCGGCGCGGGCTTCGGCCACGGCCTCGCCCACCAGCAGGCTGTCACGCAACCTGCCGTGCTCGCCCGGGTTCTCCTGGTACGACACCGTCTGAGCGAACACCAGCTCTCCGTCGACGAGGACGAGGCGGATGCTCAGGTACGCCGGACCCTTTGGTAGGTCGGCGCCGTCGATCACCGCGTCGACCGCCGGATAGCCGTACCAACCGAACGGAGCACCGCTCTCTTCGATGATCGTCCCGTCGATCGACGCCTCGACCTCGGCCAGACCGGCATCGAGTGTTGTGAGCGGGTCATCCTCCTCGAGCTCGGCACCCTCGCTGTGCCCCGCCGAGAGCTCGAAGTCGTCTCCGATCGGGGCCGTCCACCACGACGTCTCGCCGTTCTCGGTCAGGGTGAGCACCTCCTCACCTTCGGACGGATCCGACGGCATCTCGACGAGGAAGACCTCGCCCGGAGCGGTGAAGGTGACCCAGTCGTCCTCTGTGTCGCCGAGGAACGGCAGGTGTCGCCGAACCCAGTCGATCTGGGACGTGCCCTGGCCGAACCCCAGGGCGATCGCCCCGATGACGATGACGAGCCCGACGCCGAGCCCCACGAGCATGAGCGGGAGCATGCTCCGTCTGCCGAAGCGCTCGGTCGACATCGACTGATCGGTCCCGTGTGTGGTGAACGCGACGATGGGCGGGTCCATCTGGGCACCGCATTGGCGGCACTGGTGGACCTCTTCCTTGTGGGGCGCCCCGCACGCCTTGCAGCGGTACTTCGCCACTTGTCCTCCCCGGCGGCTGATCGGACTACCGAGACTGTAGAGGCTCGACCGCACTCCGGGGCACCAACCCGCGCGGAGCCCGATACCGTGCCGCCGGTGGTGCTCGTGCCGGCCGCAGGTGATCCTCCTCCCGAGGCAGCCATCGAGGCCGCGGCCGATGCCCTCGGCAGCGGTGGGTGCGTGGTGCTCCCCACCGACACCGTGTACGGGATCGCCGCATCTCTCGACAGTCCGGAGGCGGTACGAAGGCTGTTCGGCATGAAGAGACGACCGGAGGCGGTGCCGATCGCCGTGCTGGTGGCCGACGAGGCCCAGGCCTCCGCTCTGGCGGTGCTCACCGCGTCGGCACGGGAGCTGGCCGAGCGCGCCTGGCCCGGACCCTTGACCCTCGTGCTCGAGGCGCGAACCGGAGTGGACGAGCTCGTCGGCTCGGGTGACGGTTCCGTCGGCGTTCGCTGCCCGGACCACCCGCTGGTGAGGGCGGTGGCGGCGCGGGCCGGGCCGCTGGCCACCACCAGCCGCGAACCTCCACGGCCAGGCGACTCCGGTGGATGCCGAGGGCGTGGAGCGACTCTTCGGTGACGATGTCCTGGTGCTGGACGGAGGGATGTGCGACCGGAAGCCGTCGACCGTCCTGGATGTCCGCGGGTCGGAGCCGGTACTGCTCCGCCGGGGCGAGGCTATTGTCTGAGCGATGTTCTCCAGGAAGAAGGCGCACAAGCCGTTCGAGAAGCTCCGCGGGGTCACGTTCTTCGAGGGTTTCTCCGACGACGAGCTGCAGCGCGTGGCGGATCTGGCCGACGACGTCGACGCCGAGCAGGGCGCTGTGCTGATCGAGCAGGGCCGGGTGGGCCAGGAGTGCTTCGTGATCCTCGAGGGTCGGGCAGGCGTGTACGCCGGTGAAGAGCACGTCGCCACGCTCGAGGCGGGGGCGATGGTGGGGGAGATGGCACTGGTCGAGCACCAGCCGAGGACGGCATCGGTGGTGGCAGAGACGCCGCTGAAGCTCATCGCCTTCGACACGGGTGCGTTCAGGGAGCTCCTCACCACCATGCCGAAGGTCAACGACCGCGTGATGGAGGTCCTCGCGGCCCGGCTGCGCCCGCGCTGACCACCAGCCGAGTGCCCGGCGCAGGGTGCAGAGGCGGGTTCAGCCCTCCAGCTCGATCCGTCCGCCGGCGGCAAGCGCGCACGCTCCGACCGATCGTGCTCCCCGCGGGTCATCGCCGCGAGCACCGTCGCGGATCGGTGATCTCGGCCCAGGCTCTCCTTCCGTCGGGTGTGAGCAGCGGCGATCGGGGCGTTGGACGGTCAGCCGTCGCGGTCGTGCATCACCGTGTACGCCTCGATCTCGACCGGGCCCTCGTATCGTCTCGGCCAGCTCCCGGCCTCCCGCGGCGTCCACCTCCTCCTGGGGCTCGGCCGACCGGAACGCGCCTGAAGGCGGGGGCTCGGTCGAGTAGATGCCGGCCGCGTGCTTGGTGAGGAACCCACCGTTCGCCGTCACCAGCCCCCGGGATCCGGGATCGGATCGCAGCACGTCCGCCATGGTGGCGATGGCGTGGGTGACGTAGTTGTTCCAGGGCCCGCCGGCGAAGCTCATCCCGCCGGTCACGGTGAGCTGGCGCTCCAGGCCGAGCCCGATCTCGGCTGCCGCGACCTGCACCGCGGAGGGGAAGCAGGAGTAGAGGTCGACGTGAGCCACGTCGTCGACCCCGATCCCGGCGTGCCCGAGGACGTGGCGGCCGACGGCCCCGATGGCAGGGGACGAGTGGAGGTCGACGCGGTTGGAGACGAAGTCGGTGTCGTGGGCATCTGCTCCGGAGTGGAGGAACACCCACCGGTCGCGTGGCACACCCGAGCTGGCCGCCCTCTCGGCGGAGCAGATGACGAGCCCCGCTCCCTGCTCCACGGCGTTGTTGGAGTTCATCCGCTTCGTGTACGGCCAGCCGATGAGGCGGTTCCCGGGCGTCGGGGTCGCGATCTCCTCGGGGTGTACGCGGTCTGGATCCATGCGTGGGGGTTGGTGGCCGCCACCTCGCTGAAGCGGGACCACAACCCCGAGATCCTGGCCAGGTGCTCCTCCACGCTCAGCCCCAGCGCCGCGCGGAGGGCGTTCTCGAACATCGGGTACAGCTGGATCGGCGCGGCGATCCCCCTGGCCAGCTCGGCGGGGTGCATCATCTCCGGGTCGTCGGAGCCGTACAGGACAGAGGGTGCGGTGGCATCCGGCTGGCGGGTCCAGGGGGGCCGCTCGTCCGAGTCGCGGAAGCGGCGGTTCGTGCGCCAGGCCTCGGCCCCGGCCACCAGCACCAGGTCGTTGCGCCCCTCCAGGATGTCGACCGCGGTGCGGTTGACGACCGTCTGGGGGTAGTTGCCGCCCACCGCCGTGTAGGCGGTCTCGCGGGCTCCGGCGCCGATCCGCTCCCCCAGGAGGGCTGCCGGGTCGAGGTAGCGCCAGGACAGCAGGCAGATCACCCGGATCGAGTCCGCCCCCACGAGCAGTCCGGAGACCCCTGCGTCGTCCTCCGCCCTCCGCAGGGCCTCGGCCATGAGGTCGACAGGCTCGAGCGGCTCGGCTCCCTGGTCGACCCGGTTGCTCAGCTGTCCGCACCCGACGAGCACGGGGGTGCGGGGGTCGAACGCAGGCATGCCCGGAGTCTGGTCGCCTGGTCGTCACCCCTACAATCCGACGGATCGAGATCCTCGTGCTCTGCACCGCCAACGTCTGCCGCTCGCCGATGGCCGAGGTGCTCCTGCGTCACCGGCTCGGCGAGCGCGGCCGCGAGGAGGCGACGGTCTCCTCCGCTGGCTTCCTCACCGGGGGCATGCCGGCTGCGGACCAGGCGATCGAGGTGATGAGACGCCGTGGGCTCTCTCTCGAGGACCACGTGAGCCGCCAGGTCGACGCCGACCTGCTCGCGGGAGCCGACCTCGTGCTCGGCATGGCCCGCCTCCACGTCCGCGAGGCCGTCGTCCTGCAGCCCGAGGCGTTCCCCCGCACCTTCACGCTCAAGGAGCTGGTCCGCCGGGCGGAGGAGGCCGGGACCCGGCCTCCGGCGACCGATCCGGCGGAGTGGCTGGAGCGACTGCACGCCGGCCGGGAGCCGTCCGAGCTGCTCGGCGACTCGCGCCGCGACGACGTCGCCGACCCGATGGGGCGTCCGGCTGAGGGTGTTCCGGACGGACGGCCGACGAGCTCGAGGACCTGCTGGCACGGTTGGAGGAGTCGACCTGACATGTGGTCGGACACCGCGCTGATCGTGGAACGAAGGCTCGACCAGCCCGCCGACGGCCCCGAGGAGCTCCCCATGCCCTGGCCCACCGAACGTGACACCGAGCTGTTCGACCTGGTCGACCAGGAGGTCGAGCGGCAGAACACCACCCTGCAGCTCATCGCCTCGGAGAACTTCACCTCACCGGCGGTGATCGAGGCCACCGGGTCGGTGCTCACCAACAAGTACAGCGAGGGCTATCCCGGCAAGCGCTACTACGGCGGCAACCAGGTCGTCGACGAGGTCGAGGACCTGGCCCGCGACCGGGCGAAGGCGCTCTTCGGCGGCGGAGCACGCCAACGTCCAGCCCCACTCCGGCGCCAACGCCAACATGGCCGTGTACCTCGCCCTGCTCGAGCCCGGTGACACGGTGCTCGGCATGAGCCTCGACCACGGTGGTCACCTCACCCACGGCTCGCCGGTGAACGCCAGCGGCAACGCTCTACGACTTCGTGTCCTACGGCGTGACCCCGAGCGACGAGCGCCTCGACTACGACCGGATCCGCGGACCTGGCCGAGGCGAGCACGCCGAAGATGATCGTCGCCGGGGCCACCGCCTACCCCCGCGTCATCGACCCCGTGCCCGTTCCGGGAGATCGCCGACGAGGTCGGTGCGCTGCTTCATGTTCGACGCCGCCCACATCGCCGGCCTCATCGCCGGCGGCGTCCACCCGAACCCGGTGCCCTGCGCCGACGTGGTCACCTTCACCACCCACAAGACGCTGCGGGGCCCACGCGGGGGCTGCATCCTCAGCCAGCGAGGAGCACGGGCAGGCCATCGACAAGGCGGTCTTCCCCGGGCTGCAGGGCGGGCCGCTCGAGCACGTCATCGCGGCCAAGGCCGTGGCGTTCCGGGAGGCCGTCGACCCCGTCCTTCGCGTCTACGCGGCGCCAGATCGTGGCCAACGCCGCGGCCTTGGCCGAGGCCCTGGCCAGCAGCGGGCTTCCGGCTCGTGTCGGGCGGGACCGACAACCACCTCATGCTGGTCGACCTGCGGTCCTTCGACGACGAGCTCACCGGCAAGGAGGCCCAGACCGTCCTCGACCGGGCCGGCATCACGCTTGAACCGCAACACCATCCCCGACGATCCCCGGTCCCCGTTCGTGACCAGCGGGGTGCGCATCGGCACCGCCGCCGTCACCACCCAGGGCATGAGGGAGCCCGAGATGGCAGAGATCGGCGACGCTCATCGCCAGGACCCTGCGGGATCGCGACGACGAGGCCGAGCTGGCTGCGGTCCGCGACGACGTGCGCGACCCTCTGCTCCAAGTTCACCCCCTACGGCAACGGCTGAGGGCTCGGGAGGGGAGCGCGTAGCTCCCCTGCACTAGCGTTCGGCGCGTGCCCTCCATCGGCGATTACGCCGCTGTCGGCGGGGTAGCGGCGACGGTCACCTTCGGTGTCACCTTCCTCGTTCGCCGGCTCGCCCTGCGGTTCGGCGCGGTGGTGAAGCCGGACGAGCGGAGGGTGCACGCGGTGCCCACCGCCCACCCTCGGGGGTCTGGCCATGCTGGTGGGGATGTCGGCGGGCCTGCTCTTCGCATGGTGCCTGCCGGTGTTCGGTCCGGTCTTCGAGTCGAGCACCGAGCCGCTCGGGGTGCTGATCTCGGCGGTGCTGGTCTTCACGTTGGGGATGGTGGACGACCTGCGGGAGGTCTCCGCACCCGCCCGGATGGCGGGGCAGGTCGTCGCGGCCAGCATCCTGGTGGTCTCGGGCGTGAGCATCCTGTTCTTCCGGATCCCCTTCGGCGGGATCGTCATCTTCGGTGAGGACCTCTCCTACCTGGTGAGCGTGCTGTGGGTGCTCGGGATGGTGAACGCGGTGAACTTCATCGACGGCCTCGACGGGCTCGCCGGGGGGATCATGGCGATCGCTTCGGGGACCTTCTTCCTGTACGCGGTGAGGCTGGCCGACGAGGGCGATCCTCAGCGAGGGCAACCTCGGCCCGCTGGTCGCGATCGTGGTCCTGGGGCTGTGCGTGGGGTTCCTCCCGCACAACTTCCATCCGGCCCGGATCTTCATGGGCGACGGCGGGGCGTACCTCCTGGGGTTGCTGATGGCCGCATCGACGATCATGGTGGGTGGAAGGACCGACGCGGAGTTCAGCGGCCAGACGTTCTTCTTCTTCGCCCCGCTCCTCATCCCGCTGCTCATCCTCGGTGTGCCGATCGTCGACACGCTCTTCGCGATCGTGCGCCGTGCCACGAAGCGGCAGGGGCTCGCCACCGCGGACAAGGACCACCTCCACCACCGGCTGATGCGCCTCGGCCACGGTCAGCGGCGCAGCGTGCTCATACTCTGGGCGTGGACCGCTCTCCTCTCCTTCTTCGTGCTCTACCCGACCTACACGGGCAAGGGCGACGCGATCGTCCCCATCGGGGTGCTGGCCCTGGGACTCATCCTGTACACCCTCTTCCATCCGGGCCTGCGGGGGCGCGCTCAGCGGGAGCAGCGAACGGGGACGGGTCCAACGGGGATGCGGCGCCCCCGGGCCGGACCGGGAGGCAGCGCTCGCGGTCGGACTCGGCAGCGGGGACCGGAGCGGGTCGGGGCTGAACTTGCGGGGCGGGAGGCGCCGCACCTAGATTGCGAACGCTTTCACAAGCTCGGTCCCAAGGCAGGTACCACCCCAACTGTGGACGCTTCGCAACGGCGCGAACTGAACAAGGGCCTGGGTGACGGGTTCACCCGGGCTTTCGAGATCGTCCTCGCTCCGGCCATCTTCGGCCTGCTCGGACTGGCGGTCGATCGCGCTCTCGGGACCGTCCCGGCGTTCACGACCGCCCTCGCGGTGCTGGCGCTCACGGGGGTGTTCGTGAAGACCTACTACGTCTACGCCGAGCAGATGCGGCAGCACGAGGAGGGTCGCCCGTGGGCGAGATCGCGCTGACCCGCCTCGAAGGACCTGCGCCGGAGACCGAGATCGCGTTCGATCTCGTGAAGCGGGCGGCCTGGGTCGCGCCGGTGGCGATGCTGGCGGGAGCGGTGTTCTGGGGCACCCAGGGGATGCTCTCGGCGGGATACGCGATCGTGATCGTCGTGGCCAACTACCTGCTCTCGGCCTTCCTGCTCTCCGTCTCCGCCCGGATCTCGCTCGGACTGATGATGGCGGCGGCCCTCTTCGGCTACCTGCTCCGGCTCGGGCTCATCTTCCTGGCGGTGTGGGCGGTCCGCGACTCCTGGTGGCTGTCACCCTGGCCGCTCGGGATCACCCTCATCGCCACCCACCTCGGTCTCCTCTTCTGGGAGATGTCGCACGTCTCGGCCTCGCTGGCGTTCCCCGGCCTCAAGCCCGGCGAGCACCGGCCCGCAGCGAAGGAGTCGTCCCGACCGTGATCCTCGGCCTCGAGTTCCCGCCCATCGAGAACCTCGTCGAGTGGCCCGCCATATTCGGTGACGGCGAGATCTTCGAGTTCAACAAGATCGCGGTCATCGACGTGATCGCGGTCGTCGCCACCTTCCTCATCTTCTTCATCGCCGGCAGGCGTCGTCAGATGGTGCCCAGAGGGGTGCAGATGATCGCCGAGTCGGCGGTCGACTTCGTGAAGGAAGGCATCGTCATGCAGACCATCGGTCCGGACGGCCTGCGCTACATACCGTTCCTGACCAGCCTGTTCTTCTTCATCCTCATCGGGAACCTGTTCGAGATCATCCCCGGCTTCCAGATGCCCGCCAACGCCCGGATGGCGAACCCAGCGCTTCTCGCCGGGATCGTCCTCGTCTACTTCATCGTGGTGGGCATCAAGCACCAGGGTCCGCTCCACTACTTCGGCGGTGCGCTCTTCCCCCCAGGGGTGCCCAAGCCGCTCTACCTGCTGGTGACCCCGATCGAGCTCCTGTCGACTTTCATCGTCCGGCCCTTCTCGCTGGCGGTCCGGCTCTTCGCCAACATGCTCGCCGGCCACATCCTGCTGGTGACCTTCGGCGTGCTCACGATCGCCCTCTTCATCAAGGCGCCGCTGGTGCTGGCCTGGCCCTTCTCGTTCTTCATGCTCGTGGCCCTCACCGGCTTCGAGCTGATGGTCGCCTTCCTCCAGGCGTACATCTTCACCATCCTCACCGCCGTCTACATCGGCGGTGCACTGCACCCCGAGCACTGATCTTCGAACCCAAAGGAGAGCAACGAACATGGACATCAGCTCCGCCGTCGGAGTGCTGGCGCAGGTCGCCGAGCAGACCCCCGACGAGATCAAGGCCACCGCGGCCGCACAGGGCGCCGGCTACGCCTACGGCCTCGCCGCCATCGGACCGGGCATCGGCATCGGCTACCTCGTCGGCCAGTCCGTGCAGGCGATGGCCCGCCAGCCCGAAGCGGCCGGCATGGTCCGCACCACCATGTTCCTGGGCATCGCCTTCACCGAGGCGCTCGCCCTGATCGGCTTCGTCGTCTTCATCCTCCTGAAGTTCGTCTGATCCGATGACCGCATCGCTCAGGTTCCTGGTCGCCCAGGCCGAGGACGGTGAGGTCGAGGTCGCGCCCGTGGCCGAGGACGGCCACGAAGGTGAGGCCGAGGTCGTCGACGAGGGGGTGCACGCCGAAGCCGAGGAGGAGGTCAAGAACCCGATCCTCCCCACCGGGAACGAGATGTTCTGGGGGGCGGTGACCTTCTTCCTCCTCTGGGCGCTGCTGAAGTGGGTGCTGCTGCCGCCGATCATGAAGCTGCAGCAGGAGCGGGCGGACGTGATCCGGGGGGATCGCGACCGCGCCGAGCAGGCCCGGGACGAGGCGGTCGGTCTCCGCCGCGACTACGAGGCGGGTCTCGCGTCGGCCCGGACCGAGGCGAGCCGCATCATCGACGACGCCCGCCACGCCGGCGAGGAGAAGCGCAGGCAGCTCGTCGCGGCTGCTGAGGCCGAGATCGGCGAGGACCGTGCCCGTGCTGCGTCCGAGGTGGAGGCGGCCAAGGCCGTGGCGTTCGACGAGCTCCGGTCCGGTGTCACGGGGTTGGCGGTGGAGGCAGCCCGGCTGGTCGTGCAGAAGGAGCTCGACGAGACCGTCCAGCGTCCGGTGGTGGAGGAGTACGTGAACCGCGCCGGGACCCTCGGGTGACCGGCGCGGAGGAGGGGAACTGATGCGCGCCGTCATCCTGGCTTCCGAGGGGCACGAGCCCAACGACATCATCCTCCCGAGCGACATCGACGAGGTCGTCTGGGGGACGATCGCCTTCGTGATCCTCGTCTTCGTGCTCTGGAAGCTCGCCTACGAGCCCCTGAAGAAGGCCATGGCCGACAAGCGTGAACGCATCGCGGCCGAGATCGACGAGGCGGAGAGCGCCCGCGTCGAGGCCGAGACCGAGCTGGAGGGGGTTCGCTCCTCGCTCGCCAACGCGGATGCCGACCGCGTCGCCATCATCGAGGAGGCCCGGCGCACGGCGACGGCACTCGCCGGCGACCTCGAGCAGCGTTCGCAGGCCGAGGTCGTGGCGCTTCGGGAGCGGGCACAGCGGGACATCGCCGCTTCCCAGCAGCAGGCGCTGGCCGATCTCGAGGCGACGATCGGGGACCTCACCCTGGGCGCGGCCGAGGCAGTGGTGCAGAACGTGCTGGACGAAGCCACCCACGCCGAGCTGATCGAGCGCTACATCGCCGAGCTGGGAAGCAGGAAGAACTGAGATGGCGGAGCGATCCGATATCTACGCCGAGGCGCTGCTCGGCATCATCACCGCCGAGGGTGCGGTCGACGAGGTCACCGACGAGCTGTTCCGCTTCGCGAGGACCTTGGAGGGCAACGACGAGCTGTGGTCGGCTCTCGCCGACCCCCGCATCCCGGCCGAGCGTCGCCAGCAGATCGTGCAGGACCTGCTCGGTGGCAAGGCCTCCGACATCACCGTCTCGGTGGTGTCGTTCGTGGCCGGCACCGGCCGCGCCCGTGAGCTGCCCTCGATCGTCGACCGTCTCGTGGCCTCGTCGGCCCGTGCTGCGGCCAAGCAGCTCGCAGAGGTGCGGGTCGCCAGGCCCATCGACGAGGAGCAGCGCAGCCGCCTCGCCGCCGCCCTCTCCGAGGCCGTCGGGACCGACGTCGAGGTGAAGGTGGTAGTGGATCCCGACGTCGTGGGCGGCGTGGTCGCCCAGATCGGGGACCGCGTCATCGACGGCAGCGTCCGCACCCGTCTGCGCCAACTCCGAGAAGCCTTCTGACCGACGAGAGCCGAGAGAGAGAAATGGCTGAGCTCACCATCTCCACCGCCGACATCACCGCCGCCCTCCGCAAGAACCTGGAGGGCTTCACGCCACGGCCCGAGGACACCCAGATCGGTCGGGTTCTCGAGGTCGGCGACGGCATCGCCCGGGTCTCGGGCCTTCCCGACGCCGCGGTGAACGAGCTCCTCGAGTTCGAAGGTGGAACCCTGGGCCTGGCTCTCAACCTCGACGAGGAGTCGATCGGTGCGGTGGTCCTGGGCGACGCCGAGCACGCCGCGGCGGTCGAGGAGGGTTCTCCGGTGAAGGCGACCGGTCGCATCCTCGATGTACCCGCCGGTGACGGGCTGCTGGGCCGGGTGGTCAACGCTCTCGGCGAGCCGATCGACGGGCGGGGCCCCCTCTCCGGCGTCGAGCGTCGCCGGATGGAGGTTCAGGCGCCCGGGATAACCGGCCGCAAGCCCGTGCACGAACCTCTCCAGACCGGCATCAAGGCGATCGACTCGATGACGCCGATCGGTCGCGGGCAGCGCGAGCTGGTGATCGGCGATCGCAAGACCGGCAAGACCGCGGTCTGCATCGACACGATCATCAACCAGCAGGGCCAGGGCGTTAGGTGCATCTACGTCGCGATCGGCCAGAAGGGCTCCACGGTCGCCCAGACCGTGGCCACCCTCGCCGAGCACGGGGCCATGGACTACACGGTCGTGGTGGTGGCCCCCGCGTCGGATCCGGCGCCGTTCAAGTACCTCGCCCCCTATGCCGGGTGTGCCATCGGCCAGCACTGGATGGAGAACGGTGAGCACGCCCTCATCGTGTACGACGACCTCTCGAAGCAGGCCGAGGCGTACCGCCAGCTCTCCCTGCTGCTGCGCCGCCCGCCCGGGCGCGAGGCGTACCCGGGCGACGTCTTCTACCTCCACAGCCGTCTCCTCGAGCGGGCCGCGAAGCTGAGCGACGAGCGGGGCGCAGGCTCCCTCACCGCCCTGCCGATCATCGAGACGAAGGCGGGCGACGTCTCGGCCTACATCCCCACCAACGTCATCTCGATCACCGATGGCCAGGTGTACCTCCAGGACGACCTCTTCAAGGCGGGTGTTCGCCCCGCCGTGGACGTCGGGATCTCGGTCTCGCGTGTGGGCGGCGACGCGCAGATCAAGGCCATGAAGAGCGTGGCCGGCACGCTGAAGATCGACCTCGCGCAGTTCCGCGAGCTGGAGGCGTTCGCGACCTTCGGCTCCGAGCTGGACAAGGTCTCGGCGGCCCAGCTCGAGCGCGGCTACCGCCTCACAGAGCTGCTCAAGCAGGGTCTCCACTCGCCGATGCCGGTGGAGGAGCAGGTGGTCTCGATCTTCGCGGGAACGGGCGGCTTCCTGGACTCCATCCCGGTCGAGGACGTCGGTCGGTTCGAGACCGAGCTGCTCGACTTCGTTCGCACCCGTCACGGAGACCTCCTGGAGCAGATCCGCTCGACCGGAGCGCTCCCCGAGGGCGGCGCCCTCGAGAGCGCGGTGAGGTCCTTCGTGGAGTCGTTCACCCCGTCGTCCGGCGCCGCGGCGGACGAGCCGGGTGCAGAGGAGCAGGGTGATGCCAGCGTGACCCAGGCCGGGGGCCGCTCCGAGGCCACCCTGATCGAGGACGAGATCGACCGACAGGCGGAAGAGGGCTAGCAGCACCATGGCCGGAGGCCAGGAACGCATCCTCAGGCGGCGCATCCGGAGCGTCGAGTCCACGAAGAAGATCACGCGCGCCATGGAGCTGATCGCCGCCACCCGCGTGGTGAAGGCCCAGGAGCGCGCGAACGCGGCGCGGCCCTACAGCGAGCAGATCACCAGCGTGATCTTCGACGTGGTGAAGGCCGGTGCGGCGCTCGACCACCCGCTGCTGCGCGAGTACGACGCGCGCCGAGCGGCGTTCGTGGTCGTCGCAGGTGACCGGGGCCTGTGCGGTGCCTACAACAACACGATCCTCCGGATGGCCGAGAGGGAGATGCAGGCTCGCCGCGCCGAAGGCGACGACTACGCCCTCTTCGTGGTGGGCAACAAGGCACAGAGCTACTTCCGCTTCCGCGGCTACGCGATCGAGGCGGCCTTCGGCAACATGACCGATCAGCCCACCTACGAGGACGCTCGCGAGATCGGCCGCGCAGTGGCCAACCGGTTCGAACAGGGTGAGTTCTCCACCCTGGACCTCGCCTACACCAGGTTCATCAGCGCCGGCACGCAGCGTCCGGTGATCCGGAGGTTCCTCCCGCTCAAGGTTGCCGAGGACGGAGACGCCCGGGGAGGGCCGTCGGCCGATCTCGAGTACGAGCCCAACCCCACCGTCATCCTCGACACGCTGCTGCCGCGGTACGTGGAGGCCCGGATCTTCTCAGCGCTGTTGGACGCCTCGGCCTCGGAGCACGCGGCCCGCCAGCGTGCCATGAAGTCTGCCACCGACAACGCGGAGGACTTGATCGTGAGCCTCACCCGCGTCATGAACCGCGCCCGCCAGGACGCGATCACCACCGAGATAATGGAGATCGTGGGTGGCGCGGAGGCGCTCGCCCAGGACAAGGGCGGCCGCGAGGATCTGCTGCCCGACCACCTCTTCCCTGCCCGCTTCTTCCCGGAGCGGGAGGAGATCGACCGCTTCATCCCCTGATCGGAGCTCAGCCCAATGACCGTCACCTCCTCGAGCCCAAGCGAGACCGAACGCAAGGACGGCCGCGTCGTCGCCATCGCGGGACCGGTCGTGGACGTGGAGTTCCCCCTCGGGCACCTGCCGGAGATCAACACGGCGGTCACGTTCAAAGTAGCCGTCGACGACCAGGAGATCGTCGTCACCGGCGAGGTCGCCCAGCAGATCGGCGACAGCCGGGTGCGGGTGATCGCCCTGAAGCCCACCGACGGGCTCTCCCGGGGCCAGGCCGTCGAGAACCTGGGCAGAGGCCTCTCCATGCCGGTCGGTGATGCCGTGCTGGGTCATGTGATGAACGTCATAGGCGAGACCCTCGACGTCGACTCGCTGAGCGGCGTCGAGGATCACTGGGTGATCCACCGCGAGCCCCCCGCGTTCACGGATCTCGAGCCCCGTTCCGAGATGTTCGAGACCGGCATCAAGGTCATCGACCTGCTCACCCCCTACCTCGCCGGCGGCAAGATCGGTCTGTTCGGCGGCGCGGGGGTCGGCAAGACCGTGCTCATCATGGAGATGATCAACCGCGTCGCAACCCAGCACGGCGGGGTCTCGGTCTTCGCCGGCGTGGGGGAGCGCACGCGGGAGGGCACCGACCTCTGGATCGAGATGCAGGAGTCGGGCGTCATCGAGAAGGCGGCGCTCGTGTACGGGCAGATGGACGAGCCCCCAGGTGTCCGCCTGCGGGTAGCGCTCTCTGCTCTGACCGTGGCCGAGTACTTCCGGGACGTGAAGCAGCAGGACGTGCTGCTGTTCGTCGACAACATCTTCCGCTTCGTCCAGGCGGGCTCGGAGGTCTCGACGCTGCTCGGCCGCATGCCGTCGGCCGTCGGCTACCAGCCCACGCTCGCCGACGAGATGGGCGAGCTCCAGGAGCGGATCACCTCCACCCGCGGGCGCTCGATCACCTCGCTGCAGGCGGTGTACGTCCCCGCGGACGACTACACCGACCCGGCCCCGTTCACCACGTTCACCCACCTGGACGCCACCACCGAGCTGTCGCGGCAGGTTGCCTCGCTGGGCATCTACCCGGCCGTCGACCCGCTCGCGTCGACCTCGTCCATCCTCGCCCCGGAGGTGGTGGGTGAGCGCCACTACAACGTGGCCCGGCGCACCCAGGAGGTGCTGCAGCGGTACAAGGAGCTGCAGGACATCATCGCGATCCTCGGCCTCGACGAGCTCTCCGAGGAGGACCGGATCACCGTCGACCGGGCTCGCAAGGTCCAGAAGTTCCTCTCACAGCCGTTCTTCGTAGGCGAGAAGTTCACCGGGATGAAGGGCATCTTCGTACCGATCGCAGAGACGGTCGAGAGCTTCGAGCAGCTGGTCAACGGCGACCTCGACGACCTGCCCGAGCAGGCCTTCCTCAACGTGGGCAACGCCGATTCCGTCCGGGCGAAGGCCGACGAGCTGCAACGCCAGACGGAGGGCTGAGCGAGGTGACCCTGCAAGTCGAGATCGTCTCCCCCGAGCGGGTCCTGTGGGAGGGAGAGGCCTCCATGGTGATAGCCCGCACCGTCGACGCGGGCGACATCGCCTTCCTAACCGGCCATGCACCGTTCCTCGGTGCACTCGAGATCGCGACCGTCACCGTGCGGCCCGAGACGGACGATGACATGAAGGCCGCGGTGCACGGTGGGTTCGTCTCGGTCGTCGACGACCGGGTCATCATCCTCTCGGATCTCGCGGAGCTGGCGGACCAGATCGACGTCGAGCGCGCGCGAAGGGCGAGGGAGAGGGCCGAGAAGGAGGCCATGGTCGGCGACGACCGCGAAGCGGAGGCCTCGTTGCGGCGTGCCCATGCGCGGCTGACGGCAGTGGGCAGAGCGGCCGAGTAGCGTCCTCTCGCCGGCGGAGCTCTCAGTCGAAGTCGATCATCGAGAGCGTGCTCAGCTTGTCGAGCCGGTGACGGGAGTTCACCAGTCGCACGGTCCCCGACTTCGAACGCATGACGAGCGACTGCGTGGTCGCGCCCTGGCTGTCGTAGTGGACGCCCTTGAGCAGCTCCCCGTCCGTGATCCCGGTGGCGGCGAAGAAGCAGTTGTCTCCGCGCACCAGGTCGTCGATGCCGAGCACCTGCTCCAGGTCGTAGCCGGCGGCGATCGCCGCTTCCCGCTCGGAGTCGTTGCGGGGCCAGAGCCGCCCCTGCATCTCACCGCCCATGCACTTCAGGGCTGCGGCGGCGATCACCCCTTCTGGCGTGCCCCCGATGCCGAAGAGGATGTCCGCGCCCGATTCGGTCCAGGCCGTGGAGATCGCACCGGCCACGTCGCCGTCGGGGATGAGCCTTATGCGCGCCCCGGTCGAGCGGATCTCGCCGATCAGGTCGCTGTGGCGGTCCCGGTCGAGCACGACCGCGGTGACGTCCCTCACCTTCTCGCCCTTGGCGGAGGCCACGGCCTCCAGGTTCTCCGCGACGGAGTGGTTCAGGTCGATGTGACCGGCCACCTCGGGTCCGACCGCGATCTTCTCCATGTACACGCAGGGTCCCGGATCGAACATCGTGCCCCGCTCGGCGACGGCGATCACCGACAGGGCGTTGCCGCGGCCGAGCGAGGTGAGGGTGGTGCCGTCGATCGGGTCCACGGCGATGTCGGTGGCCGGTGGGGAGCCGTCGCCGATGCTCTCACCGTTGAAGAGCATCGGCGCCTCGTCCTTCTCTCCCTCGCCGATCACCACGATCCCGTCCATCGGTACGGCCTGGAGGACGATCCGCATCGCGTCGACGGCCGCCCCGTCGGCGCCTTCCTTGTCCCCACGCCCCATCCAGCGCGCCGCCGCCATCGCGGCGGCCTCGGTGACCCTCACCATCTCCAGGGCGAGGTTGCGGTCGGGGACTTCCTTCCGGTCAGCCATGGGGCGCAGAGTAATCCGGGGCCCGCGTGCCCCGGGAATCGTCGAGGCCTCCGGTGTGCTGCAATGGCGACGTGACAGGCACCGACTTCTCTGCCTCGCTCGGCGCGTTCCTCGCCGGCCTCGACACCGAGCCCGACGCGCGCGTGTCCGAGGCGGTGGCGCGCAGCCACCGGGACACGCTCGTCCCGGCCGGCCTCGCGCTCTCCGACGACTCCGACCGGGGTGAGGGCCTCGTGGTGTACGACCTGGCGGAGTGGCCGACCGGTGTGCGCATCGAGTTCGAGGGCATCCTCCAGGAGCGCAACGTCGAGCACGTATGGCACGGGAGCGACCTGATGGTGCCCGATCGGCTCGAGTTCACCCTCGACGAGCTCATCGACGAGCTGGCCGGGGCCCGCGAGGGTGGGCCCCTCTCGCCCGGTGATGCCGATTCCGGTCTCGCTCGCTTCGACCTGGCGGACTGGGAGCCCGAGCAGCGGATCCTGCTGGATCTTCGGCTGGCGGGATCGTGGTCGACCTTCGAGGAGGCATGGGCGGTGGGGGTGCTGGCCCTCAGCCCGCCCTTCGGCGTGCTCTCGTCCGTGTCCTTCCCCCACAGCTGGGAGGAGAGCACGCTCGTCGTGCTGGCCCGTGACGCCGACCAGGTCGAGGGGTTCATCGGGGCGTTCGAGAGCGCGGTGCTGTTGGCGCTCGATCCGGACGCGCCGAAGGTGGCTTACGACCTGTCCGGCTTCCCCGATTCCCAGCTGGGGTCGACGTTGGACTGGCTGGTCGAGGAGAAGATCCCCCACGAGCTCACGGGCGAGGACGAGCTCGTGGTCCACGAGGCCGACGAGGCGGCGGTGGAGCGCATCTTCGACTCGATCTCGTCTCCCGACGAGATCCCGGCGCAGGACGAGGCCGGCCTCGACGATCCGAGCGACGGGCTGATAGTGCAGGACGTGCTCTCGGAGCTGTTCGTGGCCGCCGACCGGCTCCGCCACGACGGGCGCAACCCCGGGGCGGTCCTCGATCTGGTCGAGGCCGCGGACCGCCTGGACCGGCTGCCGCTGCCTTTCGGGTTCGCGCCCGAGGAGTGGTCGGCGCTCGGTTCCCAGGTCGATGACCTCGCCGGGCTCCTCGAGTCGGGCGAGTTCACCCCCGAGGACGTGGAGGCTCGGGCCGACCGCCTCCGCGACCGGCTCCACCCGCTCGTCTGAGTCGCCTCCTCTCCGCCACCGGGCGACGTGCGGCGAGCGCCCGTAGGATCCATCGGATGGCAACTGCCGGAGCCGTGCTCCTGGCTCCCGGAGCGGGGGCGGACCGCGACCACCCCACGTTGGTCGCGCTCGAGACGGCACTCCGGATCCCGGTGGTGAGGGTCGACTTCCCGTACCGGAAGGCGGGCAGGAAGGCTCCTGATCGGGCACCGGTCGCCGTCGGCCACCTGAGGCAGGAGGCGGCGGCCGCGGTCGCCGCACATCGGATCCGGGCAGGTCGCCTCGTGCTCGGCGGGCGCTCCTACGGCGGTCGGATGTGCTCGCTCGCGGTGGCCGAGGGCCTGCCTGCGGCGGGGCTGGTGCTGCTCAGCTACCCGCTGCACCCGCCCGGCAAGCCCGACCAACTGCGCACCGAGCACTTCGCGCAGCTCGAGGTGCCTTGCCTGTTCGTCTCGGGCAGGAAGGATCCGTTCGGTTCACCCGGGGAGCTGGACCTGGCGGCCAGGTCCATTCCGGGCCCGGTCGAGCTGGCCTTCGTCGACGGGGGTCACGACCCGAAGGGGCAGGACGGGCGGATCTGCGAGCTGGTGGCCGACTGGCTCCGCCGGCTCCGCTGAGCATCTCGGCGTCGGATCAGGGGATGACCTGGACCGGAACACCGAGGGGGAGGATGGCCGCGAGCTGCTCGATGTCCTCGTTGCGCATGCGGATGCAGCCGTGGCTCACCCTCTGGCCGATGAGCTCGGGCTGGTTGGTGCCGTGCAGGCCCAGCTGGCCAGGGCCGCCGTTGAAGCTCTGCAGGATGTCGGAGAAGCCCGAGAGGCCGTACGCGTAGGTGCCGTAGGCACCGTTCGGATCGGGGGGCTGGAGCAGCTCGGTCGTGTAGTAGAGGCCGCCCGGGGTCGGCGTGTTCTCCTCCGAGACCGCGATCCCGGTGTCGAGGAAGAGCTCGTCGCCCTCGAAGACCTTGATCTTGAACTCGGAGAGCCTCACCTCGATCCGCCAGTTGTGCCGGGTCACCGATACGTCGGAGGAGCGGACGAATCCGGTGCTCCCGTTGGGACGTACCGGCAGGTACACCTCGAGCCACTCGCCGTGGTCGGCCTTCACCAGGAAGACGAGGGGCGAGTCGCCCACCCAGGGGTTCGGGAGACTCGTCTTGACGGCGCCGCCGGGGGAATCGAAGACCTGCTGCTGGCCCTGGACCGTCGACGCGGCGACGAAGCTGGTAGTCGGGTCGACGGTCGTGGGGGGTGCGGTCGGTACGGAGGTGGTCTCGACGGTGGTGTCGGCCGCTCCAGCGTCGGTCTCGAAGCTTGGCCGGTCCGGGGATCCGCATGCGGCGAGGGCGAGCGCTGCGGCAACGACCACCGCCGCGAGGCGGGCACGGATCGAGATTGGGGTTCGGTTCTTCTCGGGCACAGGGTCGCGATGCTACCGGTCGTCGGAGTCGATCAGGTAGCACCCCCCTGGGATGCGGCCTCCCGCTGCCTCCCGATTCTGCGGTAGATTCTCCATCAAGGCGGGCTACTCGCGGTGGAGGCACTGTGCGGGCGAAGAGGTTGGCGGCACCGGCCAGGGAACGGGGGCGCCTGCGGGGTCTTCGGACGGCCAATGGGTTCGTCTCGGTGGGGGTGGCGATGGCGCTGCTGGTGGCGAGCATCGCGGCGTTGTTCGGGTCGGCGAACTCGCGGGTGCTTCACGAGATGCTCGACGGTGGGGCGTGGCTGTGGAACTCGGCCACCGAGAACATCCTGCACGCGAACGGCCTCACCGGGGAGCTCGATGCACAGGGCGCCCGGCTGGAGAACTCGGAAGGTGATGAGGTGGAGGTGATCCAGCGGGCCGACGGTCTCTACCTCCACAACAAGACCACGGGCGAGCTGTATCGCATCGATGAGGCGACCATGGACTCCGCGGGCAGACAGATCGGGAGGGGAGTCAAGTTCGTCGTGGCGGGCTCGAATGCCTGGTACGTGAACATGGGTGAGGGTTCGGTGACGCCGGCCGACCCGGAGACACTCAAGTCATCAGGACAGACGGTCGAGCTTGGCGATCCCGTACAACAGGCACTGGGCGATTCCCAAGAGCACCTGTGGGGGCTCACCGAAGGCGGCCAGCTCGTAGCGGTCGACGAGGAGGTGCTCGTCGCGCACGAGCTCGACTCCACGGGAAGCGCACTCTGGTTGTCCATGCTCGACGGGGAGCCCGTCATCTTCGATCAGGAGAGCTTGACCGTCGAGGTGGTGGCACTGGACGACGTGGGTGCTCCTCGAGCGCTGCCGAGTGGTGCCGGGCAGTCCTTCTGGTTGGCAGAGGAGCTCGAAGGCCGCGTCCTGTGGCTCTCGTCCAAGGCGGGCGGCAAGGTGGTGTGGGTGGACGTGGATAGCGGAGATGCCGGGGTGGTCGAACTGCCCGGCACCGACGGGCATGACCTGGGCCCTCCCCTTGTGGCTGGGACGAGCGTCTACGTCCTTGACCACACCGACGGGGTTGTAGCCCGCATCGACGGTGATGGTCGGCGACTGGTCGAACGTGCGGTGGTGTCGTTCGAAGGGGAGGATGAGGACGGCGACGGGTTCCGGGATGTCGACGTGTTCGTCAAGGATGGCATGCTCTGGATCAACGATCCTGATGGCCAGGAGGCATTGGCGATCGATCAGCAAGGGCAGCCCCGCAGGATCCAGAAGACCGAGGAGGCGATCGACGAACTACCGGATCCGGAGGACGATCGCCCGACCCCGGAGGAGATCACCCGAGGGCCAGAGGAAGGGCCTGATGACGGGGGGAGCGTTGGCGACGACGACGAAGAAGACGAGGATGATGAGGGCTCGGGGGGCGGTGACCAAGGATCGACGACCACCACCACGGTGCCCGCGGATGACTCTGTCGAGCCTGGCGCCCCCGAGATGATCGAGGCCACCCCAGGTGACGAAGAGGCGAGTCTCAGGTGGAGTCCTGCCGACGACGGCGGAGTAGCCGAGACCTGGTATGTGGAGTCGGACGATGACGAGACCTGGGAGGTCGACGGTTCGGCGACCATGATCCTCGTTCGACCCCTTGAGAACGACACGGAGTACCAGTTCAGAGTCCGGGGGGAGAACTCAGCGGGGATGGGTGAGTGGTCAGCATGGTCGGATCCGGTGACGCCAGATGATGGGATCCCCGGTGCTCCGGAGCCGATCGACGCAGAGGCCGGGGCTGGAGAGATCAGTCTCAGCTGGGACGAGCCCGACAACAACGGTGGCCCCGACATAGCCGAGTACGACATCGGTTGCACGAGCAGCGGGGACAGCGCCTCTCGCCCGAATGAGCCTGCTGGCTCTGATCCGATGTCGGTGACGATTGGTGGGCTCGACCCGGGGTCCAGCTACACGTGCTCCGTCGTGGCACGCAACGAAGACGATGTCGAGGGGCCTGCTGGCGTCTCGGCGGCGACTACTCCCTATGGGGCTCCGGGGTCACCGTCAGTGCAGAGCGTGACACCTGGAGACAGCCAGGTCACCCTCAACTGGTCCCCCGGTGCGAACAACGGTCTCGGTGCCAATGGGATCACCGTGGAGTACGAGGTGACTGCGGGGAGCCGTAGTACGACCGTGACCTCGAACGTGGCGACGCTCACCGGACTCACGAACTGGCAGCAGTACACGTGCTCCGTCACGGCTCAGGCCGACACCCCAGACGGGTTGATGGAGAGCACCCCTGCAACCGCTCCGTGTCGACCCTCTGCGGGTCTCTCGGCACCTGCCGGCCTGAGCTGGGAGGACCGAGGTCCCTGGCCAGACGGCTCGAGGCATGCTCTGCGCATCTCGTGGAACAGCGTGCCGAGTGCAGTCGGCTACCAGATCGTGCGCAGGAGCGACGGCTATGTATGGAACTACTCCTCGGCCGGTGGAGACGCTGACGTATGGACATGTAGCGCGGATGCCCTGGACGTCTACGCGATCGATCCAGACGGAAACCGGGGTCCAGGCGCATCCGTGAGCGTGCCTGTGCTCAACCGCGCCCCGGTCATTCCGGTCAGCCGGTACGAATGGGCTGTCCCACACGGGAATTCCTACCAAGAGGGTGACATGTGGCGGTACTCGGTGTGGGGTCAGAACACCGTCACCCCCCCAGCTGGCTCTGTGCCGTATGACCCGGACAACCAGGCGCTGAGCTACGACATCCTGGGTACCCCCCGTTGGGACGATGTCAACCCGATGCCGTCGATCGGTGCCAACGAGTGGAAGTCCGGGACGGGCAATCAGGCGCACTGGATCCAGTGGAGCCCGCAGAACCACACGAACTCGAACGGGTGGACGCCCAGAGGTTCGGCTCCCCCTGGTGGGTTCGGCAACGTCCACTTCGGTGTGATCTTCGGGAGTGGGTTGGGGAGTGGGCGCACCATCATCTTCGAGTGGACGGTCACCGATTCCTGTGGTGCGGGCGGCGGCCAGGGACAGACGAGGGTCATCTCGGCGTGATCGGCCCCGCTACTGGCTTGCTCTCGTCCCCTGATGCCACGACGGGCGCTAGACCTTCACCGAGGTGATGTTGAGGAGGCGCCGGAGCGCGGGTGATGAGCTCGTACCCGGCTTCGGAGACCTTGTGGAGGTCGGCTCGGGTGCCTTCGCGACGGTCTATCGCGCCTACCAGGGGCAGTTCGACAGGACGGTGGCACTCAAGCTGCTGGATGGTCGGCTGGCGGGGAGGGCCCGCGAGCGGTTCGACCGGGAGTGTTCCCTGATGGGTCGGCTGAGCAGCCACCCCAACATCGCCACGGTGTTCGACTCGGGTCTTGCCGCCGATGGGCGTCCGTACTTGGCCATGGAGTACTTGACCGAAGGCTCGATGGCCGATCGCGTCGGAGCGGACGGACCGCTGAAGGTCAGGGAGGTCCTCCAGGTGGGTGTGAAGATCGCGGGCGCGGCTCGCGGCAGCCCACGAAGCCGGGGTTGTGCACCGCGACGTCAAGCCCGAGAACGTGCTCATCTCGGCCTACGGTGAGCCGATCCTCTCGGACTTCGGGATTGCGGTTGTCACCGAGGGGGCCGACGCCACCGCGACCACGACGGCTCTGACGCCTGTGCATGCCGCACCTGAGATCCTGGAGCAGCAGACGGCGACTCCGGCGAGTGACGTCTACTCGCTCGGCTCCACTCTGTACTTCCTGCTGGCCGGCAGGCCGGCCTTCGAGCCGGCCGCGGGTGAGGGGCCGCTGCCGTTCTTCCTTAGGGTCGTCCGAGACGATCCGCCCAAGCTGATTCGACGCCAGGTTCCCGACACCCTCTGGGGGGTGGTCACCTGGGCCATGGCCAAGGACCCCGAGCAGCGTCCATCTGCCGAGGAGCTGGCCGAGGCTCTTCGCGGGTGCGCAGCGCGAGTTGGGCGTCGAGGTATCGCCGTTGCGTACAGGTGTTGTCCCGGTGGCAGCGCCAGTTCAGGGTGCGGACGGCCTGTTGGCGATCGAGGCGTTGGCCGCCGAGATGGAATCCGACGCGAGCGGCGGGTTCACCGGTGACCGCACGGTTGCCCACGAGCGGGCGCAGCTCCGGAGCGGGCGGGCCCTGCCCTCGGTCGCACCAAGACGGGCCTCGAAGGCCCGGATCGCAGTCATCGTCGTGACCTCGGTGGTGCTGCTGTCGGTGGTCGCGCTCGCGGTGGTTGGGATGATGACGGGCGATCGATCCTCGGATTCGCTGACGATCCCGACGCGGGGGTCTGAGCCTTCCGGGGAATCCGGCTCGACCCCGACCACTGCCCCGTTCGAGTTCCCCGTAGTCGTTGGGGTCTCGTATGCGGAGGGTTTGGTTGAGGTCAGCTGGACATGGGCCGGGGACCCCGACGAACCAGGGATCGTAAGGCTGGTCACCGAAGGTGGAGCCGAACTTCCTGACTATGAAGGTGAGCCGATGACCGTGGCCCTGGGTGATGGAATGGCAACGGTGGAAGCCCCATCCGGGGATCGTACCTTCTGCGCTCAGGTGGGTTGGCTGTTCACCGACGAGAGCGGCGACCCGGCAACCCTGCTCTCGGAGCTCGGCGACGATGCATGTCTGTGAGTCAGGAGTGGTCGCGGATCCAACAGCGCCAGGAGGCGCTTCCGTCGAGGGAGCTGGAGCTGCAGCTCGGACCTGAGCTCGTCTGCGGCGGCCCAGGCCCGTCTTGCATGTGATTCGCTGAGTGAGGCGTCATCGAAGAACGCGCGGTTGGCAAGGTGGCCGAGCGGCAACAGATGTCCGGCGGCCTGTTCTCCGAACTGGGTTCGGGTTGCGCTCCCGATCTCGCTCGCGGACATCGCCCGCAAGGGACCCAGACCCGTCTCCACGAGCCGGTCGAGCGAGTCGTCCCAGGCCCCGGCTACGCGGTCATGGGGACTCCCCTGACTCTTGCGGATGCGTCGCCGCCGCCCTTTCAGGTATGCGATTGCGACCGGAAGCCCGACGACGAGGAGGAATGCTCCCATCAGGGGGAGGAGCCAGCCCGGCATGGATCTCCCGGCTTGGCCATCAGGGCGGGTGACGGCGACGGCCGGTGCTCCTGTCGGGTCCGCCTCGTCCTCGTGCTGGGCTTCAACTCTTTCCTCAGCCCTCTCCAGCTCCTCGCTCAACGCCAGGTCCCCGGCCGCCGGGATCTCGTCATCCAGACCAGGTGCCGGGTCGAACGCGATCCAGCCGATGCCGGCGAGCCAGACCTCTGGCCAGGCATGGGCGTCGCCACCTCGGACGGCGACGCGCTCGGGGTCGCCTGCCGCTTCCGCCCCGCCCCGGAAGCCCACCACAACTCTCGTGGGGATCCCGAGCGATCGGGCCATGACCGCATACGCGGTCGCGAACTGCTCGTCATCTCCGTGACCATCAGCCAGGAAGGCATCGATCCTCGTGATGTTGTGCCCGGACGGGGCTTCCGCGTCGAGGACGAAGCGCTCACCCTCGCGGAAGAAGTCACGGAGCGTGGCTGCCCGGTCGAAGGTGGTATAGCGGCCGTCCACTATCTGTTCCGCGGACTCTTTCCATGGCCCCGGGATCGACCCGGGTAGCTGTAGGTACGGCTCTGATTCGGCGCCCGAGGCTGGCACGGCTGTGATTATCTCGCCCGCCGAGGGTTGTGGGATGCGAACCTTGCTGCTCACGACGAGCTGGTCGGACGTCCCTGAACCGACTGCGACCATGCCCTCGGCGGGGGCATAGCGAAGATCGAGCGGCGGGTCGTCGGGGTCGATCTCGAGGGGCCACCCTGGAAGGGGGATCCAGGGTGAGTCGAGATCGTCGATCCGCAGCTCCTCCCGGTACTCCCGTGAGGCGACCTCAGGGGGGTACGAATCTGGCAGGGCGGTCCCGGCGTTCTCGAAGGACCCCGAGGATCGCCAGGTGGTGCCGTCGTAGGTGTCCAGGACCGCAAGCCGCCACAAGCGCACAGGGTCATCGTCCTCCGTCTCCGAGGTGAACAGAGTGTCCTCGCCACGGAACTCGTGCATGTAGCGGACCGAGGCGAGTGGGTTGATCACCTGGTGATCCTCCTTCTCTGGTGTCACGTAGTCCCGAAGCGTGAAGGGATCTGTGGCGTCTGCGAGCGGAAGCAGCGGGGTGATGACCAACGAGGCGATCGCTATGAGGGCCAGGGCGCAGGATCCTGCGATCATCCGGCTTCGTGCGATCTCGGAGCGTGCTCGCAGGACCCTGGGATCGATCGCCCCGGGCTGGCTCACCTCCTCGCCGGCGTGAGCCTCGTCGACCCCGGCGGTCAGCACGAGGACCGTGCCCGCGAGCACGATCGCTGCAGCCGTGGCGGCAGGCCGATCAGCGGGGCCACCGGCTCCGAACATCCAGCCGACGCTCACGAGCAGAACGGGAGGTGCGAGTGCCCCGATCCGGGTTCGGGGCGTGCATCCGAGCGCGGACGACAGCGCGGTGGCCACATACACGGTCAGGACCACCGGTGCCAGCAGGTCTGCGTGCACGGGGGTAGGGACTGTGGTGGTGAGGATCGACCACCACCCGTCAACCAGCCCCTCGCGAACCATGACAAGGACGTCGGCTGTCCCCTGCGAGCTCTGGACGTTGGCCCACCAGCCCACGCCGAGAAGGCTGACGAGCAGCCCGGCCATCACGGTGACCACCGACGGGAGCAGGGCTACCCCTCTGGCCGTGGTCACAGAGACAGTCAACGTCGCAGTCAACGTGGAGACGAGGACGGGGATCCAGAGGTCCTCGAGCTCGAAGGACGCGGAGAACGCAAGACCCGCGAGGAGGTTCAGGGATGCAACTGCGCCGATGACTGCCCAGCGCCTCATCTGCTCCTCCGCTGGTTCCACTGGTTTGCGAAGCTCTCGCTCGTTGGTGCATCGATGACCCTTGCCTTGCCGAGTGCGCCGACGATCGGCATCACGTCGGGTCGCAAGTTCGCGACAACCAGATGACCGAACACATGCTGCAGAGGCGAGATCGCCTGAAGGTCGCTCGGTGTGAGCCCCCCGCTGAGGACCACGGCGGCGAACCCACCCCGGCGCCGGCTGAGACGATCCGTGGTCGTCGCGTAGGAGCCGCCCGGCTCGAGCTCTAGGCCCGCCAGGGTGTCGAGGAATCCGGTTAGCGGATCGTGGCTGCCGTGGGGGTCCAGCAGAGTGCTCGCCGTCGTGGTCACCTTCACTGGGAAGCGCTGGCTCAACAGGGCGAAGATGACGCTGGCCGCGGCCTCGACTGCGGCCTCGAAGGAGTCCGCCGAGTGCGCCTCGGGTCGGGTGTCGATCACCACGGCGACATCGGGCAGGGTGGTGTCCACGTGCTGGCGGACCATCAGTGTCCCGAGCCGGGCACTCGATCGCCAGTGGATGTGACGTAGGTCGTCACCGAGCACGTACTCGCGGAGGGAGTGGAAGGTGATCGACCCGCGTGGCGTGCTGTCGCTGGTAGGTCCATCGAGGCTGCGGTCGAGGCTCGCTGGCAGGGGCAGCAGTGCGTGATGGCGAGGGTGCACCCACAGCGTCGCGGTATCGCTCACCTCGCGTGACGCCGACAGCAGCCCGAAGGGGTCCTGGCGCTTCAGGAGCAGAGGTCCCACGTCGTAGATCCCACGCTTCCGTGTCGGAAGGCGATACGTGAAGGTGGCCTCAGCTCCCGGACGCAACCGTCCTATCACCACCTCCACCTGGTTCTCGCCGAGTTGGTCCGAGGCCAGGAGCGGGGGGACCGTTCGCCGAGCTCGACTCTTCACCCGAACGAGGCCGGCAGCCGGTTCTCCCGCTGTGACCCGGTCGGGGTGGATCACTCGCTCGGCTTCGATCCTTGGCCACCTCAGCAGCCAGACAGAGCCGACTGCAACCGCCAGGGCCCCTGCCACACCGAGCGTCACGAGCGGTGTGTAGTCGAGCGACGCCCCAGCAGTGACGAGAAGTGCGCTGCTGACGAGCAGAAGCCAGGCGGAGCGGGTCAGCACCGTTCAGCGGTGCTCGGCGACCTGGGGCACCGGTCGCTGATTCCAGTATCCGCTCCAGCAGCTCACCCGGCGTGTTGGCCTCTAGCTCGGCCTTGGCGGTGAGGATCAGGCGATGGGCGAGCACAGGTACGGCAAGCTCCTTTATGTCCTCTGGGGTTACGAAGGCGCGCCCGTGCGACACAGCTCGGGTCCTAGCGGCACGCGAGAGCCCGAGGCTGCCCCGCGGACTCGCCCCGAGCCTCAGCTCGGGGAGCACCCGGGTCGCGGTCCTGACTATGTCGACGACGTAGCTCTCGAGGGATTCGGTGATCCTGACTCGTGAGCTGATGTCGATCATGCACTCGATGTCCTCAGGAGAGACGACCGGTTCGAGGAGGTCCGTGGCTGAACCCCGTCGCTGACCGCGGAGCACACTTGCCTCCGCGTCGGGGCCCGGGTAGCCGACCTCGGTTCGTATGAAGAAGCGGTCGATCTGGGATTCCGGGAGGGCATAGGTCCCCTCCATCTCGATGGGGTTCTGAGTGGCGATGACCATGAACGGACGTGGAGCCGGGTATGCGACACCGTCCACCGTCACATGCCGTTCCTCCATCACCTCCAGAAGCGCTGACTGGGTCTTGGGCGACGCCCTGTTGATCTCATCTCCGAGCACGAGGTTCGAGAACACCGGACCGGGGCGGAACTCGAAGTCCTGCGTCGCCTGGTTGAAGATCGAGATCCCGATGACGTCGGACGGGAGAAGGTCGGGTGTGAACTGGATCCGATGCCAGTCCAGGCCGATGGAGGCAGCTATGGCCCGGGCGAGCGAGGTCTTGCCCACCCCTGGGACATCCTCGAGCAGGAGATGGCCCTCGCTGAGCATCGAGATCAGCGCGAGCTCGACGACCTCGCGCTTGCCGTGGATCGCCTGCTCGATGTTGTCGACCAAGTGGCCGAACTGCTCGGCGAACCAGTCGACCTCGTCCTGCGATGGCTTGTCGGTCGCTTCCGTGATCTCGAACTCCGGCATCGACTGTGCGACCGGGCCCTTCGTTGCGGCGTCGGCCCCCATCGGTTCGGCGGGAGGGGTCTCGGGCGGGTACCAGTTTCCATCCGACGCCAGCCACCACCCAGGCGCCGGAGGACCCTTGCTGGGCTCACCGCCGTCCCTGGAGCCGGCCGTCGTGCCCAGATCGGAACTCTCGGCCGCAGCCCTCTCCGCCAGATCGCGCCCGCCGTCTTCCGCCATCGCTTCTCCTGCTCTTCGTCTCGAACTCGGAGTACGCCGCCGAGCGGTGATTGTTGCACATCTGCGCATGGGCCGGCAGACCGCGCGCCTCTTCCCTTTGCTCGGGGATGAGCTGGCAGCGGGGGGACGCGCCGGAGCCGGCTCCGGGGCGACATCTGCCAGGGTGTGCTAGACATCTCCAACCTGTAGGCGGCGGGTTGGCGGGTCGGTCCAACCTGCATGGTAAGGAGGAAACCATGTCCAAGGTTGGCGCAGATCTCCCTCAGCTGGATGATCTCAAGAGGACGCTCGACACGAACGCGTCGCACACGCAGGACATCCTGCGGTCGATCGACGGCAAGCTGGCGAGCACCCACTGGGAAGGCCCGGCGGCCCAGCGCTTCCGTGACGCCTGGAACGGTGAGTTCAAGGGCGCTCTGAACAAGCTGAACGAGGCCCTGCTCGAGGCCTCGGCCGAGGTGCAGCGTCGCCGTCAGGCCATCGAAGCCGCCACCCACTGAGCTGCTGAGGGCGCTCAAGCGCCCCGGGATCGATGGCTGTCGAGATCGAATCGAGGCAGGCTCGGCAGTGGCTCGATGAGCGAGCCCACTGGCTCGGTCGTCGCGCCCATAGGCTTGCCCTGGCGCTCGACGAGTTCCTCTCGTCATTCCGTCGCACGGCTCGGTCCGAGGGAGCGATCCTCCAGGGACGGTACGGGGCAGATGTCGCCCGGGAAGGCGCCTGGTGGGTTGGCACACTCGAGCGCTCGATCCAGGAGCTGGAAGAACTGGCAGATGTGTTCGATAACTTCGCGAGAGAGGGCACGCCCCCACGGGGAGGCGGGCGATCGAGGCATGCTGCTGCGCTGGCGACGAGGGCAAGGAACCTGTACGGCGAGGCATTCGTGACCGGAGGAGGCGGTGAGCCGATCGCAGCCACCTCTACGGCACCGTTGTCCGATGAGGTCAGCGAGGAGGCTGCGGCCGACCTGGGTGCTGCCGCCAGCCAGATCCTCGCCACCGAGACGAACTTCGTGGCGACCCGGGCGCAGACATCGAGCTTCATCGACACCGAGGCGGTGCTGGCGTTCTGCGATGCGATGCAACAGATGACGAACATCGTCGCGAACGAAGAGATCCGCCTACGAGGGGGACGCAACGACCCCCAGCCGCGAGCGCTGCCGCCAGTGCTGGTGCGCCGTTTCGAGAGCGATGTCGGGTTGGCGGCGGAACGATGCCGGCGTGCGACGATCGTCTTCCGGGCGCACAATCGGAACCTTCGCCAGCGCGCACAGAACGCGGACCTTCACGATGGGCGGGCCGACTACGGCGCCGTCGGCATGGGGATCTTCGGGTCGACGTTCGCAAGTGAGAGACCGGTGACGTTCGTCGAGCTGGCGGCAGTCAACCCCGAGGATCTTGCAGCCACGCGGGACGCCGTCTTGAACAAGGCGTGGGACGCATACGTTGCGTCGATGGCGGCACTCAACTCGGTGCTCGCCATCAAGAACATGACCGCTGCAGAGGTGATCGACGCCTGCACCGGCTCGCTGCCCACGGATGAGGACTACTGGGAGTACCTCCAGGTCGCGGGGCCCTACGTCGTTCCCGAAGGGATGCGCTTCCCGTCCGACCTGGTTGAGGACCCGCTCTCGGACGACCGGATCAGCCGTGCCGAGTTCTGGCGACGCTACGGCCGCCATGCCGAGCCGGTGCTCCGACCTCATGGCGGGATATCCCTCGGCTACGTCCCGATCCAGGTCGCTGGCGCTGGCGTAGGCCAGTACCGGTTGGCCTCGTGGGAGCAGCGAGCTGTGGGGGGCCCGTATCCGGCCGACCCCAGCATGGAGTTCCCGGAGGGGACGGTTCGCGACCCGCTGACCGGCTCGGAGATCACCCACGAAGAGCTGTATCGGCGGTATGGCCCGGACCCGGAACCCTCGGGAGGGAACGGTGGAGGTGGCGACCACGGCTCCGACACCGACTACGGCTCCGACACCGACTACGGATCCGACACCGACTACGGATCCGACACCGACTACGGATCCGACACCGACTACGGATCCGACACCGACTACGGATCCGACACCGACTACAGATCCGACACCGACTACGGCTCCGACACCGACTACGGCTCCGACACCGACTACGGCTCCGACACCGACTACGGATCCGACACCGACTACGGCTCCGACACCGACTACGGCTCCGACACCGACTACGGCTCGGAGGACTCGTCGGAAGGCACCGTCGGCGAGGCGTACGATTCGGGCTACGACACCGCGACAGCGGACTCAGGGGTTGATGGTGGCGGTGGCTACGACGAGGGCATGTATGGCGATGATGCTGGCCTCGACGGCGCGGATGAGGGGCCCATGGACGACCTCGGCTCGGAGGAGGCGGACCAATCGCCTGGTGAGGAAGGGCCTGAGGGCGGAGACGGAGCTGGGGGGGGATTGGGGTTCCCACCCACCGAGGCCATCATCGGTACTGCAGTCGTGGCCGGGGTCGCGACTGTTGGTGCCCTGATCGTGAGGAACCGCAACGTCGCCAGAAGGATCAACGACTGGGTGTCCTTCAAGGACGCCCGAGGACGGTCGGACGACGATGACGACGAGGAGGCCCTGCTCCGATGAGTGACGAGCCGCTCTTCGTCGTCGACTACTCGACCGACGAGCTGGCCCTGCTGGCCGACCTGCTGGAGGTGGATGCCCTTCCGCTCGGTCCGTCGGGAAGCTCGCTGAGCGACGAAGTTCGCGCGGCAGTGAGCCGCGGCTTGGTGGCGAGGGGTGTGCTCAACATCCTCGGGCCCGATGAAGTGGAGCTGACCCAGCCGCACGCGTCGATCTTCGGTGTAGTGAGGGCAGCCGATCAAGCCTCGGACTTGGTTGTCGTGACCAAGGAACGGCTGAGGCGCGAGGTGCTGGCACTTGGTGATGGCCACACGGCTGAGTTCCGGATGAAGCTGCCTGGCATCGTTCAGGGGAGCCTGTTCTCAGGGTACGAACGAGGGCTTGGGCCGGATCTGTCCCTTCCCTCCGCCGCGCCGGAGCGGGAGATACCGCTGCCGAAGGAACTGGTCAGCCACCTGGAGCAGCCCACTGCGATGGGGCTCGACCTGCCCCCTTCTCTCGTTGATGAGCTCGGATGCGCGAATCTCGTGGCGGTGCGGACGCAGCGCGAGGGCCAGGGGTCACGCCAGGTCGACTACTGGCTCAGAACCGACAGCGGAACATGGGTCGCGTCGGGGGCCACCTCGCAAGACATGACCTCGCTCCGTCTGTACGCCAACGCCGCGTACGGAATCGTATGACCGGGCCTCGGAGGGCTGTCTAATGGGCGCACCGTACGGGGGACGGTTTGGTGATCCCGCAGCGATCGAGGCGCTCGCGGAGGAGGTCAGTGCGCTTGCGGCTCAGGTCGACATGTTGACCCCGCTGGCCAGGTCGGCATGCGATTTCAACCCACAGGCCTTCAGCGGCCCGCTGGTAGATGGTTGGCGGATGGACGGTCTTCGCCACGGCCAGGCGCTCAGGTCGGCGTCGGCAGAACTGAGGTCGATTGCGGGCTTCCTGGAGGGGGCCGCGGCAACGGCCTGGGAAGCCATCAAGGCTCAGCAGGCCCGGGATCGTGCCGAGGCTGCTCGGCGCAACGCAAGACACGACGGGCTCTAGGGGGTCGCGATGGGACTTGGGGGTTGGCTCGTCGACAAGTGGGACCACGCTACTGGGTACGACAACGAGTCGGCCGAGTACGCTCGGGATGCACACCGTCGGCGCGAGGTCGACATCGGTGAGGCGTACGACGCTGCTCGCTTGCTCGGTGACGCGCATGTTCGGCTGAAGGACGTCACTCAGCGGATCCGCGAGGCTGGTCAGCAGAACCCGGCCATGCCACCACCGATGGCACCCCCAGGCCCCAGGATCACTGCGGTCGCCTCGCGCCTCCAGTCGACCGGGAGCGACCTCGAGCGGATGGAACGGGAGGTACGGGATAGGGCCGCGAGATGGGTGGCGGTCTTCAACGACTACGAGGAGCCGCCCTCGCGACTCGATCTCTGGGGCGACACCATGAGTGATCTCCAGACCTATGAGGACATCCAGGGTGAGTTCATCGACATGGGCGAAGCGGTGTACGCGCCGCTCGATGCAGTCCTCCATCCGATTCGCACCGGGAAGGGGCTCTGGTGGGCAGCGAACAACCCGGATGTGGTCGTCAAGCAGTTCATCGCGGACGTGCGGAACCCGGAGAAGTGGCCAGAGCTGTGGGCAGCAGCGACGGTCACTGTCGCGTCCGGAGGCGGTGGTGCCGTTCTTCGCGCCGCTGGAGCGTCTCGTGGCGCAAGGGCTGCGGCCGCAGCGGAGCGTGCCAGCACAAGGGCTCGAACCCTCAGGGCCAAGAATGCCCGCGCCGTTCAGCGGGGGGAGAAGCCGCACGGCATCTCCCAGAGGGAGATTGCCATCAAGAGAGCGGAGGCGAAAGCAAGAGAGGCCCGGTCAAGTGCGATCCGGGAGGGACGCCTTGGGGTGCGGAGCTATGTGACGCCCGGCGTCCGATGGAACGGAATGAGCGGCCGTGTTCGCGCTCGGCTCGGAGAGATCAGCCCGCGTTCCGCGATCTCGGCAGTCGGTCGGGGGGTTGGTCGATTCGCCGCGCAGGACTACATCAATCTCGTGGGGGCGATCCTCAGTCCGTGGAACCCGGTCTCCTTTCCAGCTCGGGCGGTCCTGCCCGTCCTGGTCCAGGGCTCAACGACGGGGGCCGCTGTGTTGTCTCCGGTCTGGTGGGCGGAAGTTGGAAATGAGCATCGGAAGCGTGAGCAGCGTCGGAAGCCTTGAGTATCGGAGAGGTTGATGGAGTCGAGCATCGAGGCTGACGCAACTGGCGATGGCGCATCGGAGCATCCCGGGCGGTGGTCGTTGCTGCAGGCGTGGGCAGGTGCGGTAGACACGGTCATCGTGGTCCTCGCGTCCGGGGCGAAGAGCGAGACGATGCCCGACAGGGCGGCCGATGAGATGACCCCCTATGCGTTGGAGGTCGATGGCCGTTCGACCGCGCTGGCCTTCTCCACGGAAGCGGGCGTCGACTGGCTGCCGCCGGGCTCATCAGCGGAAGCGGTGCTGTGCGACCCCACCCGACTGCATCATTGGTGGCCAGCGGACCTCGCCCTGTGGCTCGACCCGACCGAGGACGGCGAGGGGGTGATCATCGCTGGCGAGGCGGTCCGCTGGTGCTCCCGCCTCATGGTCGTCGTTCCGTTGCTGGAGATGCTCGCGGAGGCGGGTGGCTCCACGGCGGAGATGGTGTCCAGCGTCGTTCGCACGCTGACGATGATCGACGAGCGGGTAGCTGCCGTGGGTGTGATGACGATCCCCGCCGAGGGATCGTGTGCCGCCGTGCTGGACATCGAGCTGGAGGCCGGTGAGGTCGCGACCGACGGCGGGTCGATCCTCGAGAGGCTCACCGAGGATGAGCTCGTCACGGTGTGGATCCCGCTGGCGGATCAGGTCGCGTGGGAGCTCCGCGAGGCGCTGGCCCAGCTCCTGGGTGTCGTTGCCCGTGCCCGGGTCTGCCTCGACGGGATGGAGCTGCTCGCTGATTCCGAGGCGATAGCCGGCCTGTCCGACGATCTGGATTGGTTCGACAACCATCAGGCGTCCGTCACGGTCGATCCCTCCAATCGACTGGAGCGGTGGCTTCTTCAAGGCGGTCCGGCATCGGAGGACGAGGTCGATGCAGATCTCCTGATCACCAGCTCGATCTTCGTGCCGTTCGGGCTGAGGCGGGGTGACCGCGACGGCGATTCCATCGAACTTCCTGTGACCGAGACTGGACATGGTCCTGCGGTCGTCGGCTTCTCGAGCGAGCACCTCATTCCCGAGTGCCTCCCGCTCGGGAGTCCCTACCTCGAGATCCACCTTGATTCGCTGGCAGCTTGGCCAGAAGAAGCGGGACTGCTCCTCAACCCGGGCCTCACCATCGAGCGATTCCTTGATCGTGGCCATCTCGTCGGGTTGCTCAGGCCATAGAGCTTCTGCTCGAGGACCACTGCGTTCTACCGGAGTTGGCGAACCAAGCCGTATCGAACATGTACGTCACCTCGGTCGACGAGGCACCCTCACATCGCGACGTGGATGGGGGCGGCGACGCCCAACGCGCCCAGGATCCCCCGCCCGACGGGGAAGTTGCGGGAGCTGCGGCTGAGCTGGATGCCGAGGATGTCGCCGTCCATGTCCGGATCAGGCTGCAGGAGGATTCCGTGGCGATCCTTCTTCACCTCGGGTATCCAACCCGAGTACGCACGGTGGGCTGACGTCGACTCGGCCGCACCGACGAGGTACACGCCGACATCTCTACCTCGTCGGGCGATGGTGTCCAGGTCCATCTCAGCGGCGCTGTCTGACAAGTCCTGTCCGTCATCGATCACGATCACCATCGGAGCCGCATCGAACTCCCGGAAGTCCACAGCTTCCCTCAGCTCAGCGGCCAGGTCGTTGCACTCGCTGCTTCCCCGCGCTGCCTGCGTCCACACCTCCAGATCCGTCAGTGGCGACCGGCGTGGCGCGAAGAGGTACAGGCCCAGCTCCTGATCGGCCTCGCGGAGGTTCTGCGCGATCGTCGCCAGCGCCGTCGACTTCCCCGAACGATTCGGACCTGCTATGAGGAAGTGCCCGTTGCGCAGGTCGATCGACACCGGCCCGAGGTCGAGGCCCCCGACCCCGACGACGGGCTGCAGGGCGTCCGCGAACGAGGAAGCGCGCTTCGCTCGATCTCCATCGGCAGGCTGCCGATTCTCGGCACGGACCCGTCGCCGAATCGGGCCGTCAGCTCCTCGCCGATCTTGGCCACGGCCTCGACCTGTGCCTCGCCGGCCGAGTCGGCTCCCACGATCGGAGTCTGGATCTCCATCGTCCCAGGGATGAACCCCCGCCCCGGCGGCAGATGAGCGCCAGCGATCTGGCGTTGATCCAGTCCCAGCATTCCGAAGTCGTCCGCGTCGGCCATCCGCAATGCCAGCGCGTTGGGTATCACCCCGGACAGCGCCATCGGGATGGCGCCCCGCCTCTCGGCGGTGATGAGGAAGGTGATCCCGAGCGACCGACCGTCGGTCACGAGTTGAGGTAGGCGCTCGATCTGAGCACCCCACTCGATCTTCTCGAAGGTGGACGCGAAGCCGCTGTAGCCATCGAGCACGATGACGATGTCCGGACGAGGGCCCTCGGGGCTGCCTTGATCCTGGTACTCGCGGAGGTTGGTGACCCCTATCCTGGCGAAGAGGTCGCGCCGTTCGCCGAGCTGCTTCTCGACGACGGCGAAGAGCCGCTGCACCCTCTCCACATCATCGCCTGGGATCACGGAACCGCACTGCGGGAGCCTCTCGAGCGACCCGAGTCCTCGGGCGCCGAACTCCATCGCATACAGGTGGAGATCCTCCGGGCCCATCTGTCTAGCCAACGAGACCAACATCGACCGCAGCACGGTGGTCTTCCCGCTCCCGCTGGTCCCGTAGATCAGCAGGGAGCCTTCGGCCAGGTCGTAGTTGCGTGGGATCTGCGCCTGGCGCGCCGGCACATCCACGAGTCCCAGGGTGGCGTGCCCACGCTCGGGTATCGGCAGGTCGGCGAGTGGCAGAACCTCGGGGAGGGTAGGGAGCCAGGGTGGTGGCTGCGGCCGGTAGTCGAACTGCTCGGCCGCGTCACGGATTGTCTGGGCGATCACCTGCAGGTCGCTCGGCATCGAGCTGTCGTCGCCGGACCTCTCCCGTGGGGGAACGACCGGCTGGCCCATGTCGACGTCGTACACCTCCACCGGGGCAGCCTCGGCCATGTCGTCGGCCTGGAGGCTGTGGCCGCCGGCGTAGGCGACCTGGAACTCGGTCGTCTCGGCGTGGCCCGTCCGGGCGATGGCACGCCCCGGCAGCGACTTCGGTAGCAGCGCGGCATCCTTGGACCCGATCACGTCCTCGCTGTCGGCGACGTCGTTCATCCGCAGCGCCATCCGCAGGTTCGTGTTCGCTCGTATGTTGTCGTTGATCGCTCCGGCGGGACGTTGGGTCGCCAGGATGAGGTGGATGCCGAGCGATCGGCCCCGCTGGGCCACATCCACCATCCCGTCCACGAACTCGGGGAGCTCCTTTGCCGAGCGCGGCGAACTCGTCCACGATCAGGAGGAGGTTCGCGGGCGCCTTGTCGGGTGCCTTCTTCTCCATCTCGATGATGTCCTTGGCCCCAACCGACGCCAGGAGGTGCTCGCGGCGCTGCAGCTCGGCGTTGAGCGAGACGAGCGCCCGGGTCACCAGATGGCCATCGAGGTCGGTGACGAAGCCGATGGTGTGGGGAAGGTCTACGCAGTCCTTGAAGGCGGCGCCGCCCTTGTAGTCGACGAGGATGAAGGTCAGGTGGTCCGGCCGCTGATGGACAGCCAGCGAGGCCACGAACGATTGGAGCATCTCGCTCTTGCCTGCACCGGTCGTGCCTCCGAGCAGCCCGTGGGGTCCGTCCCGACGTATGTCGATGACGAACGGACCTGCCGCTCCGATGCCGAGTGGGGCCGCGATCCCGGGCTCCGAACCCCGCCATCGCTCCAGCACCCGATCAGGCGTCGGGTCGGTCAACCCGACGAGCTCGGGCAGCGGGACGACGCGGGGGACGTTGCCCTTTGCGCCGCCGGCCGTGACATCTCGGACCGGTGCCAACTGCCTGGCGACCTCTTCGGCCCGGTCGACCCCCAGGCCATCCGGGTTGATCTTGTCGATCAACTCGCCGGTGGCCGGGGAGATGAGCTTCGCGACCGGCGGGCCTCCGTCGACCCGAACGATCGTGGCGCATTCGCCGGGTAGCTCCTCGGCTCGCTCGCCCACCCAGATGATGCGGATGCCGTAGTCCTTGCCCGATTCGAGCAGCGTCGAGATGGAGGTGCGGGGAACCTGAACTGTCTCGTCGACCACCAACACGACTGTCGGTGACCACACGGTCGTCTGTCCCAAGCGCTCCTGGGAGGCCTCTCTTCGGGCATTGACCAAGCCGGTCAAGCGTTCGAAGAGCTCCCGGGCCGAGCCGGGGTCGGCGACGAAGTGCGGCCCCTGGATGGGGGACTCTTCCGAGGTGAGGTGGGGGAGCCATGTCGACCATGCCCACTGCTGGGCTCGCTCAGGAGTCGCCACCATCCCGATCACCGCGTCACGAGGGCTATGCAGCACGGCGATCTGCACCAGCAGCCATCGCAGCATCGAGTCGACCTGTCTCGGCTCGCCGCACAGCCCGAGCACCCCGCTCTTCAGATCAGCGGTCACCGGCACCGACGGGATGGTGAGGAGCGGCCTGAGCTCTCCCTCGGCCTCGGCTCGGAGGTCGTCCTCGCCACCTTCGCCTACCTCGAACTTGGCTTCGGACGGCATGTCGCGCCACCCGACGCGCAACCCAAGGAAGTCGTCGTCCTTGGGGCGCCGCTCCCACAGGTTCGGGCGGAGTCGACGGACCCGATCCGCGAGCTCGGTCATATCGGGGGACGCGTTGCGACGGTCGGTCGCCTCCTTCGCCTGCGCTGTCGCCATCCGCTCACTGGTGTCTGCGAGCGTGGCGTAGAACTCGAAGCGCTTCTCGTCGAACTCACGGTGGCCGCCGCGCTTGTTCTCGAAGTGCGACCAGATCGCGACCACCGGTGAGAGCAGCCCGAACATCAGCCACATCGCGCTCCCCATCATCATGGCCATGGGAATGGCCATGGCCATGGGAGCGATCGCTGCCGACATCGGGATTCGGTTCTTCTTCGGCTTCTCGGGAGGAGATGGGACCTTGTAGAGACGCTCGGGGCGATTCTCGTGGACTCTCGGCGGGCGGTTGAACGGAAGGGTTCCGTCGACGGCGATCTCAATCGCTGATGGCCGGGCCCCTGATTGCGCCGGTTGATGGAACTCGATCAACGAGCTCCCGGCCTCGACGGCGGCGCCTACCGGAACAGTCGTCACCTCGCCGACGCGCACACCGTCGATGAAGGTGCCATTCGAAGATCCGGCATCTGCGATGGCGACCTCTCCAGCTGACACGGCGACCCGCATCTGAAGCCGTGAGACGCGGCTGTCGGCCACGGTGATGTCGGCTTCCTCCGCTCTGCCGAGCGTGTAGGTCCCGTCGTCGAGGGGGACGGTGAGGCCGGATGCCGGGCCCGCCACGACGCGCAGGATCGCTGTAGGTGCACCCCCGACGTTCGGAGCACCATTGCCCGGTTCGCTGGCCCGAAACGAGACTCGGTCGCCTGAGACCAAGCCTGAGTCGCCAACCAGGCAGTCGGGGCTCAGCTCCGCGTTGGCACGCTCGGACCAGACCCCGACCTCGTCGATGGCGGAGCCGACATGCGCCGCTGTGGCTCTTGCCAGGTCGCCAACTGTGTGTGTCGGTTCCACGAGCACGGCCACGTCACGCGCGCCCTTCGGCTCTCCGACAAGAATGCGGAGTAGCAACAGTCTCCTCCCGTCTCGGGATCCCGCCGGGACCATCGTTGTGCTTCGAGGCGATATCTTGCCTCACCCTGGTGGGCGCGGGCTCTCCGGCGGACGTCCGTTCACCCCAGCTCCTGTGCGGCACCCCCCTGGGATGCGGCGACATCGTCATCGGGGGACCCGAGGCCGGTGAGCACCGCGTCCTCGGGGTTCAGCTCCTCCAGCTCCCGGTGCGCGGTCTCCGGGTACAGCGCCAGCACCAGGAACGCCACGACGGCCGGGCCCGCGGCGAGCACCATGATCGTCGGGCTCAGGCCGCCGAGTTGGTCGGAGAGCCAGCCCGCCAGCAGCAGCCCGCTCACGCTGCCGACCACGCCGAGCAGCGTGAGCAGGCTGTTGGCCCTTCCCCTCATGTTGGTGGGGAAGAGCTCCGGTCCGTAGACACCCAGTGCGGGCAGGACGGCGGCACCGAGCAGCGCGCCGAACACCGACCACACCCACATCGCCGCTCCGAAGGCGTTGTACATGAGGACGGTGGCACCCACACCGCCGATGAGGCCGACCGATCCCACCACCCGGCGCCCCCTGGTGTCGGCGAGCTTCCCTCCCACCACGACCCCGATCCCACCGGGCAGGTTGGTGAGGATCTGGAACGCGGTGATCCGCGCGGCAGAGAAGTTGCGCTCGTCGCGCAGGAACTCGTTGAAGAACTGCGAGGCCGGTGCGAAGAAGACCTGGGTCAGCAGACCCGACGCGCCGAGCAGCGCCAGGCGGCGGCGGTGCGCACGGCGTGCCTCGGGCTCGTGCGCGGCTATGTCGTCGAGGTCGGTCTGGGCGGCCATCACGAACCGCTTCGACTCGGGGAGCCGCCGACCCAGCCTCCACACCGCCAGCATCAGGGGAAGCGACGCCACGAAGACGAGCCTCCAGGCAGACTCACCGAGGTCGGCGAGCGGCAGCAGCCAGAGCACCATGCCCGCACCGAGCGCACCGCTCATCCCCAGCACGCTCACCGCGTAGGCCCGGGAGCTCGCGGGCATCTCCTCGGCGGCGATGATCCCGATCAGCACCCCCGCGGTGATCGAGAAGCCACGGGCGAGGGTCTGGCTGGCACCGAAGCCCACGAGGTTGGGCGCCGCGGCAGTGGTGGCCGCCGCGACGCACCCGAGGTAGAGGGAGACGACGAGCATCGTGCGACGGCCGCGGCGGTCGGCGAGGCCGACCAGCACCAGCGACAGCAGCACCCCTACGCGCACCGCGGCGAGGGTCATCCCCTGGGCGGTGTCGCTCGCTCCGAACTCGTCGGCCGCGAAGGTGATGGTCTGGCTGAGGAGCGTGCCCAGGTACGCGGTGACGATCGACAGGCCGCAGAGCAGCCCGAGCACCGACGAGGCGCGGGCGCTGAGCCGGTCGGGCGGCGACCACCACGGCACGTGGCCGGCAGGCCGGCGGTGGCGCAGGGCACCCTTCACCGGAGCCACGAAGAGCCAGCCGAAGACAGGTATGGCCAGGCGGAAGTCGGTCGTCTCGATCACCTCGTGGCGACCGTCGAGGGCCCCGCGGACGTCCACCACCCGCCGGTACTCGCGGAACGGCCCCTCCACGAGCCCGAACTCCCGTGGACCCAGGGTCCGCTCCTGGACCAGGTCGTCTCGGGCGCGCAGCACCTCCGCGAGACCGTCGTCGTCGACGAGATGGGTGTGGACCGCTCGTGCCACCGGCAACCTGCTCCTACCGCCGACGCCTTCCCGGAAGGGCAATACTTGCAGGGTGGATCGGTTCGTGGTGCACCCCAGCGGTCCTCTCGTCGGGGAGGTCCCCATCTCGGGCGCCAAGAACTCCGCCCTGAAGCTGATGGCCGCGGCGACCCTCGCCGAGGGGAGCACCGTGCTGCGCAACGTCCCGCGCATCGCTGACGTCGAGTGCATGTGCGAGCTGCTCGGGGCGATGCAGCTCGAGGTGCGCTGGTCGGGCGAGAACGAGCTCGAGATCCACCGAGGTCCTGACGTGCTCCCGGAGGCCCCTTACGAGCTGGTCGAGCGCATGCGGGCGTCGATCGTGGTGCTCGGACCGCTCCTCGCCCGATTCGGGCGAGCGAGGGTGGCGCTCCCCGGTGGTGACGACTTCGGGCCGAGGCCGATCGACATGCACCTCGGGGCGCTCGAGCAGTTGGGGGCCACCATCTCGTTCGCGCACGGATTCATCGATGCGCGGGCCGAGAGGTTGGTCGGCACGCGGATCCTGCTCGAGTTCCCGAGCGTGGGGGCGACGGAGAACGCGCTGATGGCAGCGGTGCTCGCCGAAGGCGAGACGGTGATAGACAACGCGGCGCGCGAGCCGGAGATCGCCGATCTCGCGGCGTTCCTCAACAGGATGGGCGCGAACGTCATCGGCGCGGGCAGCTCCACGATCCAGATCGATGGCGTCGACGAGCTCACCCCGGTGGAGCACACGGTGATCCCCGACCGGGTCGAGGCCGCCACCTACCTCGCGGCCCTCGGTGTGGCGGGAGGCGAGCTCACCCTCGTCGGTGCCCGGCCCGACCACATGACGATGCTGGTGCAGAAGCTCGCGGACATGGGGATGCGCATCAGCCCCGATCCCCAGGGCATCTGGGCGATGGCACCCGGCCGGCTGCGCGCGGTCGACATCTCGACGCTTCCTTACCCCGGCCTGGCCACCGACTACCAGCCTTTCTTCGTCGCCATGCTCGCCGTGGCCGAGGGCGTGGGGATCGTCACCGAGAACCTCTTCGGTGGGCGGTTCCGCTACGTCGACGAGCTGGTCCGCATGGGGGCCGACATCCGCACAGAGAGCCACCACACGGTGGTGCGGGGCCGTGAGCGGCTCTCGGGCGCACCGGTGCGCGCACCCGACATCCGGGCCGGCGCCGCTCTGGTGGTGGCGGGGCTGCGTGCGGAGGGCCGAAGCGAGGTGGCCGATGCGCACCACATCGACCGGGGCTACGAGCGCTTCGTGGAGAAGCTGAGGGCGATCGGCGCGGAGATCGAGCGGAAGTAGGCAGCCGGCACCCGGCTCGGGCCCCGCCTCAGCCGTCGCGCTCCCCGTCCACGCCGTGGTGCGGCTCGGCCACGGCCGGATCCTCCTCGTGCTCCGAACGCCCCTCGAGCTGCTCCTCCGCGCGACGGTTGGCCAGCCAGAGCAGGAAGGCGAACAGCGCTATCGGACCGGCGACCAGCAGGATCTCGTCCCAGCCGCCCTGGTGGGCCACGACCATGGATCTTCAGGCTCGCAGAGCGGCAACGGTGTGACAACAGACCGGGATGGGTCTGTCTTCCCCGAGCGTTGTCGGGTAGGAGTCTTTGGCGCGCTCGGACCGCCATGGGAGAATCGTGTTCCGGCGGGCGGTGAGGGCCCGAAGATCCATCTGCAGGACTACCAGCTTCCGTGGGGACAGAGTGCTGAGAGACAGAGTCTCCGAGGTGATCGAGGTGATCCGCCCGGCCATCCAGGCCGACGAGGGTGACATCTTCCTGCGCGACGTCGACGAGGCCACCGGGGTCGTGACGGTCGAGCTGGTCGGAGCCTGCGTGACCTGCCCCGCCAGCGACCAGACCCTCAAGGCCGGGATCGAACGGATCCTCAAGAGCAGGGTCGAGGGAGTCACCGAGGTCGTGAACGCCGGAGAGACGGCGACCGACGTGAGCGAGAGCATCGTCTCGCTCTGAGCCCTTGTCACCGTCCTCCACCTCCCTGCGCGCCGCTTCACCGGTCGAGCTGCTGGAGAGCGCCCGCTCCGGCGATCGTCGGGCCTTGGCTCGTCTGCTGTCGCTCGTGGAGCAGGGCGGCGAGGAGGCCCGCGAGGTCGGCCGACTCGCCTACCCGCTCGGTGGTGCGGCGGAGACGATCGGCATCACCGGAGCGCCGGGTGCAGGGAAGTCCACCCTGACGAGCGCGCTCCTGGGTCACCTGCGAGCCGGGTCGGGCGCGGGGGAGAAGGTCGCGGTCCTCGCCATCGACCCGTCGTCACCGTTCACCGGCGGTGCGATACTCGGCGACCGGGTCCGCATGGCGGAGCACGCCCTGGACGAAGGGGTCTTCATCCGCTCGATGGCGACGAGGGGTCACCTCGGCGGGCTGGCTCTCGCCACCCCCGAGGCCGTGAGGGTCCTCGACGCGACCGGCCACCGGTGGGTGATCGTGGAGACGGTCGGCGTGGGCCAGGTCGAGGTGGAGGTGGCCGGCGCTGCCGACACGACGGTCGTGGTCGTGAACCCCGGCTGGGGAGACGCGATCCAGGCCAACAAGGCGGGGCTGATGGAGGTCGCGGACGTCTTCGTCGTGAACAAGGCCGACCGGCCCGGTGCCGAGGAGACCAGGCGGGACCTGGAGCAGATGCTCGACCTCTCCGAGCTCGGCGCTTGGCGGCCCCCGGTGGTGCTGACGGTGGCCACGACCGCTGACGGAGCGGGCGAGCTGTGGGACGCGGTCACCGCGCACGAGGCCCACCTCGTCGCCAGCGGAGAGCTGGAGCGGAGGCGGGGCCGCCGGCTCCGCGAGGAGGTCCACCGCATCGTGGTCGAGCGCCTGCGCGAGCGCGCGGGGCTGCTGGAGGCCTCTGCCGGCATCGAGGAGCTGGCTCGACGGGTCGCCGCTCGCGAGATCGATCCGTGGACGGCGGCCGACGCGGTGCTGGAGGCGGGCGAGCGGTAGAGGACGGGAGCGAGACCTCTGTGGTCGGCGAGCCCCGCACTAGGTTGGCCCGCATGTCCGATCCCAAGGTCCATCTCGAACGGCGCGACGACGGCGTGGCTGTGATCACGCTGGACAACCCCAAGGTGAACGCGCTCGACACCCGCCTGCTCGGGGAGCTGCGCGGGGTCGCGCTGGAGCTGACCAACGATCCACCAGGTGCGGTCGTGCTCACCGGCGGCGAACGGATCTTCGCCGCCGGAGCCGACATCGGGGAGTTCGGTGGACCCGAGGAGGCTGCCCGAATCGCCCCGGCCTTCCGGGAGGCGTTCGACGCGGTCGCCGCCATCCCCAGGGTCACGATCGCTGCGATCGCCGGCGTCGCGCTGGGCGGCGGGTGCGAGCTGGCCCTCTGCTGCGACCTGCGCATCGCCTCCGAGAAGGCGAGGCTCGGTCAGCCGGAGATCCTCCTCGGGATCATCCCGGGCGGGGGCGGAACGCAGCGGCTCGCAAGGCTGGTCGGGCCCAGCCGTGCCAAGGACCTCATCCTCACCGGCCGGCAGGTCGGCGCGCACGAGGCGCAGGCGATGGGCCTCGTCGACGAGGTGGTGCCACCCGAGCAGCTCCATCCGAGGGCGTTGGAGCTGGCGGCCGGGCTCGCACGCGGTCCGCACGCGGCCCACGCGCTCGCCAAGCGGGCGATCGACGAAGGGCTGGATCGCTCGCTCTCCGAGGGCCTGGACCTCGAGGGGGAGCTCTTCGTGGAGGTGTTCGGCACCGAGGATGCCCGGATCGGGGTCCGGAGCTTCCTCGAGCACGGCCCGGGCAAGGCCTCGTTCACCGGCAGCTGAGGGTGGGGTGCGGCTCCCGCTAGGAGGCCGCGGACTCCCACGGTGGAGCCGAGTTGCCGTTGGTCGCCGACCTCGCATGGGTGGCGAGGCCGGCCAGGGTGAGGGCGTTGTTCACCAACCCGAGGTGCGAGTACGCCTGCGGGTGGTTCCCGAGAGCCCTCTGCGTGACGGGGTCGTACTGCTCGCTCAACAGGCCGGTCGGTCCGGCCAGCGAAGCCAGCTTGTCGAACAGGTCTCGCGCCTCAGCGGTGCGACCGACGAGCGCGTACGCGTCGATGAGCCACGAGGTCATGAGGTGGAAGCCGCCCTCCCGGCCCGGCAGGCCGTCGTCGCCGTGGTAGCGGTACACGGTCGGTCCGTCGAGCAGCTCCGTCTCGACCAGCGAGATCGTGCCGAGGAAGCGCTCGTCGTCCGGCGGCAGCAGGCCGTGCAGGCCCACGGCGAGGCTGGCCGCATCGGCATCGAGGCCGTCGTAGGCAGCGGTGAACGCGCCCACCTCGTCCTTGTAGCCACGGTCGAGCACGTTGGCGGCGATGGCGTCGCGCAGCTCCTGCCACTCGGGCTGCTCGCGGTTGGTGAAGTGGTCCGCCACCTTGATGGCGCGGTCCACCGCGACCCAGCACATGACCTTCGAGTAGACGTGGTGCCGAGGCGGCTTGCGGATCTCCCAGATCCCGTGGTCGGGCTCCCGCCAGCGGGTCGCGACGGCCTGCACGATGCCCTGGACGACCTCCCAGTGCCGTCCCGAGAGCGGTGCGCCACGCACCAGGAGCAGCTCCACCAGCTCGGCGATCGGGCCGACGACGTCGAGCTGCACCTGCCGCTCGGCGGCGTTGCCGACGCGCACCGGGCGACTTCCTGCGTACCCGGAGAGCTCCGTTATCTCCGCCTCCGGGGGCAGGTGACGGCCGGTCACGTTGTACAGGGGAAGGAGGCGGTCGCCGGGCTCGCGGCTCTCGAGCACGTGCAGCACCCAGTCGAGGTACTCCATCGCCTCGTCCTGGCTCCCGAGGCGCACGAGAGCGGCCGCGCCGAGCGCGGCGTCGCGGAGCCAGCAGTAGCGGTAGTCCCAGTTCCTCACCCCTCCGAGGTGCTCCGGCAGGCTCGTGGTGGCAGCGGCGGAGATCGCTCCCGTGGGGCCGTAGCAGAGCGCCTTCAGCGTGAGAGCGCTGCGGCGCACCAGCGCGGGCTCGAGGGGGCAGGCCTCGAGGCGGGACGCCCAGTCCGACCAGAAGCGATCGGTGGCGCCGCGCCGGTCCTCCTCTTCCTGTCCCTCCGCCCGGAGGTTCGCCGTACCGCAGCGGTACTCGAGCACGACGGGACCGTCGCTGAGGTCGATCTCGGCGCGGGCCGTCTGGTGCAGACCGTCCTCGATGATCTTCCACTCGACCCCGGGCGCCCTGAGGACCATCAGATCCGCGGCACCGAGCACCTCCAGGCCGTTCTCGCGGACCTCGAGGCGAGTCGGGGAGCGCCCGAAGTCGAGACGGGGGGCGAACTCGACCACGGCACGACCGCTCCCCTCGAGCGCCCGGATGAGATCGCTGCGGCCGGCCAGCCGGCTGGGCCGCCCCGACGAGCAGTCGAGGTAGTCGGTGACCGTCATCCGCGGCCACACCGTCTCCAGCCGCATCGTGTCCGGCACGTAGCGCTGTCCGGTGGGTCTTGCTCCGTCGGCGGGACGCGTGGCGAAGTAGCCCGCCGACTGCCCGCCGACGAGCTCGGCGAAGACCGATGCCGAGTCGATCCGAGGCACGCAGAGCCAGGTGACACGGGCGTCGGGGGTGACGACCGCGACAGTGCGCTGGTCGCTGAGGAGCGAGTGCTGCTCGATCGGCACAGCCGCCGATCCGGTGAGCCAGTCGGTCCGGAGGTCGCAGGTCTGGGCGAGGAGCCTGGCCACGGCTGCGGTGTCCGCCACGCGGTGCTCGGCAGCCGTCTCTCCCTCACCGACCTTCACGCCCACGTCGGGGCCCTGGAGGGTCGCGAACGCGTCTTCGTCGGTCACGTCGTCACCGATGAAGATCACAGCGCTCGCCCCGACCTGATGCCGGATGTGCTCCAGGGCGTCTCCCTTGTTGGTGTCGACGACCATGAGCTCGACCACCTTCGCGCCGCGCCGCACGGTCACTCCGGGCCAGGAGCCGGGACCGTCCGCCAGCTCAGCGATCGCGGCAGCCGCCTCGTCCTCGTCGGCACCCCTGTAGTGGAACGCGACCGTGGCGGGCTTGGCTTCGACGAAGGTGCCCGGCGCCCGTGCCGAGATAGCCATCGCCTGGGCCCTCAGGTCGTCGCGCAGGGTCTGGAGCTCGGGTGGGAGCTCGCGTCGGAAGCCGATGTCGAACTCGGTGCCGTGGCTGCCGACGAGGTGGACCTCTGTGGGCAGTCGGCTGAGGGCGGCGAGGTCGCGGAGCGAGCGGCCCGAGATCACCGCGACGCTGGTCTGGGGCAGGGTGGCGAGGGTGCGCAGGGCGACGACCGTCTCGCGCCGGGGGAGCGCCTTCATCGGATCGTCGACGATCGGGGCGATCGTCCCGTCGTAGTCGCACGCCACGAGCAGATGCGGCACCCTCGAGAGCTGGGCGACGCGTTCGTCGAGGGTGGTCATGCGCGTGGCAGCCATTCGTGCCGGGCGCGGGTCTCGGGTCGCGGTCGGGCCGGCTCCACCATGACCGCACGTTACCGGCCTCACCGCACGGTGCCGGGCCAGGTCACCGCCGGACGGCGATGCGGTGTGCGACCGCTGGCGACGGGTCGTGGATAACGTCGACCCGGTGGAGACCGGGGTCCAGACCTGCTACCGCCACCCCGACCGTCGTGCCGGGGTCAGGTGCCAGCGCTGCGAGCGCCCCATCTGCCCCGACTGCATGGTGCAGGCGTCGGTGGGGTTCCACTGCCCCCACTGCGTCAGCGGAGGCGGCCAGCGCGTCTACACCGCCCGGACGCTCCCGGTGGCGCGGCCGGTGCTCACGTACGTGCTCGTCGCGCTGAACGTTGCGGTGTTCCTGGCGATGATGAGCGGGGGTCAGGGGCTCCAGGACACCGGTGGGATGGTGGAGAACCCCTCCGGCCCGGTGAACCTCCTGATCGGACCGGAGGTGTACCGGGACGGGGTCCTGGTGGCGCTCGGCTTGGATGGAGGGTCGGTCGCCGACCCGGCGGCCGTCGTCGAGGCCATCGGGGTGGCGGAGGGCGAGTGGTGGCGGATCGTCACCTCGGGCTTCCTGCACGGCGGGCTCCTCCACCTGGGCATGAACATGCTCTTCCTCTGGATCGTCGGGCCGCAGATCGAGGCGATGCTGGGCCGGCTGACCTTCGGCCTCCTGTACTTCAGCTCTCTCCTCGCCGGCTCGTTCGGTGTGCTGCTGCTCGATCCGTTCGTGCCGACTCTCGGCGCGTCGGGAGCCCTGTTCGGGCTGATGGGGGTGGCGGTGGTGGTGCAGCGCGCCCGGGGAATCGACCCGTGGCGTTCGGGGATCGCCGGGCTGATCGTGCTCAACCTGATCATCACGTTCACGGTCCCCGACATCAGCATCGGCGGTCACCTCGGCGGGCTCGTCGGGGGCTTCGCCGCGGGGTGGGCGGCCTTCGAGGTGGAGCGCCGCACGCGCTCGGCTCTCGCGTCGTCGGTGATCCTGGTGGTGCTGGGCAGTGCCTTCTTCGCCGCCGCGGTGTGGGCGGCGGAGGCCGCGGTCGACCTCGGGCACCCCGTCGTCCAGCTCTGAGGCTGGCTCGCAAGAACCCTCCCAGAGGCCTCACCCGGGAACCGGCGCACGACGGCGGTCGTTTGGTGCATGATGCTGTGAAGTCGCGCGCCTGAGCGGGGAGAGGGGTTGGGCCGATGGTCGATTACCTGGACGAGCTGGCGGGCATGGCGCGGGAGCATCTCCCGCCTGGAGAGCAGGTGCTCGGCTCCGTCGCGGTCACCTACGCCGGGAAGGTGAACCTGCTGGCACCGCCCTCGGGGCTGGCTGCCCTCGGCACCGGCGACCGGGTGGCCGCAGGCGAGGAGCTCGTCTCGCGCCTGGCGAGCGAGCCCGAGGTCAGCTTCCCCACGGCAAGGCAGATGGCGCTGGTGCTGTCGGCCGGCCGGCTCCTGGTGTGGAGCCGGGGCGGGCTGAAGGGCAAGCCCAAGGCATTCCTCGGCGAGGTCCCCCTCAGCGGGATCGACAAGGTCCGTCACGAGCAGGGCCAGACGGGTACGCATCTCTTCGTGGCTCTGCGATCGGGCTGGGAGTACGACCTCGAGTGCGGGCGCGGTGCGGGGGGCGACGCGTTCGCAGCGGCCCTCGAAGAGCTGGTCGCCGCCTCCGCCGGAGAGGCGGGATCGGCGACGGTGACGCCGCTGTACCCGGACCAGACGCTCGAGTAGGCGCCGGCGGTCCTGTCCGCCACGCGCTCTGCGTCGCTGCAAGACTGTCGGCCGTGGCAGCACCGGCACAACCCGCCGACGGCCCGCCGCGGGTGCCGGTGCCCCTCCGCCCGTTCACCCTGGGCGACGTGCTCGACGGGTCGTTCGCTGTGCTGAAGCAGCGGCCCGGGACGATCCTCGGCTTCACCGCCGCGGTGGTGCTGCCCGTGCAGCTCCTGGCGGCATACCTGAGCCGTGAGCAGCTGGACGCGTTCGCCGACTTCCCGACAGGCTTCACCACCGGATCCTCCCTCGTCGGCTCGGGCAGGCCTGTCACCGACTTCGCGTTGATGTACCTCGGCCTGCTTCCCCTCCCGTTCGTCGCGGCGTTCCTGGGGCGGCTGGTCGCCTCCTGGTACGGCGGGAGCGAGCCTTCGACCCGCGAGCTGCTCGACGCCGTCGGCCGGTCCACGCCGACCATCCTGGCGACGTTCGTCGTGGTCCACCTGGCGGAGACGGTCGCCGCGCTAGTGCTCTTCCTGCCCCTCCTCTTCCTGATGCCGTTCTTCCTGCTCGTCGGACCGATCATCGGGATGGAGGGCGGCGGGCCGGGCCCTGTGCTCCAGCGGTCGTGGCAGCTGGGCGCTCGCCTCTACTGGAAGGCGTTCACCGTCGTGGTCACCACCGCGCTGCTCGCAGGGCTGCTGAACCTCAGCTTCTCACTGCTCCCGACGCTCCTGGCGCTGGTCGTCGGCTCCACCTGGGGCTGGCTCATCATGGCGCTGGGCAACGGAGCGGCGGCCGTCATCACGACCCCCGTGGTCGCAGGGACCGCGGTGCTGCACCTGCTCGACGTCCGGGTGCGAACCGAGGGGCTCGACCTCGAGTTGAGGGCGATCGAGGAGTTCGGAGCTCCAGGTGGTTGAGCTCCCGATCCCCGAGCCGCCTCCCGAGGAGATCCGCGCGCGGGCCACGGAGATCCTGAGCCGACCCGAGTTCCAGCCCGACGAGCCGAGCCTCTTCGAGCAGGTGCTCGACTGGATCAGCCGCTGGATCGGTGAGCTGCTGCAGGGGGGAATGGAGCGATCCACCGGGAACCGCCTGCTCGGGTTCGTAGTCCTCGGTGTCGCGCTGGCCGCGCTCGGCTACATGGTCTGGCGGTTCGCGCGGCGGATGCGGTCCAACCCCGAGCCCGAGCAGGAGGAGCTGGAGGTGGAGCTGGGTCGGTCCGCGCGCGACTGGAAGCAGGAAGCGGAGCGGCTCGAGGTCGAGGAGCTGTGGAAGGAGGCGCTGCGCGCCCGCTACCGGGTGCTCGTCGGCGAGCTGGTCGACCGCGACCTGGTTCCCGACGTGCCGGGCCGGACCACCGGTGAGTACCGGCTGGACGTGAGCCATTCAGCTCCCGGAGTCACCGCCCCGTTCGGCGACGCATCCGGGCTCTTCGAGCTCGCCTGGTACGCAGACCGGGCAACCGGTCCGGGCGAGAACCGGCGCATCCGGGAGCTGACCGACGAGGTGCTGGAGGGCGTGGGGAGATGACGGCACCAGCAACGGTCGCGCCGACCGGCCGGGGCTCGCGCCGCGGGCTGCTGTGGCTCGTGCTCGTGGGGTTGGCGGTCGCGGTGGCGGTCCTGGGCGGTCGGCCACCCTCCGAGAGCAGCGCGCCCCTCGATCCCAGGTCGAGCGCGCCCGAAGGCGCGCGTGCGCTCCGGCTGCTGTTGGAGTCGTTCGGCGCCGAGGTGGAGGTCACGGACGAGGTCGACGACTCCGAGGTCGTCTTCGTCATCGCCGATGTGCTCACCGAGGCCCAGCGCGAACTGGTGGAGGAGGAGGTGGCCGACGGCGCGCGCCTGGTCGTCGCCGATCCGTACTCGCCGCTGCTCGATCTCGAGAGCGAGCCGATCATCGACCCCCTCGCGATGACGGGGCTCGGACCGGTGGCACCGGAGGTGTGCACCATCGATGCCCTGGAGGCGGTCGGGCCGATAGAGCCTGGCGGGGGCCAGCGTTTCGCGGTCCCGGCCATCTCCGAGGGAGGGGATCCCCCCGGCCAGTGCTTCGGACCCGAGGGATCCGGCTTCGTGGTCGCCGCTGAGAGGGGGGAGGGCACCGTCGTCGCCCTGGGCGGTCCGAGCCCCTTCACCAACGGCGAGCTGGGTCGGGCCGACAACAGCGTCCTGGCCGTCTCGCTGCTCGCGCCGCAGTCGGGTACCCGCGTCACCTGGTTGGAGCGGGACACCTCGGCCGAGCCTGTCGCGGACTCGATGTGGAGCCTGGTCAGGCCCGGCACGAGGGCCGCGCTGCTCCAGCTCGCGATCGCCGCGGTGGTGTACGTGGCTTTCAGGGCACGTCGTCTGGGCCGGCCGGTGCGCGAGGTGCAGCCGACGCAGATCGCCGGATCGGAGCTGGTGAACGCCGTGGGCCACCTCCTGCGGCAGACCGGCTCACCCGACAGGGCGGCGCGGCTGCTGAGGGCGGATCTCCGCCGGACGCTCGGGGAGCGTCTCGGCCTGCCCCGCGACACCGCTCCCGAGGTGATCGCAGAGGTGACTGCCGAGCGCTGCGGGTTGGAGCGGGGCAAGGTGCTGTCGGTGGTCTCGGAGACCCCTGTGCCGACCGACGACCAGCTCGTGGCGCTGGTGGCAGAGATCGAGGAGGTCCGACGGGCCGTGATCCACGGCGTGGCGGCGGAGTCAGGAGGAGAGTGATGGTCGAGATGTCCACCCCCGGCTCGGGGGCCCGAGCGGCGATGCTCGCGCTGCGGGAGGAGGTGGGGAAGGTCGTCGTCGGCCAGGAGGGCACGGTCTCGGGACTGGTGGCTGCGCTGCTGGTTCGGGGACACGTCCTGCTGGAGGGCGTTCCGGGCACGGCCAAGACGCTCCTCGTCAAGGCGGTGTCGGCTGCACTCGACCTCCAGTTCAAGCGGATCCAGTTCACTCCCGACCTCATGCCGTCGGACGTGGTCGGTCAGGTGATCTTCGAGTCCGGGGACGGGTCGTTCAGGTTCCGGGAGGGACCGGTCTTCACCAACATCCTCCTGGCCGACGAGATCAACCGAACACCTCCGAAGACCCAGGCCGCCCTGCTGGAGTCGATGGAGGAGCACCAGGTCTCCGTCGAGGGCGAGAGCCGCTCGCTGCCCGAGCCCTTCGTCGTCGTGGCCACCCAGAACCCGATCGAGTACGAGGGCACCTACCCGCTCCCGGAGGCGCAGCTGGATCGCTTCCTGTTCAAGCTGCACGTCGGCTATCCGTCGGTCGAGCAGGAGGAGGAGGTGGTGGCGCGCCACCATCGGGGGCTCGACCCGCACGACCTCGCCGCTGCCGGGGTACGAGCCGTGGCCTCGGCGGCCGACTTGGCAGCCGCCCGTGACGAGGTGGCCGGGATCCAGGTCGAGCAGCCCGTGCTGCAGTACCTGGTCTCGATCGTGAGGGCCACGCGGGACTCCCCGTCCTTCTCGCTCGGGGTCTCGCCGCGTGGCGCGACCGCCCTGCTGCACGGCGCCAAGGCCTGGGCCTGGCTCGCCGGACGCAGCTTCCTCACCCCTGACGAGGTGAAGGCGGTCGCCAAGCCGACGCTGCGGCACCGCGTCATGCTCCGACCGGAGCTGGAGCTCGAGGGCGCGACCCCCGACGGCGTGCTCGACGGGATCCTCGCGTCGGTCCCGGTGCCCCGTTGACGGTCCCGTCCAGGGTCGCGCTGCGGATCAGGCGCGGCTGAGCGATGCCCGTCCCCACGCGTCGCCTGGCCGCCGTCGCAGCGCTGGCTGCCCTCGCGCTCTGGCCGCTGGGACTGGACGTGGGGACGGGCCTGCTGGTCCTGAACGGGGCACTCCTGCTGGTGGCGCTGGTCGACGTGGCTCTCGGGGCCCGCCCCGGGCGGTGCAGCTCGCGCGGATCTTCCCGAGGTCCTCCCGCTCGACGGGAACGGCACGGTGCGGTGGACGCTGCGCAACCCTGCGCGGTGGCCCACCTCGGTCTCGTTCTCCGACGAGCTCGCGCCCTCGCTCCGCGCCGGCACCCGCCGGGTCCGGTTGAGGCTGCGTCCGCGAACCCGTGCGGAGGCTTCGACCACCATCAACCCCGCCCGACGCGGGCGCTTCACTCCCCGAGCGGGTCGTCGTCCGTGTCGAGGGACCGCTGGGCCTCGCTGCCCGGCAGGGAAGGCTCTCGGTGCCGTCGGTGCTGCGCGTGTATCCGATGTTCCGGTCGCGCAGGGAAGCGGAGCTGCGGATCCGCAAGGCGCGCATCCTCGAGGTGGGTCTGCGCTCCGCCCAGGGCCGGGGCGGCGGCACCGAGTTCGACCAGCTACGTGAGTACGAGATCGACGACGAGTTCCGGAAGATCGACTGGGCGGCGACCGCTCGCATGGGGAAGGCGATCGTGCGCACCTATCGCGCCGAGCGCAACCAGACCGTGATCAGCCTCCTCGACAACGGTCGGGTGATGGCCGGCGCGCGTCGACGATGCTCCCCGGGTCGAGTACGCGATGGACGCGGTGATGATGCTCACCGCGGTCGCGACACGCCTCGGTGACCGGGCGGGTCTCGTCGCCTTCGACAGCCGCGTGCGGGCCGTCGTGCCCCCTGGCCGCACGCGACAGCAGCTGGGCAGGGTCACCGAGGCCATGTTCGAGCTGGAGCCGGAGTTGCACGAGAGCGACTACAGGGGAGCGTTCGTGCAGACGATGGCCCGGTTCCGGCGTCGCACGATGCTCGTCATCTACACGGACCTGGTGGAGCAGGCGGTGGGGGAGTCCCTCCTCCCAGCGCTGCCGATGATCGTGCGGCACCACCTGGTCGTGGTGGCCGCGGTGCAGGATCCCGAGGTAGTCGGCTGGGCGACGCGGCCTCCCGCCGACGCCGCGGAGGTGTACCGGAAGGCAGCCGCGGTCGCGGCCCTGGACGAGCGGCAGCGGACGGCCGCCCGGCTGCGAGGCCTCGGCGTCACCGTCATCGACGCGCCTCCGTCGAAGATGGCTCCGAGGCTCGCCGACGCCTACCTGAAGGTGAAGGCCGTCGGCGGGTTGTGATCCCTCGGCTTGTCGAGGGGTGTATCGAAAGGGGCTGGAAAGGGCGGTGCCCCGCTGCTATCATCGAACACATGTTCGACACTGTGGAGCCCGAGCCAGTGGAGCCTGAGCCAGTGGAGCCTGAGCTGGAGGAGCGCGAGCCGGAGGTCAGTGCCGGTCGCCGCGGACAGGCTTGCGCCGATCTGGGTGCCGGCTACGGCGACTTCGCCGACGAGTCGCTGACCGAGGCGGCGCTCCAGCTGGGGGCGCTCGAGTCGGCGACCCGCCTGGAGCTGTTGAGGCTGGTGGCGGAGCTCGACGAGCGGGAAGCGTGGAAGGCCGACGGTCAGACGGGCATGGTGGCGTGGCTGGGTCTCCAACTCGGCCTGCGGCAGCGCACGGCGCACGAGTGGGTTCGGGTGGCGCGCTCGATCCAGGTGCTGCCGGCGATCGCAGCGGTCTTCGGTGAGGGTCGGCTCTCGTGGGACCAGCTGGTCGCGCTCTGCCGCCTGGCCACCCCTGGGACCGATGCCCTCTGGGCTGAGGATGGTCCCGGGTACTCGGCCGAGATGCTGGACCGGATGGCTCGGAGCAGAGCGCTCGTCGGGCAGGATCCGGCCGCCGTTCACGAGCGGCGCGGCGTCACCTTCCGCCGTGACCACGACGGTGGAACGCGGGTGGCGGTGTTCCTGCCGGACGATGCGGCGGAGACCGTGCGGGTGGCCCTGGATCGCATCAGGGAGCGCACCGCGGAGGCCGATCCGGCCACGGGGATGTATCCCTCCCTGCCCCAGCAACGAGCCGACGCTCTGGTGGCGCTGGCTGGCTGGAGGCTCGGTGCCGACCCGGATCCCGACAGGGCGACCGTGGTGGTGCACGCCGACCTGGCGCTCCTGACCGGAGAGGATCGTCTCGGTCGGGCGGCGCTGTCCGACGGAACCGGCGTGGCTGGGGAGGTGGCCCGGCGTCTCGCCTGCGACGGGAGGATCGAGTGGGCGGTCGACGCTCCCGATGGGACCACGATCGGCGTAGGGAGAGCAACTCGAGCGTGGCCAACGTGGTTGGCGCGACTCATCTGCCATCGCGACGGCGATCGCTGTCGGTTCGCGGGCTGCGAGAGGCCGATCCACCACCTCCACCACAGCCACCAGTGGGAGCGCGGCGGGCACACGACGTCTGCGAACGGCGTCGGCCTCTGCTACACGCACCACCATCTCGTCCACGAAGGTGGCTGGACGGTGGAGGGCAACGCAGATGCCGATCTCAGGTTCCGAAGTCCCACGGGACGCGCGCTCGTATCGAAACCGAGGCGTCTCAGACCCGACGTCAAACGGAAACTGATGTAACGCGGACGGCTGTAACCAGCCGGGCCGTGCGATGGGTCCAACCCGGTGCCCCTGACAGGGGCGCCGCCCATCAGGGCGGATGGACCGGAAGGAGACTCCATGTACACCTTTGCCGTGATCGCACTGGTGGCGCTCGCTGTGCTGAAGCTCGTCGACTTCCTGGTGGAGTACGTCGGTGTGTCGGAGCGAGGTGGGCTGCGATCCCTGCTCACCTTCGCCCTTGCCGTCGGTGGTGTGTGGTTGATGGACTTCAACCTCTTCACCGAGTGGGGGTTGTCGCTCCGTGACGACACCACCGGGATGTGGATGACCGGCCTGATCGTGGCCGGGTTCACCGTGGCGTGGCGTGCAGCCTTCGGCTACCTCACCCACGACCTGGCGACCCGTGACGAGTCGCTCGGTGCCCACCGGGAGCTGAAGAAGGTCGCCTGACCTTCCCGTCCCCCGGCCTTCGGGGCCGGGGGACGCTCCAGCTCCCCGAAGCGGCCTGTGAATCCGGCGGCGGCTGCCTCCCGTCCGAAGGTCACCACGTACAGGACGAAGGCGAGCCAGATCACGACGCCGATCGTCACCTTCACCTCGACCGGAAGCGCCGAGCCGGTGACGAACCCTTCGACGAGGGCAGCGATCCCGAAGAAGGCCATCAGGCCCAGCACCAAGCCCCCGGCGCGTCGGCCTTCCTCGGCCATCGCCTCCGCCCTCGTGCGGTCGTCCCCCGGGGCGATGAGGGTCCAGCCCACCCGCAGGCCGGCAGCACCGGCGAGCACGATCGAGGTGAGCTCCAGCAGCCCGTGAGGGGCGATCAGGGTCCAGAAGGTGGTGGCCTCCCCTTCGGTGGTCATCCAGGCGGCTGCCTGACCGAAGAAGATCCCGTTGGTGGCGAGCACGTACAGGCCCGGCACCATCGCCGCGGCACCGCCGAAGAAGGCGAGGAACGAGACCTGCACGTTGTTGATGCCGACCAGGGTGGCGAACTGCGCCGACGGCTGCTCCGAGTAGTACTGGGCGAACTGGTCCTCCGCGTACTCCTCGCGCTCGGCGGCCGGGCCGGAGGCCTCCAGGGCCTCGGGTGAGTGGGTGAGCCAGAGAAGCATCACGAGTGCCGGTGCGAAGAACACCGCCGAGGCGAGGGCGACGAACCGGCGGTTGTACCAGACGGCGGCCGGGAAGGTGATCCGGAAGAACTCGGTGAAGGTCGCCAGAGATCGGCCGCGCTTCCCGTAGATGACGCTGGAGGCGGAGGCCACGAGCCGGGTGAGGCGGGCGGTGAGCGATGGGTCCCGGACGTAGGTTCGGGCGTGGGAGAGCTGGGCGCTCACGCGTTGGTACAGCTGGATCAGCTCTTCGAACTGGCTCTCGTCCAGGTCGCCGACGTCGTGGCGGGCGATCCTCGTGAGCAGCTCGAGGCGCGCCCAGGTCTGCTCGTTTCGTGCGATGAAGCGATCTATGTCCACGCGGTTCGCTACCGTAGCCCGCGATGTCGTCGACGGAGCCGCGCGGGATCGTCACCCCCGAGGCGGTCGTGCTCGAGTTCGAGACAGCGGGTGTCGGGTCCCGCGTGCTGCCGGCACTGCTCGACCTGCTGGCGCAGATGGTCGTGTTGTGGGCCGTGATCATCGTGGTCTCGCTCTTCGTGTCCATCGGGGGAGAGACCGTCGGTGTGATCCTGGCTCTCGTCTCTGTGTTCGCCGTGCTCTTCGGGTACCCGGCGCTGATGGAGACGTTCTGGAACGGACGGACACTGGGCAAGGCGGTCGGTGGCTTGAGGGTGGTGACACGCGAAGGTGGTCCGATCCGGTTCCGCCACGCCGCGATCCGGTCCATGGCCCGTCTCTTCGAGCTCATCCTCCTCCTCGGTGCACCGGCGGTGATCTCGACGATGTTGAGCCGCGACAACCAGCGGCTGGGCGATCTCGTCGCCGGCACCCTCGTGCTGCGCGAGCGCAGCGCCGAGCCTCCGGCTGGGCCGGTCGTGTTCAGGCCACCGTACGGATACGAGTCGTACGCGACCTCGCTGGACGTCGGGGGCCTGAGCGCCCAGCAGTACGGGGTCGTGCGGGCATTCCTCCTCCGGGCCGTCCAGCTCGCGCCGCAGGCTCGGTCCCTGCTGGCCGTGCGACTGGCCAACCCGGTCGCGCTGCGGATCAACCACACTCCACCGCCGACCATGAACCCGGAGCTCTTCCTGGTCTCGGTCGCCTCGGCATGGCAGATGCGCCAGCTGCGGGCGTCGGCCCCTGCTCCACCGCCTCCATCGCCGCCACCACCACCTCCACCACCGCCGCCGCCGCCGTAGCCTGAGAATTGTGACCGGACCCGGCGCATACCTCGACTGCGCGGCCACGACCCCGGTGCGGCCCGAGGTCGTGGCCGCGATGGCTCCGTTCCTCGCGGAGACGTTCGCCAACCCGTCGGGCGCGCACCTGCTCGCCCGGGAGGCACGCGGAGCGGTGGAAGACGCCCGAGAGGAGCTCGCGGAGCTGCTGGGGGCTGCCCCGGGCGAGGTCGTGTTCACGAGCGGTGGGACGGAGGCCGACAACCTCGCCGTGTTCGGGGTGCAGCGCCGTTGCGGGGGGACCGTCCTCTGCTCGTCGATCGAGCACCACGCCGTGCTCGAGACGGTGGAGGTGCTCGGCGGTGGGACCGTCCCGGTCGACGACCGCGGCATGGTCGACCTCGATGGCCTGGCAGCGATCCTGGAGCACTCACCGGTGCCGACCTCGTTGGTGTCGGTGATGCTCGTCAACAACGAGGTCGGTGTCGTCCAGCCGCTGGAGGAGGTTGCCGATGTCCTGCACCGGGTCGCGCCGGGAGCGGTGCTGCACACCGACGCTGTGCAGGCCTTCACATGGTTGGACGTGGCGGAGCTGGCGCGACCCGCGCAGCTGATCTCGATCAGCGCCCACAAGTTCGGAGGACCCAAGGGCGTGGGTGCGCTCGTCGTGCGCGAGGGAGTGGAGATCGAGCCGTTGCTGAGGGGCGGAGGCCAGGAACGGGGCCGCCGCAGCGGCACGCACTACGTGGCCGGCATCGTGGGGATGGCTGCCGCGGCCCGCGAGGCGGAGCGTGGGAGGAAGCAGTGCGTCGAGCGGCTCGGTGGGCTGCGTGACCGGCTGGCCGATGGGCTCCGCTCCGCCATCCCGGACGTCGTAGAGACCGGTGTGCACGACTCCGATGCGGGGCCGGACCGCTCGCACCACGTCGCCGGCATCTGCCACCTCTGCTTCCGTGGGATCGAGAGCGAGTCGTTGCTCTTCCTCCTGGAGAAGGAGGGGGTGTACGCGTCTGCCGCGTCCTCGTGTGCGAGCGGCGCGATGGAGCCGTCCCACGTGCTCGCGGCGATGGGGATCCCGCGGGAGCTGGCCTTCGGGTCGCTGCGGCTCTCGTTGGGATGGTGCTCCACGGAGAGCGACGTGGAGCGTGCGCTCGAGGTGATCCCTCGGGCGGTGGAGCACCTGAGGCGGTTCTCGTGACGTGGGGCGGGCCGGCGCAGGTGATGGTCGCGATGTCGGGTGGCGTGGACTCCTCGGTGGCGGCCGCGCTCCTCCTGGAGGCGGGCCACCGGGTGACAGGCGTGACCATGAAGCTGTGGGGTGGGGACGGGGACAGCGGCTGCTGCTCGGTCGCAGACGTCGAGGATGCCCGCCGGGCGGCCCAGCAGCTCGGCATCGACCACCACGTCTTCAACTTCGGCGACGACTTCCTCGAGCGTGTGGTCGAGCCGTACGTCGCGGAGCACTCGGCAGGTCGAACCCCGAACCCGTGCATCGAGTGCAACCGCCATCTCAAGTTCGACCGCCTGATGCGCCGGGCCGACGCGCTCGGCTTCGACCTGGTCGCGACGGGACACCACGCACGTGTCGCCTCGCTCCCCGGTGGTGCACTCCGCGTGCAGCGGGCCGTCGACGGGCGGAAGGACCAGTCCTATGTTCTCCACATGCTCGGTCAGGACCAGCTGGCCCGGCTCCGGCTGCCGGTGGGGGAGATGCCCAAGCAAGAGGTGCGCGCCATCGCCCGTCGACTGGGGCTCCGCACCGCGTCGAAGCCGGACAGCCAGGACGTGTGCTTCATCCGCTCCGACGAGGGACGCAGACGCTTCCTCGGGTCCCGGATCCGTCTCGCCCCCGGGCGCGTCGTCGACACCGAAGGTCGCGAGGTCGGCTCGGTCCCGGCCCTCGAGCTCGTCACGGTGGGGCAGCGTCGAGGCCTCGGCCTGTCGGGGACCGGAGCTGCGCGGTACGTCACCGACGTGGATCTCCGGAGCCGGACCGCGACGGTCGGCACCCAGGAGGACCTGCTGGTCGAGAAGGCCGACGTGAGGTCGTTGGCGTGGGCCGAGGCAGCCGTCGAGGGCCAGGTGGAGGTGCAGTGCTCGGCTCACGGTCAGCCCCTGCCTGCACGCATCGAGGTCCGAGGCGACGACGCGACGCTGCGGTGGGAGGAGCCACAGCCGCGGGTGGCCCCGGGCCAGAGCGTCGTCTTCTACCGGGGCGATCTCGTCGAGGGCGGCGGGATCGCGGCCTGAGGGCGGGCTCAGGCGACCGGGACGCGACGACCGGCTGCCTCCTCCAGCAGCTCCCCCGGGCGGCTGGGGGTGAACAGGACAGAGGTGACCTCCACGAGCCGCTCTGCGCGGGAGCGCCCGTGTCCGGCGAGGGGGATCCTGGTCGCCTCGACGAGGTCGAGCTGCAGAGCGAGGCCCAGGGCCCCCTGGGTCAGGTCCGTGGCCTCGGAGTCGGTCGCTGCGGGACCGAGCGCCGTGATGGCCGCATGGGGGAACAGCACCGGGTCCTGCAGGGTGTGGAGGTCGTGGATCACCACGCCGTTGGGTACGAAGACGATCCAACGGCGTGCCAGCGAGTGGAGCGAGCGCAGTGCGAACCAGGCAGCGGGCCAGCCCACGGCGAGCGCCGCGGCGCCCGCGGCCCACAGGCCTCCCGCCAGGAGCAGAGGACCGGTGAGGATCCCGGCGACCGTGACCACCCAGGCCAGCTCGACCGGGCCGAGCAGCAGGGGCCCCGGGCAGCGGAGCGCCATCCGGCGCTCGGACCCGTAGGACGAGCCGTCGATGAAGCGGTCTCCGGTCACCGATAGGAACGAGACCACAACAGCCAGGGCCACCAGCAGGAGTCCGGCGATGTCGGTCGGGCCGGCATCACCCGCGTCGGCGACGCGGACGGTGGCCCACGCGGTGGCGGCGAGAGCGGCAGGAGTCGACACCCGTACCGCGGTGAGCGTGACCGGTAGAGGAACCAGGGTGGCGAGCAGGACGGCGGCCCACGACACCCAGAGCCCGATGGAGACGAGCGCGCCGTGAAGGGTCCTCGACGGTCTCGAGTGCCGCCGAGAAGGTGGGTCCGGAGACGAGTGGAACTGCGAGCCACAGCACCCGCAAAGGCCAGAGGCCCAGCTGCTTCACTCCCGCGAGCTTGACCCACGAGGCCGTGCGATCGCTACTCGGGGGCGCGTCGCGCCCGGGTCGGACCCGGATGACGATGCTCAGGATTTGCGCTCCGCACACACCGGTCTGTACTCCAATGGTGCATGGCTCAGGGGGGTCGACGGCGGGATGACGGAGCTGAGGGGACATCGGTCTCACGCCGATGGGTGGATCTCCCCCTCGGCCTGGCGACCGCGATCGGAAGCCTTCCGCACTGCGACCCGGGTGAAGCGGTCGACTTCGCGCTCCGCCACAACCCCAGGCTCCCGGCGGCTCCCTCGCTCCCGGCGCACTCGCCCCACGAAGGGATGATCGCCCAGGCCGCATCGGGACTGCGCGGGGTGACGATCGGCGGGGACGGATCGTTGGAGATCGAACCGGACTCCCTGGACCCCGACGACCCGTTCGTCGAGTCCGGGTTCGGTGGGCCGGCGTTCACCGGGCTGCGGGCGTTCCTCACCGCGGTCGCGGACCGGACGGACCCGATCAAGCTCCAGGTGACCGGGCCTGTGACCCTGGGCGTCGCCCTGCACGCGAGCGGTGTCCCGACCGGGCTGGCCTTCGCCGTGTCCGGTGCCGCGGTGCGCGGGCGAGCCCGTCGGCTGCTCGCCCTGTTGGAGGAGAGGGCCCCTCAGGCGCGCCCGGTGATCTTCCTCGACGAGCCCGGTCTCACCGGCGCCATCGACCCGCGGTTCCCCCTCCCCACCGAGCTCGCTCTCGATCTCGTCTCGGGGGTCCTGGCGGTGCTCGAACCGGAAGCGGTGACCGGGGTCCACTGCTGCGGGGAGGCGGACTGGAACCTGGTGATCCGGGCGGGTGCGCAGGTGCTGTCGCTGCCCGTGGCCAGCGACGTGGAAGCGGCCGCCGGGGCGCTCGCCCAGTTCCTCGGGCGAGGAGGCTGGGTGGCCTGGGGTGCCGTACCCACCGACCGACCGCTGGGCACGACCCCCGAGCTGCTCTGGCGCGAGCTCTCCCAGCTCTGGTGCCGTCTGGTGCAGGAGGGCTGCGATCCGGTGAGGCTCCGGACCCAGGCGATGATCACGCCGGCTTGCGGTCTGGCCGGCCACGGCGTCACCCAGGCCGAGCAGGTCATGACGTTCACGAGCGAGCTCGCCGATCGCCTGCGCCAGCAGGCGATCGGTGTGCGGCTCTCCGTCGGCGCGTAGGGCTCTTGGCCTCCGAGGTCCCCCACGGCGTCCGCCAGCGGGTGGACATGCTCCGCGAGGAGATCCGCTACCACGACCGCCTGTACTACGAGCTGGCAGCGCCCGAGATCCCCGATGCCGAGTACGACGCGCTGATGCGCGAGCTCGCCGAGCTCGAGGCCGAGCACCCGGAGCTGCTCGTGCCGGACTCACCGACCCAGCGGGTGGGAGGGGAGCCGTCTGCTCTCTTCGCCGAGGTCGAGCACCGGGTTCCGATGATGTCGCTCGAGAACGCCATGGACCTGCAGGAGCTGCAGGCCTGGGGGGGGCGGGTGGAGAAGCGACTCGCGGAGGCGGGGGACGTCTCGGGCTCGGAGTACGCCTGCGAGCTGAAGATCGACGGGCTCGCCATCTCGGTGCGCTTCGAGGGCGGGCGGATGGTGCAGGCCGCGACCCGGGGGAACGGCCGGGTCGGTGAGGACGTCACCGCCAACGTGGCCACCATCGAAGCCATACCGCACCGCCTGGGGCGCGACGCCCCTGACGTCCTGGAGGTCCGGGGTGAGGTGTACCTGCCGCTCGCGGAGTTCGAACGGCTGAACGAGCGGATGCGGACCGAGGGGCGACCGACCTTCGCGAACCCCCGGAACACGGCTGCCGGCTCCCTCCGCCAGAAGGACCCCCGAGCGACCGCAGACCGGCACCTGGCGTTCTGGAGCTACCAGCTCGGCGAGGTGGTGAACGGTCCTCCTCTGGAGGGTCACCTCGAAGGACTCGAGTTCCTTCGCTCGCTCGGCCTCCCGGTGCAGCCGGACGTACGGCTGGTCCCCGCCCTCGACCAGGTGCACTCGCTCTGCCTGGAGTGGCAGGAGCAGCGCCACGAGCGCGGGTACGAGTCAGACGGCGTCGTCGTGAAGGTCGACCGGCTCGGCCAGCAGCAGCTGCTGGGTGCCACCAGCAAGGCTCCCCGGTGGGCGATCGCCTACAAGTTCCCTCCGGAGGAGCGCAGCACCGCGCTCCTCGACATCCAGGTCTCCATCGGTCGCACCGGGCGGGCCACGCCCTTCGCCGTGCTCGAGCCGGTGTTCGTCGGCGGGTCGACGGTGAGCCTGGCGACGCTCCACAACGAGGACCAGGTCAGGGCCAAGGACGTTCGCCCAGGTGACGAGGTGATCGTTCGGAAGGCCGGTGACGTGATCCCCGAGGTGCTGGGCCCGGTGCTGTCCGAGCGTCCTCGGAGGCTTCCCGAGTGGTCGTTCCCGGCCACCTGCCCCGTCTGCGGGGAGCGCCTCGTCCGTCTGGAGGGGGAGAGCGACACGTTCTGCCCGAACCTCGACTGCCCCCGAAGGCGTGCCGCGAGCATCGAGCACTTCGCCTCCCGCGGTGCCATGGACATCGAGGGACTGGGTGAGCAGCGGATCCAGCTCTTCGGCGAGCTGGGTCTGCTGCACGACGTCGCAGACGTCTACGACCTCGACTTCGAGAGGATCGCCGGGCTCGAGGGCTTCGGGGAGCTCTCCGTGCGGAACCTCCGGGAGGCGGTGGAGGACTCGAAGCGCCGTCCGCTCGCCAACCTGTTGGTCGGGCTGAACATCCGTCACGTGGGGCCCGCGGTCGCCGAGGGGCTCGCCAGGGCGTTCGGCGCTCTCGATCGGCTGATGGCGGCCGGGCCCGAAGAGGTCGCGGCAGTCGAGGGGGTCGGTCCCGTGATCGCCGAGTCGGTTCACGCCTTCTTCAGGTCGGGGAAGAACAGGGAGCTGGTCGAACGGCTCCGCGTGGCCGGCCTCAACTTCGAGGGGCCCGCCGAGCGCGCCGAGCCGCAGACCCTTGCCGGGAGGTCGGTCGTGGTCAGCGGCACGCTCGCCGGTCGGTCGCGCGAGGAGGCGGAGGAGGCGATCAGGCTCCGTGGGGGCAAGAGCCCCGGGAGCGTGTCCCGCAGGACCTTCGCCGTCGTGGTCGGTGAGGAGCCGGGCGCCTCGAAGCTGACGAAGGCGGAAGACCTGGGGGTTCCGATGCTCGACGAGGCAGGTTTCGAGCACCTGCTCACCACGGGTGAGCTGCCGGAGGGCGCGCGATGATCCGCGCTGTTCTCGTCGACTTCGGCGGGGTGTTCACGCTCTCTCCGTTCGAGGCGCTGCGGCAGATGGGCTCCGACACCGGCCTCGACGTCGGGGTGATGCTCCAGGTCGTGTTCGGACCGTACGACCGCGACACGGACCATCCGTGGCACCGGGTGGAGCGGGGCGAGGTGAGCCTGGGCGAGTACCGCGAAGCTGTGCTCGAGGAGTTCCGGGGCCGTGGTCACGACATCGACCCCTTCGAGATCCTGATGCGGCTCGGTTCGGGGGGCGATGGAGGCAAGCCCATCCGCGAGGACGTGGTGGAGGCGGTTCGGGCTGCGCGCGGAGGTGGTCGGCGCACCGCGATGATCACCAACAACGTGTTGGAGCTGCGCGACCTCTGGCGCCCGCTGCTCCCCTTGGAGGAGCTGTTCGATGCGGTGGTCGACTCATGCGAGGTCGGCATGCGCAAGCCCGACCCGCGGATCTTCGAGCTCGCGCTGGAGCTCCTGGGTGACGTCGACCCGAGCGAGGCCGTGTTCCTCGACGACTACGAGGGCAACGTGGTGGCGGCCGAGAAGTTGGGCATGAGGGCGATCCTCGTCGGAGTCGACCACCGACCGGCGTTCGCGGAGCTGGCGAGGTTGCTCGAGGGGTCGGCCTGACGGCTCATGCCGCGGTGAAGCACCACGACAGGTCGCGCCGCTCGGACGGATCGGCCAGCTGGAAGATCGAGGCCTCGACGCAGTTGCGGTCCGCGCCGAGCTCCTCGACCGTCATCCCCTGGCCGGGCACGTACTCCCAGAGCGCGAGCTCGGACGTGACCTGCCACTCGTCCTCGGGGATCGTCGTCCCGTTCAGCGCCAGCGACTCGAGGCCCCAGCCGACATCGAGGTCGACCTGGATTGGGGTCTGACGGAGGACCTCGTCACCCTCGGCGGGCCGGAGGCTTTCGACACCCTCCACCCCGGCCGCCGTGCCATCGCTGCCGCCGGTCTCCGCCACGAGGCCCGCGGTGACGAGCAGACCGATCGCCGCCAGTGCGAGGAGCCAGCGGATCGTGCGGTGAGCTCGGTTCGATAGGGCCATCTCCCAAGTGTGGCCCGGCTACACTCACGCCGGGAAGCGGGCGGGTGACCCAGCACACCCAACTCCACCCGAACAATGGTGACGATGGCCCGCATGTCCGAACAGGTCGGTCGGGTGCTCGGTGGCCGGTACCGGCTGCTGGCGCTGATCGGCGCCGGCGGATCTGCCCAGGTCTACCTGGCCGAGGACGTCCAGCTCCACCGCCGCGTGGCGGTGAAGGTGCTCCGTGACGTCCTCGCGGCTGAGCCCGGGTTCCTGCAGCGCTTCGAGGCCGAGGCGCGGGCGGCCGCTGCGTTGAACCATCCCAACATCGTGGCCATCTACGACGTCGGTCAGGACGGCGTGCCGTACCTGGTCACCGAGCACCTCGCCGGGGGGAGCCTGCAGGCCGTCCTGGCGACCGGGCGCCGGCTCTCGGTCTCGCAGGCCCTCCTCGTCGCCCTCGACGCGGCTCGCGGGCTCGAGTACGCGCATCGGCAGGGACTCGTCCATCGGGACATCAAGCCGGCCAACCTGCTGTTCGGGGAGGAGGGCAGGCTCCGGATCGCCGACTTCGAGCTGGCCCGGGCGCTGGCCGAGGTGGCGCTGACCGAGCCCGACGGCACACCGCTCGGAACGGCGAGGTACGCGTCCCCGGAGCAGGTGCGCGGTGACAAGGTCGGCCCGGCCGGTGACGTCTACTCCCTGGCGTTGGTGCTGGTCGAGGCCGTCACCGGCGTGGCGCCCTTCGCCGCCGACACCACCGTTGCCAGCCTGATGGCGAGGCTCGACCGGCCACTGGAGGTGCCCGAGTCGCTCGGACCGCTTCAGAAGGTGCTAGCCAGGGCGGGGAGCATCGATCCGACCGAACGACCCGATGCGGGCGAGCTGGTGGTGTCGCTGCTGGCGGCGGCGGAGGAGCTGCCCCGTCCCGATCCGATCCCGCTTCCCGGTACGGGTCGGGTGGCGCGGGCGGAGCACACCGATGTGGCCCCGAGCCCCGTGGGGGATCGGGGCGGGGGAACGGAGCCGCGGCCCGTGGAGGTGTACGACCATGCCAGCGAGGAGCCGCCCCTGGAGCCGCGGCGCGGATGGGCCATCGCCGCCATCCTGACGATCCTCCTCGCCCTGGCCGGAGCCGGGTCCTGGGTCTGGTGGCAGGGTCGTACCCCGACCCACGAGGTGCCTCAGCTCGTGGGTCGTTCGGAGGAGGAGCTCGACGAGCTGGTGGGGGACCTCGGCTGGGAGGTGGAGGTCGCCCGGACACGTGAGGACGGCACCGAGCCGGGCGAGGTAGTCGACCAGGATCCGGAGGCGGGGACCCGGCTGGCTGAGGGCGAAGCCCTCCTCGTGACGGTCTCGCTCGGCAATCCCATGGCCCCCTTCCCGACCGGCTTGGTGGGAAGGTCGCTCCCCGAGGCGGAGCGGGCGCTCACGGAAGCGGGCTTCGAGCTGGGTGACGTGACGCGCACCTACGACGAGGACGTGGAGCGCGACGTCGTCATCGAGTTGGGGGAGGAGTTCCGGGGGCTCGAGGAGCTGCCGACCTCCACCCCGGTGGATCTCGTCGTATCCGACGGTCCGGCACCCAGGGAGGTCCCCGATCTGACGGGACGGAGCTTCGCCGAGGCAGCCGCGGCGCTCGAGGAGCTCGGGCTCGTGCCGGTGCGCGAGGAGCGCTCCAGCCGCGATGCCCGCGGAGGGGGTGGTGCTCGAGATCGATCCCGTCGCCGGGTCGGAGGTGGAGAGGGGCGGAGAGGTGACCCTCGTGGTCTCCTCCGGACCTCCGTTCATCGCCATGCCCGACGTCACGGGGATGACCCCGGCCGAGGCGACCGAGGTCCTGGAGGACGCTCGACTCGCGGTCGCCGGTGTCGATGGACCGCCCAACAGGCCGGTGGTCACGACCGATCCGGCTCCGGGTCAGCGGGTCCAGGAGGGGACCGAGGTCCGCCTGGTCACCACTAGCCTGGCCGAGTGAGCAGGGCCCGGAGCTGGCGAGAGCGCACTTCGCACCGGGTGGCACAGAGCGAGCGGCAGCCTTGGATCGTACTCGCGACGGTGCTGTTCGGGCTCTTCACGGTCGGCTTCACGATCACGATCCTCGCGGTGGCGCTGAAGACGATCGCCGCCGACCTGGACAGCTCCGAGGCCACCATCACCTGGATCATCACCGGTCCGATGTTGGCCATCGCGCTCCTCGGTCCCACGGTCGGCAAGCTCTCGGACCTGCACGGGGCCCGGCGCGTGTACCTGCTGGGGCTGGTGGGGGCCGGCATCTTCGCTGGGCTCACCTCGATCGCCTGGAGCGGTGGATCCCTGGTCGCGTTCCGCGTCCTCGCCGCCGCCTGCGGCGCCGCGGCCGGGCCTTCCTCGCTCGCCCTCATCAACACCAGCTTCGACCGGGAACGACGAGTGCAGGCCATGGGCCTCTGGTCGCTCGTGATGGCGGGAGGGCCGGTGCTGGGTGTCGTGGCCGGGGCGCCGGTCGTCGAGTTCCTGAGCTGGCGATTCATCTTCGTCGCGCAGGTTCCCCTGACGCTGGCAGGCCTGGTGGTGGCCTTCCTGGTGCTTCCCGATACGCCCCGGCGTGGCGGTGTCCGCTTCGATGTCGTGGGCTCGATCCTGCTCACCGTCACGGCGGCGCTGCTGCTGATAGGCCTCAACCGGGGGCCGGAGCTCGGTTGGGCGCACCCGGCGGTGGTCGGCAGCTTCCTCCTGGCTCCCGTCGCTGCTGCGGCGTGGGTGGCGGTGGAGCGCCGGGTCCCCGATCCTCTGGTGCCGCTCGAGTACCTCAGGCGGCGCAACTTCGCTCTCCCCATCGGCAACCAGTTCCTCACCAACTTCGCCTACATGGGGGGGTTCATCCTCACCCCGGCTCTGCTCCAGGACGTGATGGGGCTCTCGGTGGCCTCCACCGGCTACGTCACGATCGCCAGACCCCTGAGCTTCGCCGTGGCCGGGCCGCTGGCCGGCTGGTGGGCGATGAGGGTGGGTGAGCGCAGGAACGCCGTTCTGGGCTCCGCGGCGATCGTCGTCTCGATGCTGATGCTCGCATCGGTCACTGCGGATTCGGCCGTGGCGATCATCGTGGTGGCGCTCGCCCTCTCGGGCGTCGGCATGGGCGGAACCGCTCCCGCGATGTCAGCCACCGTGGCCAACGCGGTCGAGGACCACGATCTCGGGATCGCGGGAGCGACCCAGCAGATGGCCTCGACGCTGGGCACCGTGGCCGGGATCCAGATCATGTTCACCGTCCAGGCGAGCCTGGCGTCGACGACGGGGCTGGCCCCGTCGTTCAGCCGGGCCTACCTGGTCGGGGCCGTGGTCTGTGCAGTCGGTGTCGCTGCGGCGTGGTTCATCCGCAGCCAGCCGCGTGACGCGGAACGGGGCGCCCGAGGCGCCCCGTCCGAGATCGTCCCGACCGAGGTCGGTGCGCTGGTACCCGTCAGACGGTGATGTCCTGGAGGCGCTGTGCCATCGCCGCAGCGTTCGGATCCGGTGCCTGCTGCTGCATGGCCATCAGCTTGGTCATGTCGCCCTGGACCTTGATCTTGCCGGCCATGAAGGCCTGCATCCCGGCCTGGGGGTTGTTGTCCACGAACAGCGCCTTCGCCGTGGCCCAGTCGACGGTGATGGTGAGCTCGGGATCGTCCAGGTGGCCCAGGTCCATCTGGGGGTCGCCACCCGTGGTGTCCATGTGGGCTTGGATGTCGTCGTCCTGGAACGGGGCGTCGGTGATGACGAGGTTCATCTTGACGTTGTTCATCGCGGAGGGCGCGTCACCCTCGAACTCGTCGCGCAGCGCCTTGGCTGCCTCGACCCACTCGGCGCTCAGGAAGTTGTACTTGTCGGCCACCTCGGCCCTCCTTGGTCATGCTCTCGGCGACGCCGTCCCCACGAGTTGACGGGCGGCCTGTCTGTGCTTGACCGGTTAGTCAAGTAAAGGAACGCGCCCGGCGCAAGTGGCAGGTGTCACGTCAGTCGATCCGCCCCTGGGAACGGGTTCGGTCCGGGCCACCCGGCCCCCTTAGCATGCGGGCCCATGCCGGAGCGGATCTCCAGTGATGACGTCGCTCACGTCGCGTGGCTGGCCCGGCTCCGCCTCGATCCGGACGAGCTGAGCCGCTTCACCGAGCAGCTCGGTGCCGTCCTGGAGCACGCCGCCGACGTGGCGGCGCTCGACGTGGCCGATCTGCCCCCGACCGCCCATCCCTACCCGCTCCGCAACGTCTTCCGTCCCGACGAGGTGCACGAGTCGCTGGACCGGGAGGAGGTGCTCGCACAGGCGCCTTCCGTCGAGGACCACCAGTTCAGGGTCCCGCCGATACTCGGGGAGGAGCCGTGAGCGGGGATGGCGGCGCGGCCGGCGGAGCGGTCGGCATCGCCGCCGCCGTCCGCGGCGGGGAGCGCTCGGCGGTCGAGGTGCTCGAGTACCACCTGGCCGTGCTCGCCGAGCGCGAGGGGGAGCTGCACGCCTTCAACCTGGTCACCGAGGAGGCGGCTCGGCGGTCGGCCGCAGCAGTGGATGCCGTGGTGGCCGAGGGGAGGGACCCCGGCCCGCTCGCAGGGGTGCCGGTGGCGCTGAAGGACAACCTGTGCACGAGGGGAGCGCCGACGACGTGCTCGTCGCGGATCCTCGACGGGTGGTGCCCTCCTTACGACGCCACCGTCGTCGAGCGGTTGGCGGCGGCCGGAGCGGTCGTCGTGGGCAAGACCAACCTCGACGAGTTCGCCATGGGGTCCTCGACGGAGAACTCGGCGTTCGGGCCCACGCGCAACCCTCTCGATCCGGAGCGGGTCCCCGGCGGGTCGAGCGGGGGCAGCGCGGCGTCCGTCGCCGCGTCGATGGCTGCGGTCGCGCTCGGCTCCGACACCGGCGGGTCGATCCGGCAGCCCGCGTCGCTCTGCGGCGTGGTCGGGGTGAAGCCGACCTACGGGCGGGTCTCGCGGTACGGGCTGGTCGCCTTCGCGTCCTCGCTGGACCAGATCGGGCCGTTGGCCGCAAGCGTGGAGGACGCGGCGCTGGTGCTGGAGGTGATCGGGGGACACGATCCACGTGACTCGACCTCCATCCCCGAGCCGATGCCGCCCATCCGGTCCCGCCTCGGCGACGGCGTCGACGGCCTGAGGGTCGGACTGGTGTCCGAGCTGATGGGAGAGGGTGTGGACCCGGATGTCGCTGCCCGGGTCCGCGAGGCTGCGGGAGCTCTGGAGGGCGCGGGGGCGGTCGTCGAGGAGGTGAGCGTCCCCGCCATCCGCTTCGGGATCTCCGCCTACTACCTCATCGCGCCCGCCGAGGCGTCGAGCAACCTGGCCCGCTACGACGGGATCCGCTACGGGCTCAGGGTCGAGGCTGCGACCGCGGCCGAGACGATGGTCGAGACCCGCACCGCCGGCTTCGGCGACGAGGTGAAGCGGCGCATCATGCTCGGCACCTACGCGCTCTCCGCCGGCTACTACGACGCCTACTACGGCAAGGCCCAGCGGGTGCGCACGCTGATGATCCGGGAGTTCGATGAGGCGTACCGGAACCACGACCTGCTGCTCTCACCGACCTCACCCACGACCGCGTTCCGCATCGGTGAGCGCACGGCGGATCCGCTCGCCATGTACCTCAGCGACATCTGCACGGTCCCGTCGAACCTCGACGGGCCAGCCGGCGATCTCAGTGCCGTTCGGCACCGGCGCCGACGGCCTGCCCGTGGGGGTGCAGGTGATGGCGCCGGCGCTCGACGAGCCCACCATGTTCCGCGCCGCGCTGGCTCTGGAGGACGGCGGCGCCGTGAGCGATTGGGAGACGGTCGTGGGGCTCGAGGTGCACGCCGAGCTGAACACGCTGACGAAGCTGTTCTCGGCTAGCCGCGAACGAGTTCGGAGGCCAGCCCAACACCCACATCGACGCCGTGTCCCTGGGTCTCCCCGGATCTCTCCCCGTGCTGAACCGGGCGGCCGTCGAGAAGGCGATCCGGGTGGGGCTGGCACTCGAGTGCGAGGTTCGCCCTTCGACCTTCGCGCGGAAGAACTACTTCTACCCCGACATGCCGAAGGACTACCAGATCAGCCAGTACGACGAGCCGTTGAACGTGGACGGATGGCTGGAGCTCCCCTTCGGGCAAGCGGATCGGGATCGAGAGAGCGCACCTGGAGGAGGACACCGGCAAGTCGACCCACGTCGGCGGGAGCGGTCGGATCCACGGGGCGGAGTACGCACTCGAGGACTACAACCGGGCGGGGGTGCCGCTGCTCGAGATCGTCGGCCGGCCCGATCTCCGCTCGGCGAAGGAGGCCCGCGAGTACGTGTCGGAGCTGCGAGCGATCCTGCTGGCGGTGGACGCGTCGGACGCCAAGATGGAGGAGGGCTCCCTCCGTGTCGACGCCAACGTCTCGGTTCGCCCGGACGGGAGCGATGCGCTCGGCACACGCTGCGAGATCAAGAACGTCAACTCGCTGCGCTCTCTCGGCAGGGCGATCGAGTACGAGGCGACGCGCCAGATCGGTCTCATCGAGTCCGGAGAAGTGGTGCGACAGGAGACCCGGCACTGGGACGAGGAGGCTGGACTCACCAGACCGGGACGCTCGAAGGAGGAGGCGCAGGACTACCGGTACTTCCCGGAGCCCGACCTGGTGCCGCTGGTGCCGGATCCGGAGTGGGTGGAGGAGCTCCGCAGGTCGCTCCCGGAGCTCCCCGCAGAGCGCCGCCGCCGGCTCGCGGAGGCTGCAGGGGTGAGCCCCGCCGAGGTGACGATCCATGTGGAGCGAGGGCGCGACGCCCTGGCGATGGCGGCGATCGTCGCGGGTCGCCCGGAGGACGCCGTCACGGTGTTGAAGCACATCGAGCACGATCTCCCCGGAGAGGGGCCGGTGGACGTGGACCCGGCCGCTCTGGCCCAGCTCGTGTCGATGGAGGCGGAGGGCGCTTTGACGGCGACGCAGGCGAAGCAGGTCCTCGCGGAGATGCTGGAGACCGGTCGCCCGCCGGAGAGCATCGCGGCGGAGCGGGGGTTCGAGGCGATGGCCCCCGACGAGCTGGAGGCGGTGGTGGACCGGATCATCGCCGATCACCCCGATGACTGGCGCGACTACCTCGGGGCGGACGAGAAGCAGGCGAAGAAGCTCACCGGGTTCTTCATCGGCAAGGTGATGCAGGCCACCCAGGGTCAGGCCGATGGCCGGGTGGCCACAGAGGCGCTCGAGCGGCGTCGCGGGGAGGCCTGAGACACCGCTCCCGCCGGGCACCGGCTACGGTGTCCGAAACGGATGCCGGCGGGTCCGGCACACGCGGACGAGAGGAGACCACCATGAAGTTCCGCGCACTGCTGGCAGCCCTGCTGGCGGCTTCGCTCCTGCTGGGTGCCTGCGGAGGTGATGACGAGGGAGATGACCTCGAGTCGCTGGCCGACGACACGACCGAGGAGACCTCCGACGACTCCGGCGACGACATGGCTGACGACTCGAGCGATGACACCGCCGACGACAGCAGCGATGACACGTCGATGGACGACCTCGGTGACATGGACGACCTCGGCGACCTGGGCGACCTGGGCCAGCTCGGTGACTGCATGGAGTTCGCCATGGCGTACGGCTCGCTGTTCCTGGGTGGCATGGGGATGTTCGCCGACGAGGAGGCGCTCGAGGACTTCGAGGCCCAGATGGGCGACCTGGAGGGCTCGGTCCCCGATGAGCTGACAGACGAGTTCGCGATCGTCTCGGAGGGCTGGAGCGAGTACATGGCGGAGCTCGAGGACACCCCGCTCTCCGAGTGGGGCGAGATCGACGATCCCACGCAGACCGATGAGTTCACCGAGGCCGACGCGGCCATCAACGACTGGCTCGAGGAGAACTGCTCCTAGGGGCCCCAGTCGATCGTGATCGGGCTCAGCACGGGGTCGTCGGGCTGACCGGCGACCCCGTAGAGCTCGATCCGGTTGGCACCCTCGGCGAAGAGCTGCTGGGGGGCGAGCACGAAGAGCTCGATCTCACCCTTCTTCTCGAACGGCTCTGACCACCCGGCGACGAAGCCGTTCACGGTCACGAGCACATCACCCTCCCAGACGCCGTCGAAGGTGCCCCGGACGTACACGGGCAGCACCTCCTCGGAGAAGTCCACGTCGAAGTGCTCGGGGCCGACGGGCTCGCCGTCCTCGTCCCGCAGCACCACCGAGATCCCGGCCGGCTCCCCGGTGCGCAGGTCCCCGACCTCCGTGCCGGTCAACCGACCCCACCGACCGAAGCGGTACAGCTGGAGGTCGTCCCGGGGTTCGCTCCCTGCCGGCTCGACGTCGAATAGCCGGGGGAAGGTCGAGGATCCGTCGACGGTGGTGTAGCCGTCGGAGCCCGGCTCCAGGTCGTTGAGGCGCCAGGGGTACAGGCGACGGTCCTCGTCGCTGTCGTCGCGGTCCTCGAGCACCGACCGCCCGTCGGTCTGCCAGGGCAGCTCGACGTCCAGCACGTCGGCGATGGTCGGGAGGATGTCGACGGACTGGGTCGGTCGGTCGTCGATCCGACCGTCGCTCTGACCCGGGAGCTTGACGAACAGCGGCGACCACATCATCTGCTCCGCGTTGTGGGATCCGAGTCCCCGGATCGGTTGGTCGACGGTGAACGAGACGCCGTGGTCCGCTGTGACCACGACCAGGGCGTCTTCGTAGCGGTCGGTCTCCTCCAGGCGGTCCAGGAGCTCGCCGAGCAGGGTGTCGGCGTACTGGAGCTGCAGCAGGTGTCGTTGTCGGCCGGCCTCCGCGAGCTCCTCGCTCCCCCACGCGTAGTTCGTGCCGGTGAGGCCCTCGGCGAGGAACGGGGCGTCGTGGCGGGATCCCGAGGGCAGGAAGTGCCACGGTTGGTGGGGGAAGAGGGTGTGGAGGAAGTCGAGGCGCGGCCCGTCGGTCGGCTCGATGGCCTCTATGAAGTCGTGGACGAGGTCGGGTGCGTCGGGGTCCGACTGGCGGATCGCGAAGTCCTGGGCCTCGGTCGGCGGAGGCTCGTCCATGTAGCGGGTCCAGAGGTCGACGGCGTCACCGAGGATCGGGATCATCCCCTGATCCTCGGCCCCGCCGCGAGCAGGGCAGAGGTCGGGTGGGCAGAGCTGGGTGTTGCCCTCCCAGACGTTGAGGCGGTACGCGCCCTGGAGGGCCGTGAACAGGTTGTCGGGGTGGACCTCGGAGGTGGGGGGCTCGCCTATCGAGACGGGGAAGAGGCCCGTGAGGATCGCCGGGACAGCCTCCGGGGTGGTGGGTGAGACGGTGGAGTGGTTGCGGTACCAGGTGGCGTCCCGGGCGAGCCGACCGAAGTTGGGCCACAGCGTCTCGTCCACCAGCCCCTCGCCGTCGAGGAGAGACGCGGTGGGCACCTCGTCGAGGACCAGCACCACCACCGGCACCGGGTTGCCTACGGGGAGGCCCTCGACGGTGCCCAGGCCCTGAGCGAACGCGATGTGCTCGACGGGACCGGTGGTGAGCCACAACGTCGTCGCTGCCACGGGGATGAGGGCCAGCAGCCGGAGCCAGGTGCGCACCGGCTCGAAGCGGAAGAGCACCCATCCGCCGAGACCGGCCAGGCCGGATGCGACCAGGAGGTGGGTGCGCGCCGGAGAGAGCGGTGAGTGCCGCTCCACGAGCTGCCATCCTGCGACGCCCACGAGCAGCGCAGAGATCCCCAGGTGCGTCCAACGACGGACCGTGCCCGAGGCGAGGCCGACCAGCAGCTCGATCAGGAACAAGACCAGGGCCGGACCCAGGGCGACGATCAGCGCGAAGGCCACCACCTCCAGCCCTCCCACGCGGCGGTACACGAAGATGTCGGTGCCGGAGGCGAACGAGTCGAGGATGGGGAGCGTGAAGACGACCCCGCACAACGCCAGCAGCTCGGCGAAGGGGCCCACCTCGGCCGCGAAGCGGCGCCAGCCCGTCGGGTGCATCCGGCCCATGCTAGGGATCGCGGCCGCGGCTTCCGTGGCGCCGCTCCGGGGGCCTGTCGTTCCCGAAGTACCCTCGCGACCATGACTGACGGTATGAAGCCGCGCTCGCACGAGGTCACCGACGGATGGGAGCGCGCTCCGGCTCGGGCCATGCTGCGGGCGGTGGGGATGACCGACGGCGACTGGAACAAGCCGCAGGTCGGGGTCGCGTCGTCGTGGAACGAGGTGACGCCGTGCAACCTCCCGCTCGATCGGCTTGCCAAGCGGGCCAAGCAGGGGGTGAGGGCCGCGGGAGGGTTCCCGATCGAGTTCGTGACGATCGCCGTCAGCGACGGGATCGCGATGGGCCACGAGGGGATGCGGGGCTCGCTGGTGAGCCGCGAGATCATCGCGGATTCGGTCGAGTGCGTGATGCACGCGGAGCGACTCGACGCCCTGGTGAGCTTCGCCGGGTGCGACAAGTCCCTGCCCGGCATGCTGATGGCGGCCGCCCGGCTGAACCTTCCTTCTGTCTTCGTCTACGGCGGATCGATCCTTCCCGGTCATCTCCGGGGTGAGGCACTGGACATCGTCAGCGTCTTCGAGGCGGTCGGAGCCCACGCCGCGGGCTCCATCAGCGACGAGCAGCTGCGTGAGATCGAGTGCAACGCGTGTCCCACCGAGGGTGCCTGCGGCGGGATGTTCACCGCCAACACCATGGCGTCGGTCGGCGAGGCGCTGGGGATGTCGCTGCCCGGGTCGGCCTCACCGCCGTCGGTGGACCGCCGGCGCGATGACCTGGCGTTCGCCAGCGGCAGGGCGGTGATCGACCTGCTTGCCCGCGACATCAGGCCTCGGCAGATCATGACGAAGGAGGCGTTCGAGAACGCGATCGCGGTCGTGATGGCGCTGGGTGGGTCGACCAACGCGGTGCTGCACCTGCTGGCGATCGCCCACGAGGCCAGGGTCGAGCTGGAGCTGGACGACTTCAACCGGGTTGCCGACCGCGTCCCGCACCTGGCGGACATGAAGCCGCACGGGCAGTACCACATGACCGACCTGGACCGGATCGGCGGGGTGCCGGTGGTGATGCGGATCCTGCTCGAGGCCGGGCTCCTCCACGGCGACTGCCTCACGGTCACCGGACGTACCGTCGCCGAGAACCTCGACCAGCTCGATCCCCCTGGCCCCGACGACGACGTCGTGCACGGACTGGACCGGCCGATCCACCGTGACGGGGGCATCGTCGTGTTGAGGGGCTCGCTCGCTCCCAAGGGGGCGGTGGTGAAGGTCGCAGGGATCGACTTCGACCGATTCGAGGGAACGGCCAGGGTCTTCGACGGCGAGGATGGAGCGATGGAGGCGATCCTCGCCGGGAGGATCGAGGCAGGCGACGTCGTCGTGATCCGATACGAGGGGCCGAAGGGCGGGCCCGGGATGCGGGAGATGCTGGCGGTCACCGGTGCGATGAAGGGCGCCGGGCGAGGGTCGGATGCTGCCCTGATAACCGACGGGCGGTTCTCCGGGGGCACCCACGGTTTCTGCATCGGGCACGTCGCCCCGGAGGCCGTGGACGGGGGCCCCATCGCCTTCGTGGAGGACGGCGACCGGATCGTGATCGACGTCGCCGGGCGCAGCATCGACCTGATGGTGGACGACGCCACGCTGGAGGAGCGCAGGTCGGACTGGAAGGTGCCCCCACCCCGGTACACGTCGGGGTTCCTGGCGAAGTACGCCCGCCTGGCCTGCGGCGCCGACCAGGGCGCGATCACCAATCCATGAAGGTGCCGCACTGAGCCCCCACCACAGCTCCGGACCGGCTCGGCTGCGCAGGGCCGCCCTGGTAGCGGTGCTGACGGTCCTGGCGGCGGTCTTCGTGCCGGTGCCGGCAGGGTCGAGTCCCGCTGTGCCAGACGGGACGGAGCGGTGGGTCTGGCTGGGCGACGACGTCGTGGTGTCGGAAGTCCCCGGGGCAGAGGGCGGGGGCGCGGAGAGCGCGTTCCGATCCTCGTCCACCGGGAGCGGGCTCGGGTTCGCGGTGCTGGGGCCGTTCGAGTGGAGCCTGCCGTCGTACACGTTCCGGCTCGTCAGCTCGCCGGGAATCGAGACCGTAAGACCCCAGGCTGCCTCGGTCGCCGCGGAGCTGACGGAGCTCACCGGGGGCAGCTTCGAGGTCGAGCCAGGCACCACGACCGACTCCTATCCAGGAGTGGGCGAGATCCTGATCGTGGTGAGCGCGACCTCGCCATGTGGCAGCGGGGCCTGGATCGGGTGCGGTGGCCCGGTCTGGGGGACCGACACGGCGGTGGCCGGGCAGGTATGGATCCACCCCGACGCGGTCGCGTCGTCGTCAGAGCTCCTTAGGCACGTCACCGCCCACGAGGTCGGTCACGCGATCGGCCTGGCCCACTTCGACTCCACCTACCTGGGCCAGCTGCAGGTGATGCGCTCGGTGGTCGGCACCCCGTTCCCGACCTTCCGCCAGGGCGACGTCAACGGGTTCCGATCGCTCCACTGCCGCGAGGACGAGCTCACCGACGTCGATCGCGACTCGCCGTTCTGCAGCGAGATCATCTGGGCGGTGACCCAGGGGGTGACGGACGGATACCCCGATGGCAGCTTCCGTGCGACCCGGGCGGTGACCAGGCAGGCGATGGCAGCGTTCCTCTACCGGTTCGCCGGCTCCCCGGAGGGGTCGGATCCGACCTGCACCGTCGCGCCTTTCGAGGACGTCGACGTGACCCACCCGTTCTGCGGGGAGATCTCCTGGCTGGCATCCACCGGCATCACCACCGGGTACGACGACGGCACCTACCGGCCCGCAGACGCGATCAACCGCCAGGCCATGGCCGCGTTCCTTTACCGCTTCGCCGGGAGCTCGGCGGGTGCCGACCCGGGCTGCTCGACGCGCCCCTTCAGCGACGTTCTTGTCTCCCACCCGTTCTGCGGGGAGATCTCGTGGCTGGGATCCACCGGGATCACGACCGGGTACGACGACGGCACGTTCCGGCCTCGGAACGACGTGGTCCGCCAGGCGATGGTGACGTTCCTCTTCCGGCACGAGGCGCTGGGTGTGCCGGTCGGGGTCTGATCGCCAACCGGCTTGCCCCGGTCTCGGTGCTCTGGCACTCTGATGGGGCCATGTCCACGACCGTGCTCGTAGTAGTGAAGTAGCGCACGCCCACAGCCGCGCGTGCGCTACCCGACCTCCCAACCGGGAGGTCGTCGTAGTTTTCGGGCCGGAACCAGAGGACCAAGGGGAGCACCATGCAGATGGACGGTGGAAGAGCACTGATCAAGAGCCTCGAGATGGAAGGTGTCGAGGTGGTGTTCGGGCTTCCCGGCGGCGCGATCCTGCCGGTGTACGACCCGATCATGGACTCACCGATCCGACACATCCTCGTGCGGCACGAGCAGGGCGCCGGGCACATGGCCGAAGGGTTCGCGCACGTCACCGGCCGCCCCGGGGTCGCGATGGTGACGAGCGGACCCGCCGTCACCAACATCGTCACACCTCTGTGCGACGCATACATGGATTCGATCCCGATGGTCGTGATCAGCGGGCAGGTCCCGCTGGCAGCGATCGGCTCCGATGCGTTCCAGGAGTGCGACACCACCGGCATCACCATGTCGGTGACCAAGCACAACTTCCTGGTCACCGACGCCCAGGACATCCCCCGCATCGTCCGGGAGGCGTTCCACATCGCCACGACCGGGCGGCCCGGACCGGTGCTCATCGACGTGCCCAAGGACATCGTCGACCCCAACAGCCCCCGCTCCACGATGGAGTGGTACTGGCCGGACGAGGTCGATCTCCCCGGGTACAAGCCGACGACTCATGGCCACCCCAAGATGATCAAGGAGGCGGCTCGGCTGATCGTCGCGTCGCGCCGGCCGGTGATCTACGCCGGCGGAGGGATCATCGGATCCCGGGCGTCGGATGAGCTGAGGGAGCTCGCCGAGCTGTGCGGCATCCCCGTGGTCACGACGCTCCGCGGTAGGGGGGCGATCCCCGACGACCACGAGCTGGCCCTCGGCATGCCCGGGATGCACGGCAACTACACGGCGGTCACGGCCATCCAGAGGTCCGACCTCCTGCTCGCGCTCGGAGCGCGCTTCGACGACCGGGTCACCGGGAAGGTCGATGCCTTCGCCCCCGAGGCCAAGGTGGTGCACGTGGACATCGACCCCGCCGAGCAGGGCAAGGTCCGCACCCCCGACGTGCCGATCGTGGGCGACTGCAGGCTCGTGCTCCAGGAGCTGGTGGCCGCGCTGCGGGAGATGGGAGCCGGGGAGTCGAAGGAGCAGCGCTCGGAGTGGCGCTCCACGATCTCGGGGTGGAAGGAGAAGTACCCCCTGGTCTACGAGCAGTCCGAGCCGGGGGAGTCCCTGAAGCCGCAGTACGTGCTGGAGACGCTGCGTGACTCGACCCCCGAGGACTGCATCGTCGTCACCGGGGTGGGACAGCACCAGATGTGGACCAGTCAGTTCTGGAAGTTCACCCAGCCGTTCACCTGGGCCAGCTCCGGCGGTCTGGGGACGATGGGCTTCGCCGTTCCGGCCGCGATAGGAGCGAAGGTCGGGCGACCCGACTGCATGGTGTGGGCGGTCGATGGTGACGGCTCGTTCCAGATGACGGCCCAGGAGCTGGTCACCGCCACCACAGAGCGGATCCCGGTCAAGGTGGCGATCCTGAACAACGCCTACCTGGGGATGGTCCGCCAGTGGCAGGAGCTCTTCTACGAGGAGCGGTACAGCGAGGTCTACCTCTCGCCCGATCTCCCCGACTACGTGAAGTGGGCCGAGGCGATGGGCTGCGTCGCCATGCGGATCGAGTCGCCCGAGGAGGTGCAGCCGGCGATCGAGAAGGCGAACGAGATCGACGACCGTCCGGTCGTGCTCGAGTTCCGCACGGACAGCATGGAGAAGGTCTTCCCCATGGTCCCGTCGGGTCGCTCGAACGACGAGATCATGGTCCACCCCACCCAGAGAGGGGAGGGCTGAGATGTCAGGTCAGGCGATCCATCACACGCTGTCGGTGCTGGTCGAGAACAAGCCCGGAGTGCTCGCCCGTGTGGCGAACCTCTTCGCGCGCCGCGGCTACAACATATTCTCGCTGGCGGTGGCACCGACGGACGACGAGCACTTCAGCCGGATCACGGTCGTGGTCGACGTCGAGTCGGCGCCGCTGGAGCAGGTGAAGAAGCAGCTCTTCAAGCTGATCAACGTGGTCAAGATCCAGGAGCTCCCCCGACGAATCGGTCGAGCGGGAGCTGTTGATGGCCACCGTCGAGGTGCCGCCCGAGAGGCGCCACCAGGTGATCGAGCTGGTCGACGTGTACGACGGTCGGGTGCTGGATGTCGGCCCCGATCAGATCCTGGTCTCGCTGGAGGACATCCCGCCACGTGTCGACGACTTCGAGGAGCTGCTGAGGCCGTTCGGAATCGTGAACCTGCAACGGACGGGGCGGATCGCCCTACCCAGGCTCCACAAGGGGCAGGTCCTGCGCCCGGCACAGGTCGCGGCCTCCTGACGAATGGTGGCTGGGCGGTCGGCCTGGCGCGCCAGGTGGTACCCGCGCGTGGTCCTGGTCGCCTTGGTGGCGGGGTTCGTGATCGTGGTGCTCTCCGATTCGGGGAGCGGAGCGGTGTCCGGACGGCTGGGTGGCGACTACCCCGCTTTCTATGCCGCCGGCGAGATCGTCGGGGACGACCCGGAGCACCTCTACGAGCCCGAGCTCCAGTCGGATCACCAGGTCGAGCTCCACGGGACCGAGCGCGACAGCTTCCTGTACTTCTCGTACCCGCCGTACGTGGCGGTGGTCTACCTGCCGATGGCCGAGCTGCCCTACCGCGGCTCCTACGTCCTGCACACGCTGCTGATGGCGGGCGCCATGGTGCTCGGGCTGCACCTGCTGCGTCCGCTGGTGCCGCGACTGGACAGGGCCTTCGAGGTCTCGGTGGTCGCGTCGCTCGCGTTCTACCCGATGTTCCGGGGGATCACCGCCGGCCAGAACACCGGCCTCACCCTCCTGCTCGTCGCCGTAGCGCTCCGTTCGCTGCACGACCGCCGGGACTGGCTCGCGGGTGTCGCGCTGGCGACCCTGCTGTACAAGCCGCAGTTCGCCGTCCCACTGCTGGGCCTTGCGGTTCTGAAAGGCCGGTGGCGAGCAGCGCTGAGCGGAGCAGCTGGTGCGGCTGCTCTGTACCTGGTGGGCGCGGCGGTGCAGGGATGGGGCTGGCTGGGACCGTGGGCCGAGCAGGTGAGGTGGTTCACGGAGATGGATGCAGAGGTGAACGCGCACAACGCGATCTCCTGGCTCGGCTTCGCCGAGGCGCTGTGGGGAGTCGGCGATCCGGTGGCGACGGTGCTGGGTTGGAGCCTGGCGGCCGCGACAGCGCTCCTCCTGGCGTGGGCGTGGTGGCGAGGTGCATCGGACCTCACCGTGCTCACCGCGGTGACCCTGCCGGGTCTGATCCTGCTCTCGCCGCACGCGATGTTCTACGACGCCGGCCTGCTGGTGGTGCCGCTGCTGGTGCTGGCGGGGCTCCGGCCGCAGCGACGAGGGTGGTTGGCTGTCCTGTACGTCGTGCCGTTCCTCCAGGTCTGGGCAGATCAGCTCGGCTGGTCACCGATCTTCCCAGTGGTCGTGGCCACCTTCGTCTGGTCGACCTCCGCGAGCGGTGTCTTTCCGCCGGCGCTCCGGCTGCGTGGCCACGAGTCCCATCCCGTAAGCTCGTCGGCCGCGTAGGCGGCCGATCCCGACCCGACACAGGAGCATCACCGTGGCCAACATCTACTACGAGTCCGACGTCGACCGGTCGCTCATCGCGGATCGCAGGGTTGCGGTCATGGGCTACGGCTCGCAAGGTCACGCCCACGCGCTGAACCTCAAGGACTCGGGCGTCGATGTCCGGGTGGGCCTCCGCGAGGGATCGGCGTCCGTGGCGAAGGCAGAGGAAGCGGGCCTGGCCGTGCGCTCGTTCTCCGACGCCGCGGCCGAGGCCGACCTGGTGATGATGCTGGTGCCCGACACCGAGCAGGCACGCATCTACGAGGAGTCGATCGCCCCGAACCTCTCCGACGGCGACGCTCTGTTCTTCGCCCATGGCTTCAACATCCGCTTCGGCCTCATCGAGCCGTCGGCAGGGGTGGACGTGGCGATGGTGGCCCCGAAGGGTCCCGGGCACCTCGTGCGCCGGACCTACGAGGAGGGCGGAGGGGTTCCGTGCCTCATCGCGGCGGAGCAGGACGCCACCGGGAGTGCGAAGGGCCTGGCACTGGCCTACGCCGACGCAATCGGCGGTGCGCGGGCAGGGGTGATCGAGACCACCTTCGCCGAGGAGACCGAGACGGATCTCTTCGGCGAGCAGGTGGTGCTCTGCGGCGGCCTGACGTCGCTGGTGAAGGCGGGCTTCGAGACGCTGGTGGGGGCCGGGTACCAGCCCGAGATCGCCTACTTCGAGTGCCTCCACGAGCTGAAGCTGATCGTGGACCTCATGTACGAGCAGGGGATCTCGGGGATGCGCTACTCGATCTCCGACACGGCGGAGTACGGAGACCTGACCAGGGGTCCGAAGGTGATCGACGACCACGTGCGGGGGACCATGGCTCGGATCCTCTCGGACATCCAGGACGGCACCTTCGCCGAGGAGTGGGTGGCCGAGAGCCAGGCCGGCCGTCCGAACTTCACCCGACTCGAGTCCGAGGGGCAGGAGCACCAGATCGAGAAGGTCGGTGCAGCGCTGCGCGAGATGATGCCTTGGATCGCTGCGGGCAAGGCGAAGGTCCAGGACGTGAGTGGGGGATGAGGGTCGACGTCCGATAGCGTCTGTCGGGTCGGTACCCGCTAGATCGCCGAAGGGCACAAGGGGAGCGGAACATGTCTCGGGAAGAGCTCGTCGTCGCCTACGTGGACGGTCGTCTGAGCCGGCGGGCCTTCATCCGGAGGCTGGTGGCGCTGGGGGTCACGGCCGGGGCCGCCGTCACCTACGCCGATGCCCTGGCTCGGCTCGCCGGCCGGGTCTCGGGCGGCAGCGGCAGCCGATGACCTCTATCCGGAAGAGCCCACGACGAGCACGACCGTGGCCGGCGCCGGCGCCGGGGTGAACGCCGCGGCGAACGCAGGGGCGAACGCAGGGGTGAACGCCAACGCTGCGTCCCGAGCACAGCCGGCAGAGGCTGTGCAGGGGGACCCGAACTTCGCTGGCTGACGGAAGGGTGGGACCGTACCGCCGGCCTCATCCGGGCAACTTCGAGCGGGGTCGGAGCGGCAAGCGGCCGCGCGCCGTGGTCGTGCACACCACCGACGGGACCTTCGAGGGAACCGTCGCTTGGTTCGGCGCATCCGCGAGCGGGGTGAGTGCTCACTATCTGGTGGGACTCGACGGGCGCGTGGCCGAGCTCGTTCCGGAGGAGGACACGGCCTTCCACGCGGGATGCCTGGTGCATCCGGAGATCCCGGTCCTGGGCGAAGACCCTCCGAACCTGGTGACGATCGGCATCGAGTTCGACGACGACGGTCATCCGCACGATGCCGCGCGCCCTGCTGCGCAGTACCGCGCGGGAGCGACGCTCCTCGCCGGGATCTCCGAGCGGTGGCAGATCCCGCTCGACCGTGACCACGTCCTTCCCCACCATCTGCTCAACTCGGAGAAGACCTGTCCGGGGAACCTGGACATCGACCGACTCCTCGACATGGCCCGTGCGACGGAGGCCGGCACGCTCGAGACACGGCCCCGGTTGGTCGTGCTGTTGCCTGCACGCAACGCGGAGGCCGACCTACCCGGCTGGTTCGAGAGCGTCGAGCGCTTCGCCGATGCCGTGGTGGCTCTCGACGACGGCAGCACCGACGACACGGCGGCCCTGCTCGAGGCCCACCCTCTCGTCGAGAGCCTCCTCCGCAACCCGCGGAGGGAGAGCTACGAGGGTTGGGACGACAGCAGCAACCGCAACCGCCTGCTCGCCGCTGCGGAAGATCTCGCCCCCGACTGGATCCTCTCCCTCGACGCCGACGAGCGCATCCCTGCCGAGGATGCCGCCGCCCTGCGCGAGTTCCTCGCCACGGATGCTCTACCCGGCCTCGCGTACGGCATGCAGTGCTTTCGCATGGTCGGGGACATGCACCACTTCGATCGCAACGCTCTGTGGGTATACCGGTTGTTCGCGTTCGCGCCGGGCCAGGTGTTCCCGGACACGCGCCTCCACTTCGTGCCCATCCCCACCTCGATCTCGCGGGACCGGCGGTTGCGCACCACCATCCGGATCCAGCACCTGTCTGAGCCTCGACGCCGAACGCCGAGTCCGCGCGCTTCGAGAAGTACCGCCAGGCCGACCCCGGGATGGAGTTCCAGGCCAGCTACGACCACCTGGTGGAGGATCCCGCCGAGGTCCTCGTCCTTCGAGTCACGGCCACCGGGTCTCCCGGTGCTGGCCGATCAGTTGGCGACCGCGCCTGGACGTGCCGACGGAGTCCTCGATCCTGCTCGCACCGGTGCTGTCGGCGATCGTCATCAGCCGCGACGACGAGGCGCGGATCGAGCGCACGGTGCGCTCGATCGTGGACCAGGAGTGCGAGGAACCGTTCGAGGTGATCGTCGTGACCAGCGGCACCGACAGGACCGCGGCCATCGTGCGTGAGCGGTTACCCCGGAGGTCCGCGTCATCGAGCTCGGCCAACCGGCCCGCCCGGGCGAGGCCCGCAACGCAGGCCTTCGCGTCGCGCGCGGCGCCATCATCTCCTTCCCCGGATCGCACGTCGAGCTGCCTCCGGGCAGCCTGGCCGCACGGATCCGAGCCCACGACGAAGGTTGGACGATGGTCACCGGTACGACCCGCAACGGCACCGATACGCGGGCCGGCTGGGCTGCCTACTTCCTCGACCACTCCTCGGTGCTCCCCGATCGACCGTCGGAGCCGTTGTCGGTCGCGCCCGCGCACTGCTCGTACGAGGCCCGAGCCCTCTACGAGATCGGCGGCTTCCCGGACGACGTGCGCGCCGGCGAGGACACCAGGGTGAACCACGCACTCTTCAGCGCCGGCCATGGCGCGTACCGCGTCGCGGAGCTGTCGCTCGTGCACCACAATCGCTCGCGGACGGTGCGCCACCTCGTGACGCACCACTTCGAGCGGGGCCGGGCCCAGGTGCAGTTCATGTGCTCCACCGCCGCGAACGGAGACGGCATCCGGCGAGCCAGGGAGTTCCTCTGGGCCTACCCGACCCGCCGACAGGCCCGGATCGATCGGAACGTGCAGGCCTGGGGTGGGCCGCTGCGTGCGGTGTACCGGCGCGTGAGGCCGCTCGTACGCCTCGGGGTGCTGGCTGCCTGGATCGGAGGACATGTGGAGCTCCGCCGGGCGCGGGTCTCCGATCATTCGCGGCCGAGGGAGTTGGCGGATCCCGTGACGCCGCTCACACGGCCCTTGCGGCTGGCCCGGACGATGTCGGGGCCGCACGCGGGCGCGCGGGCCGTCTTCCTCCACATCCCGAAGACCGGCGGCAGCACCTTGTTCCGCATCCTCGAGCGTGAGCACGCGGGAGCTCCGATCTTCCGCCTGTACGGAGACGTCGACGAGAGGGTCCGAAGCTTGACGAAGATGTCGACGGCCGAGCTCCACACGCTGCGCCTCGTCGGAGGGCACATGGGCTTCGGCATCCACCGGTTCCTGCCCGGACCGAGCGCGTACATCACGTTGCTCCGCGACCCTGTCGATCGGATCGTGTCGCACTACCACTACGTGAAGTCCCATCCTCAGGACGCCGGCAACGCCCGCGCCATGGAGGGAGTGTCTTCGCTCGAGCAGTACGTGCGCTCATCCGTCTTCGCCCGGATCGTCAACGACGGCCAGACGCGCCTGCTGGGATCCGATGTGCTGGCTGCCGGCGAACCTGCCGACCCGGTCGCCCTGGAGCGGGCCAAGAGAGCCATCGGCCGACCGGACGTGGTGGTCGGCCTGCAGGATCGCTTCGACGAGTCGTTGCTCCTGATGCTTCGGGCCTTCAACTGGGGGTACCCGGCGTATCGCGACGAGAACGTGAGTCCCGACCGGCCTCGCGTCGAGGAGCTGCCGAGCTCGACCGTGGATCTCATCAGGGAGCGGAACTCGCTCGACGTCGAGCTGTACGACCACGCTCGACTCCGGTTCGAGCGCGACTTGTCCCTCGTGCCCGACCTCGAGGAGGAGCTGGACTTGCTGCGCCTGGCATCGCGTTGGTGGGGTCCGGAAGATGTCAGAGGGCGATGAACCGGTACCCCGCCCGACGGGCACGATCCACGATGAGAGGGAGAGCTTCGGCGGTGGCTCGACGATCGCGTCCGCCGTCGTGGAGCACCACGATGGCACCAGGATGCAGGTGCTCGACCACGGCGTCTGCGATCTCCGAGGGGTCGGAGGAAGCCCAGTCGCGGGGATCGACGCTCCAGGTCACCACCGTGAAGCCCAGGGGCTCGAGCACTGACGCGAACCGCGCGGCATCCGACTTGCGGTACGGCGGCCGCACGAAGCGACCGGGCCGGCCCGTGAGCTCCGCGATCAACTCGGCGGTGCGCTCGGTCTCCTCGACGACCGAGGCGTCGCTCGTCGTCTCGCCGCGGGGATGCGACCACGAGTGACCGCCGATCGTGTGCCCGGCAGCGGCGAGGGCGGTGATCTCGTCCGAGGAGGCGTCTGCGAGCGAACCCACGACGAAGAACGTGGCAGGGACCTCGAGCTCGGCGAGCGCTTCCGCGACGGCGGGCGTGGACGGACCGGGTCCGTCGTCGAAGGTGAGCGCCACGACGGGCTCGCGGGGCTCGAAGGAGTGACCGGGTAGGTCGTGAAGTCGGGCCACGACGGGGTTCACGACGACGCTGCTAGTTCGCGCCCGAGCGACCGGCCCGGATCCCCTTCAGGACCCGCTCGCACGCCTGGCACACGGGATACCGGCTGGGGTCACGCGTGGGCACGAAGACCACCCCGCACAGCGCGATGATCGGTTCCCCCGTGACGTAGGCGCGCGTGATGTCCTCTCGGCGACCGATGTGGGCGACCTCGGGCTCGCCGGTCTCCGACGTGGTCGGCTGGCCGAGCAGCTCGGTCTCGCTCATCGTCACCAGTCTGCCTGCTCGCTAGCCTGATGAGCGCATGCCCGAGGCGAAGCCGTTCACGCCGATCCAGGAGCGGATCCTGCGCCCGTTCATCCGGGTGATGTCGGGCATCAACACCGAGCTGTACCGCCGCACGGATGGGCGGTTGGGTGGCAGCTTCTTCGGAGGGGCCCCGGTCTGCCTGCTCACCACGGTGGGACGGAAGAGCGGGAAGCGCCGGACCGTGGCGCTCGTGTACCTGACGGGTGCCGACGGCCTGGCGGCCGATGAGGTGGTCGTGGTCGCCTCGCTGGGGGGATCGGCGCAGCATCCTCTCTGGTACCTCAACCTGGTGGCCGACCCCGAGGTCGAGATCCAGATGGGTCGGGAGCGGCGGACCTGCACGGCACGCACCGCCGACGCTGCGGAGCGGGCCCGGCTCTGGCCGCAGTTGGTGGCCGTCTACGGACCCTACGAGAGCTACCAGGCCCGCACCGACCGGGAGATCCCCGTCGTGATCTGCACTCCGCTGCAGGCGGACTGACTGCTGCGGCGGCTGGCTGGCGGGGCAGGAATCGAACCTGCAACCTCCGGGACCAAAACCCGGCGTTCTGCCAATTGAACTACCCGCCACCGACCTGCGCCCGGGTCGGCGCGCACATCCAGAAGCGTAGGGTGCCTCGCTCATCCTCGCGGCGACTCGGCCTGACCGCGCCCTCCGGTGACGGCGCCGTCGCTAGCCTCGACACACCCATGCGGACCCGCGCAGCAGCCATGAACGTGCTCCTCCTGACCCCGCTGCTCGTTGCGGCCTGTCAGGCGACCCCTGCGGAGGACACCTCAGGAGGCACGTCCGTCCCGGTGGTGCCGGAGCTCTCGGCGCCCGAGGACACGGTGGACCCGTCGGCCCTGACAGCGGTCGACGAGCTCGTCGAACGCGCTGCGGCCGACCTCTCGTCGCAGTCGGGCACCTCCACGGAGCAGGTGGCTCCCCGTTCGACGACCGACGCAGACCTGGAGCCGCTCGTGGCCGCGGGGGATCCGCGCATGGCGTGGCCACTGGTCGACCTGCTGAGGTTCCACCCGGAGGCCTCTCCTGATCCCGAGCTCGTCGACGCCCTTGCCGGGCTGACCGGCGCGCCGCCCCCGCCAGGAGATGTCGCATGGGTCTTCTACGCGGATCTGCTCCTTGCTGGAGACGTGCCCGCTCCACCCGGCTATGTCGCCCACAAGCGTGACCTCCATCTCGCGGTGGATCCGGAGTGGTCGCCTCTGTTCGAGTCCGAGAACCCGATCGACTGGCGGGAGGTGGTCTGGACCGGGTCGCCCCCAGGGGCGAGCTCGGCGCTGCACGGCCCCGAGATGGTCTCCGCGACGACGGGCCGCTGGCTCCCCGATGGCGATCCGGTCGTCGGCCTCGTGCTCGAGGGAGAAGCGCGGGCGTACCCGGAGAGGGTTCTGGAGGCCCACGGAGTGGTGACGGATCGGATCGGCGACCGGACCGTGGTCGTGGTGCACGGAGCGCTCGACGGCCTCGTGGCCGCGTACGAGCTGCCGTCGGGGGACGGAGGCGCGCTCCGGTCTGCCGGCCTGCTGATCCGCTCCAGGGAGCTCCTCTTCGACCCCGAGGGCGCTGTCGCCTACGACCCGGTGGCCGGCGAGACGTACGGCGGAGGCCGGGGGGACGCGCTTGCCCTCGAGCCCGTCGTCGCTCTCACCACGTCGTGGGGAGAGTGGAGGGAGGCCTTCCCGGAGACGGCGGTCGTGTCCGCCGACGCGGGGATCGGACGGGTGTACGTCTCATCCCCGCGTGCTGAGCCCCCCGAGGACCTGGCCTATCCGGTCGGTGCCCTGGATCCGAGGCTCCCGCCACGTGAACCGGTGATCACATCGATCGCCCCCGACGGCACACCGGTGGCGTTTCCGCTCGGTCCGGTCCAGGAGGCCCTTCACTCGGGCCGGCCTGTCGCTCTCGCCGGATTGGCGCTGGGAGAGAAGGCCGGCGGGATCGTGGTTCGCGACCTGGAGAGCGGAGCCGTCGTGCCCTCCCAGCAGGCATCCTGGTTCGCCTGGAGCGGTGCCCATCCCCGGACCGCGGTGTGGTCCGGGTGATGAGGCATCGACCGCCCGGCGGGGTGTGCTCGCCTCGACCCTCCACGCGCGGTAGAAACGGAGCATGACCCGGCCCCCGCTCTCCGCGATCGTGCTCGCAGCGGGCGAGGGCACCCGGATGCGGTCGGAGCGGCCGAAGCCCCTGCACCTGCTCTGCGGCAAGGCGATGCTGCTGTACGTGCTCGACGCGCTGGCCGACTGCCCGTTCGACCGTGCGGTGGTCGTGGTCGGGCACGGCGCCGAGCGGGTGACCAAGAAGCTCCAGGAGCAGGGCCCGGATCTGATCCTCGAGTTCGTCGAGCAGCGGATCCAGCGGGGGACCGGCGATGCCGTCTCGGTCGGGCTCACCGCGTTCCCGGACGACGACTTCGACGAGGGCGAGGTGGTGATCCTCCCGGGCGACACCCCGCTGCTCCGTTCCGAGACGATCTCAGCGCTCATCGAGGAGCACCACCGCTCGGGGGCCGCGGCGACCCTCCTCACGGCGGTGCTGGACGACCCCACGGGCTATGGCCGGGTGGTTCGGGACAGGGAGGACCGGGTGCACAAGGTCGTCGAGGAGGCGGACGCGTCACCGGAGGAGCGCGCAATCCGTGAGGTCAACACCTCCATCTACTGCTTCCGCCGCTCGGTCCTGGCGCCGGCGCTACGTCGGCTGAGCCCCGAGAACGCCCAGGGCGAGTACTACCTCACAGACGTGATCGAGGTGCTCTCCGACGCCGGATACCCGGTGGTGTCGGTGGTCACCGAGGACCCGGTTGAGATCAACGGGGTGAACGACCGCGTCCAGCTGGCCACCGCCGAGGCCGAGCTGAGGCGCCGCACCAACCTGGCGTGGATGCAGCAGGGCGTCACGATGGTGGATCCCGACCGCACCTACATCGACACCACCGTCCGCCTCGAGACCGATGTCACGCTCTTCCCGGGAACGCTGCTGCAGGGCCAGACCTCGGTGGGCGCCCACTCGGAGATCGGCCCCGACACCCGGTTGGCGGACACGGTGGTCGGGGCCGACTGCCTGGTCGAGAAGACGATGGCCCGCGACGCCCAGATCGGGGACGGGGCCGAGGTCGGTCCCTTCGCGGTGCTCCAGCCGGGCTCGGAGATTCCCCCGGGCCTCAGGACCGGGCCGTTCTACACTGCCGAGACCGCTACCCGCGCCCGGGAGGAGTGAGCCGGTCCATGGAGCTGGTCACCAAGAAGAAGCTGTACCTCGTCTCCGGGCGGGTGAACCTGTCGCTGGCCACCGAGATAGCCGATGCGCTCGGGGTCGGACTCGGAGAGGCGAACCTGGCGGAGTTCTCCAACGGCGAGCTCCACTGCCGGTTCGGCGAGTCGGTGCGCGGCACCGACGTGTTCATCGTGCAGAGCCACTGCGGCAACGACGGCTTCTCGGTGAACGACGCGATCATGGAGCAGCTCATCATGGTCGATGCCGCGTTCCGGGCTTCGGCCAAGCGGATCACCGTCGTCTGTCCCTTCTTCGGGTACGCCCGCCAGGATCGCAAGGCCGAGGGACGTGAGCCCATCACCGCCAAGCTCCTCGCCAACCTCTTCGAGCGGGCGGGAGCCAAGCGACTGGTCAGCGTCGATCTTCACTCAGGGCAGATCCAGGGCTTCTTCGACGGGCCCGTGGACCACCTCACCGCCATGCCGGTGCTCGTCGACTGGATGCGTGGACTCGGCGATGACCTGGTGGTCGTCTCGCCGGACGCGGGACGCGTGAAGGTGGCGGAGCGCTACGCGAACGTGCTCCATGCCGACCTGGCGATAGTCCACAAGCGGAGGGTGAAGGGGGAGAAGAACGCCGTGGAGGCGCGCGACGTGGTCGGTGACGTGGAGGGCCGCACCTGCATCCTCATCGACGACATGATCGACACCGGTGGCACGATCGTCGCAGCCGCCGATCAGCTCGTGGAGCACGGAGCAGCGGCCGTGCACGCGGCGTGCACCCACGGCCTGTTCTCCGGCTCGGCGGTGGACCGTCTGAAGAACTCGGTCATAGAGCGGGTGGCCATGACCAACACGCTCCCGCTGCCGTCGGAGAAGCAGATCGACAAGATCGAGGTGCTATCGGTCGCCCGCGTCATCGCCGACGCGATCGACGCCGTCTTCGAGGACACCTCGGTCTCCGAGATCTTCGACGGCGCGCACCTGAGCTGAGCCGGGGGCGAGCAGAACGCATGTAGCGCCACCCGACTCGTGCGGCTCACATCTCGTCATTCGCCCACGGTCGCGAGGGGCCATGCCGGGTCCGGCGGTGGCGGCTCGACGTAAGCTCCCTCAGGAAACACCATGCTCGGTGGCGGGCTCGAGACTCTTCCGACGTCCGATCGAAGCGCCGCCACTACCTCATCGAAGCTGTCCAGCGCCCCTGTTGCAGTGCTGCTGCCCACCTCTTGACCGGATCCGTGATGAGCCGTGGTGCCCGTTACGCCGGACTGCAGCCTCAGGGGGCGCGCCCGCCCCTCATGATCCTCGACGATCACGCCCAGCGGTGGATATGCGATCTCATAGACCGGAAGCCGGCGGAGCTCTGGGCTGGTCTCCAAGATGTGGTTCAGGAACAGCAGATAGCGACCATCAAGCGGGGCCGTCTGGAGTCGTTCGACGATCATGTCGAACTCAGAGGGATCGGCAAGTACCGGAACATCGATCTCGACGCTGGAGCGCGAGGACGATGACGCCGTGGGAGGGAACCTCCCACCGATGATGTCATCAACGGTCACTTCGTAGCGAACGGTTCCCGGCAGCAGAACGGTGGCTTCGACTGAGGGCCGCAGGATCGGTTCGACTTCCGTGACGTGACCCACGATCACCGTGTCAGTCCAATCCCGAAGCTGCTCCAGGGAATCCCACTCAGTGAAGTAGTCGACTTGACCTGGCAATGGAACCGACCACACTGCGTCCGGATCCGTCGGGCGCCCTGGATCGAGCGACTGCGGCGGCCGGCTATCGGCGCTTCCCACTTGATTGACCGAGCCCTCGTCCTGCGTGGATGAACAACTGGCAGGCAGTCCGATACCGACCACCATGAAGATGGCCACGCCGATCTGTCGCAGGCGTACCTTCTCCATGGACCCCCTAGTGGTGAGTACTCAAGCAGGTCAGGAAATGCTGGACGCTTGTTCCCGGCTCCGGGGGTCCTGCCGGGCGACGAAGAAGATCGTCGCTGCCGCCCCACCGGCGAAGACCCCGGCCCAGAAGGCCGTCCACACGGCGATGATCAGCGCTTCCTCGGTCGAGGCATCGCTGATGGTACGGAGCCCCGTGAACACCAGGCCCATGTGCACGGGTATGCCGATGGCGACCCCGATCGCCACGGTCCGCACGAACCGACGCCAGGCGTTCTCGTCCGTGTCCGGGTCTTCGGTCACGTACGGAGCATCGTCGCCGTGCACAGGGGTCTCGGCGGTCATCGCGGCCTCCCGGGGTTCACGCTTGGTCGGCTCCTCCCATGGGACGGTACACTCGATCCCCGGCCGGGCGGGAGTCCTGCCGATTCACAGCCCCTGCTCGAGGAGCCCCGAGCCATGGACGTAACCCTCACAGCCGAGACCGGTCGCCCCCGGGGGACCCGTGCGGCGCGCCGCCTTCGTCGCGAGGGCAGGGTCCCCGGCGTCGTGTACGGCCTGGGTCGGGAGCCCGTAGCCGTCTCGGTCGACTGGCCAGAGCTGCGGGTGGCCCTCACGACCGAGGCAGGCCTCAACGCGCTGATCGACCTGAAGGTCGACGGGGAGGGCGCTCTCACCATCGTCAAGGAGCTCCAGCGTGACCCGGTGAAGCGCTCGGTCACCCACGTCGACTTCATACGCATCGACCCGGACGCCGAGATCGAGGTCGAGGTTCCCGTGGTGCTCACCGGCGAGCCCGAGCGGCTGACCCAGGAGGGTGGCCTGGTCGACCAGCTGCTCCACAGCATCAGGATCAAGTCGAAGCCCGGCCAGATCCCCAACGAGCTCGTGGCGGACATCACCGGGCTCACCATCGAGTCCGCCGTCAAGGTGGGCGACATCGAGCTTCCTCCGAGCGTCTCCACCGACGTCGACCCCGACGAGCCGGTGGCCACCGGATACGTCCCCCGCGCCGAGGTGGCGGAGGTCGGGGAGGCAGCTGAGGCAGCCGAAGGCGAGGAGGCTGCAGAAGGCGAGGCCGGCGGGGAGCCGGCACCTGCCGGGCAGGGCGAGGCCGGCGAGTCTGCCGAGGGCGGGGAGGGCTGAGCCCTCTCCGGCCCCGACGCCGGGGCACCCCCGCCGATCTCCTCGCGGTCGGGCTCCGCAACCCGGGTGCCGAGTTCGCGGGCACCCGCCACAACGTCGGTGGCGAGGCCGTGGAGCTGCTCGCAGCACGTCGCGGAGCCGGTCTGCGCCACGAGCGCGGTCAGCTCGCCGAGAGTGCCGAGGTGGTGCTCGAAGGGCTGCGACTCGCCCTCGCGGTGACCCGGACCTTCATGAACGAGTCCGGCGAGGCCGTGGCGCCGCTGTGTCGCCGCTACGGGATCGAGAGCCTCGATCGGCTTGTGGTGGTCCACGACGAGCTCGACCTGGAGCCGGGACGCGTGAAGGTGAAGGTCGGGGGTGGCCTCGCAGGACACAACGGTCTCCGCTCGATCAGGTCCCACCTCAAGAGCGGCGACTTCGTGCGGGTGCGCATCGGGGTGGGCAAGCCGCCGGACCCCGAACGGGGTGCCGACCACGTGCTGAGGCGACCCACCAAGAGGGAGCGCGAGGCCCTGGACGAGGCGGTGCAGGGGGCGGCCGATGCAGTGGAGGTGATCCTCATCGAGGGTGTCGAGGCGGCCATGAACCGCTTCAATCGGAACGGATGAGCATCACCGAGATCGCTGCGCTGCTGCGCGACGAGCCCGCGCTCGGCAGGGTCATGGGTGCCAGGCAGGCGGTGCTCGCCGTGGCGGAGCCCGCCCGTGCAGTCGTGGTGGCCGGCCTCTGCTCGATCTCGGCCCGAAGGCCGCTGCTGGTCGCGACACCCACCACCGCCGAGGCGGAGCGCCTGGTCGCGGATCTGACGACGTTCATCGGGCCGAACGAGGTCGAGTCCTTCCCCGCATGGGAGACCCTCCCGTTCGAGAGGATGAGCCCCGCGGTCGAGACGATGGGCCGTCGCCTGCGGGTGCTGTGGCGGCTCCGTCACCCCGAGTACGCGCCTTCGGCGGTCGTGGCTCCAGTGAGAGCCCTGCTGCAGCGCCTCGGGCCGCACGTCGAGGATGTCGAGCCGATCTTCGTCAGGTCCGGCAGGCGCTTCGACCTCACGGAGCTGGTCGACCGGCTCGTCGGTGCCGGGTACCGGCGTGACTACCAGGTCGAGCACCGGGGTGACGTCGCGGTGCGCGGCTCGATCCTGGACATCTTCCCCTCGACCGCCGAGGTCCCCATCCGGCTCGACTTCTGGGGTGACGAGGTCGAGCGTCTGACCGAGTTCTCGGTCGCCGACCAGCGGTCGGTCCGCGACATCGAGGCAGCGGCGGTCTTCCCCTGCCGGGAGCTGTTGCCGACCGAGGAGGTCCGCGGACGTGCCCGCAGCTTGGTGGCCCGCGAGCCCTGGGGGCGGGAGCAATGGGAGCGACTGGCGGAGGGCCTGCACTTCGACGGGATGGAGTCCTGGCTGCCGTGGCTGGTCGAGGAGGAGCACGTGCTCACCGACGTGGTGCCGCCCGAGGGTCAGGTCCTGCTCGTGGATCCCCGAAGGATGCGCGACAGGGCCTCCGACATCCTGGCCGAGGAGGCCGACCTCGCGTCGACGCTGGCGGGCACCTGGGGTGCAGCCGGCCGGGACGGAGGGGGCGGCTTCCCTGCGCTGCACCTCGCCTTCGACAGGCTCCTGGCCAACACCGAGGCCCCCGCGTGGACGATGACCACTGCCCCGGAGGGTCCCGCGGTGGAGACGGTCCCCGCGGCGGGCTGGGATCCGGTCGTGGGGGACGGCGCGGATCTCGTACAGCGGCTGGCGGAGCAGCTCCGCGACGGCTTCCGGGTGCTGGTGGGGGCGGAGACCGAGGCGTCGGCGCGCAGGGTCGCCACGCTGCTCACCGAACGCGACCTGGACTTCGTCCTGGATCTCGAGGAGCGGGCAGATCTGACACGCCCCGGGGGGACCATCCGGGTCGCTCCGCTCGAACGCGGATTCGTCCTTCCCTCCCTGAAGCTCGCGGTGTTGGCCGAGACCGACGTGACCGGGCGGCGCCGTGCCCACCGCAGGGCGCGACCCCATCGGCGCGACGCCGAGCGCTTCTTCGAGGACCTGACTCCGGGCGACTACGTGGTGCACCACCACCACGGCGTGGCCCGCTACGGCGGCATGGTGACCCGCAGCATCGGTGGCGTGGAGAGGGACTACCTGCTGCTCGAGTACCGGGGAGACGACCGGCTGTACGTCCCCTCGGACCAGATCGATGCGGTCCGCCACTACACCGGTGGCGAGTCGCCGACGCTGAACCGGATGGGTGGCGCCGACTTCCAGCGCACCAAGGCCAAGGTCCGCTCGGCGGTGCAGGAGATCGCGCAGGAGCTCGTCGTCCTGTACCAGCGTCGGGTGACATCCGAGGGCTTCGCCTTCTCGGCCGACACGCCGTGGCAGCACGAGCTGGAGCAGTCCTTCCCCTACCAGGAGACCCCCGACCAGCTCAGGGCCGTCGAGGACGTCAAGGCTGACATGGAGCGCCCGTTGCCGATGGACCGGCTCGTCTGCGGTGACGTCGGCTTCGGGAAGACCGAGGTCGCGGTGCGCGCCGCGTTCAAGGCCGTTCAGGACGGCAAGCAGGTCGCGGTGCTGGTTCCGACCACCCTGCTCGCCCAACAACATCTCCAGACCTTCGGTGACCGACTGGCCGCCTACCCGGTCCGCATCGAGGTGCTCAGCCGCTTCCTGACGTCGGCGCAGCAGCGGGAGGTGGTGGCGGGCGTGGCGAGCGGAGAGGTGGACCTCGTGATAGGGACCCACCGCCTGTTGAGCGAGGACGTGACGTTCCGCGACCTCGGCTTGCTCGTGGTCGACGAGGAGCAGCGGTTCGGGGTCCATCACAAGGAGCGGCTGAAGCAGCTGCAGACCAGGGTCGACGTGCTCACCCTCACCGCCACCCCGATACCTCGGACGCTGGAGATGAGCCTCACCGGAATCCGCGACTTCAGCGTGATCAACACCCCGCCTGCCGACCGCCGGCCCATACTCACCTACGTGGGGGGCTACGACGACCGTCCCGTGGCCGAGGCGATCCGTCGGGAGCTGCTCCGCGAGGGCCAGGCGTTCTTCGTGCACAACCGTGTCGCCGACATCGAGCTCGTGGCGGCCGATCTGCGTGAGCTCGTACCGGAGGCGCGGATCGCGGTGGCCCACGGGCAGATGGACGAGGGCTCACTGGAGCAGGTGGTGCTGGACTTCTGGGAGGGCCGATTCGACGTGCTGGTCTGCACCACCATCATCGAGTCGGGGATCGACATGCCCACGGTGAACACCCTGGTCGTCGACAGGGCCGACCGACTCGGGCTCGGCCAGATGCACCAGCTGCGCGGCCGCGTCGGGCGAGCGGGTCAGCGGGCCTACGCCTACCTCTTCACTCCGGAGGACAAGGTGCTGAGCGAAGAGGCCCACGAGCGGCTGAAGACGATCGGCGAGACCACCGAGCTCGGATCGGGCTTCAAGATCGCGATCCGCGACCTCGAGATCCGGGGTGCCGGTCACCTCCTGGGGACCGGCCAGTCGGGGCACATCGCCGCGGTCGGCTACGACCTGTACTGCCAGATGGTGAACGAGGCTGTCGCCGAGCTGAAGGGGGAGCCCGTCCGTGAGCCCGCCGAGATCAAGCTCGACCTTCCCGTGGACGCCTACCTCCCGACGGAGTACGTGGCGCGGGAGGACCTTCGCCTCGAGGCGTACCGTCGTCTGGCGGCGGTCACCACCACGGAGGAGGTCGAGGACACCGGGTCCGAGTGGAGCGACCGCTACGGCCCGGTGCCGTCACCGGCCGAGGCTCTGCTGCGGGTGGCGCGGCTCCGGGCCGAGTGCGTTCGGACCGGCGTGCGGGAGGTGACGGTGACCCGGGGACCCGCGTTCGGTCGTTCGCTGCTCACGGGCAGGCTCTCCCCGCTCTCGCTGCCGGTCTCCAGGCAGGTGCGGCTCGAGCGGCTGCATCGCGGGGCGGTGTACAAGGAGGAGATCGGGGAGCTCCAGGTCCCACTGGATCCGGAGGTGGATCCTGCGGAGGCCCTGGTAGGGCTGCTGCGTGAGCTGGTTCCCGAGCCTGCCACGACTGGTACCGCCCCTGAGCGGTCCGTAGCATCCTGATCCCCATGCTCCCGAACCGCGCCAAGAGACCTCTCTGGCTCCCGTTGCTGCTGGTGCTGCTGTTGCTGCCGGCCTGCTCGGAGACCCGACCTCGTGGCGCGCCCCCGGCCGCGGTGGTGAACGGGGTCGAGATCCCGCGTGAAGAGGCGCTCGAGTTCTCGGCACTGGCAGGCAGCGTCGCGGCCGACCCCGAGACGCCGGTCCAGGTGCCACCTTCCCTCGACGCCCGGGTCGCATCCGATGCACTCACCCTGCTCATCCAGTCCCAGATCGCAGAGGATGTGCTGGCAGAGATGGGCGGGGAGATCACCGAAGCCGATCGAACACAGGCGCGTGCAGAGGCCGAGGCGGCGGTCCCGAACACCGAGGCCGTCGGGAGGGTTTCCGAGGTGTTCGCCCCGCTCACCGCGCTCGAGAACCTGTTGGTCGCGGAGGCGGGTGAGCCCGAGCAGGTGACCGAGCAGGACATCGCGACGTACTACGAGGAGAACGTGGATCTGTTCGAGCAGAGCTGCGCTCGGGTGATCCTGGTGACCGGTGGTGGTGACCTCGCGGCTGCCCAGGAGCAGGCACTGCAGCTCCGGGGTGAGCTCGAGGACGGTGCCCGGTTCGCGGAGCTGGCCCAGGAGCAGTCCGAGGATCCCGACTCGGCGGCCGACGGCGGCAGGCTGCCGTGCGCTCCGCAGGGGCAGTGGTCCCAGGTCGACCCGGCGTTCGACGAGGCCATCTGGGAGCTCGAGCCGGGGGAGGTGAGCGATCCGGTCACCACGCAGTTCGGGGTGTACCTGGTGAAGCTCGACTCACGCTCGACCCGGTCGCTGGAGGAGGCCTCGGAGGAGATCCGTCAAGGGTTGGAGCAGGAATCGCTGGCCGTCCAGCAGCAGGTGGCGACCGAACGTCTGGCAGAGGTGCTGGGTCAGGCGATGATCGGTGCCGAGGTCACCGTCGACGCCCGGTTCGGTCGTTGGGCCTTCGTCGTCGTGGACCCGATGACCGGCGCTGTGGTCGAGGCCGACGACCCGGCGGAGGCGCAGTACGCGGCGGTGCTCCCGCCGGCCGGGCCGACGACGGAGTGAGCGGGCGGATCGTCGTCGTGGGGCTCGGGCCGGCCGGCCCCGAGCTGGTGAGCGACGAGACCCGCCGGAGGATCGGGTCATGTCGAGTGCGCTATCTGCGCACGGATCGCCACTCGGCGGCTTCGTTGCTCGAGGGCGCGGCAAGCTTCGATGCCATCTACGAGGAGTGCACCACCCTCGAGGACGTGTACGCCGCGATCGTCGATGTGCTGGTCGCCGCGGCGAGCGAGCACGGTGAGGTTCTGTACGCGGTCCCTGGGTCTCCGGCCGTGGCGGAGCGCACGGTGCGGATGCTGCAGGATCGTGCCGATGAGGGCGTGGTGGAGCTGGAGGTGCTGGCGGCGCTCTCCTTCGTCGACCTCGCCTGGGTGCGCCTCGGCGTGGATCCCGTCCACGAAGGCATCCGCATCGTCGACGGGCAGCGCTTCGCCGTGGAGGCTGCGGGTGAGCGGGGCCCGCTGCTGGTCGCGCAGTGCGACTCCACCAGCGTGCTCTCCGAGGTGAAGCTGGCCGTCGACGATCCCCCGATCGAACCGGTGACCGTCCTGCAGCGCCTCGGCCTCCCCGACGAGGAGGTGAGCGTCGTCGCCTGGGACCAGCTCGACCGCGTCGTGCGGGCAGACCACCTCACCTCCCTGTACATCCCGAGGCTGGCCGCGCCCATCGCAGGAGAGGTGCAGCGGTTCGTGGAGCTCGCACGGACGCTCCGCAGGGAGTGCCCATGGGACCGTCAGCAGACCCATGCCTCCCTCGTTCGCCACCTCATAGAGGAGGCCTACGAGGTGGTCGATGCGATCTCCGACTACGACCCGGTGACGGGTGAGGGATCCGACGATCTGGAGGAGGAGCTGGGCGACCTGCTCTTCCAGGTGGTCTTCCACTCGGTCCTCGCCACAGAGGAGGGCCGGTTCACCCTCGCCGACGTGGCCCGGACCGTCCACGAGAAGCTCGTGGCACGGCACCCCCACGTCTTCGCCGAGGTGGAGGTCGACGGACCCGAGCACGTCGCCAGGAACTGGGAGCAGATCAAGAAGCAGGAGAAGGGTCGCGAGAGCGTGATGGACGGAATCCCACCGTCCCTCCCGGCGCTCCTGCTCGCGTCCAAGCTGCAGAGGAAGGCCGCGCAGGCCGGGATGACCTTCCCGTCTCTCGACGACGCCTTCGCGAAGGTGGCCGAGGAGCTCGAAGAGGTCCGCGACGAGCCGGACGAGCACGAGGTGGGGGACCTGCTCTTCGCGTCGACGGGGGTGGCCCTGGAGCTCGGGATCGACCCGGAGGCCGCCCTGCCGCGCGTCCGCCCAGCGGTTCCGCGACCGCTTCAGGGAGGTCGAGCGGCTGGCGGAAGCCGAGGGCATCGATCTGCACACCGCAGACCCCGATCTCGTGGACCGCTTCTGGGAGCAGGCGAAGTCGAGGACCGATATCCGCCGCACTTCCGCGGCCCGTGACTACCGTTCACCTACAGGCCACCAGGAGTTGACCCAGCCGTGACCACCATCGAGCACATAGTCGGACGTGAGGTGCTGGACTCGCGGGGCAACCCGACGGTCGAGGTCGAGGTGGTGCTGTTCACCGGAGCCCGAGGGCGCGCGATGGTGCCGTCGGGCGCGTCCACGGGGCGGTTCGAGGCGGTGGAGCTCCGTGACGGGGGTCCGCGATACCGCGGCAAGGGTGTGGGAACGGCGGTCGGGCACGTCAACGACGAGATCTACGACACCCTCGTGGGCCTCGACGCATCGGACCAGCGGGCGATCGACAGCATCCTCGTCGACCTGGACGGCACGGAGAACAAGGGCCGGCTCGGTGCCAACGCGATCCTCGGCGTCTCGCTCGCGGTCGCCAAGGCGATGGCCGTGGAGCTCGAGCTGCCTCTGTACCGCTACGTGGGTGGGGCGAACGCCCACCTGCTTCCGGTGCCGATGATGAACGTGCTGAACGGGGGCGAGCACGCGGACAACAACGTGGACATCCAGGAGTTCATGATCATGCCGGTCGGCGCGGCGAGCTTCTCCGAGGCCCTGCGCTGGGGGGTGGAGACCTATCACGCGCTGAAGGAGGTGCTCGCCGAGCGCGGCCGCTCTACGGCGATCGGCGACGAGGGTGGGTTCGCTCCCGACCTCGACTCCAACGAGGACGCATGTCGCCTGCTCGTGGAGGCGATCGGGAAGGCCGGATTCGCCCCCGGCTCGGAGATCGCGCTGGCGCTCGACGCGGCGTCGACGGAGCTCTTCCGCGACGACCGGTACGTGCTCGCGGGCGAGGACCGCAGGCTCGATCGCGATGAGATGGTGGCGTACCTGGGCGGCCTGTGCGACCGCTACCCGATCGTGTCCATCGAGGACGGGATGGCCGAGGAGGACTGGGAGGGATGGGCCGCTCTCACCGAGGCGCTGGGTGGCCGCGTGCAGCTCGTCGGCGACGACGTGTTCGTCACCAACACCGAGCGGCTCGAGCGAGGGATCCAGGCGGGCGTCGCCAACTCGATACTCGTGAAGGTGAACCAGATCGGTTCGCTCACCGAGACCCTCGAGGCCGTCGACCTGGCAACGCGGAGCGGATACACGTCGGTCATCTCCCACCGGTCGGGTGAGACCGAGGACACGACGATCGCCGATCTCGCGGTGGCCACGAACTGCGGCCAGATCAAGACAGGAGCCCCGGCTCGCAGCGACAGGGTGGCCAAGTACAACCAGCTGCTCCGCATCGAGGAGGATCTCGGGGAGGCGGCAGCGTTCCCGGGGCTCTCCGCCGTCGCAGGGGAACGCTCCTGATGGGTGCCCGCCGCCGTGGTGCGCGTCCCTCGAAGGCGAGGAGCCCGCGTCGGACGGCGTCGCGGCTGGTCTGGCCGGTGCTCGCCACGGTGTTCCTGTTGGGTGTCCTGCTGCTCGCCGTGTTCCCCACCAGGCTCTACCTCAACCAGAGGAGCCAGGCCGAGGAGAAGCGGCAGGAGCTGGAGGAGATCGAGGCACGCAACGCGGAGCTCGAGGAGGAGATCGGACGGCTCGAGGATCCCGCGTACGTGGAGCTCCTGGCACGGGAGCAGTTCGGGCTGGTGTTCCCGGGGGAGGAGGCGTACGCCGTGGTGCCCCCACCCGAGGAGCCGGAGGAGGCGCCCCCAGCAGACGAGGAGCGCCTGGTCGACGTCCCGGTGGCGCGGGGTTAGAGCCCGGCTACACCGGCCTCCGGATGGCGCCGGCTCCGCCGCCCGCGACCGCGAGGGTCCAGCTCCCCACCTCGTACGGGGTCGGCTCCCACGATTCGTGCAACCGGTCCCAGTGGAACCAGCATCGGTGCGCGGGGTGGAGCAGGAACCACTGCGTGCCGATCGCCATCATCCAGTCCTCGACGGCTCCGGACGCCTCCTCGGCGGTCATCTCCTGCCTGGCCAGGCGAGCCTCGAGATCCAGGAGCCGCTGCTCGAGGGCGCGCTGCGCCTCCTCGGAGGTGAGGACCTCATCGTCTACCACGGCTCCCTCCTCCACGAGTTGATGATGGTCTGCGCCTCGCGCTGTCCCTGCTCCGAGGTGCCCGTGGCTGCCCGGAAGATCCGGATCCCCTCCTCCTCGCCTCGCTCCTCGATGTAGGTGCGGAGACGCACCTCGTCGTCCGAGCGGTTGAGCTGCCAGTCGTCGCCGTCACCGGCCACGATGTGCTGCCAGCGGTCGACCCACTCCCGCTCGGGGACGAAGGCCGGGTGCCGGTTCCGTCCGAGGGCCTCCCAGTAGTCGAGGACGTACCGGTCTCCGTTGGGGAGGATGACTCGGGTCGCCCGGTGGTTGACCGTCACCAGGGAGTCGAGCCGCTCGGAGATCCCGGCCGGATCACGTGAGGTGGGCTCCTCGATCTCGATCGTGTCGACGCGGGCGCCCTCCCCGAAGCGGTCCTTGACGAAGTGCTCGGACCAGCTCTGTCCCCACTCGCCGAACTCGCCGCACTGGCCACCGTACGACGACCACCTCCACGGGTTGAGGGGGAAGTTGTTCACGGCCTTGTGGACGAGGTCGGGGTTGCGCACCCAGTGCACGCCCTGCTCCCGCCTGTGGGTCACCATCCCCTCGAAGTCGCCGCGGATCGCCTCGACCATCTCGGGCGTCACCTCGGGCACCTCGATGTCGTCGAGGCCGTCGTCAGCTTCCGGTGCTGCATCGGCTTCCGGGGTGGCATCGGATGCAGGAGCGGCGTCTGGTGCAGGAGCCGAGTCTGCTTCGACGCCGGGGGCCGGAGTGGACCACTCCTCGGGACCACGCGGTCGTTCGAGGAAGTCGGTGACGGCATCGCCGATCTGGTCCTCGGTGTACCGATCGGGAGTCGGTGCCTCCGCGGCTGGGGCAGCGTCCGCTACCGGTGCAGCGTCCGCTACCGGTGCAGCGTCGGCGGTGGACGCGGACGGGGTGGCGGTCGAACCCTGATCTGCGGGCGCTTCCAGGTCGACCTCCACAGAGATGACGATCTCGTCCTCGCTCTCGACGACACCGCTAACCGAGCTCACCCGCCCGCGTGACCCGAGGTGACCTTCGTGGGCGATCTCGCCGTCGGCCTCCGCGTACACCTCCCACTGCTGGTCGAACGGGATCTCGACGTCGACCGGGCCGTCTCCGCGTAGCCGCTCGAGCACCGCTCGAGCCTCGTCGCCGCTGAGGATCACGGTTGTCGAGCGTGTGCGACCGAGGGCCTCCAGCCCCTGGAGTCCGCCGCTCCGCCAGGCGTCCATGACGTCACTTGCGGAGCGACCCGACTCGACGAGCCCTATCGCCGCGGCGAGCGCTGCCCCGGCCAGCCCGGCTCCTGCGAGCAGAGCTGCATCGGCCGGATCGATCTCGCCTTTCTCCGGACTGCCGCCGAACTCGTCCTCGACGTCATCGGCGAGCGCTTCGGTGGATCCGTCCGATCCGTCCGGCAGCCCGGAGCCCGGGCCGACGATCTCGGAGCACTCGGGTGAGAGCGCCTCTGCCTGCTCGAGCATCCCGGCGATCTCGGCCTCGAACGCGCCCCTGTATCCGCTGTCGGCCGAGGTGTTCAAGCCCGCGCTCGCGTAGCGATCGGCGCTGTGATAGGTCGCGATCCCGTCCCCAGGGTCGTCGGTCGATCTACCGCAGCCGGCCTCGTCCCCGGCCTCCGCAGCGGCGACGCTCTCGAACCAGGTCGCCGAGAGATCGCCGGATGCGTCGCGCTCCTCGACGTAGGGCTGCGTGTACTGGCAGGTGATCCAGCGCTGGCCCTCGTACTCGCCGGGTATGACGCCCGACCTCACGAGATCCTCCACCTGGTCGGGGCAGGTCACGGGCGAGTCCGCCGGCATCGGCTCAGGTGTCTCGCACGGCGTGGCCGTGGCGGCCGCCTCCTCTAGCAGCTGCTGCACCAACGCCTCGGCGTCGGCGTACGAGATGAGCGTCCCGTCCCTGCCCTGGACGCTGGCCCAGGCGTTGTGGGTTCCGCTCGAGATCTCGGTGAAGTAGTCGTTTCCGCCGGCCGGGGTGCTCTCCTCCACGTGGCCGCTGCGGCTCTCGCAGCCGCCGAAGTAGTCGCCTACGGTCCAGGCCAGGGTGATGCTCATCTGACCGGTCTCGAGGTAGTCGGTCCCGTCGGGGTTCTGGTTGTAGGAGCAGTCCAGCCCCCCCAGGCCGTAGGGGGCACCGGACATCGACTCCTGCTCGCTGTAGCGGGGCTCCCCGCTCTCGTCCCACAGGCCCATCCCGCCGAGGCTGGCGGGACAGGAGGGAACCGGCCCCGGGGGCGAGCCCTGCGCCGCTGCCGCCGAGCCGTCGGCGAGGGCGCTGAGCGGCGAGATCAGCAACAGGAGGAGCAGAGAGGCAGCGGCCGCCTTCGCCCAGGACGCGCGAGCTGCCCCGATCCGGGACTGCCGGCCGAGGAGGGTGCCGGCGAGGATCCCCACGCCGAGCGCGGACGTGCCCCGCCCCAGGTCCAGCAGTCCCGTGCGGTTCGCCACCCCTGCGGCTTGGACCAGCAGGATCCCCACCCCCCACACCGCGAGGCCCGCCCGGCTGCGCCGCACGAAGAGCGCCGGTCCCGCGGCGAGGCGCACCCGCAGCCCGAAGCCCTGCGCCAACCCGAGGCCCACCCCGACCACGACTCCGCTGGCGAGGATCGCCCAGGCCACCTCGGGCGGTCCCACGGCCGTGAGCACCGCCAGGGTTCCGGCGGAGACCAGGAGGCGCAGCAGGTCCATCGTGATGCGCACCCGCGTCTCCCGCCTCGCCGTGAGGAGCGCGATGCCGAGGCCGGCCACGGTCACGACCAGCAGCGCCGCCGACAGGATCCGCACCTGCGGGAATCTAGTCCGTGCGCACCGGCGGCCGACTGGCGTCTGCGCCCTCGGACCCCGGTAGCCTCGCCCGGGTGAGCATCCTGGGGAGCCCGCTCCGGCGGACCGAGGATCCCCGCCTCCTGACGGTCGGCGGCACCTACACGGCGGATGTCGACGATCCGCTGCTGGCGAGCCCCGCCCACGTCACCTTCGTGCGCTCGACCATGGCACACGGGAGGATCCTCGCGGTCGACACCTCGGAGGCCGAGCGTGCACCCGGCGTCATCGGGGTCTTCACTGCGAGGGAGCTGGATCGGGTCGGCGGGCTCGGGCGCGTTCCCGCTCTCCCCCCGATGTTCCCGGCCGAGATGGGCCGCCCCTGGCTGGCGGGGGAGGTGGTGCGGTTCGTGGGTGAGCCGGTCGCGGCCATCGTGACCGAGGAGCAGTCCCAGGGTGTCGACGCCGCGGAGCAGGTCGGTGTCGAGCTGGACCCGTTGCCCGTCGTCGTGGATCCGTCCCTTTCGGTGACCGACGAGGAGCTCGTCTTCCCCGATGTCGGCACCAACATCGCGCTCGCCCTCGGCGACGACGCGTTCGATGATCAGCTCTTCGACGGGTGCGAGGTGGTGGTGACACAGCGCATCCACCACCCCCGGCTCGCGTCCTGTGCGCTGGAGGGGAGGTCGGTTGCCGTCGCGTGGTCGGGCGACTGCCTGACCATGTGGCTGAGCAGCCAGAACGCGCATGCCGTGCGGGAGGTCCTGGCGGCCACGTACGGGATGGATGCCGGGCAGGTGAGGGTGGTGGTGCCCGATGTCGGCGGCGGGTTCGGCCCGAAGATCAACCCCCACCCCGAGGAGCTGCTCGTGCCCTGGCTGTCGCGTCAGGTCGGCAGACCGCTGCGGTGGAGCGAGTCACGCACCGAGAACATGATCTCGATGGGGCACGGTCGGGGCCAGGTCCACGACGTCACGATCGGTGGTTCCCGGGATGGCCGCATCGAGGCGCTGCGGGTGGACATCGTCGCCGATGCCGGTGCCTACCCGGCGCTCGGCGCATTCCTGCCGTACTTCACGCGGAAGATGGCGTCGGGCGTGTACGCGATCCCTCGTGTCGAGACCCGTTCGCGTTCGGTGCTGACCAACAAGATCAGCACGGTCGCGTACCGGGGAGCCGGCCGCCCGGAGGCAACGGAGGCGATCGAGCGAGCGGTCGACTGCTTCGCGGCGGAGATCGGTCTCGATCCGGTCGAGGTGCGCAGGCGAAACTTCGTCCCCGCCGACAGCTTCCCGTACAGGACGGCCGCGGGGTCGACGTACGACAGCGGGGAGTACGAGCAGGCTCTGGACCTCGTCGTGGCAGCCGCCGACCTCGAGGGCCTCCGCCAGGAGCAGGCGCGCCGCCGCCGGGCAGGGGGCCGACTCCAACTGGGGATCGGGATCTCGACGTATGTGGAGATCACTGCCGGCCCGAACCCCGGCCAGGAGTACGCGGAGGTGCGTATGAGCTCCGACGGGCGGGTCAGCGTGCTCACCGGCACCTCTCCCCACGGCCAGGGCCATCACACCGCCTGGGCGATGGTCGCCTCCGAGGTCCTGGGCACGCCGGTGGAGCTCGTCGAGGTGATCCACGGCGACACCGCTGAGGTCCCGCGTGGCGGTGGGACCATGGGCTCGCGCTCGGCGCAGCTCGGAGGCGCCGCGGTGCACGAGGCCGCCACGCAGCTGCTCGAACGGGCTCGGGCGACCGCGGCTGACCTGTTGGGGGTGAGCGTCGAGCACTTGGTGCTGGACCGGGCGAGAGGCGTGTTCCACCCAGCGGGTGCACCGTCGGAGTGCAAGAGCTGGTCCGAGGTCGTGGGCGCCGGCAGCGACGGCGCCATGGTCGCGGAAGCCGACTTCCGGGCGCCGACGACGACCTTCCCCTTCGGCGCCCATCTCGCGGTGGTCGAGGTGGACACCGAGACCGGAGCGGTTCGCCTCGAGCGCTTCGTCAGCTGCGACGACGCCGGGAGGATCCTCAACCCGCTCCTTGCCGAGGGCCAGCGCCACGGCGGGATCGCCCAGGGGGTGGCACAGGCACTCCTGGAGGAGGTCCGCTACGACACCGACGGCAACCCCCTCACCACCAACCTCGCCGACTACGCCATGATCTCCGCGCCCGAGCTCCCTCTCTTCGAGCTCGAGACCCTGGAGACCCCGGCCGAGGCCAACCCGCTCGGAGCGAAGGGCATCGGAGAGTCGGGCACCATCGGCGCGACCCCGGCGGTGCACAACGCCGTGATCGATGCGCTCGCTCCCTTCGGGGTCCGCCACATCGATCTACCGCTCACACCCGAGAAGGTCTGGCGGGCGATCAGGGGCGGGGCTCTCGCTGACCAGGAGGAGATCTCATGATCCAGCCGATCGAGGCCGAGGGCCTCGTCCGCACCTTCGGTGACATCCGGGCGGTGGACGGCATCGACCTCGTCGTGGAGGAGGGAGAGGTGTTCGGGTTCCTCGGGCCGAACGGTGCAGGGAAGTCGACGCTGGTGCGGATGCTGACGACCCTGCTCAGGCCCACCTCCGGGGTGGCGCGTGTCGCCGGCCACGACATCGAGCGGGAGGCTTCTTCGGTACGGAGGGTGATAGGGGTAGCGCTCCAGGACGCGGCGATCGATCCGCTGATGACCGGCAACGAGCTGCTCCGGCTCCAGTCGGTGCTCCACGGCATCCCCCGCGGCCGCGCCCGGTCGCGCAGTGCGGAGCTCCTCGAGCGCGTAGGCCTCTCGGGGGCGGCCGATCGCAGGGTCGGGGAGTACTCGGGTGGCATGCGCCGCCGGCTCGACCTGGCGCTCTCGCTCATCCACCAGCCCCAGGTGCTCTTCCTGGACGAGCCGACGACCGGTCTGGATCCCACGAGCCGCATGAGCCTCTGGGAGGAGGTGCGCCGGCTCAACAGAGAGGGGACCACCGTCTTCCTCACCACCCAGTACCTGGAGGAGGCCGACCAGCTCGCCGACCGTGTCGCGATCATCGACCAGGGGAGGATCGTGAGGCTCGGCGAACCGGCGGTGCTCAAGTCGGAGATCGGCGCGCCGACGCTGCGGCTCCAGATGGATGACAGCCAGGTCGACGAGGTCCGTGAGCTCCTGTGCAGGCGCTTCGGAGAGCAGCGGCCATCCCGCCCGGGGTGGCTGGCCATCGGGCTGGAGGGCGGTGCAACCCAGATGACCGATGTGGTCCGGGCACTCGACGAGATCGGGGCGGTGATCCGCCACATCGAGTTCGATCCCCCGAGCCTCGACGACGTCTTCGCGGAGGCCACGGGTCGGCGGCTCGAGGGCGCCGAGGCGAAGGAGGGCGCCTGATGGCAGCACCGCTCCCCGTGGCCCAGACGCTGGCACTGGGCCAGCGATCGGTGCTCGGCACGTTCCGTCAGGTGACGGTCTGGTTCCCGGGGATCTTCTTCCCCCTGATGATCGCTGCGGTGAACTCCCGGGCGTTCGATCGGGCCGTGAACCTCCCGGGGTTCCCAGAGGTCGACTCCTTCCTCCAGTTCCTCCTACCGGCCACGATGATCCAAGGGGTGCTGTTCGGGGGGATCATCGCCGGGGCCGACATGGCGCTCGACGTGCAGGACGGCTTCTTCGAGAGGTTGGTCGCGTCGCCGGTGTCACGGCTCTCGATCCTCCTGGGCAGGCTCACCGGCTCGGCGGTGCTGGGAGCCGTGCAGGCCCTGGTCTTCATCGCCGTGTTCAGCGCCTTCGGTGCCCGGATCGAGGGGGGAGCACCGGCGATCGTCGTGCTCGTGCTCCTCTGTGTGATCCTGGCCACCGCGGTGGGCGGCTGGGCTGCAGGGGTCGGCCTCAAGACCGGCTCGCAGGAGGCCGTGCAGAACTCCTTCCCACTGGTGTTCATACTCCTGTTCATCAGCTCGGCGTTCTTCCCGACAGCCCTCATGTCGGGCTGGTATCGGGCCCTGGCCGAGAACAACCCGCTCACCTGGTTGATCGACGCTGCGCGGGAGCTGGTGATCGAGGGCTTCAGCGTCAGCGCAGCGCTGCAGGCACTGGCGGTCGCGGGGATGTTCGCGGTGGTGACCCTCATGTGGTCGGTGAGGGCGCTGAGGCGGCGATTGGCGGTGGCGGGATGACCGCCACGGCGGCGGCCGGGCAACGGCCGGGCGTGGTTCCGGTCGTGCCGGTGCTCGGTCGCATCGCGCACCGGCACCTGATGAACATGCTCCGGATCCCGGCGACGATCATCCCGATCCTGATCATGCCGATCTTCTTCACGGTGTCCTTCAGCGGAGCGTTCGGTGCGATCGCGGACCTTCCCTTCTTCCCGACCGACAACGTCCTGAACTGGATGGCGCCCTTCGCCATCCTCCAAGGCGCGGCGTTCGCAGGGCTCGGGGCATCCTTCGGGGCGGGGCGCGACCTGGAGACCGGGTTCTACGACCGCCTGCTCGTCGTCCCGGTCCGACGCTGGACCCTCATGGCAGGCCCTCTGCTGTACTCGGCCCTGCGGGCCCTGTTCCCGGTGGTGGTGGTGGTCCCGATCGCCCTTCTCGGCGGGGCGCGCCTCGAGGGTGGGGTCGCTGGGTTCGCGTGCCTGCTCGTGGCCGCCGCAGGCGTCGGTGTCGTCTCGGGGATGTGGGGTCTCGGTGTCGCCTACCGGACGCGCACGCAGCGCAGCGCGGCGCTCACCCAGGTGGGGATCTTCATGGTGATGTTCCTCTCGATCGGTCAGGTCCCACTGGAGGTGATGACGGGCTGGCTGCACGACGTGGCGAGGGTGAACCCGATGACCAACGTGCTGCGGATGGCTCGTCAGGCGTTCCTCGGAGATGTCTCCTGGGAGACCACCTGGCCGGGCCTGTTGGCCCTGCTCGGGGCCGCCGCGCTGCTGGGGCTCTTCGCGGGGACCGGGTTCAGGCGGCTCGTACGTTGAGCCGGCCTGTCAGCATCAAGGTGAGGGTGAACGGCGTGGAGCACACGCATGACGTGGAGCCGCGTCTGCTGCTCGTCCAGTACATCCGTGAGGTCCTCGGCCTCAAGGGGACGAACGTCGGTTGCGACACGACCTCGTGCGGAGCGTGCACGGTTCACCTCGACGGGGAGTCGGTGAAGTCCTGCACGGTCCTGGCCGTGCAGGCCGACGGCCGTGAGGTGACCACCATCGAGGGACTGGCACCCGACGAAGGGCTCCATCCCGTGCAGCAGGCCTTCTGGGAGAACCACGGCCTCCAGTGCGGGTACTGCACTCCAGGGATGGTGATGGCGGCCGCGTCGCTCCTCCAGGAGAACCCGGATCCGACCGAGGCCGAGGTGCGCGAGGCGCTCGAGGGCAACCTCTGCCGCTGCACCGGCTACCACAACATCGTCCTGTCGGTCCTCGACGCTGCCCGGAGAGTGGGGGCGGAGCGTTGATGCCCGCCTCGTTCGAGTACCTACGCGCCGGTTCGGTGGAGGAGGCGCTGGCCGCGCTGGCCGAGCACGGCGAGGAGGCCAGGCTCATCGCAGGTGGTCACTCGCTGCTGCCCCTGATGAAGCTGAGGCTCGCGAACCCGTCGGTGCTGGTCGACGTCGGAAGGCTGCGCGACCTCTCCTACATCCGCGCTGACGGCGACCAGGTGCGGATCGGTGCGCTCACCCGTCACCGTGATCTCGAGACCTCCGATCTGCTGGCGACCCAAGTGCCGCTGCTGCGAGCCGCCGCACACCAGGTCGGTGATTCCCAGGTACGGCATCGCGGAACGATCGGGGGATCGCTGGCCCACGGCGACCCCGCTTCGGACCTCGCGGCCGTGGTGTTGGCGCTCGGGGGAGCCCTGGTGGTCGAAGGCCCGGGCGGCGCGCGAGAGATCCGCGCCGACGTCTTCTGGAAGGGGTTCCTGGAGACCGATCTCATCGGGGGCGAGATGCTCACCGAGATCCGGGTGCCCGTCACCGGTGTGGCCGGATGGTCGTTCCAGAAGTTCAACCGCAGGGCGATGGACTGGGCGATCGTGGGGGTGGCCGCGGTCCACGGTGCCGGGATGAGCCGGATCGGTCTGGTGAACATGGACTCTCGCCCCGTACGGGCTGTGGCGGTCGAGGAGGCTCTGCGCAGCGGAGCCGGCCCGGCCGAGGCAGCGGAGCATGCGGCGGAGAGCTGCACGCCACCTTCGGATCCGAGCGCGTCGGCGGAGTACCGAGCGCACCTTGCACGGGTTCTGGTCCGACGGGCCCTGGAAGAGGCCGAGGTCAGCACTCGTACTGGAGGGCAGCCCTCTCTGTGACGCACGGGCCGAGGTGCTCCCTGCGGAACTCATCGTGGGCGGGGTGGTCGCGGTAGGTGAGGTAGTCGTCCACCGAGTCGAAGTCGGCCACGATGGCGAAGTCCCAGTTGCCCTCTGCCAGCCCGACGTCACTGCCGACCCGGTAGTCGCGGACCACGTCGATGTGCGCGGGCAGCGACCGGAGCGCCGAGAGGAAGTCATCCATGCGCGCCTCGGTCAGATCCGGCCTCCAGCGGAGGAGCACCACGTGTCTGATCATTGCAGGCCTCCGCTCAGCCCGCCCTCCACGGGGATGGCGGCACCTGTGATGAACCGTGCCTGCTGCGAGCAGAGGAACGCGCAGACCGCACCGAAGTCGTCGGGGTCACCGACGAAGCCGACCGGGGTGGCACGTGCGATCGCATCGAGGTCGGCGTTGAGCTGGCGGAGCCGTTCGGTGGCGTGCGAGCCCGGTTGGACGGAGTTCACGGTGACCCCGTCCGCGGCGACGCTGGTGGCGACCGTCTTGAGGTAGCCGGTGAGGCCGGCTCGCACCGTGTTGGAGGTGATCAGGTCGGCCCGCGGCTGGCGGACGGTCACCGAGGTGATGGCCAGCACCCGGCCCCACCTCTGAGCACGGAGCTGCGGCATGGCTTCCTCGACCATGGCGATGGCGGAGATCAGGTTCAGGTCGACCGCGGCGCGGTAGTCGGCGAGGTCGACGGCCTCGAAGCCGCCCGGTCGGGGTCCACCCGCGTTGGTGATCAGGATGTCCAGCCCACCCAGCCGCTCGCGGGCCTCCTGGACGAACCCTGCCGCGTCTTCCGGATCGCTGACGTCGGCCCGGATGGCCACCGCGTCGGGGCCGAGCTCGTCGGACGCGGCTGCGAGCCGGTCCGCGTCCCGCCCGCAGATCGCGACGGCCACGCCTTCGGCCGCGAGGGCCCGCGCCGTCGCGAGTCCCAGCCCGGCCGAGGCCGCGGCCACCGCTGCGCGCTTCCCGGAGATTCCCAGGTCCATCGGGGCGGACCCTACCCGCGCCGCGTGGCAGGCTGGGGACGTGCCGGACCGGGGCGACCTGCAAGTGCCCGCCGGAGGTGGCGAGCTCCGGGAGAGACGGATTCCGTGGGTGTGGGTGGCATCGGGGCTGGCCGCTCTCCTCGTGGTCGGGTTGATCGTGGTGATCCTGACCAGGGGCGACGGAGAGGTGTCCGTCACCGGGAGCACGACGTCGTCCTCGACAGCGTCGTCGACCACCGCATCGACCACCGGCTCGACCACGGAGGTGCAGAGCCCCTCCTCCCTCGCGACCACCGGCGCGCTGCCCGGGACGACCGTGAGCACCCTTCCCCCCTGGGAGGGTCATCAGCTCGAGGAGATGCCCGGAGGTGAGGTCACCATCGACGGCCAGGGCACGGGTCTGGTGAGCTGGGGTGGGTTCTGCCTCGCCGAGGGCGGCGAGAGCTGCGCCCACTCGATCACCGCGGCGGCGGAGACCGGACCCGGGCCGGGGACTCCCGATGCCTTCGTCGTGTTCCTCAGCTCGTTGGTGGAGCGGCTCCCGGGCGGGGAGCCTGTCTGGAGGGTGACCGACGTGGTCAGCGTCACCCCGCCGCCCGGCAGCACCCCGGTGGGCGAGTGCCGCAACGAGGGCCGGTCGGTGTGGGCACTGGTTCCGCTCGAACAGCCGCCGGGCGACACCTTCGCACCATCCGCGGCCTGGGGTGCGGACGCGGACTTCACAGCGATCGTCGAGCTGCCCGCGACAGAGGTCACCTGCGTGGCCATCGTCCCGTAGCCTGAGCGCGTGAGAGAGCTCCTGGCCACCTTGGCCCGGTGGCACGACGCCGGTGCTCGGATCGCGCTCGGCCGACTCGTCGGTGCGGAGGGATCCTCGCCCCGTGAGGTCGGTGCCGCCATGGCGGTGAGCGAGGACGGCGCGGTCGCCGGCTCGGTCTCTGGCGGGTGCGTAGAGGGCGCGGTGGTCGAGGCTGCACTGGAGGTGATCGAGACCGGACAGCACCGGCGACTCAGCTTCGGCTACAGCGACGAGGCGGCCTTCGCGGTGGGCCTGACCTGTGGCGGAACGGTGCACCTCTTCCTCGAGACGTTCGATGCCAGGTCCTTCGCCGAGGTGGCGGAGGAGATCGCCGCCGGTCGCGCGACCGTGCTCGCCACGGTCATCGAGGGCCCCGGAACCGGTGCGAAGCTCCTCGCGGGAGCGGATCGCGAGCCGACAGGGTCTCTTGGAGACCCGGATCTCGACCGGGTGGTGACGCGGGACGTGCTCGGTGAGCTCGACCAGGGAGTGACCGCGGTCCGCCACTACGGGGTCCACGGCGAGGCCGGGGAGGACACGGTCACGGTCTTCATCGAGTCCTTCACCCCGCCCCCGAGGATGCTCATCTTCGGAACGGTCGACTTCACCGCGGCGCTGGCCTCGGTGGCCAAGCTGCTCGGCTTCCACGTGACGGTCTGCGATGCCCGGGAGGTGTTCGCCACACCGGCACGCTTCCCGATGGCGGACGAGGTGGTCGTCGACTGGCCCCACCGCCTGCTCCAGCGGATCTCACCGCCTCTCGGTGCGTCGGACGCCGTGTGCGTGCTCACCCACGACGCGAAGTTCGATGTGCCGGCCATCGCAGCTGCCCTCAGGACGGACGTCGGCTACCTGGGAGCCATGGGATCCCGCCGGACCCACGCCGAACGGGTCGAGCGACTGAGGCAGGAAGGGGTCGACGACGACGCCGTCGGACGTGTGCTGGCCCCGATCGGCCTCGACATCGGTGCCCGGACCCCGGAGGAGACGGCGATAGCCATCGTGGCGGAGGTCATCGCTCGGCGGACCGGCCGCATGGCGGGTTCGTTGCGGGATGGCGAGGGCCCGATCCACCTCAGGCCGGAGGTCTCTCCCGGACGCTGAAGCTGGCGCGCCACTCGGGCTCCGCGGTGTCGTCGATGCTGAGCCGGAACGTGTAGCGCGCCCCGGGCTTCACCGGGAGGGCGGCGAAGTTGATGGCGACCGGCACGTCGAGCGGAACACCGGGCCTGATCCCGGCCGGTCGCCCCGCCTCGAACTCACCAGCCACGAGCAGCGGGCGGTCGCCGACCATCACCGGTGCGTAGTCCTCGTCCAACAGCTCGAGTGCCCAGGAGTGGCGCATGTTGGCCTGGTCCCAGGGGACCCGGATGATCATCGCCACCGCCACCGGGCTGGGCTTCGGGGGAAGGACCGAGATGCCTCCGCCCAGGATGTACAGCTTGCGGTCGGCCACCTGGGCCGAGTCCGCGATGAGAAGCGTCACCTCGTAGGTGGTGGGGCTGCGCTCGGTCACCCCGTCGACCTTAGAGGGTCGTCGGCCCTGGGTGTCCCGGCGAGTTGACGGCTTTACTGGAGGCCGTGATCGCCTCCGGGAACCAGCGGGCAGCCGACGCCCCCGCTGCCCGGACGGTCGCGGCGGTGATCCTGGCAGCGGGCTCGGGCAGCAGGTTCGATTCGGAGACCTCGAAGCTCCGGGCGCCGTTCGGTGCTTCAACCGTTCTCGGTGAGGCGGTGGAGAATGCGCGCCGCGGCGGGCTTGGACGAGACGATCGTCGTGGTCGGCGCGACGGAGCTCGGGGACCTCTTGCCGGAGGATGTGACGGTCGTACGGAACGAGTGCTGGGAGGAGGGCTTGGCGAGCTCGCTGCGCGTTGCCTGCGCCGTGGCAGGTGACCACGGTCACGACGCGGTGGTCGTGGCCCTCGGTGACCAGCCCATGCTCGAGCCGGGGGCCTGGCGGGAGGTCGCGCGGTCGGGCGCACCGGTGGCGTGCGCCACGTACGGGGGCGAGCGGGGTCACCCCGTTCGCCTGTCGAGCGAGGTCTGGCTGCTGCTGCCGGTGACTGGCGAGGAGGGAGCACGGGCTCTGCTCCGACTCAGGCCGGAGTTGGTGCGCGAGGTAGCGTGCGAGGGCCGAGCCGCCGACATCGACACCCTGGAGGATCTCGAGAGATGGAGCTGACCAACGAGTTCGAGGTGAGCGTGCCGGTCGAGGAGGCGTGGTCCGTGCTCACCGACGTGGAGCGGATCGCCCCCTGTCTGCCCGGTGCCCAGCTCCAGGAGGTGGAGGGCGACGAGTACCGGGGCATCGTGAAGGTGAAGGTGGGACCGATCACCGCCCAGTACCAGGGCAAGGCTCACTTCGTCGAGCAGGACCCGTCGGCCAGGAAGGTGGTGCTCACCGCCAGCGGCCGGGACACCCGTGGTCAGGGCAACGCGAACGCCACGATCACCGCCGAGCTGGCAGAGGCCGGAGAGCGCACCCATGTCAGCCTGGTCACCGACCTGATGCTCACCGGCAAGGTGGCGCAGTTCGGGCGAGGTGTGCTGGCGGACGTCAGCCAGAGGCTCATCGGTGAGTTCGTGGAGAACCTGGAGAGCACCGTGCTCAGCGGCAACGGGGGATCGGCTGGCGCGGATGTCGAGCCCGCGACCGAGGATGCCGGAGTGCGCCGCATCGAGCAGCCCGAGCCCGAGCCCGTCGACCTCCTCGAGCACGCCGGAGCGCCGGTGCTGAAGAGGGTGCTGCCGCTCGTGGCGATCGCCGTCGGAGCAGCGCTGGTGATCTGGCTGCTCCGACGGCGACGCAGTTAGGTCAGAGGCTGGCGAGCTGCGGGCCGCAGAGCACCCAGGCCTTCCTGATACCAGAGAGCGACGCGTTGTTGTCGCTCTCCCAGCGCACCAGCCAGCCGGCAGCGGTCGTGGGGTCGTTGGCGATGACCCCAGCGGCGGTGATCGGGTAGCTGTCGGTCATCATCATCTCTCCGATGCTCGTGGACCCGCCGCCGGCAAGGGCACGGTCACCGCTGTCGCACTGGACCGGCTGGTAGGCCAGGGTCACGGAGACGAAGTCCGAATCCGCGTACCTCATGTAGAAGTTGTCGTTGAAGTTGGAGAACCAGGCCATCGCCGCCTGGCGCGTGACGGTGTTCTGGGGACGGAAGGTGCCGTCGCCGTATCCGCTGGTGATGTCGTTGCGGGCACCCCACTCGATCTCGTCGTAGAAGGGATGAGCCGGTCCGACGTCGCTGAAGGTCTGCGTCGCGTACACGGTGCCGGCACCGATCACGCCTCCCACGGCCGCGATCGCGACCGCGGCGATGAGCATCCTGATGGGGGACTTGCGGGACATGTTCTCCTCCTCGGGTACCGACCGGAGTCGTTCCCGGCCGCCGTTGTTGACGGCGGGAGAGTACCCGCGATGGCCGATATCGGCCCGCCGAGCGCTCGGTCCCGAGGAGGAGAACCGCGGTCAGGTCAGTAGTTGGCGAGCTGCGGGCCGCAGAGCACCCAGGCGTAGGTGGTGCCTGTGTAGGTGGCGTCGTCGTCGGACTCCCACCGAACCTTCCAGCCCGTGGCGTCGAACGGGTCGTAGGCCACGCTCCCACCCCCATCGATCGGGTAGCTGTCGGTGATCATGACGCTTCCAGCACTGATCCTCCCTCCACCGGCCAGGGCCCGGTCCCCGCTGTCGCACTGCGCGCTCTGGGTCATGACGTTGGTGGAGCTGAAGCCGGACTGGGTCTGGCTCATGTAGAAGGTGTCGTTGAAGTTGGAGAACCAGGCCATCGCCGCCTGGCGCGTGACGGTGTTCTGGGGACGGAAGGTGCCGTCGCCGTATCCGCTGGTGATGTCGTTGCGGGCACCCCACTCGATCTCGTCGTAGAAGGGATGAGCCGGTCCGACGTCGCTGAAGGTCTGGGTCGCGTACACGGTGCCGGCACCGATCACGCCTCCCACGGCCGCGATCGCGACCGCGGCGATGAGCATCCTGATGGGGGACTTGCGGGACATGTTCTCCTCCTCGGGTACCGACCGGAGTCGTTCCCGGCCGCCGTTCTTGGGTCGGTGCATCGTACTCGTCCCGGTCGGCCAGACTTGGGAGGTGGGCCGCTCCGACCAAGATCTCGCGGAGGTGGCCGCGCTCCTGGGCCGGCCCCCGCAGTGCGACTTCGAGGTGGTGGCGCGCGACGGGTCGGGGAGGCCGCTGGTGATCCGCAACAGCCCGCTGCTGGACGACGGCACTCCGATGCCGACGCGCTACTGGCTGGTGGGTGAGGTCGCCGTGAGGGATGTGAGCCGGCTGGAGTCCGAGGGTGGGGTGAAGGCTGCAGAGATGGCTGTTGACTCAGCGGCCCTCGAGGACTCGCACAGGCGCTACACGTCCGAGCGTGACGCGGCACTCCCGGAGGGACACAGCGGACCGCGGCCGAGCGGAGGGGTGGCAGGCACCCGACGGGGCGTCAAGTGCCTTCACGCGCACTACGCCTGGTACCTCGCGGGTGGCGAAGACCCGGTGGGCGGGTGGGTGCAGGAGAGGCTGGAGGCCGAGGAGGGGACGCGTGGCTGATCGCTTCGCCGCGATCGACTGCGGCACCAACTCGACGCGGCTTCTCGTCACCGAGCAGGACGGGACGACCGTGGAGCGCCTGATGCGTGTGACCCGTCTCGGCCAGGGCGTGGCCGAGACGGGGGAGCTCATCCCGGAGGCGATCGACCGCACGGTCGCCGTGCTGAGGGAGTACAGCGGCGTGATGGAACGTCTCGGCGTGTCGGCCGACCCGGTGCACCTCAGGGTGACCGCCACCTCTGCGGCGCGCGACGCGGCGAACCGAACCCGGTTCTTCGAGGCGGCGAGAGAGGCGACCGATGTCGAAGCGGAGCTGCTCGGTGGTGAGGAGGAGGCACGGCTCTCCTTCGTCGGTGCCACACACCAGCTCGATCCGACCTACGGCCCCTTCCTCGTGGTCGACATCGGAGGCGGGTCCACGGAGCTCGCGGTCGGTTCCTCGGAGTGCGAGGGAGCGGTCTCCATGGACGTCGGATGCGTACGGCTCACCGAGACCTACCTACGCAGCGACCCGCCCCTTCCCGAGGAGCTGCACGGCTGCCTCTCGGTGGTGCGCTCGCACCTGGAGGACGCCGTCCGGGAGCTGCCCACCGCGTTCGAGACCCGGCGCCTGGTGGGGTTGGCCGGGACGGTGACGACGGTCGCCGCCGTGGAGCTGGGGCTGCAGAGCTACGACCGCGACGCCGTGCACCACTTCCTCCTCTCCAGGGCGGCAGCGGAGGACGTCTTCCGCACCCTCGCCTCCGAGCCGATCGCCGATCGGCGCCACAACCCGGGCCTCGAGCCGGGTCGGGTCGACGTCATCGTCGGGGGCTGCTGCGTGCTCCAGGCGATCTTCCGCTTCTTCGGCTTCAGGGAGTGCCTCGTCTCGGAGGACGACATCCTGAACGGCCTCGTCCACTCGCTCCTCGATCGCGGATAGGGCCGCGCGCCTACCATTCACGCCGTGACTGCGCTCTTCGGACGGCGGGTGATGCTGCGCCCCCTCGTCGTCGGCGATTTCGACGCCTGGCGAGAGGTGCGCCGGCGCAACGTCGACTGGCTGGTGAAGTGGGAGCCGGTGCGCCAGCCCGGACAGCCCGACACCGTGGAGGATCGGGAGTCCTTCCACGTTCGCTGCAACGCCCGGCAGCGCGAGCGGCAGCTCGGGACCGGCTACGGGTTCGGGATCTTCGTAGACGGTGAGCTCGCCGGGGAGATGAACCTCTCCACCGTTCAGCGCGGTCCGTTCCAGAGCGCGTACGTGGGCTACTGGATCGACGAGAAGTACGCGGGCCAGGGCTACACGCCGGAGGCGCTGGTGGTGCTGATCCGCTTCGTGTTCGAAGAGCTGAAGCTGCACCGGCTCCAGGTCTCGATCATCCCGCGCAACGCAGCGAGCCGCAGGGTCGTCGAGAAGCTGCAGATTCGTGACGAAGGCGTCGCCCTGCGCTACCTGGAGATCAACGGGGTCTGGGAGGACCACGTGCGTTACGGCATCACCGTCGAGGAGTGGCAGGAGCGTCGGGACGAGCTGCTCAGCCGCTGGATCGACTGATCTGCTCGCGGACCGCCGATATAGCCCGGCGGGCCTCGGGCTGGCCGAGAGACCAGAGCTGGTCTTCGAGCTCGAGGCGGAGCGCCTCGTCGTGGTCGGAGACGGTGGGCACCCGGCTCAGGTTCCGCTTCAGCCTGTCGACGAGGTCGGGGGGTCGCTCGGCTGCCCGGCCGGCCAGCTCCTGAGCGAGAGGGAGCAGCTCTTCGTCGGGGACGCAGCGCCACGCGAGGCCGACGCGCTCCGCCTCTCTCCCGTCCAGTGGGTCCTGGAACAGGGTCATCGCAGCCGCGCCCTGGAGGCCGACGGCGCGAGTGAGCATCCAGGCATGGCCACCTCCGGGGAGCACGTTGAGCCGGAGGAACCCGGCGTCGAAGCGAGCCCGCTCACCAGCCAGACGGAGGTCGCATGCCAGCGCCAGGTTCATCCCGGCGCCGACCGCAGGTCCGTTCACCGCCGCGATGGACGGGAGGGGAGAGCGCAGCACGCGGTTGAACGCCTCGTAGATGTCGCTCACCGTGCTCTCGTCCCCTGCCTCGAGCAGCGACAGGTCCGCACCGGCGCAGAACGCCGGGTCCTCCCCGGTGACCACCAGGGCGCCGACGTCGGAGCGCTCGAAGCCGTCGATCGCCTCGACGATCTCCCGCACCATCTCCAGGTTGATCGCGTTGCGGCGAGCGGGATCGGTGAGGGTGAGGGTGGCGACGCGGTCGCTCACCTCCGTCCGTACGAACGCCATGGTCACTCCTGGTCGCGCACGACTGCGGGCGAGTGACGGAAGAACGCCTCGACGTCGCGCTCGTAGCGGTAGGCCGGGGCCGAGTCACCGATCGCGCCCTTGAGCCGGAGGGCCTCCGCGAACGCTTCGACGGCTGCGGCAGAGGTGTACTCGTACTCGAACCCGGCTCGCTTGAGGCGCCGGTTGTCCGCCCCCCGCCCGTACTTGAGCAGGACGAGCAGCTCCTCGGGAAGCGGCACACCGAAGCGACGCAGCGGCATCGTGATCACCTCGGCACCCAACGGTGGGAGTGGGAACGTCCGCTTGCCGCAGATCTTCGCGACCTCGCTCCAGGGCAGCAGTCCGTCGCCGGCCACGTTGTAGATGCCGGGGAGCCGCTGGTCGAGCACGAACATGATCGCCCGGATGACGTCGTCCTCGTGCACGAACTGGATCCGTGGGTCGAATCCCCACACCGATGGGACCACGGGTAGGGCGAGTGCTCGGCTGATGGCTGTCTCGAGACGGGGCCCGAGCACGTTCGAGAAGCGCAGCAGGGTGACGTTGACGTGGGGGTTGTCCTCGGCGAAGTCGCGCACGTAGCTCTCGACCGCTTCGAGGTTGCGCTCCACCTGGGTCACCGGTGGGTGGCTGCGGGGCGTCTCCTCGCGGAACCAGACGGGATCCTCCTTGGCCGCGCCGTACACGTGGGTGGAGGACTTGACCACGACGTCGCGCACCGAGCTCCCCGCCTGCGAGGCTGCAGCGAAGAGGTTCATGGTCCCGATGACGTTGATCTCGTGCATGGTCTTCGGTCTCATGGAGGTGGAGTCGACCACGAGGAAGGTGTGGACGATGGTGTCGACCTGGGTGGCCTTCACGATGCGGGAGAGGATCGAGTAGTTCTCGTCGCAGCGCACGTACTCGGTGCGCTCCAGCTCGATGGTGGGTTCACGGGTGTCGAGGCCGACGATGACCTCCACGGACGGATCGGCCTCGAGCTGCTGGGCGACGCGGCCGCCCCAGAAGGTGCCTAGTCCCGTGACGAGGACGCGCCGTGCCACCTCAGCCGAACCAGATCGAGCGGCGTTCGCGGAGCATGTCGAAGAGGGCGCTCTGGATCAGCTCGCGGATCCGCTCGGCTTCGTCCATGATCCGGCTGCGCGAGTAGCGGGGCTGATCGGGTGGCAGGTCGAAGGTGATCGGCTCGAGCACCCGGAGCTTGAACTTCGCGGGGAAGTAGAGGACACCGCCGAGCGCTCCGAAGGCCAGCATGTTCGCGGTGATCGGCAGGTACGGCATGCCGAGCTTGCGGGCGGCCGTCGGTACGTTGAGGAGGATCGGCATCGACTCCTCGGAGCCCATGACCGCGATGGGGATGATCGGCACGCCGGCCCGCATCGCGATCTCGACGAAGCCGCCACGCCCGAAGCGCCGGAGCCGGTAGCGCTGGCTTATGTGCTTGGCCGGCCCCTTGCTCCCCTCCGGGAAGACAAGGGTGAGCTGGCGCTGCTCGCGCAGCAGCCGATAGGCGTTGTCGGGGTGTGCGAGCACGCCCCCGAGGCGTGCCCAGAGGGTGCCCACCACGGGCAGGCCTTTGAAGAGGGCGTCCGCCAGTCCGTACACGGGCCGACCCAACTCGGTCTCGATCCCGTGCATGATCGCCGGGGCGTCGGAGGGGATCGCCGCGGCGTGGTTGGCCACGAGCAGAGCGCCGCCCTCTTCGGGGATGTGCTCGAGGCCCTCCCAGTCGACCCGGAACCAGTGGTCGTAGATCGGCGCGTACAGGGTGCGAGCCAGCTCCCGCATGTGCTCCGAGCGGCCCCACTCGTCCACGTCGGAGCGACGCGGGTCGTGCTCCTCGGCGGGCGCCGGGGCTTCCGAGTGCCTGGCGAGAGGTACGAGAGACGTCTCCCCGGCGTCGACGATCGGGATCGGGGTCACCTCGTCGCGCACGCTCGGCGGTCTCTGCTCGGGGACTCCCATACCGCCGGCCATCGTACCGGTGGGTGCCCCGGTTAGCCTCAGCCGGGTGGAGGGAGCGGTGCGGGTGCGGGCGTGGGAGGCGCTCCGCTACCGCGACTTCCGCCGGTTCTGGATCGGCGCTCTCGTATCCAACACCGGAACCTGGATGCAGAGGGTCACGGTGCCGTTCGTCCTGTACCAGCTCACCGGGAGCGCCTGGTGGGTGGGTGTCGCGGCCTTCATGCAGTACCTCCCCGGAGTGCTCCTGGGCCCGGTGGGCGGCTCGGTCGCGGACCGCTTCCCCCGGCGGAGGGTGCTCGTGGTCACCCAGCTCCTCTCGGCGGTGCTCGCCGGGGTGCTTTGGGCGCTCTGGGCGGCCGATCTCGCCTCGCCGGGATCGATCCTGGTCGTGGTCGTCGCGCTCGGCGCGGTGTTCGGCATCAACGCGCCGGCCTGGCAGGCGTTCGTCAGCGAGCTGGTGCCGCGTGAGGTGCTGTTGAACGCGGTCACGCTCAACTCGACGCAGTTCAACGCCTCCAGGGCCGTGGGCCCGGCGCTCGCAGGGATCGTTCTGGCGACTCTGGGGGCCGGATGGGCCTTCCTCATCAACGCCGTGTCCTACGGCGCGGTGCTGATCCCCCTGCTCATGATGCGATCGCGCTCGGAGATGGTTCCGGCGCGGGGGCGGGCCCGTCCCCTCGTCGAGATGATGGATGCGGCGCGGCACTCGGCGAGAGAGCCGGGGATCCTGGCGTCGCTGCTCACCGTCACGGCGCTGGGGTTCTTCGGCGGACCGCTGGTGCAGCTCCTGGTGGTGTTCGCCGAGGAGGTCTTCGGGGTGAGCGACGTCGCGTACGGCATGCTCGGAGCGGCACTCGGGGTAGGGGCGATCCTCGGGGCACCGTTCATCGCGGGGCCCGGGAGCGGAATGCGGCGCAGCACGCTCCTTCGGGTGTCGGTGGTCGCCTACGGGGCCTCGCTCGTGGTCTTCGGCCTGGCGCCGACCTACGGGGTCGCGCTGGGGTGCCTGCTCGTCTCGGGGGCGGGATGGCTCGCCATCGCCTCCACCCTGAACACCACGATCCAGCTCCAGGTGGAGGAGGCCATGAGGGGGAAGGTGCTCGCCCTCTACCTGATGCTGCTCACCGCCTCGATGCCGATCGGCGCGCTGCTGCAGGGCTGGCTGGCCGACGTCGTCGGAGCGCGGGTCACCGTCGCCGGAGCCGGGCTGCTCTTCCTCGTGGTGTGGGCGGGCCTGGCCCTGGGCACGGACCTGCTGCCGCACATGGACTCCGGTGGGGGCGCCGGGTCCGACCGCGAGCGCGTCAGTCGTCGAGGGTCTCCTCCAACCATCGCCGACCCTCGGGGCAGTCGGCGCTGATCGGGCACCAGCGACAGGGAGGCCCGGGACGCTTCACGGCGGCCTCGGGTGACCGACGCAGCTCCACGATGCGCTCTACTCCAGCGACGACGCGTGCGACGGCTGCGTCGAGGATCCCCTCGGTGACCCCTTCCGGATGGAGCCGCCCCTGGTCCAGGTAGTAGGTGGCCAGCATCATGGGCGGGACACCCAGCCGGAGTGTCTCGATGAGGGCGTAGAAGCGGAGGTCGTCGACGTGGGCGGGGGAGAACCCGCCCGTCTTCAGGTCGATGAGCACCTTCCCGGCAGTGGTGCCCTGCGGTTGGCCGAGCGTGAGGTCCACACGGCCGACGAGGACGACGCGGCCCCCGCAGAGCTCCTGGCGGACCGGGGTCTCGGTGACCGGTCGCCACGCCTTGCGCAGGGGCGGGAAGCACTCGAGGAACTGGGTGACGTACTGCCCGGCCATCGCTCGCAGCTCCGCCAGGTCGGCCTCGGAGCAGGTCTGCAGGAAGTCGGTGACCGGTCTGTCGTCGTGCTCCAGGCGGGCGAGGGCCTCGTCGACCAGGTCGAGCGGGACCGGCTCACCCCGCCAGTTCATCGAGAGCTCGATGGCCTTGTGGACCACGGTCCCCCGGGCGAGCGGAACCGACCACTGGAATCCCTCGGCCTCCTCTGCCAGGTAGCGAGCCTCGCATCCGTGGACCTGGGAGAGCTGGTGCTTGCTCACGAAGAGGGCCTCGTCGGGCGGGAGCCCCTCGAGGACCGGGCCGAGCTCCGACTCCAGGTGGCCCCGCAGCTCGAGACGGAGCTCCGGTTCGAAGGACCGGCGCCGCTCGGAGGGCACGCGCAGCCCCTCGAGCACCTCGCTCTGGGCGGGGTTGAGCTGCGGGCCTTCGGCGGTGGTGCGCACCACGGTGAGAGTGTCACACGGCCGGGGGAGGATGGTGGGCGATGGAGAACACCTCGCTGCGGTTCGCCGCAGCCGCTCGCCTCATCGCCGAGGAGTGCCGCCGGCTCTCATTGGAGTGGCCTGCGTTCCGGAGCCCGCCGCGCCTGGAGGGGGACCGCTCCATCCGCTGGCGCGGCGACGGGGGAGCGACCGTGGCGGTGCGCTACAGGAGCCGGCCCTGGCCAGCGGTGCTGGCCGACATGATCGAGGGGGTGGTGGCTACGAACCGCTGCTCGGGGGCCGAAGCTGACCGGATCCGGACGGCTCTGTGGTCGGCTCTGGAGCAGGACCTGACCCGGGTCGAGCGCGGCAGGGGCGAGGACGGTGCGCTGCGGGCCGTGGCGTAGGCACCCGGCTCACGGACGGTCCACGGGTAGCCTCGCTTCGGCACGCCCGGGTGGCGGAAGTGGTAGACGCAGGGGGCTTAAACCCCCCTGGTTCGAAAGAACCGTGTGGGTTCAAATCCCACCCCGGGCACACGGTTGACCTGCACTTATAGGTGTTTCAGACCACCTGGCGGGCAGGTCCTGAGTAGGCGGAATCCACGGATGCTAACGGATTGCTAACGCGATTCGAGGTATGGTGCCGCCGATGCGAGGACATGTCCACCGACGGGGAACGGGCTGGGGTTACGTCGCGGACGTGGGCCCCGATCCGGTCACGGGCAAGCGCCGCCAGCGCACCAAGTCGGGCTTCAAGACCAAGCGCGAGGCCGAGGCCGCCGTGCGGGTCGTGCTCGACGAGGTCCGCACTGGCGCCTATGTCCAGCCGTCCACCGAGACGCTGGGCGAGTACCTGGCCGGCTGGCTCGAGCGGGTGAAGCCGAACCTGCGCCGCACCACCTGGGACGGGTATCGCAAGGACGTGGCCCACGTGACGTCACGCCTGGGAGCCATCCCGCTGCAACAGCTCCAGCCGGTGCAGCTCGAGGTCTGCTACGCCGAGCTGGCCGAGTCCGGGGGAGCAAAGAGCCAGGGCCTGTCGGCCAAGACGATCGGCAACGCCCACTCGGTGCTGCGGCGAGCGCTCGGTGACGCCGAGCGCCTCGGGGTCGTGTCGCGCAACGTGGCCCGGATGGCTCGCCCGCCGAAGACAGAGAACGTCGAGATGCCGACGTGGACAGCCGACGAGCTGGGCCGGTTCCTCACGTCGGTCTCGGACGACCGGCTCTATGCCGCGTTCGTGCTCCTGGCCACCACCGGGATGCGGCGAGGCGAGGTGCTGGGCCTGCGGTGGGCCGACGTCGACCTGCGGGCCGGGCACCTGTCGGTGAAGCAGACGATCACCGCCAGCAACCACGTCCTCATCGTGGGGCCGACCAAGACGGCAAGGTCACGCCGTCGGATCGAGCTCGACCCCGAGACCATCGACGTGCTCCGCAAGCACCGCAAGGCCCAAGCCGCCGAGCGTCTTGCGATCGGCGCCGGGTGGGCCGATCACGACCTGGTGTTCTGTCGGCAGGACGGCGAGCCCGTGCATCCCGACTGGTTCACCCGCTACTTCGTCCGGTTGGAGAGGAAAGCTCGACGTCACCCAGATCCGGGGTCCTCACGACCTGCGCCACACGTGGGCAACCCTGGCGTTGAAGGCCGGCGTGCACCCCAAGGTCGTCTCGGACCGCCTCGGCCACTCGACGATCGCCATCACGCTCGACATCTACAGCCACGTCAGCCCCACCATGGACGCCGACGCCGCGAACACCGTCGCCAGCCAGATCTTCGGGACGGCTGAAGGTGGCTGAACCGTGGCTGATCCACTTCTTCCAGCGGCACGAGGATGACGACCCTGGTGAGTCTGTGCCGACGATCGACTTCCTCGAGTCCGTCTCTGTCAAGGTGCGCGCCGAGATCCACGCCGTGCTCGACGCCGTCGCAGAGGCGCCACCACCAGCGTTCTCCGGCGGCGGGAAGTGGGAAGCCATGCACGACGAGATGGCGGGCTTCTACGAGATCCGCGTCAAGGGCGGCGGCATGAACCACAGACTGTTCTGTGTCCTCGAACGTGACGCCAGGGATCTGGGCGGCTCGTCGATCGTCGCCATCGACGGTCTGTCGAAGCCGAAGCGCTCAGCGGCCAACCCGAAGGACTACCGCCGTGCACTGACGCATCGCCGGGAGTTCGCGATCCGGCGCAAGGTGCTGGAGTAGGTCAGCTGGCCTTGGCTCGCGGTGTGGGCACAAGGTCGAGGTCGAGGGCGTCGGCCAGCGCTGCCAGCGTGGTGGCCGTCGGGTTGGGCGAGTTGACGCTGAACAGACGGCGAACCGCCTCTGGGGCGAGGTCGGCCCGGCGAGCCAGCTCCGCCTTCGTGAGCCCGAGCGCTTCACGGCGATCGTCGAGCGCTCGGACGATGGCGTCGACTTGGTCGATGCGCCGCTGGGCCTCGTCGTACGCAGCCTGGTACTCGGGGTCCTTCTTCTGCTTGGCGAGGTATCGCTCGGCACACGTCCGGGGCTTCTTGGCCATGACGGCGAGCGTAACACGAAAGATACGTCTTGGATCCGCTATGAAAGCCGCAAACCCAGCCTTCGACCGTCCGGACGTCAGCTGGGTTCACTTCCGCAGGCCCTGGGCCCTTGGCGGTCACCATCGTGCCACGGGATCCGCCCCACACGACGACCCCTCATGAGGGATCTAAAAGCGACAAGCACGTAAACCTTCCGGCGGGTCTGCGACTGTGTAGATCGGTGGATGGACCAGTTCCGAGCTTCGACGAGTCGTTCCGTGCGGACTACCCGAGGGTCGTGCGCGTCGTCTCACCGATCGTCGGCTCGGTCGAGGATGCAGAAGCCATCGCCCAGGATGCGTTCGTGAAGGCCTACACACGCTGGGGGCGTGTTGGGCACTACGACCGTCCGGGCGCGTGGATCCAGAGGGTCGCGATCCGTGACGCGGTGCGATTCGCCGAGCGCCGTCACCGACCCATGCCGGAGCCACCGGTACGGGTCGACTCGGCCGACTCCGTTGCCCGAACGCTCGACCTACACGCAGCCCTCGGTGAGCTGCCCGTCAAGCAACGAGCCTGCGTCGTCCTGCACTACCTCGCCGACTGGCCCGTCGCCGACGTCGCTGAGACGCTCGGCTGCAAGGAGGCGACAGTGCGAGTCCAGCTGCACCGCGCTCGGGCCGCACTGGCGCTCGCTCTCCAGCTGGACGCCGAGGAGTTGACCGATGGACATTGAGACCCGCCTACGCGAAGGGACGCTTCCGCAGGTGTCCGTGAACACCGGCGATGCACTGGCTGCGACAAAGCAGCAGCGGTCGGGCACGTCGACAGCGGCGGTCCGTCGCGTTCGGCGCATGTGCCGTGATCGCGGTCCTCGGCCTAGCGGCAGCGGCACTCGCAATCGTCCGCGACGATGAGCCAACTGATCTGGTGACAGGGCCCAGCGAGGATGCAACCTCGACCGGCGGCGTTTGGCGACCGCTGGCGCCTTCGCCGCTCAGCGCCCGCGACCAGGGCATCGCCGTGTGGACTGGTAGGGAGGTCGTTATCGCAGGGGGCTCCGACACGACTCCCTGTTCGGCCAACGCCGACTGCCTCATCGACCTCGCTCCGCTAGGCGACGGCGCCGCCTACGACCCGACGGCCGACAGCTGGAGGACGATCGCCGACGCGCCGGAGCCGTTCGTGAACGGCGAGGCGACCTGGACTGGCACCCAGGTACTGGTCTTGGCCCACCCGAAGAACGCCGTCTCGGACAACTCTCTGAGTGGCTACGACCCGTCGGCTGATCGCTGGAAGACACACGCCGATCCACCGGTGGACGGACTCCAGTCGATGACGTGGACGGGCGACTCGTGGGTGGGCATCACCTCGCACGGCACGAGCGACGAGACCGCGTGGCGCTACCGACCAGGCATCGACTCGTGGGAGGCCCTCCCCGCCGATCCGATCGGTCAACTCAGTGACCGAGCCATCGTATGGACAGGTACCGAACTCGTGCTGGTCGGGAGCCGGTACGACCAACCCGGCGAGTCACCGAACGGCACGTGGGAGGCCGCCGTGCTCGGCCCCGACCAGACGTGGCATGAGCTGCCCGCCTCGGAGATCGAGAACAACGGCGGCACGTGGTCAGCGGTTGATGGAGTGGTGGTGAACCCAGGGAATGGTCCGCTCAACGACATCGAGACGGGTGGGATGCTCGACCCAACCACCGGCGAGTGGGCGCCAGTCCCGCCGGACCCGAGCCCAGGGGGAAGTCCGACAAGCTTCGAGGGGCCGGCTGGCCGGTGGGTCGCCGATGACCACCGCCTCCTCGACGCTGTTGCTGGCGAGTGGCATGCGATCGAGGAACGGGGCGACGAGGTCATGCCAGCCGTGGCCGCGTGGACAGGGTCAGAGATCATCACCTGGGGTGGGACAATCCAAAGCCAGGTGAGCGAACCGGAGCTGGTCGCGACCGGCTCCGCGTACCGGCCACCCGGCGTCCCAGCGCCGACCGTGGAGGTTCCTACGACGACAACCCCAGCCGAACCAGCTTCCGATCCGGAACCGGGGGACGCCGCAGTGTGGGACGTCGACCCGGCAGTGCCGCCGGCAGCAGACTCGTCCAGCTTCACTGCGAACGTCTCAAGGCTCGACTGCAACGGCGGCGTGACTGGCACCGTGCTCCGACCGGGTGTCCGCCCCGAGGAGACCCGCATCATCATCACCTTCACCGTCGAGGCCGACCCGGACGGAGGCGACTGTCCTAGCAACGATTGGGTGCCGTACGAGGTCGATCTCGGCGCACCCATCGGTTCGAGGACGCTGGTCGATGGGTCATGCCTCGACGAGGCCGAAGCCGCGACGACGAGCCACTGCGCTGAGGACGCGGGCATCCGGTGGCCGACGCCTGCGAGCGAGCAGCGCCCATTGACGACCTTCACCGTGACGGGGCGGATGATCTCGGTGGGCGGACCCATCGGATCGTCGGCCGACCCGGCGCCGGGCACGATCACCGCCGCGAACGACGCGGGCGTCGTGTTCGCACAGGTGCAGACCGAGGAGGACGGTCGGTTCGAGATCTCGCTCGCTCCTGGCACCTACCTGCTGACCGGTCGCAGCTCCTTCTACCAGAGCGGCCAGGTCGACTGTGAAGCTGAAGATGAGATCGTTGTGGTGAACGGGGATCTCCCCGGCGTCGACGTCCATTGCCAGCGGCGCTGACCAGCGGTACGCAGGCCGAACTGAGCTACCGGTCCCGACGGAGGCAGTCCTATCGCCGTCTGCCGCCACGTGTCGCCTTGTCCGGCTCGTCGAGGTCGCCAAGGAGCTCGGCAAACCGAAGCAGGACTTCGCGGGCCTCGCCGATGTCGCCGAACGCGGATCGCAGCTCGGCCGCAGCTCGTAGCTCGGCCAGGTTCTCGGTTCCGGCGTCGATCCTTCGCGGACCTACCTTCTCGTTCTTGGTCGTCTGGTGGTGCTTGGCGGTATCGGCGGCGTAGTCGAGTAGTGCCTTGTGCCATGGCTCTCGGTTGTCGTCGGTGCCGAGGACGACGTCGAGGAGGAGCTGGGGGTCGGTGCCGTTCAGCATGCCGGCGTCGGGGACCGCGACGCCGGCGTCCTCGCTCGGTGGGGGTGGGGTGAAGAACCAGCCGAGGGGGAGGTCGAAGCCGCGGGAGAGTGCGACGAGGTCGTCGGCGGAGAACTGTTTGACGCGGGTGCCGACGATGGAGCGCTCGACGGCAGAGAAGCTGGCGTTGGACCATTTGGTGCCGAGGTAGGGGGCGAGCGCCTCGGCGGCCTGTTCCTGCGTCCAGCCTCTGAGGGCGCGGGCGCGGCCGACGTTGAGGGCGACGATCTGGTTGGGGCTGTAGGTGCGGCGGAAGGGGTTGCGCAGCTTCGGCATGACCGGACCATACCAACGTCCTGTTGAGTCATCAACGAACCCGTTGCCCAAGGCGTAGCCGCTCGATAGTCTGCGAACGTGTTGAGTGATTCACAGAAATACGCAGACAACGTTCCAGCGCTGCTGACGGTCGAGGAAGCGGCCCGGGTGCTGCGCATCGGCCGAACCGCCGCGTACGAGCTCGCCCGCCGCGACCTTGCGACCGGCGGCGCCGAAGGACTTCGCGTCGTGCGTGTCGGCCGACTCCTGCGCGTCCCGAGGGTCGCGCTCGAGCAGTTGGTCGGCGGACCGTTCACCATCCCCACCGATCACCCAACCGCCGCACCGGCACCCCGGCCGAAGCGCACCACCTCAGCGAAGCAACGCCACGAACGGTCCACTGAGACCGACCAGGCAACCCTCCCCTTCGCAAGCTGACCATGCCCACCAACCCTCCATCCCAAGACCGACAGGCAATTCACGACGCACATGCACCTGGGGTGCCGTGTCGTCGCGTGCCGGGCCGTGCGGAGGTGCCGGGACCGTGTTGAGCGTCGGGATCCTCAAGCCGGGACGCGCCGACTATTACGTGTCGACGGTCGCGACCGGGCTGGAGGACTACTACGCGGGCGCGGGCGAAGCGCCGGGCCAGTGGACCGGCCGAGCCGCCGGACTGCTCGGCTTGGAGGGCGAGGTCGACGGCGCTGACCTCACCGCGGTGCTCGCCTCGCTGGACCCAACGTCGGGGGAGCGGCTGACGCGGGCGCAGGGGGCGCCGAAGGTCCCAGGGTTCGACGCCACCTTCAATGCCCCGAAATCAGTGTCGCTGCTGTTCGCCCTTGGCTCCCCGGCGGTGTCGAACGAGGTCCGCAACGCCCACGACGCGGCGGTGGCCCGCAGCCTCGAGTTCCTCGAATCGATGGGGTCGAAGGCCCGGCGGGGTAAGGGCGGGTTGACCCAGATCGACGGCGACGGGTTCGTGGCCGCCGCGTTCCGTCACCGCACTTCCCGGGAGGGCGACCCCCACCTCCATACCCATGTGGTGATCGCGAACCTCGTCCACTCACCCGACGACGGCCGCTGGTCGGCCCTCGACGGGCGTCCCCTTCTCGGGTGGGCCAAGACCGCCGGCTACCTGTACGAGGCCGAGCTGCGCTGGCAGCTGTGCCGCCGCCTCGGGGTCGAGTGGGGACCGGTCCGCAAAGGCATCGCCGACGTCGAGGGCATCCCGAAGCCGGCGATCCGGGAGTTCTCACAGCGGCGCCAGCAGATCGAGGACCATCTCGACGAGCGTGGCCTCACCAGCGCCAAGGCAGCGCAAGTCGCCGCGTATGCGACTCGAAAGCCCAAGGACATGACCGTTCCCGCGGAAGGCCTCGTCGAGTCGTGGCGCCAGCGCGCCGAGACCGTCGGCCTCGACGACGACCTACTCGCGTCGGTGTGCGAGCCGCGGAACCGGTGGCGGGTCATCCAACCCACCTCCGCGCACGCTCTTCCGCGAGATGGCGGCAGCCGACGGGTCTGACCGAGAAGCGCTCGACGTTCGGTCGCCGTGACGTGATCCAGGCGATCTGCCAGAACCTCCCCGCCGGGGCACCCATCGACGAAGTCCTCGCCATGGCCGACGGGTTCCTCGGGTCGGCGCACGTGGTGGCACTGGGCGACACGGGCCATCAGGTCATGTACCGAGCCGACGGAACCGTTGCGCCCGCGAAGGTCGACGACACCCGGTTCACCACCCCCGAGATGCTCGCCACCGAACGCCGCCTCATCGAGGTCGCGACCCGACGCCAGCACGAGCGCACCGGAGTCGCCGAGCCCGGCCACATCGACGCCGCCATCGCGAGCAGGCCGACCTTGTCGGGCGAGCAGGCGGCGATGGTATGGAGGCATCTGCGCGGGCGGGGCGGGGGTCGAAATCGTCGAAGGCGTCGCAGGAGCCGGCAAGACCTACGGTCTCGCCACCGCGCACGACGCGTGGGTCGCGTCCGGTCACCGGGTCATCGGTTGCGCGCTCGCCGCCCGCGCCGCCCAGGAGCTCCAAGCCGGTACCGGCATCCCCTCGTCGACGCTCGATCGGCTCCTCGGCGAACTCGACCGACCCGACACCAACGGACTCACGCCGAGGCATGTGGTCGTGGTGGACGAGGCTGCCATGGTCGGCACCCGCAAACTGCTCCGGCTCCTCGACCACGCGGAGCGGGCCGGCGCCAAGGTTGTGCTCGTTGGGGATCCCTGTCAGCTCCCTGAGATCGATGCCGGTGGGGCCTTCAAGGGACTCGCCGAGCGGCTCGAACCGGCGATGCTCGCTGAGAACCGACGCCAACACGAGCCGTGGGAACGCGCCGCGCTGAGCGCAGCTCCGCGCCGGACGACACCGACAAAGCGCTCGACGCCTACCAGGCCCGCGAGCGCATCCACCACGCGCCCGACGCCGACACCGCTAAGGACCAGCTCGTGGACCACTGGCATGAGGCGCGTGCCACCGGAGAGCAGCCCGTGATGCTCGCCGCCACCCGCCAACAGGTCACCGACCTCAACGCACGGGCCCGTCAACGCCTCCAAGCGGCAGGTGAGGTCGGCCCGGACCAGCTCGCGCCGGCGACGTGCGGTTCGCGATCGGCGACGAGGTGCTCGCCTTGCGCAACGACTATCGCCTCGGGGTCCTCAACGGCACCCGGGGCACGATCACCGAAATCGACCGCGACCACCACGTCGTCCACGTCGCCCTGCCCGACAGCGAGCCGATTGTTCTGCCCTTCGGCTACCTCGCCGCCGGCCACCTCACCCACGCCTACGCCATGACCATCCACAAGGCGCAAGGCATGACAACCGGCCGGACCCTCCTGCTCGGCGACGACACGCTGACCCGAGAGCTCGCCTACGTCGCCCTCTCACGCGGCCGCGGCCGCAACGACCTCTACCTCGCTGTCGACGACCACCGAGCCGCCGCCCGCCACCACCCCGAAGCCGTTCGCGAACCCGACCACGCCGTGCGCGACGCCGTCCGCCAGTCGGGCGCCAAGACCATGGCCGTAGACCACGGACGCGCGCGCACCGCCGTGCGGGCGGAACCACCAGCCGAGCGGGTCGCCGCCGATCTACGCGGCCGGCTCACCTACCTCGAACGAGAGCTTCAGCGAGCCGAGCAACGACGAGACCGAGCCCAGGAAGGCCTCGACAACCTGCCCCGCTTCCGGCGCGCCGATCGGCGGTCGCTCAAGACCGTCCATTCTCGAACCCTCGACCGCGCCACTGCCGACATCGAGGACCTGACCACCTCGATCACCGACAAGCGATCCCATCTCCACCGAGTCGAGCGGCAGATGGCCCGCGACGCAGCCGTGCTGGTCGAGCCAACGCTTAGTCGCCAGCGGCAGGCGGTAGGTCGGCGCTTCGACGCCGTGGAGCAGGCGAGAAGCGCTTCGCAGCGCTCAGTCAGCGATGACATCGGGCTTGGTCTCTAGCTGCACCCGACGCCGCGGACTCTGACCTACCGTGGGCGCAACCCTTGGGTCGATGGCGAGGTCGTCCGAAAGTTCGAGGCGCGCGGTGACACTTCGGCGCAGCTCGATGGTCTTGTTTCCCAGAGATGGCGAGAAGCAGGAGCAATGACGGCTGACTGTGAGCGTGTGGTGGAGTTCGATCAATTCGTCCGCCTTCACGAAGAGCGGCTCCGCGTCGCCCTGGTGACGGTCTATGGCCCCGAGGATGGTCGAGACGCAGCGGCTTCGGCGCTGGCGTGGGCCTGGGAACACTGGGATCGGGTGCGGGACATGCGAAACCCGGCCGGCTATCTCTATCGGGTCGGCCAGTCGGCCGGGCGGCCACGCAAGCGACGCCCTGTGTTACCTGAGCCGCCGCCCGATGGCCCCATGGTTGAGCCTGGCCTGGTCCCGGCGCTGGCGGCCCTGACCGAGAACCAGCGAGTAGCCCTGCTCCTCGTCGAGGGGTACGGCTGGACCCTGGCCGATACGGCTGACCTGCTCGAGATCAGCGTGTCCTCCGTCCGCAACCATGTGCGGCGGGGGCTTGAACGGGTTCGGCGAACCATGATCGGTGAGGTGGAGATTGATGTCTGAACATCCCGACGCCCACGACGTGCGCACTCAGCTTCGCAACTACGCCTCATGGATGGCGAAGAGCTCTGAACTGATCACGTCGGCTGAGGTTCGAGACCGCCGTGCTCCGCTCGACGTGTACGGACCGGAATCCGACACTTCTAACAGTTCTCCCGATCCTCGGCGCCCCCCGGCCCGCGCACCTCGTCGAGCGACACTGATTGGCGTCGCGGCAGGTGTCGCCGTAGTTGCATCTGCTCTGGTACTGCTTCGCGTGGCGGCCCACGATGACAGCGACGAGCTCACAGCCACGGGAGAGGGTGAGCTCATCACAAGCGAAACGTCCCAGCCATCCGATCCGGACCCGAGCACCCCGTCGACCACGTTGGACGCGGCCGAAGCTGATCCGCTCCCAGAGGCCATGAGAGCGGACCTCACCAGTGGGTGGCACGATCGCCGGGGCCGCGTGATGACGGGGCTCCGGCGTACGTCGGATCTGTGGCCGTCGATGAAGACGGAAGGCTCCTGGTCGCCGGGGACACGAGCGGCGGCCGAGGGCTCTGGACCTCGCCGGACGGGTTGAACTGGCAGGCCGTGTCGCCCCCCGCATTCGCCGAGGGCGAGTTGAACTACGGCATCCAGGTCCACCACGCACTGGGGCAGTGGTACGTCAACTCGACCGAGACGATGTGGAGGACAGAAACTCTCGATGGCTCGTGGACCCCGGTGTGGGTCGCAGACGACTTGGGCCTCAGCGCTGCCGTGGTGACCGACATGATCGAGTTCGGAGGGCAGGCGATCGCGGTGGGGCGCAAGAGCCAGGGACCCCTGACGGGTCAGACGCCGGGGCCGCCCCTCGGGCCGTCCGTCAGCTACATGGATGCGGCCGCCTGGCGGTCCTCCGACGGCATGCACTGGGACCCCATGGACGTCCCACTCGTCCCACCGGGCGACGCAGTCAGCGAGTCCGCTCCGGTTCGATCCACCATGAGAGCGGTGGCGTCGCACGATGGCCAACTCGTGGCGGTTGGGGAGCAGCGCGACGTCGGAACCGCCCTCGTCTGGCGTTCCGCCGATGGAGCGAGTTGGCAATTGGCCACCGGCTTCCCGATCGGTTCTAGAGGCTGCCCCCAGATCTGCGCGGACGAGACCGGTCACGGCAACGGCCCCGGTTCGGCCGACGGCGTCGCCTGGTTCGACGGCGCCTGGTATGTGGTTGGCAGTACGCAGCCTCATCCGAACAACAGCGCGATCTGGACGAGCGAGGATGGGATCCAGTGGTCCGAGCTCGCGATTCCCTCTGAGCTCCAGCGAGCCGACGACTACCAGAAGCTCAGCATGCTGGCTGTGGGCCCACATGGTCTGGTCGCTTCCGCCGACCTCGGTCCAGAGGGATGGGGCCTGGTTGTCTCCGGGGACGGAAAGAACTGGCGGATTGTGGGCGGCGTAGGCCCTCGGACAATCGTGGCATACGACGAGGGCTTCATCGGATGGAGCACCAACTGGTCATGGACCCCGCCCTGACGGCGGCTCGCATCTCGACGTCGCGCACCTGCGCCACGGGACGACGCGGGGCTCGGCTGCTAACCGATTGCTAACGAACGCGGCAGAACGAGGCGTTACGCAGCGGCACGCCCTGGACACCGCTCCTCGCGAACGCCCAGCTCAGCGGCACTTTCCGGCACGAGGCGGCATGAGCCGACACGGCCGGGCCACGCCTTAAACCCCCCTGGCTCGTAAGAGCCGTGTGAGTTCGAATCTCACCCCGGGCACGCGCAATCGGTTCGCGGGTTCGGAAGCCTCCTCGCCCGGCTGGGCCGTCCTGTCTCCGCTCCGCTGAGGCCGTTCGGGCCACGGAGGCCCCCTGCCGGGTCGGTGAGTCGGGAGCATTGTGGTCACCGGAGCGGACTGATGCCTGGGCCCTTCCTCAGGCCCGGCGCCGGTGCTCAGCCGCTGTGCACCACGTCGGACCAGGAGACCTCGCAGGCATCGGTCTCGCAGGAGGAGCGCTCCGCACGGCGGAGGTGGTGGAAGCCCCGCCACAAGGCCAGCGCGTACAGCACGCCCATCAGCGCCCCCAGCCTCCAGAGGCTCGCGGTGAGCGCTGCGCCTACGGCCGTCCCACCTGCGACGGCAGCGACCACCCCCAAGGTCACGGGCAGGTGGCAGGGGCAGAGCACGAAGGACACGAGCAGCCACGCACGGCCGCGGTTCTCGTCCCGTCGGGCGCGTGTGCCGGGGGAGGAGATCCGCCATCCGGAGGAGGTGTCGGCGTCAGTCGTCGGTGCGGACGCTTCGGTCGTCGGGCCCATCGGGACCTCCATCTTCGCAGGGGGATATCCGGAGCCACTCTGCCCGGGCCCGACCTCCATCGCATCCACCCATGGGAGGATCTGCTCGGAATTCAACCCTCGGGTTGAGCCGGCGGGGTGCGGTTCGCGGACCCCAGCCCCTGCTCGTAGGCGTAGGCAACCGCCTGGGCCCGGTCACGCACGCCGGTCTTGGAGAAGATGTGGTTCACGTGGGTCTTGACGGTCGCCATCGAGATGTGGAGAGACTCGGCGATCTCCTGGTTGCTCAGCCCTGCGGCGATGAGCGAGAGCACGTCGATCTCTCGCCTCGACAGGTCGTGGGGGTTGCTCCAGGCCCCTTCGGGAGGCGCCACCTCGGGTCGAGCCGGCTCGGACGGACCGGGAGCGCCGTGCTCGGCGGCTGTCCGCAACATCGCCCCCACCAGCAGCGTGAGGGCGAGCACGACCGCCACGACGATCCCTGTCGACCACGATCCCACGACCACGCCCACGATCACTGCGACGGCCGCGGCCACGGGTGCGGCGACCCGGAGGGCCACCGCCCTGCCGAGGATGAGCACGGCGGCGGCCGCGATGACCATCACGGTCGCTTGCGTCGCATCCAGCTCGAGATCCACGCGGACCCGATTGTGTCAGAGCGTGACGAGGGCCACCGGTGCGCGGCGCGCTATCGGATCGTCGTCCACGGGCCCGGGCCCGAGGGGCTCAGAGCAGCTTCTGCTTGGCCTGGGAGAACTCCGCGTCGGTGAGCTTCCCCTGATCGTGCAGCTTCGAGAGCCGCTCGATCTCTGCTGCGGGGCTGCCCACACCCTGGGACGCGGCGGCCTGCTGCACGAACGCCGCGTACTGCGCCTGCTGGTCCTGGGCGGTCTGGAGGGCCCTGTCGGCCATTCCACCACCCCTGGTGATCAGGTACAGGAGGATCCCGAGGAAGGGGGCGACGATTACGAAGATCACCCACAGCGCCTTCGCCACGCCCGAGAGCTCCTTGTCCCGGAAGAGATCACCGAAGACCGTGATCAGGAGCCAGAACCAGATCACGAGCATGAACATCCAGAGCAGCGACCAGATCAGGTCGCCCAAGGTCAGGTCGACACCGGCCAGGATCATCAGGAATCTCCTCCCCTTCGGGTACATCTCCAGGTGCACCCTTGAACGGCCGTCACACTACAGCTAACCCTGGAGGAATCCACCGGTCGCAACTCAGGCCGTCGCGCCGGTCTCACGCGCCAGCGGAGCCAGCGCTTCTGCGAACCGCTCGACCGACGCCGGATCGTATGGCGGGTGCAGGTACACGATCGCCATCTCCAGCCCGGCATCGCCGAGGCTCGCGGAGTGCTCCGCGACCTCGGCGGGTCCGGCGGTCGGCGACACGTAGACGTGGCTCGATACGAGGATCTCACGGCGGTCCCGGCCGATCTCCGCACACAGTCCGTCGAGCACCTCGAGCTTGTGGCGGAGCTCCTCGGGGGTGCCTGCGGGATGGTTCCAGTGCTGGGCGTAGCGCGCGACCAGCGGAAGGGTGCGCCGCTCTCCTGATCCGCCGATGCAGATCGGGGGATGGGGGCGCTGTGGCCCCTTGGGTTCGCAGCGGGCTTCGGTGAGCGTGTAGAAGCGTCCCTGGAAGCTGGTCGCCTCGTCGCGGAGCAGCCCGATGATGACCTGGAGGGCCTCCTCGAACCGGTCGAAGCGGTCGCTCATCGGGCCCAGGTCGATGCCGTAGGCGGCGCACTCGGCCTCGTGCCAGCCGGTGCCGAGCCCTAGCTCCAGCCGACCCCCGCTCAGCAGGTCCAACGAAGCGACCATGTTCGCCAGCACGGCCGGGTGCCGGTACAGCACTCCGGTCACGAGGGTGCCGATCCTGATGCGCTCGGTGGCCTGGGCGAGAGCCGCCGCGGTGACCCAGCCCTCGAGGCAAGGCTCGGTCGGCGGTAGGTACACCGGGTAGAAGTGATCGAAGTTCCACGCGGACTCGAACAGCTCGATCCCGTCGGCGGCCCTCCACACGCCCAGCAGGCCTTCCCAGTCCGCGGTCTCCGGGGAGGTCTTGATGCCGAAGCGCACGTGCTCGACGCTAGTCGAGGTCGACCGGCGTGCCCCGGGCGATGTCGGCGAAGAAGTCGTTGCCCTTGTCGTCGACGACGATGAACGCAGGGAAGTCCTCGACCTCGATCTTCCACACCGCCTCCATGCCCAGCTCGGGGTACTCGAGCAGCTCCACCTTCCGGATCGAGTCGCGGGCCAGGATGGCGGCGGGGCCGCCGATAGAGCCGAGGTAGAAGCCACCGTGTCGGGCGCAGGCCTCGGTGACCTGTCGGGAGCGGTTCCCCTTGGCGAGCATCACCAGGCTCCCGCCGGCGGCCTGGAGCTGATCCACGTACGAGTCCATGCGTCCTGCTGTCGTGGGACCGAACGATCCGGAGGCGTATCCCTCCGGGGTCTTCGCAGGACCTGCGTAGTAGACGGGGTGGTCGCGGAGGTACTGAGGAATCGGCTCGCCCGCGTCCAGCCTCTGCTTGATCCGGGCGTGGGCTATGTCGCGGGCCACCACCATCGGACCGCTGAGAGAGAGCCGGGTGCGGATCGGGTGTCGCGAGAGCTCGGACCTGATCTCGTCCATCGGTCGTCGCAGGTCGATCTCCACGACGTCGCCGGAGAGCTCCTGGTCGTCGACCTCGGGCAGGAACCTGGCCGGGTTGGTCTCGAGCTGCTCCAGGAACGCCCCGTCTCGGGTGATCTTCGCCTTGATCTGGCGGTCGGCTGAGCAGGAGACGCCGATGCCCAGCGGCAGCGACGCGCCGTGGCGAGGGAGGCGCACGACCCTGACGTCGTGGCAGAAGTACTTGCCGCCGAACTGGGCGCCGATGCCCATCCGCTGCGTGAGCTCCAGCACTCGCTGCTCCAGCTCCAGGTCCCGGAAGGCCCGGCCGTACTCGTTGCCGGAGGTGGGGAGCGCGTCGAAGTAACGGGCGCTGGCCAGCTTCACCGTCTTGAGGGTGAACTCTGCCGATGTACCGCCGATGACGATCGCCAGGTGGTACGGCGGGCAGGCCGCGGTGCCGAGCGTGCGCAGCTTCTGGTCGAGGTACTCCAACAGGGTGTCGGGTTGCAGGATGGCCCGGGTCTCCTGGAAGAGTAGGCTCTTGTTCGCCGAGCCGCCTCCCTTGGCCATGAAGAGCAGCTCGTAGTGGTCACCAGCGTCGGAGTAGATCTCGATCTGCGCCGGGAGGTTGGTGCCGGTGTTCCTCTCCTCGTAGGTCGAGAGAGGTGCCATCTGCGAGTAGCGGAGGTTGTCGTGATCGAAGGTGCGGAAGATCCCGCGGGAGAGCGCCTCCTCGTCGTCCCCCTCGCTGAGCACCCACTGGCCCTTGTGTCCGACGACAACCGCCGTCCCCGTGTCCTGGCACATGGGGAGGATGCCGCCGGCGGAGACGTTCGCGTTCTTCAACAGCTGCAGCGCGACGAACCGGTCGTTCTCGGAGGCCTCGGGGTCGTCGAGGATCCTTCGCAGCGAGGCGAGGTGGTCGCTCCTCAGCAGGAACTCCACGTCGTGCGTGGCGGCCTCCGCGACCTGGGTCAGGACCTCGGAGCGAACCTTCAACACCTCGCGCCCCTCGAGCTCCGCTGTGCTGATCCCCTCAGTCGTCAGGAGTCGGTACTCGGTGGTGTCGGGACCGAGCTCGAAGACCGGCTGATGGTGGAAGTCCGGCATGGTGTGCTCGTCAATCCTCTCGCAGATCGGGTGGCCTCATGAGGAGCACCGGGCAAGGAGCCTCGTGCAGCACCTGCGCCGCGGTGGAGCCGACGGCGACGCGAGCCAGGCCGGTCCGCCCGTGGGTGGTCATCGCGATGACCGATGCCGGCAGGGTGAGGGCGTGGGTGACGATCGGCCCTGCGGGATGAGCGCCGTGCAGCACCTCCCACTCGGCGCTGACACCGAGGGCTCCCAGGTCGGCGGCGACACGCCGGGCCGTCGACGACTCCACGACGTCTCCCTGGCCGGTGGCTTCTGCTGCTGCGCCGTCCGCCTCGGGGTCCTGGACCGTCACCACCCACGGCTGGAGATCGAGCTCGCGGGCCCAGGCTGCGGCGACGGGGAGGATCACCTCCGCCGGCTCCGATCCGTCGATCGGCAGCAGCAGCTTCCCGCCGGCCATCGGTGTCTCCGGCCGGTAGCTCGGCCCGATCATGAGCATCGGTCGGCAGAGCAGTCGTAGCGCCTTCTCCCCCACGCTCCCGAGCACCACCCGCCGCAGCCCACTCGAGCCGTGGGTCGTCATCACGACCAGGGACTCCGGTGCCTCGCCGGCGTTGGCGATGCACTCCGCGGGATCGTCCGCCGGGATCAGGTAGGGAGGCTGGGTCGGCACCCCCATCGCTGCGACCTTCTCCTCCACGTAGGCCCGGTGTCGCTCCGAAGCCTCGTCGTGGAGCACCATCACCGGTACCAACGCCGCCCCGGTGGAACGTGCCACCTCAGCTGCCGGCACGAGGGCTCGCTCGGCGAGCTCAGATCCGTCCAGGGGCACGATGACGGTCGTGTACATGCGCGCCGAGCATAGGTCGCCCCACCGCAGCCGGATCGACTCGGGGCGAGGGACGCCCGTCAGTCCCGGATCAACGACCTGCCTCTATGTAGTGGTGGAGGGTGCTGTTCTCCTCCTCCAGCTCACCGAGCCGGTGCTTGACCAGGTCGCCGATGCTCACGATCCCCACGATCCGGCCCTCCTCGACCACCGGGAGGTGACGGGCCCGGAGCTCGGTCATGATCGCCATGAGCTGGTCCACGGTGTCGTGGCCGCTGCAGACCTGCACCTCCCTGGTCATCAGCTCCGACACCAGCATCCCCACGGTCCGCTCCCCGTGCTCGGCGACAGCGCGGGCGATGTCGCGTTCGGAGATGATCCCGACCAGGTCCTCGGCCTCGTCGAGGACGACGAGAGCACCCACGTTGTGCCGGGTCAGGCGGCTGCTCGCCTCGGATGCCGTCTCACCGGGTCCGATGGTGACGACGAACGAGCCCTTCTCTCGGACGATCCTCTGGATGCGCACGCTGATCACCTCCGCTCTTCGGGTCCGCTTCTCGGGCGAGGCGGCGGCTTCGTCGGCGCCGGTTCGTTCCCCCGATGATGCCACCACGAGGTGACGCGTGGAGGTCGGATTCGTGAAGAAGCTGCAGGCGTGGCGCAGGTGCCCTACTTACCAGTCGGTAGGCTCTCGCCGTGGCTGCTGTGTCGCCGGCGGGTCGGTCGGCCTGGATCGTGGCCGGTGCGGCCGTCCTCATCGCTGTCGTGGCCGGCGCCTGGTACGGCCTGCGCGACGTGAGGACGGGCGAGCTGAGCGCTGAGGCCCCTGGGTCGAGCTCTGTGCCGGGGCCTGATCCGGAGCCCGACCCGGAGACCGTCGTGCAGACGGGGGACGCCGAGTTCGATTCCGTCGTGGCAGAGCTGGCGGCCTACGTGGAGGCCGAGCGGGGCCTGAGCTTCGTAGAGCCGGTCGAGGTGGAGGTCGCCGATGACGAGGAGTTCTCCGCGCGCCTCCTGGAGGACTTCGACGAGGAGTCCGAGGACATCCAGCTGACCGACCAGGCGCTCACCGCCCTGGGGCTGATCCGGCCGGAGGTCGACCTGGTGGCCGAGCTCCGGGCCTTCTACGACGTGGGGGTGCTGGGCTTCTACGACGCAGAGACCGACGAGCTGGTCGTGAGGGGCACCGACCCGACCCTGTACACCCAACAGACCATCGTCCACGAGCTGGTCCACGCGCTCGACGACCAGCACCACGACCTCGACCGGCCCGAGCTCGACGATGCTCCCGACGAATCCTCCTTCGGGTTCGCGGCCCTCGTCGAGGGGAACGCGAGGCGGGTCGAGGAGGCGTGGGAGGCCGGGCTGTCGGCGGACGAGCAGGACCGGCTCCTCGAGGAGGAGTACGCCTATCCCGCCGAGGCCGGGCTCGACTTCTCCGACTTCCCGCTCGTGCTCGTCGAGCTGGTGCAGGCGCCGTACGAGCTGGGTCAGCCGCTGGTGGAGGAGGTCCTCGAGGAGAGTGGGCCGGCCGGGCTCGAGGACGCCTTCGCTGCTCCGCCGGTCACCAGCGAGCAGGTGATCCACCCCGACACCTTCCTCGCGGGTGAGGCCGCTCGGGATGTGGCGCCCCCGCCGGCCGACGGGGAGGTGACCGACGAGGGCGTGTTCGGCGAGCTGGTGCTGCGGCTGCTCCTGGAGGGCCCGCTCCCGTCGGCGGAGGCCAGGCGGGCGTCCGCGGGGTGGGGAGGCGACTGGTACGTGATGTGGCGCGAAGGAGACCGTGCCTGCATCCGAGCCGACTTCGCCGGCGACGGGCCCGAAGACCGGGAGGAGCTGCTGGAGGGCCTGAGCACCTGGGCGGAGGAGCACCCGCGCGACCGTCGAGTCAGTCGGCGGCCTCGTCCGGCTCACGAGCTGCGGGTGAGGGGGACCGCCGGGCGACCTCGAGAAGGAGTCGTCGCTCGGCGGAGGCGAGGACGGTCCGTGTCGCCTCCACGGCATCGGGGTTCACCGAGACCGAGGTGATCCCGAAGCGCACGAGGTGCTCGGCGAACTCGGGGCGGTTGGAGGGGGCCTGGCCGCAGAGCGACGACGTGAGACCGGCCGCGCTGCAGGCGTCGATGATCCTCCTGATGGCGTCGAGCACCGCATCGTCGGCCTCGTCGAACAGCTCGGCACAGATCTCCGAGTCGCGGTCGACGCCCAGCATCAGTTGGGTGAGGTCGTTGGAGCCGATCGACACCCCGTCGATTCCCATCTCGGCGTAGTCGGGGATCCGGTACACGATCGAGGGCACCTCGGCCATCACCCAGCGCCGCAGGCCTCGCTGCCGTCCTAGTGGGCTGCGGTCCAACGCCTCCAGGCAGGACTCGAGCTCCCAACGGGTCCGGACGAAGGGGATCATGACGTGGAGGTTCGGGGTCTCCTCCCGAACGCGGGCCAGCGTCTCCAGCTCGAGCGCGAAGACCTCCGGATCCTTCACGTAGCGGTAGCAGCCCCGGTAGCCGATCATGGGGTTCTCTTCGTGCGGCTCGTAGGTCTCACCGCCGTCGAGGGCCCTGAACTCGTTCGTCCGGAAGTCGGTGGTCCGGTAGATCACCGGGCGGGGCATGAACGGCCGCGTGACCCGGAGCAGCTGCTCGGTCATCCGGCCGACGAACTCGTCGCCCCTGCCGTCGGCCAGCAGCTTCTTGGGGTGGGTCCCGTCGAGCGCGTCGGTGATCATGAACTCGGCTCGGAGCAGACCGACGCCGTCGACGGGGAGAGAAGCGACATCGGCGGCCCGCTCGGCGATCGCCAGGTTCACGTAGAGCTTCGTGGCCAGGGGAGCAGCGAACGCTGCTGGCTCGGTCGTATGTGCGGGGGCTGCCGGCGCGGGTGCAGGACGACTCCGCTCACCGAGGAACACGAGCCCGGCGGATCCGTCCACGGTGACGAGATCCCCGTCGCGGAGCCGGGTAGTCGCGTCACGGGTGCCCACGACGCCGGGGATCCCCAGCTCGCGGCTGACGATCGCGGCGTGGCAGGTCATCCCCCCACCGTCGGTGACCAGCGCTCCCGAACGGCGCATGGTGGGCACCCAGTCGGGGCTGGTCATGGCTGCCACGAGGATCTCGCCCGGCGAGAGGGAGCGACCCTCCTCGGGTGAGCGGAGCATGCGCACCCTCCCCGTGGCCTGCCCCGGTGAGGCACCGAGGCCACGCACCACCGCCTCGGACTCGGGGGCCCCCTCGCCGGTCGGGCGCAGCTCCTCGTGGAGCGTGGTGATCGGACGGGTCTGGACCAGGAACAGGTCGTCTCCCTCGTACGCCCACTCCATGTCCTGCGGCTTCCCGTAGTGCTCCTCGACCCTCACGGCGAGGTCGGCGAGCTGCACCACCTCGTCGTCGGTGAGGACGCGCCGGGCACCTTCGAGCCCGTCGAGGTCGATCCGCTGGTCACGTCCGTCCGGCCCCCGGACGATCTTGTGCGACTGGTGGCCCACGCGCGTCGAGAGGACGGTGTGGCGCTCTCGGGAGACCGTGTAGGTGTCGGGCTCGACCTGACCGCCCACCACGACCTCGCCGAGGCCGAGTGCGCCCTCGATGATCACCCGGTCGCGGTTCTCGGTGGCCGGGTCGACCGAGAACATCACCCCGGACCGGTCGCTCTGGACCATCTTCTGGACGACGACCGCGATGGCGGGTTCGTCGGACATCCGATGGCTGGCACGGTATGCGACGACCCGCTGGCCGTACGCGGACGCCCAGCAGTCGACGATCCGGTCGACGAGCTCTTCCGGCCCGCTGACGTTCGTGAAGGTCTCGTTCATCCCGGCGAAGGAGGTGTCGGCAGCGTCCTCGGAGGTGGCCGAGGAGCGGACCGCGACGGGTCCGTCGTCGAGCCTCTCGTACGCGGCGAGGATCTCCGACCGGAGTCGGTCGCCGACACCGGCCTCGATGACCCATCTCTGGAGCTGTGTCGCTGCGGAGGCGAGCGCGTCGGGATTGGTGGAGTCGACGGAGGAGGCCAACCCGGTGAGCTCGGCCCGGACGCCGCCCTCGTCCATGGCATGCAGGTAGGCCTGCGCCGTCACCACGAAGCCGGGCGGCACCGGGAAGCCGGCGCGGAGCATCTCCCCGAGGTTGGCGCCCTTGCCCCCGACCACCGCGACGTCGTCCTTGCCGAGCCGGTCGAGCTCGATGACCCATGGATCCTTCATCTGGTCCTCCGTCGTCATCGGGAACCTACGCCAGCCCGGTTCGCGAGGTCGAGGCCGGCGATGGAGTATCGGCGGAGGTTCGCAAGTCGGAGCGGATCGAGTCGATCGCACACCCAGTCCCAATGGAGCGCCACCCAGTCGTCGGGCTGCAAATCGTGGACGAACCCGAGCCCATCTCGCGCCTGCACCGCGTGCTCGGTCATCGGCGGACCGAGTCCAAGGCCCTTCCCGTCCCAGGTGAGGGGCCGGCTCTCCACCGTGGTCCGATCGCCGTCGGTGGCGACGACGCGCCCCCAGCGGATCCGACACCGGTCGAGCACGCGCAGCGGCTCGCCCACCTGACCTGCGCGGAGCAGGCCCACCCACGGGTACACGGCGAAGACATGGAACGCGTGGCTGATGCGGGCCCCGGGCCGGATCATGTCGACGAGGTGCGGCCAGCCGGCGCCGGATCGGGCACGGAACCGGTCCTCGAGAGAGCTCCCCAGGGCGAAGGCGGTCACCCGCTCGAGCAGGGGGTTGCCAAGCCAGTACGCCTCGACCACCCGGAGGTCCAACGGGTCGGGGATCGAGCTCGCGGCGGCGATGAGCTCCAGGTAGGGCCACGCTCCTTCGAAGCCCCGGGCCAGCTCTACGAGGCCGCGGTCGGCGAGACCCGAGGTTCCGTACTCGAGCAGCGCCTGCTTGTCCTCCGGGCCGCAGTAGCCGAGCTCGTTGGGTGGGTAGGCGTAGCGGCTGAAGAGGAGAGCGCCGGCAAGGTCGGTCATGGGGCGGCAGGGTCGGTCTTCTCGGCGGAGACCGCCACCCGCATCAGAGCGGCTCCCGCCGCGATGAGGAGCAGGCCACCGAGGTCGGGCAGGAGGGGGCTGCCCTCGAACACCACATCCAGCAGAGCGGTCACGACAGCTCCCAGCACCAGCACCGCGGTCACGTCGACGGCCTGGGCCCGGGCCAGCGCCGAGTACCAGGTGAGCACGTACCCCGTGAGGATCGTGCCGGTGAGCACGGCCCAACCCCACTGTCTCGCGGAGAGGCCGGTGAGGGTCGAGATGTCTCCCGAGAGAGCCAGCCAGCCCATCAGGACCACGAGACCGATCCCGAGGCGGCAGGTGCCGACCGTCAGCGGTGAGAGCGTCCGGAGCAGACGCTTGGCCACGAGGACCTCGACCGACCACAGCAGCGTGGCCGCGAGGATCATCACCTCGCCGGCCTCGGCGACCATGCTGCCCAGGTCCTCGGTGAGAACTGCCTCACCGACGAGCAGGGCGGCGATCGCCACCAGGTGCCAGGGTCCGAGTCGCTCGTGGAGGAACACCACGGCACCGATCGCCACCCAGATCACCAGCGTCTTGTGGATGAAGGCGGCGTCGGTCGAGGATGCTCGGCTCATCCCCTCGAAGAACAGGACGAAGGCCACACCACCCCCCAGCACCCCCACCACCCCGAGCCCCAGCCGTTCCGCACGCGTGGAGGGCGAGGTCAGTCCGGCTGGCGAGCGGCGGGCGGTGGAGACGGCCAGGAGGGTGCCGAGGAGCACGGTGGCCGTGAGGTTCTTGGCCGTCGTGTACACGGTGGGTCCGGGGAACCGGGGGAGCGCGTGGCTGTTCACGAAGATGGCCACCCCGCTGATCATCGCGGCCGCGAAGGCGAGGCCGACGCCCCACGAGCGGGTCTCGGGCACGAGTCGGCCCCCGTTCGGCTTCATCGGTTGCCTTCCTGGTCGGTCGTTCCGTGCACCGCCCGGTGGAGATCCACGATCTCCCGGGCCTCGTGCTCACCCAGCATCCGGACCACGAGACCGGAGTGGACGAGCACCCAGTCCCCTATCCCGGGCTGCTCGGGCTCGAAGGCGAGGACCGCGAGCGAGACGTCCCTGCGGCGGCCGTCGAGGTCGACCACTGCGCTCGACGCGTCGCGGAGCTCGACGATCCGACCGGCCAGCGAGAGGCACATCAGCGGTGGCACCCCTCGTGCTCGCCGATCTCCTGCCGGAGCTGTGCCAGCACCTGGGTCAGAGCGGCCCGGACCGGCTCGGACAGGCCAGGACCCGGTCCGAAGTCTGCACCCTCCACGGCGAGGACCACGAGGCGCCGGGGGAGCCGACCGAGAGCGGTCCCCAGTCGCACCGCCTCGGCCACTCCCGCACCGTGGCTGCTCGACGGGGCGGGGATCGGTCCGGTCGACGGATCCTCGATCCGGTGGACGGTGCCGGGGGCCGCACCCGAGGTGCAGGCGTCGACGACGACAGCGAGATCCGCCCCGTCCCAGGCCTCGATGAGGCGGGCTGGCTCACCGTCGAGGGTCACGGTCTCGACCGCGGCGGGGAGGCCGGCACCCAGCCCGGCGATCGCTGCGGGTCCGATGCCGTCGTCCCGGCGGAGCTCGTTCCCGACCCCGGCGACGACGATCCGCCCGCTCACCTCTCCTCCACCCTCAGGTCCAGGAAGTGCGTCGCGCAGGAGATGCAGGGGTCGTAGTTCCGGATGGCCTGCTCGCAGCGCCGGGTGAGCTCGTCGTGGTCCAGGTGCAGGTGCTCTTCGACGAAGTGCAAGAGGTCGTGCTCGATCGTGGGCTGGTTCTGCGACGTCGGCGGCACGATGCGGGCGTCGAGGATGGTGCCCTCGTCGTCGATCTCGTACCGGTGGTAGAGGATGCCCCGTGGAGCCTCTGTGCAGCCATGGCCCACACCGGCGCGTGGGGTGACCTCGACAGACGGGGCGTCCGGCTCCTCGTAGGCCTCGATGATCGCCAGCGCCTCCTCGCAGGCGTGGACCACCTCGATGGCCCTCACGATGATCGAGCGGAAGGGGTTGCGGACCTCCGGTTCGAGGGCGACCTCCCGGGCCAGCTCCGCAGCGGATCCCCGGAGGCGGTCACGGTTGACGGCGTAGCGGGCGAGCGGGCCCACGTGGTAGTGCTCGCCTTCCAGGTCGAACGAGTGCAGCGCTGTCGAGTCCGCGACGTGGTGCTCCTCGAAGTGCTCCTCGAAGTCGGGCACGGCGATGTCGAGGCCCCGGTTCGAGGCAAGCCTCCCGTCGAGGATCGCGTACTCCTCCGGGTGACGTAGGGCCACGAAGTGGTACGGCTGCTCGAAGTCCGGGAAGTCGAAGCCGGCCACCAGGCGCACCGTCGCGCGGGCGTCGTCCAGCGCCTGCTCCAGCTTGGGAGCCAGGGTCAGCAGATCGCGCTTGGTGGGCGCCTTGTAGAAGCCGCCGACCCTCACGTTGATCGGATGGACCGCGCGGCCCCCGACGAGCTCGATCAGGTCGTTGCCCACCTTCTTGAGCCGGAGCCCCTGCTCCACCACCTCGCGGTGGTCGGCGGCCAGCTCTATGGCGCCGGGGTACCCGAGGAAGTCCGGGGCGTGGAGCAGGTACACGTGCAGGGTGTGGCTCTCTATCCACTCTCCGCAGTAGATGAGGCGACGGAGCTCGCGGAGGGGGCCGGTGACGGTGGCGCCGCAGAGCTCCTCGATGGCCTGGCAGGAGGACATCTGGTACGCGACGGGGCAGATCCCGCAGATCCGCGCGGTGATGTCGGGTGGCTCGGTGAAGGACCTCCCCCTGAGGAACGCCTCGAAGAACCGGGGAGGCTCGTAGATCTGGAGCTGGACATCCGAGACACGCCCGTCGCTCACCTCCACCCACATCCCGCCCTCTCCCTCCACGCGGGCCAGCGCATCCACGCGGAGGGTGCGACTCGCCGGACTGCGGTGGGTCACTGCTCGGCTCCCGTGGCCCGGAACGCGGGAGCCCACACGTTGAAGGTGCGGAAGGCCCGCTCCACGTCGGGCTCCTCCATTCCAGCGCGCAGCAGGGCACCGGCGAGAGCTTCCTTGTTCGGGTTCTCGGCGGGCCCGTAGCAGGCGTAGCAGCCCCGGTCGAAGCTCGGGCAGAGGGCTCCGCACCCCGCGTGGGTGACCGGGCCGAGGCAGGGGATTCCGCGCGCGACCATCACGCACGTGTTGCCGCGGGCCTTGCACTCGATGCAGACGCTGTGATGGGGCACGGTCGGTGGTCGCCCGTGAAGGAAGGCGGTCACCACCTCGAGGAGCTGGGCCTTGGAGATGGGGCAGCCTCGCAGCTCGAAGTCGACGTGCACGACCTCGGCGATCCCGGTGCTCCGGTCCAGGGTCGAGATGAACTGCGGCTGGGCGTAGACGATCGAGAGGTACTCGGCGACGTCACCGAAGTTGCGGAGTGCCTGGATTCCGCCGGATGTCGCACAGGCACCGATCGTCACCAGGGTGCGCGACCGGGCCCGGATCTCGCGGATCCGCTCGGCGTCGTGGGCCGTGGTGATCGAGCCCTCCACGAGCGACAGGTCGTACGGACCGTCCACGGTCGCCCGGCTCGCCTCCAAGAAGTACGCGATCTCGACCTGCTCGGCAACGTCCAGGAGCTCGTCCTCGCAGTCCAGGAGGGTGAGCTGACACCCGTCGCACGACGCGAACTTCCAGACGGCGAGGCGCGGGCGGGGGCTCGGGCTCATCGCTCTTTCACCTTGAGGAGCGGCGCGGCTTCCTGCCAGGTGAAGACCGGGCCCTCGCGACAGACGAAGACCGGACCGAGCTGGCAGTGGCCGCACTGCGCTATCGCGCACTTCATGTTGCGTTCGAGCGAGACCTCTATGTTGGCGGGGTCGACACCGTGGCTGACGAGGGAGCTGGCGGCGAACCGCATCATCACCTCCGGCCCGCAGACGAAGGCCCTGACGTCGGCAGGATCGAACGGCTCGCGCCCGATGAGCATCGTCACCACTCCGACGTCACCCCGCCAATCCCGGGGCGCGGCGTCGACGGTGACCTCCACCTCCACGTCGAAGCGCGATCGCCAACCGGCCAGCTCATCCTTGAAGAGCAGCTCGCCGGGGGAGCGGGCCCCGACGAGCAGGACGGCCCGGCCGTACCGCTCGCGCTGCGCGAGGACCTGATGGAGGGCGGGCCTGATCGGGGCGAGTCCTATCCCACCTGCCACCAGCACGACGTCGTGGCCGACCGCATCGTCGAGCCCCCATCCGCGCCCGAACGGTCCTCGCCAACCCAGCTGTTGACCCGGCTCCATCCCGCACAGCGCGCGAGTGACTCCGCCGACGGCACGGATGGTGTGGAGGATCGGCCCCCCCGAGGTCGGATCGCCGCTCATCGAGATCGGCACCTCACCGACTCCGAACGCCCAGAGCATCGCGAACTGCCCGGGCTCGAAGCGGGCCGGAGCCCCGTCGACCGGTTCGATCGCGAGGGTGACCGTGTCGGTGAGCTCCTCGCGCCGGTCGACGACCCGGTAGCGGAGCGGCACCATCGGTCCGGCGGTCGTCGAGTTGAGGTCGAGTGCTGTGGACATCAGCCGGCAGGGCTCCCGTACAGGTCCAGTAGCTGGATGCGCGCGGCCTGCAGGCGCCGCTGGGCGATCTCGGCGAAGCGCTTCATCAGGCGGTAGCCGAGGTCAGTGTCCTCCTCGCACTTGCCGCGCAGGCACGCGCCGTCGAGCGCAACGGCGCTCGTGTCGTCCATCGCGCCGCGCGTCGAAGTGCCACTCGTAGGGCGGGAAGAGCCATGACCACCCGACCACCTCCCCCGGGCCCAGGGTCGCCACGACCACGGCACCGCTCGGCGGGGCGTGCGTCTCGAGCGCGACCTTCCCCTTGCGGATGACGAAGAAGCGGTCTGCCGGCTCGCCTTCGCTGAAGAGGACCTCGTTGGGCCGGAAGTGGACGTTGCGGCCGCAGCCGGCGATGAGGTCGAGATCGGGGCCGGGTAGGTCGCCGAAGAACGGGTGCCCGTCCAGCAGGTCGCGGATGCTCTGCACGAGGCTCCTACCTCGAGATCTCGACAGGTGTGCCGACCGGACGGCCGGGCTCGGAGCGGATGGCGTCCAGCTCCTCGGTGACGTCGATGCCCACGGGGCACCAGGTGATGCACCGTCCGCACCCCACGCACCCCGAGACACCGAACTGGTCGTGCCAGGTCCCGAACTTGTGGGTCAGCCACTGCCGGTACCTCGAACGGGTGCCCGAACGAACCGGAGCGCCGTGCAGCGACGAGTGCTCCGAGGTGAAGCACGAGTCCCAGACCCGCCATCGCTGTGCCTCCACCCCCGAGAGATCGGTGGTGTCGTGGACGGTGCTGCAGAAGCAGGTCGGACAGACCATCGTGCAGTTCGCGCAGGAGAGGCACCGCTTCGCCACCTCATCCCAGCGGGGATGCTCGAGGTTCGTCGCCAGCAGCTCCCGGAGTCCCGACGCGTCCAGGTCTCGACCCATCGAGCTCGCGGCGGCCTCGAGCGCGAGTGCTGCCGCGTCGGACTCGTCGGGGGTGGGGGCCCGGTGGGGTACCGAGTGCAGCACCTCCTCCCCGCGCATGCTCCCGACCTCGACGACGAAGAAGTGCTCCTCGCCCTCGCAGATCTCGGTGAGGGCGAGGTCGAATCCTTCGTCTGCCACCGGTCCGGTACCCATCGAGGTGCAGAAGCAGGTGCCTCCGGGCTTGGTGCAGTTCAGGGCGATCACCAGGGCCTCGGATCTTCGAGCCCGGTAGGTGGGATCCTCCGAGCCCTCGTCCAGGAAGACCCGATCCTGCACCTGGATCGCCCGGAGGTCACAAGGTCGGACCCCCAGGAGTGCCCGCGCGGTGCTCTCCGCCTCGGGTTCCGAGATGGTGATCGCCTCTCCCGAGGCGACGGCCGACCACAGGAGAGAGCGGGACGGGAAGAGGTGCTCCTTCCACGATCCGGGACCGACCGCGTATCCGAAGAGAGCCCCACCCGAACCGCGCGTCAGCTCGGTACCGGCCCGGGTCCTGCGCGTCGACCCGACCGAGGGGGAGGTCGTCCAGTCCCTCGACGCGGTCGTGGACGATCGCTTGGTCCCGGACCGTCGGCGCGATCACCTCGAATCCCGTCTCGCGCAGGTGCTCCAGGAGGCGACCCAGGCCGGACACGTCGAGGACGGCGGTGGGGCGGCTCTCGGGGGCGGACACTCGGCCCAGTCTGCCACGGTGGGGGACCTTCGCCTCTTGCCGCTCCGGTCGACGGAGGCGGGATACTGACGGTGATGCGCGACCACCACCGCCCGCTCTTCGAGGCGCTGCTGGAGCTCGAGTCTGCCATCGCGGTCCCGGCCGGCGACCTCCCGTTCTGGCTCCGCACGGTGGAGCAGGAGTTGACCGAGGTCGCCGAGAGCCTGCGGGAGCAGGTCGCGGAGTGCGAGGGCCCGGGTGGGATGTTCGACAGGGTGATGGAGCGGGCGCCGCGCCTGGCCCACAAGATCGAGCGGCTGCGAGACGACCACGTCCGAATCGCCCTCGACGTCCGAGCTGCACTCGACCACGTGAGGAGCGCGGAGCCCGGCGACACGACCGTCGTGGGTCAGATGCGCGAAGAGTGCATGGACCTGTTCCTCGCCGTCTCCCGCCATCGACACGAGGCGGCCGACCTGGTGTACGAGGCATTCGACACGGAGCTCGGCGGAGGCGCCTGAGGACCTCAGGCAGGCCTGAGCACTCCGGACAGCTCGAGGGATTCGACCGGCCTCCCGAGGTGGTAGCCCTGCGCCGCGTCGCAGCCGAGCTGGCGGAGTGCCTCGAGCTGGTGCTGGGTCTCGACGCCTTCGGCGACCACCTCCAGGCCCAGCGTGTGAGCCAGGTTGACGATCGCGGCGACGATGGCGCTGTCGCCTTCGTCGACGCCGAGGCCGGCCACGAACGCCTGGTCGATCTTGAGGTAGTCCACCGGGAAGTGACGCAGGTAGCTGAGCGAGGAGTAGCCGGTTCCGAAGTCGTCTATCGCTATCCGGATGCCGTGCGCCCGGAGCGCGCTCAGCGTCTCCTGTGATGCCTCGACGTCCTCCATCACGACGCTCTCGGTCACCTCGAGGCGCAGGAGCGAGGGGTCGAGGTCCACCGCGCCGATGATCCCCAGGAGGCGCTCCACCAGACCCGGATGGCCGAGCTGGCGCCCGGAGAGGTTCACCGCGAGGGTGAGCTTCGTGAGAGCCGGCAGCTCCGCGCGCCAGTGCATGATCTTGCGGCACGCCTCGTCGAGCACCCACTCGCCGATCGGGACGATGAGGCCGGTGTCCTCGGCGATGCCGATGAAGTCCTTGGGGAGGAGCAGCCCTCTCTCCGGGTGCTCCCAGCGGACCAGTGCCTCCACCGACTCCGTAGTCTCGTCGTCGAGTCGGACGATCGGCTGGAAGACCAGGCGGAGCTGATCTCGGCGTACCGCCCTGCGCAGGGCGTTCTCCAGGTCGAGGCGGTCGATCGCCCTTGTCCGGAGGGTCCCGTCGAAGATCTCCACGCGTGAGCGGCCCCGCTTCTTCGCCTCGTACATGGCGGCGTCCGCGTCCCTGATCAGCGATTCGGGATCGGCACCCGGATCGTCGGCGAACGCGACCCCGACGCTGGCACCGACGAAGATCTCGGTCTCGTCGACACGGAACGGATCGGTGATCGAGTGGTTGATTCGCTTCGCTATGGTCAGCGCGTCCTCTGGGAGTTCGAGGTCCTCGCAGAGCATGACGAACTCGTCCCCTCCGAACCGCGCGATGGTGTCGCCCGGGCGGATGGCGGCGTGCAGGCGGTCTGCGATGTCCACGAGGAGTCGATCGCCGCGGCTGTGACCCAGCCCGTCGTTCACCACCTTGAAGTTGTCGAGATCGAGGAAGAGCACCGCCACGGAGGTGGCGTTGCGGCGTCCCCTCGCCAGGGCCATCTCCAGGCGGTCGAGGAGGAGTGCACGGTTCGGGAGCCCCGTGAGGGGATCATGGGTGGCCTCGTACTCGAGACGGTCCTCGAAGGCCTTTCGCTCGCTGATGTCTCTCAGGACGCAGCTGTACAGCTGGGGCTCCCCCGAGCGGTCACGGTGGACCAGGATCTGGGCGAGGGTGGGGACGGGGTCTCCGTCGGGTCGCCTCAGGGTCACCTCCCCGCGCCAGATGTCGTTGTGCCGGAGCGCGGGGATCACCTCGTCCGCCAGCCGCTCGATGGCGTCGGATGGGAGGTGCTCGAGCAACGCCTCGAGCTCGAGCTCGTCCTCGGGCGTGATGCCGAAGAAGGAGGAGGCAGCTCGGTTGAGGTAGACGAGACCGCCTTCGGGCTCGGCGATCCCGACGAGGTCGGCGCTCAGCTCGAACACGTCGGTGAGCCGGCGGCGCTCCCGCTCGGCAGCCACCCGCTCCTCGATGTTCCGGAGGTTGACGGCGATGCCCTCGATGTCCGGGTGGTCCAGCAGGTCGGTGCCAACGATCTCGACGTGCCGGTACCGTCCGTCGGCATGCAGCACCTTGATCGGGCTGGGGTTCGGGATGCCCCGACCGGAGGTGAACGCGACCAGCTCACGGACCATGAAGTCGAGGTCCTCGGGATGGACGAAGTCGAGGGCGGAGAGTCCGATCAGCGCCTCGGACCGGTAGTCGAGCAGGCGCTCGACGTTGGGGGTTATCCACTTGATGTTCGCCTGTTGGTCCACCACGAGCGTGATGTCGTAGCTGTTGTCGACCACCGTGCGGAAGCGCGCCTCGCTGGCCAGCAGGGCAGCCTCCGCCTCCACCTGCTCGGTGATGTCACGGACGTTGCAGACGATGCCCGCGACGGAGTCGTCGTGGAGCAGGTTCACGGCTGTGGCGTCCGCCCAGCGCCAACGACCCTCGCCATCTGTGAGGCGGAAGCGCTGCCGGGTCTCCGCCCCCGGGCGATCGAGCAGGCCGGCGAGCGTGTTGGCCAGCTCGTCGGCGTCATCCGGGTGTACCCAGTCGAGACCCGACTTGCCGATGATCTCGTCCAGCGGCCTACCGAAGATGCGAGCGAGCGCAGGGCTCGCGTAGGTCACGTTCCCGACGGCATCGACCACCAGCATCGCGTCGCTCGAGTTCTGCACGAGCGCGCGGAACCTCTCCTCGCTCTGCCTCAGGGCCTCTTCCGCCTCGACGCGTGCGGTGACGTCACGAAGGTGGGCCACCACCCCCGCGACCTGGGGGTCGTCGATGAAGTTGTCGAGCGCCGTCTCCACCCACCGGTGGCTCCCGTCGGCGTGCCGGACCCGGGTCAGGGTCTTGGGTTGGGAGTCGGGATCCTCGACCACCTGCGCGAGCGCGACCAGCGCGATCTCGAGGTCGTCCGGGTGCATGAAGTCGAGGCCGTCCCGGCCCACGACTTCCTCGGGGGCGTAGCCGAAGATCCGCTCGGCCGAGGGGGAGGCGTAGGCGATGGTGGCGGCACCGTCGATGATGAGGGTGACGTCGCTCGAGTTCTGCACGAGCGCGCGGAACCTCTCCTCGCTGAGCCGGAGGCCGTCTTCCGCAGCAACGCGGTCCGTCACGTCGCGGAAGTTGCAGACGAATCCGTGGATGTGGGGGTTCTCCGAGAGGTTCACCGTCGTCGCAGCCAGGTGGCGCCAGCCACCGTCACCGTGGCTCGCCCGGGCCTCCACCGAGATCCTCGTGCCGGGGGAGCGCGCCAGCTCGGTCAGCTGGGCCGTGACCAGATCGCGGTCGTCGGGGTGGATGAGGTCGAGCCCCCGCCGCCCCTCGAGGTCGGTGCACCCGAGGATGGCGCCGGCGGCAGGTGCCGCGTAGGTGATGATGCCGTCGCCGTCGAGCACCATGAACCCCTCGGCGCTGTTCTCCGCCAGGGCGCGGAACCACTCGCGGCTCGCCTCGAGATCCCTCGGTGCCTCGGTGCGGTCGGTTGCCTCGGGTTCCGGGTGCTCCGGCATCGCCCCTCAATCGTAGGAGGCGGTCGCCGGACGTGCCCTCGGGACGCTCAGGGTGCGGCTGCGGTTCCCTCGAACGCGGGAGGGCCGCCCATCCTGGCCAGGTTGGGTGAGGACCAACCCATCACACGGGCCAGGTTGTCGGCCACCCCCTGCCACCCATGGCGGCTCCAACCCTCGGCGCGGCCCTCCACGGCGTGGTCGACGTCGAGGTGGACTAACGCCGGGAGCCGATCGATGCCGAGCGCGCGCACGGTGGCGTGCTCCGGATCCACGAAGGTGAGGAGCTCCCGCGCCCACGGCCCGAGGAACTGGCGGGCGTTGTCAGGGGTGCCGGTCACCAGCCAGGCGGTCCGGCAGTCGGCCTCCGCGAAGTGGAGGAGGATCCGACCGGCGGTGTCGAGGATCCAGGCGCTCTCGTCGGTGAACGGGTCGAGGACCACCAGCACGAGGTGAAAGGAGCGCGTCCACTCCTCCAGACTGCGATCTTCTTCGTCGAGGGACTCGAGCCGCACAGAGCCCGCAACTTGGGTCGGCACGGCTCCGCACGCTAGCGCGGTCGTCCGTGCGTGCTGCAACCGGCGGCGTGGGCATCGACCCGAGCTCTCCGACGGGGACGCTAGTCTCCGCTGCGCGGGCGGCCTCGAGGCTGCCTCGAACCTACGTCTGGAAAGGATGTCCGATGATCATCGCGATCGCGCCGAACGACTTCGCCTACCAGCTGCTGCTCTTCCTGCACATCCTCGCTGCGATCGTGGGGTTCGGCTCGACCTTCGTGTGGCCGTTCCTCGCGGCGAAGAGCCGGGCGGCCGGGCCCGACGTCGGCCTCGCCAACTCCCGCATCTCCATGGCGGGTGAGAAGGTCCTCACGACGATCCCGATCCTGGTCGTCGGCGCGACCGGATTGCTGCTGGTCCTCGTCGGTGAGGAGTACTGGGTGGACTGGTCCGACGGGTGGATCTCCATCTCGCTGCTCCTCTACCTGGTGGCGCTCGGCGTGGCGATGGGGCTGCACGGGCCGAACCTCGCCCGAATGCTCGAGCTCCAGGAGGAGCTCGCCTCCGGCAGCGGAGGGCCCCCGGCGGGCGGCGCCGAGGCCGGAGGGCCGCCGCCGCAGGTGGTGGAGCTGGGTGAGCGCGGCCGGAAGGCGCAGATGTACGGAGGCATCCTCCACCTCCTCTTCGTGGCCGTGCTCGTGATGATGGTCTTCAAGCCGGGCGGCGGCGGCGCGATCTGAGTGTGCACCCCATAGAGCGCCTGAGGTACGTCGCCCGGGCCTCGGGCGTCGAGCAGGCACTGCTCGTTCGCGAGACCGCGGAGGCGCTCGCCACCTTCCGGGGTGACCCCCAGGGCCTGGTCACGGCGTGCCGGCGGGTGGTCGGACGCCGGCCCGCAGCAGGGGCCATCTGGTGGCTCTGCTCACGCGTCCTGACTGCCGCCGACCCGATGGTGGAGGCATGGCGCGCCGCTGACGAGGCGGAGGCGGACCCGACCGTGCGCGAGCTGGCGCACGCCCTCCCCGACGAAGCGACCGTATGCGTGCTCGGCTGGCCGCAACTGGTCGGTGACGCGCTGGTCCGGAGAGGCGACGTGGAGGTGCTCGCGGTGGACGTCCTCGGCGAGGCCGCCGGCCTGGTGCCGCGACTCGTGGCTGCCGACGGGGACGCGGTGGAGGTCCCGGTGGCCGGGCTCGGCGCGGCGGTGGCCGACTGCGATCTGGTCCTGCTCGAGGCCTCGGCGGTGGGACCGGCCGGGTTCGTCGGGGTGATCGGATCCCGGGCCGCAGCGGCCACGGCTCGCTCGGCCGGGGTGGCGGTGTGGTTGGTGGCGGGTGTGGGGAGGGTGCTCCCGCCCCGCATCTGGGAGGCGGTGGTGCCCCGTCTCGAGCGGGACGACCCGTGGGAGGCACCCGACGAGGTGGTGCCGCTCGAGCTGGTGGACCTGCTCGTCGGAGCCCGTGGGCCCGAGCACGTCGGCGATGCCCTTTCGCGCTCGGAGTGTCCGGTGGCTCCGGAGCTGCTCCGCGAGCTATGACCTAGGCGATGCCGAGCCGCCGGGAGATGATCAGGATGAGGCCCGGGGAGGTGGAGGACTTCCTCAGGTCGGAGAAGACCTTGAGCGTCGCGACGCACGCTCCGGACGGATCGGTCCACCTGGTCGCGATGTGGTTCGGGTTCATCGGCGGTCACGTGGGCTTCGAGACGTTCGCCAAGTCGCAGAAGGTGCGGAACCTCGAGCGCGACCCCCGGATCACGGTCATGGTGGAGGCGGGGGAGGAGTACAGCCAGCTCCGCGGCGTCGAGATCATCGGTCGGGCGGTGATCCACCGGGACGAGGAGATCCTGCTGCCGTTGGCCATGGAGGTGGTCCGCCGCTACTACCCCGTCGATGAGGAGCAGGTGCCGGCCCTGGCCAGGGGCCTGATGCAGAAGCGGGTGGCCGTCGAGGTGGTGCCGGAGCGCGTCGTGAGCTGGGATCATCGCAAGCTCGACGTGGAGTACTAGTGGGGCGCTGGCGGGATCACGGGGGCGGTAGGGTCGGCTGATGGGCGTACGCAACCCGAAGGACTTCTTCCGTCCCCTCGCACTCGGCGCGCCGGAACCTGTCCGGGAGATCCCGGTACGGCCGTCGCGAATGATCCACTTCTTCGATCCGAGCAACGAGAAGATGGTGGCGAAGCTCCCGCAGCTGATCCCCACCGTCGACGTGATCCTCGGCAACCTGGAGGACGCGATCCCCGCCGACCGGAAGGTGGACGCCCGCAAGGGGCTCGCCGCGGTGGGGGCCGGGACGGAGTTCGGCGACACGCAGTTCTGGACCAGGGTGAACAGCCTCGACTCACCGTGGGTGCTCGACGACCTGGTCGAGCTGGTACCCGCGATCGGGCAGAGGCTGGACGTCATCATGATCCCGAAGGTGGAGGGTCCCGAGGACATCCACTACGTGGACCGGTTGCTGGCTCAACTCGAGGCCCGAGCCGGGCTGGATCGACCGATCCTGCTGCACGCCCTGCTCGAGACGGCCCGCGGTGTGGCGAACGTCGAGGAGATCTGCGCGGCGAGCCCGCGGATGCAGGGGCTGTCGCTCGGACCGGCGGACCTGGCGGCTGACAGGCGGATGAAGACCACGAGGGTCGGCGGTGGCCACCCCGGCTACCTGGTGAGGGAGGACCCCCCGGGCGGGGAGGTCGACGCCGACCGGGCCGCGTTCCAGCAGGACCTCTGGCACTACACGCTCGCCCGGATGGTGGATGCCTGCGTCGCCAACGGGATCCTCCCCTTCTACGGGCCGTTCGGCGACATCAAGGACACGGTGGCCTGCGAGGACCAGTTCCGCAACGCGTTCCTCCTCGGATGCGTCGGGGCCTGGAGCCTCCACCCGGTCCAGATCGAGATCGCGAAGCGGGTCTTCTCCCCGCCGCCGGAGGAGGTGGCCTGGGCGAAGCGGGTCATCGAGGAGATGGGGGACGGGACCGGCGCCGTGATGATCGACGGGAAGATGCAGGACGACGCCACGTTCAAGCAGTGCCGGGTGGTCGTGGACCTGGCCCGGATGCTGGCCGCCCGGGATCCGGAGCTGGCCGAGGCCTACGGGATGTAGGAGGGAACGTGTCCGATCTGCTCCGACCGCGCCGCAGCGTGCTGTACATGCCCGGGGCGAACGAGCGCGCCCTGGAGAAGGCGAAGACGCTGCCGGCGGACGCCCTCATCCTGGACCTCGAGGACGCAGTGGCACCCGATGCGAAGCCGGAGGCGCGCGAGAGGGTCTGTTCCGCCGCTGCGTCGGGTGAGTACGGCCGCCGCGAGGTCACCATCAGGGTGAACGGCATCGACACCGAATGGCACGCGGAAGACCTGCGGGCGGTCGCGGAGGCGGGCCCCGCCGGAGTGGTGGTCCCGAAGGTCGACTCGGTGGCGGAGGTGGCGGCGATCGAGGGTGCGCTCGAGGCTGCCGGGGCACCGGAGCACACGAAGATCTGGGCGATGCTCGAGACGCCGCTGGCGATGCTGCAGGCTGCGGAGATCGCTGCGTCGTCACCGCGGCTGGCCGTGCTGGTGATGGGCACCAACGACCTGGCGAAGGAGCTGCACGCGGAGCACGTCTCGGGCAGGCAACCGCTGCTGGCCGGCCTCTCGCTCTGCCTGCTGGCGGCCCGAGCGGCCGGGAAGGTGATCCTCGACGGCGTGTACAACGACATCGCCGACGAGGCCGGGTTCGAGGCCGAGTGCGTCCAGGGCCGCCAGATGGGCTTCGACGGCAAGACCCTCATCCACCCGAGCCAACTCGAGCCGTGCAACCGGGTCTTCGCCCCGGACGAAGAGGAGGTCGAGCGCTCCCGGAGGATCATCGCCGCGTTCGAGGATGCAGAGGCCGAGGGCCGGGGGGTGGTCACCGTCGACGGGCGGATGATCGAGAACCTCCACGTCGAGAACGCGAAGCGCGTGCTCGCGATGGCCGATGCGATAGCCGCCGCCGGATCCTGATCCGGCGCGGTCGGTGCGTTCAGGCGTCAGCGACGAGCCGGCGCGCGATCACCTTGAGGCAGAGGGTCTCGTCGGCGCCCTCGAAGATCGACAGCACCCTGGCGTCGACGAAGAGCCTGCTGACCGGGAACTCCTCTGCGTACCCCATCCCGCCGTGGATCTGCAGGGCCTCACGGGTCACCCACTCAGCGGCCTTGCAGACGTAGGCCTTGATCATCGAGGCCTCCACCTTGCCTTCACCGCGTCCCATGAGGCGGGAGACCGCGTACATGAACTGGCGGGAGGCCTGGATGAGCACCGCCATCCTGGCGAGCTTGGCTCGGGTGAGCTGGTACTCGGCGATGGGCTGGCCGAACACGACGCGATCAGCCGCGTACTCCCGGGCCTGCTCGTAGGCGGCCTGCATCACGCCGACCGCACGTGCCGCGGTCTGGAGGCGCCCGTTCTCGAAGCCCGCCATCTGGTAGTAGAAGCCGCGGCCCTCCCCGGCCTCCATCCCCACGAGGTTCTCGGCCGGGACGAACCAGTCTTCGAGGGCCATCTCGTAGGAGTGCATGCCGCGATACCCGATGGTGTCGATGGGGCGGCCCTCCATCCGACCGGTGTGGCCGTCCTGGGTGAGGACGAAGCCCTCGCCGGATCCCCTCGGCTTGGGGACCATGAACAGGCTCAGCCCGCGATGGGCCTTCCCCCGGTCGGGGTCGGTGCGCGCGAGCAGGCTCAGCACGTCGGCGCGCGCGCCGAAGGTGCACCAGGTCTTGACGCCGTTGAGGAGCCAGCCACCCTCGGTCGGGGTGGCCGCGACCTTGATCCCGGCGACGTCCGAGCCGTAGTCCGGCTCGGTCACAGCCACCGCGTTCATGACCTCCCCGCTCGCGAGCTTCGGGAGCCAGGTCTCCTTCTGCTCCTCGGTCCCGCCGACCTCCAGGGCTCGGGCGAGGATCTCGGGTCGGGTGATGAGCGAGCCCCCTGCGCCAAGAGAGACCCGTGACAGCTCCTCCGTGGCCACGCACATGGCCAGGTAGTCGCCCTCGCCCCCCGAGGCGAAGCCTCCGTACCTCTCGGGGATGGAGAGCCCGAAGGTGCCCATCTCGGCGAGCCCGGTGATCACCTCCTCGGGGATGTCGCGGTTGTGGCGGTGGATCTCCTCTGCGACCGGGCCGATCTTCTCCTCGGCGAAGCGGCGGTAGGTGTCCTGCACCATCTCGAAGTCCTCGTCGAGGTGGCGCGGCCCGGGGCCGTCGTCCGCCAGCTCCGCGAGGAACGAGGGGGAGCGGAAGGCGCCGCAGATCCCCTTGGCGTCGTCGAGCGCATCGGGGCCCAGGCCCCACTCGGTCTCGCGGCCCCAGATCCTCGCGGCGACGTCGTGGACCGCGTCGGCGGCGAAGGCGCAGGCCATCCGGCACTCCGGCTCTCCGTGGGCCCCGTACTCGAGGAAGCTCCGGGCCATCGCGGCAGCCGCGGCGGCGTGGGCCAGGTCGTAGGCCACCACCTGGTCACGTTCGATCGAATCGGAGGCCGCGAGCTTGGCGCTGGCGCTCCGCACCGCCTCACCGACATGTTCGATCGCAGCGGCGGCCGCTGAGAGGTCGGCTCCGGCCATGGCGCGGGAGGTTAGAGGAAGCGCAGTGGTGCCGGCGACCCATTCGACGCCGCAGGATTGAGCCGAATCTCCTATTCAGCGCCCTCCTCCACCGGCCATACAGTCTTGTCGAAGTCCCGGGGCGACGGGATGGGACGCGGCGAGGGAGCCATGATCAGCTGTCACAGCCACTCCGAGCGTGCAGCGGCAGGGACCTGCCGGAGCTGCGGCCACGCCCACTGCGAGGAGTGCCTCGTCTACGCCTTCGGGGAGGGCAAGGCCCCATTCTGCATCGACTGCGCTGTCAGCGCCTCGACCCACAACGGTTGGGAGGACCGGCGTCGGGTCGTTGTGCCGGCCCCCCTCGTGAAGTAGGGTCTGCGGCGGCCCAGGTGGGCTGGTTCAGGTCGTGCCGCCCAACAAGCGCTGGACAACCAGTGCCGGACAGCTCGAACCGGACAGGAACGTCCGACCAGGAAGGGGAACGAGGGAGATGACTCGATCGAAGGTTCTACGTGCCGTAGCCGCGCTGGTCGTGGCGGCCACGGTGGGGTTGGGTGGCCCGGCCCAGGCTGCGCCGATCGACATCTCGCTCGCGCTCGTCTCGGGCACGCTCATCATCCCCGGCCTGCCGACCGGGCCGGTGACCCTGCCGGAGGGATCCGCGATCACGGGGACCTGGGACGACGAGACCGGCGCCTTCCAGGGCGACTTCGACATCCCGAACACGGACATGGGGGAGATCATCCCCGACTCGGGGCTCTGCCTGAACATCGCCGGTTCGGGGCAGGCGGACGGAACCGTGGATCCGATCACCGGCGAAGGGACGATCACGACCACCCTCACCGTCGTGATGGAGCTCCTGCTCTGCGGTGGTCCAGTCGGGGGAACGTGCAACATGGGGCCCTTCGACATCGCGCTCTCGACAGATCCCCCGGGCTCGCCCATGGCGCCGCTGCCTCCCGGAGGTGGCAGCCAGATCGGCCTGGCGGCCAGCGGCATCGTGATCCCGGCTGTGACCTGTAGTGACCCCTCCCTTGAGACCCTGATCAACGCGGTGGTCGGGCTTCCTCGCCAGGACGGATCCGCAGAGCTGGTGTTCGAGGTCGGTCAGGTCCCAGAACCGACGACGACCACCACGGCCGGTCCCACGACCACGGCAGCACCGGCGGCACCAGCCCCGACCCAGCAGGCCCAGCCGACGTTCACCGGCTGAGCCAACCGGTTGCCGAGAGCTAGAGGGGGGCGCTCCACGGAGCGCCCCCCTCTCGTTTGTATGGGCTCAGAGCGCTCCGTACGCTCCGTGGGCATGACCGAGCACGAACGACCTTTCGGCCGCCACTTCGAGGACTTCGAGATCGGTGACGTGTACCGGCACTGGCCCGGCAAGACCGTCACCGAGTACGACGACCACCTCTTCTGCATGATCACCATGAACCACCACCCGACCCACACCAACGACTGGTTCGCCGAGCACGAGTCACCGGTCGGGAAGAACCTGGTGGTGGGCAACCTGGTGTACTCGCTCGTTCTGGGGATGAGCGTGCCCGACGTCAGCGGAGCCGCGATCGCCAACCTCGAGGTGGAGACGCTGAGGCACTCGAAGCCCACCTTCCACGGGGACACCATCTACGCCGAGACCCGGGTGCTGGAGAAGCGGGAGACCTCCGACGGCAAGCGGGGGATCGTCACGGTCGAGACCAAGGGGATCAACCAGCGGGCCGAGGAGGTGTGCTACTTCCGCCGCAAGGTCATCGTCTGGAAGAGGGAGCACGCGCCCGGGCGCCAGCGCCCCTACGACGGGAGCGACATCTGGTCAGCTCCCGACTGAGAGGCCGTCGCCTGGACGCGTGAAGTACGTCACAGCGGCGGCATCACCGTCTGCGCCGTAACTACTCTCGGTGTCGGCACGGGGGGCTGGGCCGGGTGCGTGCACCGGGGGGTGACGCGTGGTCAACGTGACGTTCTACGGCGTCAGGGGGTCGACCCCCTGCCCGTCAGACGCCAACCAGCGCTACGGCGGGAACACGTCCTGTGTCGGGATAGAGGTGCCGGGGCAGCCCCCTCTGGCGTTGGATCTCGGCACCGGCCTCCGCTTCTGGGGGGAGCACCTGCCCCAGGACGGCAGCTTCCACGGCCACGTGCTGGTGACCCACCTCCACTGGGACCACGTCCAGGGACTGCCGTTCTTCGTGCCCGTGAACCGGGAGGGCGCGACGTTGGACATCTACGCCCCGCGCCAGTCGCACAGCAAGGTGGCCGACAGGTTCGCAGAGTTCATGTGCCCTCCGTACTTCCCGATCGGACTGGAATCGCTCGCGGGGGAGGTCCGCTTCCACGACCTGCTGGACGACGACCTGGTGATCGGAGATGCCAAGGTGCGGGCCCGTTGGGTTCCCCACATCGGGCCGACGCTCGGCTTCCGGGTGGAGACGGGGGGGGCCTCGGTGGTGTACCTGCCCGACCACCAGGAGCCGCTCGACTGCTCCGGGCGCATTGCAGGCGAGGTGCTGGAGCTGTGCGACGGGGCGGACCTCGTCATCCACGACGCGCAGTACACGGCCGACGAGTTCCAGCGGAAGAGCCAGTGGGGTCACTGCAGTGTGGAGTACGCGTTGCACGTGGCAAGGGAGGCGGGCGCGCGACGGCTGGCCCTGTTCCACCACGATCCCGATCACCACGACGATCTGGTCGACCGGATCCTCGAGGAGGCGCGTCAGAGCAGGGACGGCGGCCACCTCGGAGAGGTGCTGGCCGCGCACGAGGGTCTGACGGTCTCCTTCTCGTCGGGCGGCTGACCTCTCCACGATCGGGGTGCTCACGACTGATGTCCATCTACGCGCTGGGGGACCGGATCCCCACCATCCATCCCGAGGCCTACGTTCACCCGGATGCGGTGATCATCGGAGATGTCGTGCTGGGATGCGAGGCGAGCGTCTGGCCGGGAGCGGTGCTGCGGGGAGATGACGGGACCATCAGGGTGGGGGACCGCACCTCGATCCAGGACGGGTGCGTGATCCACTGCACCGATGAGCTGGACACCGTCGTCGGAGCCGACTGCGTGATCGGCCACATGGTGCACCTGGAGGGGTGCACGATCGAGGACCATGCGCTCGTGGGGAACGGCTCGGTCGTGCTCCACGAGGCGGTTGTGAGGTCGTGGTCGCTGGTGGGGTCAAACGCGGTGGTGCCGAACCGCTTCGAGGTGCGGAGCGGCTCGATGGCGCTGGGGGTGCCGGCGAGGCTCAGGGAGGGCTCGGTCGTCGTCGGCCAGTTCGACGAGATGGTGGAGACCTACCGGGAGCGGGCCCGGCTGTACCGGGAGCAGCTCCGTCGCCTCTAGGCGCCGCTCGCCAGGTACTCGAAGGGGCCGCCGAGGTTGCGTGCGATCCAGAAGGCCAGCACGCCACAGCCCACCGCGATCGGTACCCACCGCTGGCCGCCGGCCGGGTGCCAGGTCCAGCCGAGGCCGTGCGCCAGCCATCGCAGGTAGGCGATGACCAGCACCGGGGCCAGCACGAGCCAGAGGAGGTTGTGGTCGAGAGCCCGGGCCACGTCCCCGTGCAAGCCTGCGTGGGCGCCGCGCAGCAGACCGCAGCCGGGGCAGTCGAGGCCGGTCATGGCCCGGAACGGGCAGAGCCCGTAGCTCCCGCTCACGGCCGGGTCACGGATCGCCACGACCAGGCAGGCGAACAGGCCTGCCGCTCCGACCGCCACCGGCGTGAGCCAGATCGGGGTCCGGCGACCCGTCGGGTGGTCGCAGGGTTGGGTACCGCGGGGGTGGTGGGGGGTGATCACCGGCACGAGGACGGAGTGTAGGGCCGGAGGGGGTAGGCCGGCGGGCCGGCGGGGTGCCCACCCGGGTGGGGTTGAGATACGGCCACGGACGGGGCAGGGGCCCCGTCCTGTGGAGGAGGGCGGGCCGGCGGGGTGCCCACCCGGGCGGAGGTATCGTGCGGCCATGGAGCTGGGAGCTGTCGGGGTCTGGACCGCTGCCCTGGATGTCCTCCCGGCGGCGCAGGCGCGGGAGGCAGCTGCAGAGCTCGAGGAGCTGGGGTACGGCGCGATCTGGATCCCCGAGGCGGTCGGGCGGGAGGCGATGACCAACGCGGCGATGCTGTTGGACGCCACCCGGACCGTGGTGGTCGCTACGGGGATAGCCTCCATCTGGCTCCGGTCAGCGACCGCGGCGGCTGCCGCCCAGCACACGTTGAGCGAGGCGCACCCGGGCCGGTTCCTGCTCGGTCTGGGTGTGAGCCACCGCCCGATGGTCGAAGGTGTCCTCGGGCAGAGCTACCACCGCCCCTTCTCGGCCATGAGCGCGTACCTGGACGCGATGGACGGGGCACTGGTCCTGGCGCCCGCGCCGGAGGTGCCACCGGCCAGGGTGCTAGCGGCTCTGGGGCCCCGGATGCTGAGGTTGTCGGCCGAGCGCGCCGCTGGTGCGCACCCGTATCTCGGTACCCCCGAGCACACCCGGCAGGCCCGCGAGATCCTGGGCGCGGGTCCCCTGCTCCTGCCCGAGCAGGGCGTCATCCTCGAGAGAGACCCGTCGAGAGCACGCGAGATCGCCAGGGCGAACCTGGGCATCTACATCGGTCTGGCCAACTACGCGAACAACTGGAGACGGCTCGGGTTCGAAGAGGAGGATCTCCTCTCGGGCGGCAGCGACCGGCTCATCGACGCGATCTTCGCGTGGGGCGATCTCGCGGCGATCCTCGAGAGGCTCCGGGAGCACCTCGATGCGGGGGCCGACCACGTCGCAGTCCAGGTGCTCCGGCCGTCGCTGGCCGAGGTGCCGCGGGAGGAGTGGAGGGAGCTGGCACCTGCGGTGGCCTCGCTCCGCCCCGGCCCGGTGTGACCGGCTGGCAGCTGATCGGCCGCACCATCCGCCACCGGTGGCGGGGGGTGACGGTCGGAGTGGTCGTGGGCCTCTGCTGGTCCGCAGCCAAGGTCGTCGTGCCCCGGTTCGTCGGCATGGCCATCGACCGGGGGATAGCGGCCGCGGACACCCAGGCGCTGACGCGCTGGACCCTCGCGATCCTGGCGGCGGGGATCGCTGCCGCGGTGTTCACGGGGCTTCGTCGGTACTGGGCCTTCCGTGAGTCACGCTGGGCCGAGGCTGATCTTCGCGACCGCCTCTTCGCCCACATACAGCGGCTCCACTTCGCCTTCCACGACCGCACGCAGACGGGTGAGCTGATGAGCCGGGCCAACACCGATCTCCAGCAGATCCAGAACCTCATCGTCCTCATCCCGCTCACCATCTCGAACGCGGTGACGGTGATCGCGGTGACGGTGATCCTCTTCTTCGTCGACCCCGTCCTCACGGCGCTGGCACTCGGGTCGCTGCCGTTCCTGAACTGGCTCGGCAAGCGCTTCTCCACGCGCCTCCACCCGGAGGCCATGGCGATCCAGCGCGAGTCCGCCCAGCTGGCCAGCGTCGTGGAGGAGAGCGTCTCCGGTGTGAGGGTGGTCAAGGGGTTCGGCGCGGAGCCGTTCCAGGCCGATCGTCTCCACGCGGAGGCGGACGACGTGTACGAGGCATCCATGCGGGCGGCCCGGGTCCGAGCCCGCTACCTGCCGAGCATGGAGCTGCTGCCGAACCTGGGCCTGATCCTGGTCCTCGGCTACGGCGGCCACCAGGTGATCGACGGCTCCCTCTCGCTCGGGTCGCTCGTCTCCTTCAACGTCTACGTGCTGCTGTTGATCTGGCCGCTGCGCATGCTGGGGATGATCATCGCCCAGAGCCAGAGGGCCGCCGCCTCCGCTGAGCGTGTGGCGGAGGTGCTGGGGGAGGAGCCGGAGGTCGTGGACCCCGGCCGCCCGGTCGCTCTTCCGCGGAGGTCGGACGGGGGCGATGAACGGATGCTGGGGCGCGTCCGAGCTCGACCGGGTCACCTTCCGGTACCTACCGGGCGGGCCCCCGGTTCTCGATCGCTTCTCGCTCGTGGTCCCGGCCGGGGAGTCGGTGGCGCTCGTCGGCGAGACCGGTTCCGGCAAGACGACGGTGGCGAGGCTGCTCCCGCGCTTCTACGACGTCGACGACGGCGAGGTCCGGATCGACGGCGTCGACATCCGTGAGGTCTCGCTGCACGAGCTGCGGAGCGCGGTGGGACTCGTCTTCGAGGACACGTTCCTGTTCACGGGCAGCATCGCCGCCAACATCGCGTTCGCGGATCCCGAGGTGTCGCGGGAGCAGGTCTTGCGTGCTGCCCGGCTCGCCGGCGCGGACGGGTTCATCAGGGAGCTCCCCGACGAGTACGACACCGAGCTGGGCGAGCGCGGCTTCACGCTCTCAGGCGGTCAGCGGCAGCGGATCGCCATCGCCCGTGCGATCGTCGCCGACCCGCGGGTGCTCGTCCTCGACGACGCGACCTCCTCGGTCGACCCGACCAAGGAGCACGAGATTCGCGACGCGCTCGGCGAGGTCATGAAGGGGAGGACGACGATCGTCATCGCCCACCGTCCCGCCACCATCGCACTCGCCGATCGGGTCGTGCTCATCTCGGCCGGCCGGATCGTCGCGGACGGAACCCACCACGACCTGCTCACGACCAGCCCCCGGTACCGCAGGGTCCTGGCCGCATCGGGTGGGTCGCAGCCCGAAGCGCTCGCGGAGAGGGGTTGACGGGCCATGTGGAACCCCCACGGCGTGGAGGAAGGGGAGCAGCTCACCCCCCGGGAGGCTCGGCGGGTGATCCGTCGGGCCGGGCGGATGCTGCGGCCCTACCGGCCGACGGTCGTGCTCGCCGGCACCATGTCGGTGCTGTGGACCCTCTCGATACTCGCGGGGCCGTGGTTGGTGAAGGTGGGCATCGACAGGGGTGTCGTACCCGGTCGGACGGATGTGCTGAACCGGGTCGTGATCGGCTACGTGGCGGTGGCCGCCCTCGCCTACATCGTGTTCCGTGTGCAGATCCTCTCCATCAGCCGTGTCGGTGAGAGCTTCCTGCGGGACCTCCGGATCCGTGTCTTCGACCACCTCCAGCGCCTCTCGATGCCCTTCTACGACAGTGAGAAGGCCGGTGTGCTGGTCTCCCGGATGACCTCGGACGTCGACTCCCTCCAGGAGCTGGTCCAGATGGGGCTCCTCATGATGGTGATGAACGCTCTGCTCCTGGCCCTCTCGGTGGTCGTCCTAGCGGTCGCATCCTGGCAGCTGTTGCTGCTCTGCCTCGTAGCGGTGCCGTTCGTGGTGCTGGCGAGCATCAAGTTCCAGCGGGACTCGAACCGCGCGTACCTGACCGTTCGCGACCGGATCGCAGGAACGCTGGCGAGCCTCCAGGAGGGGATCAGCGGCGTTCGCGTGATCCAGGCCTACACCCGCGAGGATGTCGAGGTCAGTCGCTTCAGCGGCCGCAACCGCAGCCTGTACGACGCCCACATGGCCTCGGTCCGGATACAGGCCTGGTACCTGCCGGTGGTGGAGCTGGCCGGCATCGGCACGACGGCGTTCGTCGTCGGGGTCGGAGGGTGGATGGCCATCGAGGGCATCGTCACCATCGGGACCATCACCTTCTTCGTGCTGACGCTGAGCAACCTCTTCGAACCGATACAGCAGCTGAGCCAGCTCTTCAACATGCTCCAGGCCTCGGGCGCTTCCCTGAACAAGCTGTTCGGGTTGCTGGACACCAGCGTCGACATCCCCGAGAGACCGGGCGCGGTGGACCTCCCGGATCGGGGACGTGTGGAGGTGCGGGGGGTCTCGTTCGCCTACCGCGGAGGCGAGCCGGTCCTCCGGAACATCGACCTCGTGATCGAGCCGTCAGAGCGCCTGGCCCTGGTGGGGCCGACGGGTGCAGGCAAGTCCACCCTGGCGAAGCTCATAGCCCGGATGTACGAGCCGAGCGAGGGGAGGATCACGTTCGCCGGGATCGATCTTCGGGACGCGACGCTCGCCTCCCTCAGGAAGCGGATCGTCGTGGTCCCCCAGGAGGGGTTCCTCTTCAACGGATCGATCCGGGAGAACGTGAGGCTCGCCCGCGGCGACGCCACCGACGCCGACGTGGACGAGGCGCTGGAGCTGATCGGCGCCCTCGAGCGGTTCGCCGGCCTGCCCGACGGCCTCGGGACCGAGGTGAACGAGCGGGGATCCCGTCTCAGCGCGGGTGAGAAGCAGCTCGTGTCGCTGGCCCGCGCCGCACTCGTCGATCCCGCTCTCCTGGTGCTCGACGAGGCGACCTCGAGCCTCGATCCGGGGACGGAGGTGCTGGTCGAGAGCGCCCTCGAGCGCCTGATGGAGGGCCGCACGGTCATCGTCATCGCCCACCGGCTGTCTACTGCCCAGCGGGCCGACCGGGTGGGAGTGGTGGTGGACGGGCGTCTCGTGGAGCTGGGAACCCATGAAGAGCTGGTGAGGAACCGGGCTCAGTACGCAGCGCTCTTCGAGAGCTGGGAGCGCGGGCTCACGAGCCGCTGATCTCGGGTCCGACCCCGTTGACCGGGAAGACGGTGGTGAGGTACCGGTTCACCTCGGGCACGGGCTGAGGTCGCGCGAACAGGAATCCCTGAGCGCTCCTGCAGCCGAGCGCCCTGAGCCCCTCGAGCTGCTCCGTCGTCTCCACGCCCTCGGCCACGCTCACGAGGTCGAGGGTGTGGGCCAGGTTCACGATCGCGGAGACGATTGCCGAGTCGTCGGGATCCGGACCGAGCCCGTCCACGAAGGAGCGGTCGATCTTGAGGACGTCGACCGGGAACCGGCGAAGGTACGCGAGCGAGGAGTACCCGGTGCCGAAGTCGTCGATCGCCAGCTCGATGCCGAGGTTCTTCAGCTCGGCGAGGACCTTGGCCGAGGTCGCGGCATCCTCCATCAGGACGCTCTCGGTGACCTCCAGGCACAGACGCCCCGGGTCGATGAGGGCCTGGTCGATCACCCCCTGCACGAGGCGGGGGAGGTTGGGTTGGGCCAGCTGGCGGGCCGAGAGGTTGACGTGGACCTTCGGGGCGCGGCTGCCCAGCTCGACCTCCCAGCGGCGGGCCTGGGCGCAGGCCTGACCGAGCACCGACAGGCCGAGGCCGACTATCAGTCCGGTCTCCTCGGCGACCCCGATGAACTCCCACGGGGGCAGGGTGCCGCGTGAGGGGTGCTCCCAGCGGGCGAGGGCCTCGACGCCTTCGACGCGCCCGGTTCGCAGGTCGATCAGGGGCTGGTAGTGAACGGTGATCTCTCCCTGCTCGACCGCTCTGGTCAGCTCGTCCGCGAGGGCGAGCCTCCGTGCGGACCTCGTCCGCATCTCGTCGTCGAACAGCTCGTGTCGGGCCCGGCCAAGCTCCTTCGCCCGGTACATCGCGGCATCGGCGTCGCGGAGCAGGCCTTCGGGGTGCGAGCCCTCCCCGCTGGAGAGGGCGATCCCGACGCTGGCGGTCACGTTGAGGCTCGCACCCCTGATGGAGAAGGGCGTGGACTCGATCGCGGAGATGATGCGCTGGGTGACGGTGACCGCCTGGTACTCGTCACGGATCTCCTCGCAGAGCACGACGAACTCGTCACCGCCGAGCCTGGCCACGATGTCGGACGGCCGGAGAGCCGAGCCGATCCGCTCGGCGACGGCACGGAGCAGCTCGTCTCCCGCTTCGTGGCCGATGTTGTCGTTCACCCCCTTGAACCGGTCCAGGTCCAGGAAGAGGAGGGCGACGTGCCCTGGCTGCCGTTCGGTGCGGGCGAGCGCGTGCTCCACCAGCTCCAGCAGCAGCGTTCGATTGGGCAGGCCGGTGAGGGAGTCGTGGGTGGCCTGGTGCGCCAGATCGATCTCTCGCCGCCGCTGGGCCGTCACGTCTCTGCCCACGAAGGAGACCTGGCGGATCAGGTGGTCGGGCCCGACGTCCGAGGAGACCGACTGCAGCACGTGGAGGACCTCCCCGTCGGGCCGCTTCATGTCGAGCTCACCCGTCCAGGTGCGACCCATCTCGAGCTCCACGGCGATCTCCGACTCCCAGATGTGGGCCGCTCGCTCGGTGTAGAGGTCGCGGACGTCCGTGCCGGAGAAGTCGCGTTCGGTGAACCCGAAGAGCTCACGGGCTGCCTGGTTGAGGTAGACGAGAGAGCTGTCGGCGGGATCCACCGTTCCGACGAGGTCGCTGGTCGACTCGACGATCTGGGCGAGCCTCTTGTAGCGCTGCTCGCTCTCGGTCAGCGCCTCTTCGGCCAGCTTGCGCTCGGTGACGTCGGTGAGCGTCGTGACCACACCGGTCAGCTCGTCTCCTTCGAAGATCGGTTGGGCGTTGACGCTGAGCCAGCGACGGCCATCGGGGGTGCTGATCCCGATCACCTCACCGATCACCGCTGCGCCGCGCCCCACGGCGACGACGCCGGGAAGATCCTTGAAGCTCACGGGCCGGCCCGACGCATCGATGGGCTCGAGCCGGCGTTGGACCTCGTCCGGCTCGGAGAGCTGCTCGGCTGTGAGTCCGAGGAGGCGAAGTGAGCTCTGGTTGAACGCCTCGAGGTGACCGCGCCGGTGGAGCACCACGCCCTCGCTGAGCGAGTCGACCGTGGTGCGGTGGCGCTCCTCGCTCGCGCGGAGCAGCTCTTCGGACTCGCGGCGAGAGGTCACGTCGAGGATCATCGACTGGATCGAAGTTGGATTGCCATCGTCATCCTCCACCAAGGTCGAAGCTCCTACCACCCAGAGCGCCGACCCGTCCGCCCGGAGCATCCGAACGGGCTCCGCGACGAAGGCGGGCTTGCCCACGACGAGACCTGCGAACTCGGCCATGATCCTCGCGAGGTCCTCGGGGTGGAAGATGTCCCACGGGTACATGCCGACCAGCTCTGCCTGGCTGGTCCCGAGCATCTCCGCCATCGTCCGGTTGACCTCCAAGAGGGCACCGTCGGTCGAGGAGAGCATCAGCCCGACTGGTGCCTGGTCGTGCAGCAGGCGATAGCGGGCAGGCCCCGCGACGTCGCGGTCGGTGAGCGTCGGGCTCACGTCCACGAGAGAGCTCACGAAGCCGATCACAGCGGAGCTCTCGTCGCGGAGCGACTCGGTCCGAGCCTGGACGACCCGCACGCCTTCCGGCCTCAGGACCCGCAGGAGGACGTCGTGGGGCTGACCCGTCTCCAGGACCTGGGTGTAGCTCCGGGTCGCCCTCTCACGGTCGGCCGGGTGGAGGAGCGAGAGGAGGACGTCGCTCGCGATCGGAATCGCGTCTCGGCACCCCGTGATCGAGCGCCAGCAGCGGTTGGCGTAGGTCGCCCGGCCGTCGAGATCGAAGTGGACGATCCCGACGGGAGCCGCGTCGAGGAGCTCGTCCAGCCGGAGGTCCATGGTGCCGCCAGCGTAAACGGTTGGACTCGTGGTCGGATTTGTTACTATCGGGATAGGGGAAATTCCGACCAGACATCATGCAGAGGTCAGGCATGGCATCCACCGAGATCGGTATCGATCTCTCCCGCTACCAGCTCGGCTGGCACGACGAGGTCGAGTACGTGTTCACGCCGAAGCGGGGGCTCTCGGAGGAGATCGTCCGCGAGATGTCGTGGATGAAGGGCGAGCCCCGCTGGATGCTCGACAACCGGCTGCGTGCCCTGCAGCACTTCGAGAGGCGCCCGATGCCGGGTTGGGGCGGGGATCTCTCTCAGGTGTACTTCGACGACATCTACTACTACATCAAGCCCACCGAGTCGCAGGTCGACGCGTGGGACGAGCTCCCCGATTCGGTGAAGGACGACCTACGAGAAGCTGGGGATCCCGGCGGCAGAGCGGAAGTACCTCGCGGGCGTGACCGCCCAGTACGAGTCCGAGGTGGTGTTCCACCGCAATCGCGCAGAGCTCGAGCAGCAGGGCGTGATCTTCTGCGACATGGACACGGCGCTCCGCGAGTACCCGGAGCTGGTGAAGCCGAACTTCGGGCGGGTGATCCCCAAGAACGACAACAAGTTCGCCGCGCTGAACTCGGCGGTGTGGAGCGGGGGATCGTTCATCTACGTGCCACCCGGAGTCGAGGTGGCGATGCCCCTCCAGGCCTACTTCCGCATCAACGCGGAGAACATGGGCCAGTTCGAACGCACGATGATCATCGCCGATGAGGGGAGTCGTGTTCACTACATCGAGGGCTGCTCGGCTCCCGTGTACAGCACCGACTCGCTCCACTCGGCCGTCGTGGAGATCCTCATCCGGCCTCATGCGCGGGTCACGTACACCACCATCCAGAACTGGTCTCCGAACGTGTTCAACCTGGTCACCAAACGGGCCCGGGTGGAGGAGGGTGGTCACATGGAGTGGATCGACGGGAACATCGGGTCCCGCCTCACCATGAAGTACCCGGCCGTCCACATGGTGGGCCCGAAGGCGTCCGGCGAGGTGCTCTCCGTGGCGTACGCCGGTGCCGGCCAGCACCAGGATGCCGGGGCGAAGATGGTCCATTCGGCACCGGAGACGACGTCCAAGATCGTCTCGAAGTCGATCTCGAAGGACGGCGGCAGGACCAGCTACCGGGGGCTGGTGCGGGTCGACGAGCGAGCGACCGGCTGCAAGAGCCACGTGCAGTGCGATGCGCTCATCCTCGACGAGGTGAGCGCCAGCGACACCTTCCCCTACATGGAGGTCGGTGCTCGCGATGCGGTGATCGGTCACGAGGCGACGGTGTCGCGGGTGGCAGACGAGCAGCTCTTCTATCTGATGAGCCGGGGGCTCTCGGCGGAGCAGGCGATGGGGATGATCGTGAACGGGTTCATCGAACCGGTGACCCGCACGCTGCCGATGGAGTACGCGGTCGAATGGAGCCGACTCATCGAGCTACAGATGGAAGGCTCGGTGGGCTGAGGGCGTAGACTCCACGGTGACGGCGTGGGAGGTCCACCATGAGCGACCGAGGTCAAGAGCCCGAGACCCCGTTGGGGCCGCAGACGCGAGACGAGAAGCGGGCCGCCGAGACGATCGCCCTGAACCGCGACGAGGTCCAGAGGTTGATGGCCCAGGCCCAGCAGCAACCAGCCGCCCAGCCAGCCGTCGCTCAGCCACCCGCCGGACAGCCGGCCGCCGCGCAGCCTCCTCCGTCGGCCTCGGCGGCGCAAGCCAAGGCGGACGGCTCCTCGAGCCGGGCCCAGCTGCTGATAGCGGTGGTGCTCGCGGCACTCGTCGTGGTCATCGTGCTGGCCGTGGCCTTCGGCTGACGGGCGGCAGATCGATGGCCCACGTCTACAGGCTGCAGCTCAACGAGCCCGGCAAGCTCCCGCGTGTGCTGGCGATCGAGCACGAGGTCGAGATGGGCCGTGACTGCGACGGCATCGTCGTCGAGGACGGAACTGCCTCCCGCCGCCACGCCCGCCTCCAGCCGACCGACGTGGGCCTGGTGGTGACGGACCTCGACAGCTCGAACGGCACCTGGGTGGACGGAGAAGTGCTCACAGAGCCGAAGGTGGTGCAGGCGGGCGCCCGCATTCAGATCGGCGAGACCGTGGTCGTGGTGCATCCGGGCCGCGCGGAGGACTCCCATGCGGTCGAGGTCCCCGAGGAGGACGTGCTCGAAGGCGACCGCCCCTCGTCGGGTGTGCGGCAGCTGTCGAGGTCGTCGGCCAGAACGGCCCGTCCCGGGGGGTCGGTGATCCGTCCGAGGCAGGAGTAGGGCCGCTCAACCTGCGGGGAGCTCGCTCCGTCCCTCGGTGCCCCACCAGCTCGCGGTGAGAGCGACCCCCGCGAGGCTGCTGCGTGGGAGGACCTGCTCGTAGGTCCGCTTGTACCCGGTGTGGAGCAGGCGCCACGTGCCGTCGTCCCGGCGGTAGCGGTCCTCGTAGAACGCCGCGCCGTGGACGATCACGTCGAACTCCCCGACGAGGACGAAGTCGTCGAGGGCCCAGGTGCCGGCGGCGGTGTCTGGTCCCGTCAGGTCGATCTCGGGGTGGTGGCAGCGGTGGCTCGAGAGGAAGTCGTCCCGCCCCATCGAGCGCATCAGGAAGTCGAGGATCTCCGACCGCCCCTCGAAGGAGTAGGCACCTCCACCGTACGAGGCAGTGGCCTCGGGGACGAAGCAGTCGGAGAGCTCCTCCCACCGCTTCTGGTCCAGCGCGCGGAGGTAGCGGTACTTGAGTCGCTTGATCGCTTCGATCTCGATGAGCTCAGAGACGTCCATCGCGCCGTTTCTAGTCGCTGCGCTGACAGGATGGGTACATGCCGATGCGCCAGGACTGCCTTCACTTCGAGAGCCGGACCTATCCCAACGGGGACACAGTCCGTAAGTGCGACCTGGACCTGGCACCCGAGGCTCCTTGGCGGTGTCCCGAGGACTGCCCGAGCTTCACCAAGAGACGGGTGGACGTGAACTGGAGCTACGGGTCCCTGGTCACTCCACCCACTCCGGATGAGCCGCGGGCAGAAGGGGTGGCGGAGGTCCTGGAGGAAGCCGAGGACATCATCAACGCGGCCGGCCCCCGGATCATCGAGGAGGTCGAGCAGCAGCGACTTCGGGATCGCGGAATCCTGGGGAGGTTCAGGAGGCGGTTCCGACGGAGCTGAGCTCCCCCGATGGGAATTGCACTATGGCGCTAGTACTATTTTCGGGGCATGTCCTCGTTCAGCCCGGAGATCGCCCGCCGGATCCCCGGTCCTGAGTGGCTGAGGGGGAGGCGTGAGGCGGCAGCCGAGCGCTTCCGTGACTCCGAGCTGCCCACGGCCGGGGAAGAGGTGTGGCGCTACAGCCGAATCGGCGAGCTGGATCTCGGTCGTTTCGACCCGGTGGCGAACCGGAGGGAGCCTTCTGCGGGGGAGCCCGAGGCCGTCGTGCGGGCGCTGGGTGAGCTCCCGCGGTTGGCCGGGCTGGTGGTCCTGCGCGACGGGCTGGTGGCCAGGTGCGAGCTGGACGAATCGCTCTCGGCCAAGGGGGTGAGGCTGGAGCCGTTGTCGGCCGACGACGCGGGAGCCGAGGAGCGGCTCGGGTCGGTGGCCTCGCAGACTGTTGACGTCTTCGGCGTGCTGAACGACGCGTTCACGGCCGACCCGATCGCGTTCACGATCCCGGCAGGTGTCATCGTCTCCGATCCCGTCGCGATCGTCAGCTGGGCGGAGGTCGAAGGGGCTGCGGTGTTCCCGAGAGTGATCGCATCGCTGGCGGACGGCGCGGAGGCGACGATCCTCGACCTGGAGATGTCGGCTGACGTCGAGTCGTTCGTGGCGCCGGTCGTGGAGCTGGACGTGGGGCCTGGCGCGCGGCTCGGGTACCTGAACCTGCAGGCGGTCTCCCCGTCCACCTGGAGGATCGCGTCGCACGCCGCCCGACTGGGTCGTGAAGCATCCATGGTCAGCGCGCAGGTCGGGCTGGGTGGCGCCTACGCGCGGACGCGGGTCGATTGTCGACTGGAAGGACGCGGTGCGTCCGCGAGGCTCCTCGCCGCCTACTCCGCGGACGATGACCAGATGCTCGACTTCCGCACCTTCCAGGAGCACCTGGCACCGGACACGGTGAGCGATCTGCTCTTCAAGGGCGTCGTCGACGACAACGCTCGGTCGGTGTACTCGGGACTCATCCACGTGCACCCGGATGCCCCCCGCACGAACGCACTCCAGACGAACCGCAACATCAAGTTGGGGGAGCATGCGTGGGCCGAGTCGGTGCCGAACCTCGTCATCGAGAACAACGACGTCCGGTGCAGCCACGCATCGGCGGTGGGACCGGTGGACGAGGAGCAGCTCTTCTACCTGGAGAGCCGTGGTGTGCCGCCCGAGGTCGCCGCGACGCTCATCGTCAAGGGGTTCTTCGACGAGGTGCTCCAGGGCCTCCCTGTGCCCGGGATGGCCCAGTGGGCGCGGCGAGGTCTGGTGAGAGGACGGGTGGCGAACGAACAGCCGATCCCCCGTGGACCGGAGGAGGGGGGATGAGCTCCCTCGTGATCGAGGAGCTCCGCGTGGCGGTCGAGGGACGGCTCATCCTCGACGGCTTCTCGCTGGTGGTCTCCAGCGGCGAGGTGCACGCGGTGATGGGTCCCAACGGGACCGGCAAGTCGACGCTCGCACATGTGCTCATGGGGCGGCCCGGGTACGAGGTGCTGTCGGGCTCGGTCACCCTCGACGGCGTCGATCTCCTGGCGATGGAGACCTGGGAGCGGGCGGCGGCCGGGCTCTTCCTGGCGCTCCAGTACCCGACGGAGGTGCCGGGAGTCGCCCTGGAGGAGATGCTCGCCGAGGCGGCCCTGGCGGCCGGACGGGACCCGGTCGAGGTGAGGTCCCGACTCGAGGAGGAGGCCGTGCGGATCGGTTTCGACGAGGTGTTCCTGGGACGAGCGGTGAACGTGGACCTCTCGGGCGGGGAGAAGAAGCGGAACGAGACGGTGCAGATGGGCGTGCTGCGCCCCAGGATCGCCATCCTCGACGAGCTCGACTCGGGGCTCGACATAGATGCGCTCCGCCTGGTCACCCGGCGCGTGGAGGACGCGACCAGGGAGGATGGGCTGGGCGTGCTCGCCATCACCCACTACAGCCGGCTGTTCAGGGAGCTGGAGCCGGACCGGGTGCACATCATGTCCGGTGGGCGGATCGTCGAGTCGGGTGGGCCCGAGCTGGCCGACGTGCTCGAGCGGGACGGGTACAAGGCGTTCGGCCTCGACGAGCACCCCGCGGCGGAGGCCGACACAGCGAGGCGACCCGATGCGGTGGGTCCGTTCGGCAACCCGTTCGAGGAAGGGTTCCCCGAGCTCGGGATCCCCTGAGCCGGAGAGGGGCTCCGTAGCGCGCGCTCCGGCAACCGTGCCAGCCGGCGGCTCCTAGCTGGACTCGTTCTCGATCTCGTCGAGGCCCTGGGCCAGCGTGTTCCAGGCGAGCGTCGCGCACTTGATCCGCACGGGGAACTTCACCACGCCCCGGAGCGCCTCGAGGTCGCCGAGCTTCACCTCTGCCGAGTCCTCGTCCTCGCCGCGGCCCGGGGTGTCCTCGCCGTCGCCTTCCAGCTCGTGCTCGTGGATCGACATCATGGCCTTGAACGCTCGGGTGAGCTGCCTGGCCGTGCGTATGGGCTGGGCCTTCACCGCCGCCGACATCATCGACGCCGAGGACTGGCTGATCGAGCATCCCTGACCTCCGACCTTGAGGTCGGTGATGGTGCCCTCGGGGTCGACCTCCAGGTACAGGACGATCTCGTCACCGCAGAGGGGGTTGAAGCCCTCGACCCGATGGGCCGGGGGAGCCTCGAGCTCACCCCGGTTGCGGGGGTTCCGGTAGTGGTCGAGGATGATCTCGCGGTAGAGGTCTTCCAGGTCGGGCATCGGCTCTCGATTCGTGGGCTACAGCGAGAAGAAGTCTGACGCGGAGTCCAGTGCGTCGGCCAGCGCGTCGATGTCGGACGGGTCGTTGTACAGGTACACGGATGCACGGGCCGTGGCCGTGACGCCGAGGCTGCGCATCAGCGGCTTGGCGCAGTGGTGGCCGGCCCGGACGCAGACCCCGGACTGATCCAGCACCTGCGATACGTCGTGGGGGTGCAGGTCGTCGAAGGTGAAGGAGAGCACCCCGCCGCGTTGCGTTGGTTCGGAGGGTCCGTGGATGGTGATGCGCTCCCCGAAGCGCTCGGTCAGTGTCCGCAGGGCGTAGCCCGTCAGCGCGACCTCGTGCTCGCGCACCGAATCCATGCCGAGGCACCGGAGGTACTCGATCGCCGCTCCGAGCCCGATCGCCTCGGCGATCGGCGGTGTGCCCGCCTCGAACTTCCACGGGAGCTCGTTCGCGAGGAAGCCATCGAGCCGGACGTCGCGGATCATCTCACCGCCGCCCAGGAAGGGGGGCATCCCGTCGAGGAGGCTCTCGTGGGCCCAGAGGACGCCGATGCCGGTGGGTCCGCACATCTTGTGCGCGGAGAACGCCAGGAAGTCACCGCCGAGGGCGCCCACATCCGCACCGACATGTGGCACGTACTGGCAGGCGTCGACCGCCACCAGCGCGCCGGACTGGTGGGCCCGGTCGGCGATCTCGCGCACCGGGGTGAGGGTCCCCAACACGTTCGACATCGCCGTGAGACCGACGAGCTTGGCTCCGTCGAGCAACCGGTCCAGGTCTGTGAGATCGAGGTGCCCGTCGGCCCCCACAGGGAGCCAGCGGATCTCGAAGCCGATCTGGCTCTGGAGCATCTGCCAGGGGACGATGTTGCTGTGGTGCTCCATCTGCGTGAGCAGCAAGGCGTCCTCGGCCCGCAGGTTGGCGCGGCCCCAGGACTGGGCCACCAGGTTCAGGGCCTCGGTGGCGTTCTTCGTGAAGACGATCTCGGTCGTTCGCTCGGCACCGATCCACGAAGCGGTGCTCGCCCTGGCGGCCTCCATGAGCTCTGTCGCGTGCTCGGCCAGGCTGTAGACGCCGCGGTGGACGTTGGCGTTGGTCGTCTCGTAGAAGCTCTGCATGGCCTCCAGCACCGGGCGGGGCTTCTGGGAGGTGGCGGCGGAGTCCAGATAGACGAGGGGTCGCCCGTGCACCTGCACGTCGAAGATCGGGAACTCCCGGCGGATCGCCGCGACGTCCAGCGAGTGGGTTCCGGTCAACGCCATGCGTCGTACCCCTCGTCCTCGAGGCGCTCCGCCAGGCTGGCGTCGCCCGTCTCGACGATCCTGCCTCCCACGAGGATGTGCACGCGGTCCGGCCGCAGGTGCTCGAGGAGGCGTTGGTAGTGGGTGATCGCCAGCACGCCGAGCCGGGGGCGGTCGCGCCGGACCTCCTGCACCCCCTTGGCCACCACCCTGAGAGCGTCGATGTCGAGCCCGGAGTCGGTCTCGTCGAGGATCGCGACCTCCGGTTCGAGGATCGCCATCTGGAGCACCTCGTTGCGCTTCTTCTCACCGCCCGAGAAGCCCTCGTTCACGTAGCGGTCGGCGAAGGAGGGATCCATGTCGAGGCGCTCCATCCACTCCATGATCGCCAGGCGCAGCTCGAGCACCGAGAGGTCGATCCCCTTGCGGGCCGAGAGGGCCTGGCGCAGGAAGTTCACGACCGACACGCCCTCGATCGCCTGTGGGTACTGGAAGGCCAGGAAGATGCCCGCCTTGGCCCGGACATCGGTCGGCCACCGCGTGATGTCCTCTCCCCTGTACCGGATCGCGCCTGAGGTGACCTCGTACTCGGGGCTTCCGAGCAGCGTGGACGCGAGGGTGGACTTGCCCGAGCCGTTCGGGCCCATCAGCGCGTGCACCTCACCTTCCGAGACGACGAGCGTCACCCCCGTGAGTATCTCGGGGCCATCGACAGCGCGGACCCGCAGGTCGTCGATCTCGAAGAGGGGAGCGGGCATCAACCCGAGTGTATTACCACTATGTGGATAGTGGTAATGTCCGTCGAGAGGCGGTCCCGGGCGCCGATCACCAGCCCCTGTCCACCCACTCCTGGAGGTGCGGGCGCTCCCGCCCGACCGTCGTGTCCTCGCCGTGGCCCGGGAGCACGATCGTCTCGTCGCCGAGGGTCCCGAAGATGCGCTCGTCGATCGATCGGATGATGGTCTCGAAGTCCCCACCGGGGAGGTTGGTGGCGCCGGGCCCCCCGGGGAAGAGGGTGTCGCCGCTGAAGAAGAGGGGCGTGCCATCGACGCGGAAGCAGATCGAGCCCGGCGTGTGCCCCGGGGTGAGCATCGTGTGCAGCCTCAGCCGGCCCACCTCGATCACCGAGTCGTCTTCCAGCAGGTAGTCGTAGCCCTCCAGCAAGGGTGCGTCCTCGGCCGTCACCCCGACCTGGTAGCCCGCTTCGCGCACGGCGGGCACCGCCTGGATGTGGTCCCAGTGACCATGGGTCTCCAGCACCGTGCGCACGCCCAGGCTGCCGCAGAGCTCGAGGAGCAGGTCGTGCTCGTTCGCTGCGTCGAGCAGAACCGCCTCACCGCTCTCGCGGCAGCGCAGGATGAAGACGTTGTTCTCGAACGGGCCCACCACAACCTTGTGGACGACGACGACGGCGTCTTCCCAGTGGATCGGTGCTTCTGGCATGGGGACCTCCGAGTGGCCTCTTGACCGCGCGGTCTAGTAAACAGTGGGGCCGCAGGACTTCATACCACCGGCGCCCGCGCCGGCGAGGCCAGAGGGGGCTCGAACGTGAACTTCGCCTTCAGTGAGGAGCAGGAAGAGCTCCGCCGGGTAGTGAAGCAGTTCCTCGAGGACAAGTCGCCCGAATCCGCGGTTCGCGAGCTGATGGAGACCGAGTCGGGTTACGACGAAGCCGTCTGGTCGCAGATGGCGGAGCAGATGGGTCTGCAGGGTCTCATCGTCCCCGAGGAGTACGGCGGCTCCGGCTACTCGTACGTCGAGCTCATCGTGGTGCTGGAGGAGATGGGCCGACGCCTCCTCTGCGCTCCGTACTTCTCCACGGTCTGCCTCGCGACCAACGCGCTGCTGCACTCCGGCGACGACGGCGCGAAGAAGGAGCTGCTGGGAGGGATCGCGACCGGCGAGACCGTCGCGACGGTGGCGTTCACCGAGCAGAACGGCCGCTGGGACGAGACCGGCATCACCGCCACCGCCACGCCGGACGGCGACGGCTGGCGGGTCAGCGGCGAGAAGATGTTCGTGCTCGACGGTCACACCGCCGATCTGGTGCTCGTCGCGGCCCGCAGCTCCAACGGCGTCAGCATGTTCAGCGTGGGTGGTGACGCCGATGGGCTGACCCGCACACCGCTGTCGACCATGGACCAGACCCGCAAGCAGGCGAAGCTCGTCTTCGCGGACACGCCGGCCAAGCTCGTCGGGGAGGAGGGCAAGGGCTGGGGGATCCTCTCCACGATGCTCGATCTCGCCGCCGTGGGTCTTGCGGCGGAGCAGGTCGGCGGTGCCCAGGAGGTGCTCGACATGTCGGTCGAGTACGCCAAGGTTCGGGTGCAGTTCGGTCGGCCCATCGGCTCCTTCCAGGCGATCAAGCACAAGTGCGCGGACATGCTGCTCGAGGTCGAGTCGGCGAAATCCGCCGCGTACTACGCCGGATGGTGTGCCGCCGAGATGAACGACGAGCTCCCCTCGGTGGCGAGCCTCGCGAAGGCGTACTGCTCGGAGGCGTACTTCCACGCCGCTGCAGAGAACATCCAGATCCACGGCGGCATCGGGTTCACCTGGGAGCACCCCGCGCACCTCTACTTCAAGAGGGCCAAGTCGTCGGAGCTGCTCTTCGGCGACCCGACCTACCACCGCGAGCTCTTGGCCCAGCGCATCGGCATCTGACGCCGGCTCCCGCGAACCATGGAGCTGGCGCTGTGGTCACTGGCGGGGCTCGTGGTCTTCGGGATCGCGGCCATCGCCATCGGGCGCGTCGTAGGTGAGACCGTCACGACACCACGCGTCTCGGTGTTCGACCTCGCGGAGGCGACGGAGTACGTGGCCGAGCGGCTGCCGTTCGAGCAGCGGGCAACGCTCACCTACGACGACGTGCGCTCGATCCTTGGCTGGCACCTCGACTACCTGGAGGCACGCGGAGTCGCGTTCGAGCGCGACCCGGGTGCGACGAGCGAGCCGGGCGTCGAGGTGATCGACGACGACAGGGCGCTGGCCTGGGTGCTCGGGAAGGTCGCCGAGGCCGGGCTCGAGGTGAGCGATGCCGACGTGGCGACGGTGCTCGACGAGGAGGCCCGGTACCTCCGGGCGATCGGGGCGATCGGCGGCCCGGTTCCGGAGCCGGAGCTCGACGAGGGCGACCGACCGAGCTGCTAGCGTTCGCCGGGTGGAGCGACCGAGCCAGTTCGCCGATCACAGGTTCATCGGTGACAAGCGCTCCCAGGTGGTGCACGACCTCGACGGCGAGGTCGATCCGGGGGTCGTGGAGGAGCTGGTCGCCTCGGAGCAGGTCGCATCCTTCGCCCCCGACACCCTCGCCGAGGCCCGGAACCGGGGCTACCGAACCGCCAAGGCCTGAGCTCCCGGCCCGGGTCGAGGGCGCGGACCGGATGGGGTGAGAGGTGGAGCCGCTCTTCGAATCAGAGGGTCGCCAGCTCACCGGAGTCCTGGTGAGGCCGCGCGGCAGAGCCCCCGGGCCTTGGCCGGGAGTCGTCCTCTGCCACGGCTTCCCCTCACCGGGTGCCGGGGGGTCTTCCTCGATCCGCAGCATCCCCGAGCTGGCGGATCGTGTGGCGAACGAGCTGGAGTGGGTCGCGCTCAGCTTCGCCTTCAGGGGCTGCAACGACTCCGGAGGGGACTTCTCCCTCGGTGGTTGGTTGGACGACCTCTCGGCCGCAGTCGATCACCTCGCCACGGAGCAGGTGTCGGGGATCTGGCTGGTGGGCTTCGGCACCGGGGGGGCGCTGTGCGTCTGCGCTGCCGCGCGCAGACCGGAGGTGCGGGGGGTGGCCGTGCTCGCGGCGCCTGCTGACTTCGACGACTGGGCCGGCCACCCGCGCCGTCTGGTCCAGCACGCGCGTGAGCTGGGGCTCATCCACGACCCCCTGCATCCGGCATCGATGGACGACTTCAGCCGGCCGCTACGAGAGATCCGCGCAGTGAGCTGTGCTTCAGGGCTGGCACCGCGCCCGCTTCTCGTGATGCACGGCTCGGAGGACGAGGTGGTGCCCGTGTTCGACGCTCGGGTCATCAGCGACGCACACGGCGATGCGGAGCTGCGGATCATCAACGGAGCGGGCCACCAGCTCCGGTACGACCCGAGGGCGATGGCGATACTCCTGGGCTGGCTGGACCGGCAGAAGCACAACCGCTGAAGTAGCGAGTCGCTTCAGCCGGTGGGCCAGGCCGAACGGGGGTCGGCGGCGTCCGGGTCGAGCTCGTAGCGCTTCATCGCATCGCGCACGACGGCATCTTCCAGGGCCCCGTCGGCGACGAGCGATGCGAGGGTGGCCACGACCACGTGTCCTGCGTCGACCTCGAAGAACCCGCGGAGGCTCTCGCGGGTGTCGCTGCGCCCGTAGCCGTCGGTCCCGAGCGGCGTGAACCGCCTCCCGCCGACGAACCGGGCGATCTGGTCGGGGACGATCTTCATGAAGTCGGTCACCGCGACGATCGGCCCCCGGGTGGCGGAGAGCTTCTCGGTGACCGGGGCGACGGTCGGCGGGGCGTCGGGATGCAGCCGGTTCCGACGCTCGATGCTCAACGCCTCCTCCCTCAGCCGCTTGTACGAGGTCGCGCTCCACAGCTCGGTGGACACGTCGTAGTGCTCGGCCAGCTCGCGCTGGGCGCGACGTGCCGCCTGATGCGCGGTCCCCGAGAAGAGGATCACGGCACCCGGCCCCGGGCACGCGGGAGCTGCCTCCCAGCGGTACAGGCCGCTCACCACGTCGCTCGCGGTCACCCCTTCGGGCATCGCGGGCATCTCGTAGTTCTCGTTGTAGAGGGTGACGTAGTAGAAGACGTCCTCGTCGTCGACGGTCATCCTGCGGAGACCGTCCTGGACGATCGCAGCCAGCTCGTAGGCGAAGGCGGGGTCGTAGGCCTCGCAGACCGGGATCGTCGAGGCGAGCACGAGGCTGTGGCCGTCCTGGTGCTGGAGTCCCTCGCCGGCGAGCGTGGTCCGTCCCGCGGTCGCCCCCATGAGGAAGCCGCGCGCTCTGGCGTCACCGGCCAGCCAGATCAGGTCGCCGATGCGCTGGAACCCGAACATCGAGTAGAAGGTGAAGAACGGGAGCATGGGCACGCCACGGGTCGCGTAGGAGGTCGCGGCCGCGATGAAGCTGGCCATGCTCCCGGCCTCGGTGATCCCCTCCTCGAGGATCTGCCCGTCGCTGTCCTCCTTGTAGGAGAGCAGCAGCTCGGCGTCGATCGGCGTGTACTTCTGCCCGAAGGCCGCGTAGATCTCGAACTCCCGGAACAGCGCGTCCATCCCGAAGGTCCGCGCCTCGTCGGGGACGATGGGGACCACCCGCGAACCGATCGCCGGATCCCTCATCAGGTCCCTCAGCAGAGAGGTGAACGCCATCGTCGTGGAGACCGACCGCCCCGCGGAGCCAGATGACAGCTCCTCGAAGACGGAGTCGGGTGGCGGGGCGAGCGGGCGGCGCGTCCGGGCGGGGCGGCTCGGGAGCGGTCCGTCGAGCGCGGTGAGGCGTTCGTGCAGGTAGCGGTCCTCGGGCGATCCCTCGGCGAAGCGGAGATACGGAGGATCGCCGGCGAGGATCCGCTCCTCCGGGATCTCCTCCGTCAGCTGCAGGCGCTCCCGCAGCTCGAGGAGCTGCTCCTGGCTCATCTTCTTCACCTGGTGTGTCGCGTTGCGACCCTCGATCTGGGGACCGAGCGTCCATCCCTTGATCGTCTTGGCCAGGATGACCACCGGCGCGCCCGTCACCTCGGTGGCGGCGTGGTAGGCGGCGTACAGCTTCCGGTAGTCGTGGCCGCCCCGGGGCAGTGCCCGCAGCTCCTCGTCGGAGAGGTGCTCGACCATCTTGCGGAGGCGCGGGTCCGGCCCGAAGAAGTGCTCCCGGATGTGCGAACCCGGAGCGGCGGCGTAGCGCTGGAAGTCGCCGTCGACGGTCCGGTTCATCTTCTCGAGCAGCACGCCGTCCACGTCGGCAGCCAGAAGCTCGTCCCACTTCGATCCCCAGATGACCTTGATCACGGCCCAGCCCGCGCCGTGGAACATGCCTTCGAGCTCCTGGATGATCTTGCCGTTCCCTCTCACCGGCCCGTCGAGACGCTGGAGGTTGCAGTTCACGACCCAGATCAGGTTGTCGAGGTGCTCGCGCCCGGCGAGGGAGACCGAGCCGAGGGTCTCGGGCTCCTCGGTCTCACCGTCGCCGAGGAAGCACCACACCCGGGACCCGTCGGTCTCGTCGATGCGGCGGTTGTGCAGGTATCGGTTGAATCGGGCCTGGTAGATCGAGTTGATGGGGCCGAGGCCCATCGAGACCGTCGGGAACTCCCAGAACTCGGGCATCAGCCTCGGATGGGGGTAGGAGGGGAGCCCGCTGCCGCCGATCTCGCGCCGGAAGTTGTCGAGCCGGGTCTCGTCGAGGCGGCCTTCGAGGAACGCCCTGGCATAGATGCCCGGTGAGGCGTGGCCCTGGAAGTAGACGTGGTCGCCGGGCAGCCCCGAGTCCTTTCCCCGGAAGAAGTGGTTGAAGCCCACCTCGTACAGCGCGGCAGAGGAGGCGAAGGTGGAGAGGTGCCCGCCGATTCCTTCGGCACGCCAGTTGGCCTTCACGACCATCACCGCGGCGTTCCAGCGGACGTGGCGACGGATCCTCTTCTCGATCTGCTCGTCCCCGGGGAACCAGGGCTGCTCCTCGGCGGGGATGGTGTTGACGTACGGGGTGCCGATCGGTGAGAGGCCGTCGACGGTCCGCTCCTCCGACCGCTCGAGGAGGCGGCTGAGGAGGAACCGTGCCCGATCCCGACCCTTGGCGTCGATCACCGCGTCGAGCGAGTCGAGCCACTCCTGGGTCTCGGCGGGGTCGGTGTCGGGGAGCTGGCGGGTGAAGTGGTCGATGTCCATGTGCGCCTTCGAGGTGTCGGTCCCCAAGCTACGCCTCCCGGTGGCTCACCTGCGCCCGGTGCTTGCGTGGCGGGCCCGGGAAGGGAACCATGCTCGGATGACCAGCGCCGCTCCGACCGTCGTCTACACCGACGGCGCATGCCTGGGTAACCCCGGGCCGGGTGGCTGGGCGTGGGCGGTCCCCCACGGGGCCTATGCCAGCGGAGCGGAAGCCCAGACGACGAACCAGCGGATGGAGATCACCGCCGCCTTCGAGGCGGTCAGGGCCCTGGAGGGGGCGTTGGAGGTCGTGAGCGACTCCACGTACGTGGTCCACTGCTTCCGCGACGGCTGGTGGGAGGGTTGGATGGCACGTGGCTGGCGCAACAGCAAGCGCCAGCCGGTCGCCAACCGCGACCTCTGGGAGCCGTTCGTGGAGCTGGTGCGGACCCGGGGGGACGTGAGCTTCCGCTGGGTGAAGGGGCACGGCGGCGACCCGTTCAACGACCTCGTCGATCAGCTGGCCGTCGAGGCGGCGAGCACTCAGCGGTCCCGATCCGGCGACGGCGACGAAGGCTCCGGCCTCTGACTCGTCCTTGGCACGAAGACGCTGGGGGCCGACGGTGCTCGTGCCGAGGAGGCGGACCCTGGCGGCCGCTCAGTCGGCCCAGCCGACCATGATGTGGTCGATCCACCAGGCCGGGGCGGCGCCGAGGAGGGTCTGGAGGTCCCAGTAGTCGAGCCACCGGACGATCGTGCCGTCGCGGACCTCCTGCACCGAGCAGAAGGGCAGCGTCACCTCCTCGCCGGTGTGCCAGCGCCACGTCTCGGCGTGCTCGGTGATGACCACGTCGCCCTCGGCGACCATCGCCCGCAGGTGGTGGTCGTAGCCGGTGATGGGTTCGAGCCCGAGGCGCAGCCGGCGCAGGATCTGTTCGGGCCCCCGAGCAAGGTCGGCCTCGGGGGTCGGGACGTCGGTGTAGGTGCTGTCGGGGCCGAAGAAGCCGGCGATGGCGTTCCAGTCGCGCTCGTACAGCGCAACCCAGAACGCCTCGACGGTCGCCTTGGCCGCGGCTGGGTCGGCGGCGGTAGGGTCAGCGCCGGTCGGGTCGGGGCGTCCGGTGTAGGTCATGGGACCATGAGAGCACGCGGCGCGACCCGCGACCTCACGTCGGCGCGATGCCGAGGCGGCCATAGCGCTGCAGTTGGGCCAGGTCGGGGTGTCCGGGGCCCACAGCTACGCTCCGCCCGATGGGCGATGGGCCGAGGGTGGGGAGCGACACGGGAGGAACCTTCACCGACCTGGTCGACCACACGGGTCGCATCGCCAAGGTGCCGTCGACGCCGGCTGACCCCGGCGCTGCCGTGCGGGCGGGGCTGGCGGCGTTGGTCGGGCCCGACACACGCCCGGGGGTGCTAGCCCACGGCACGACGGTCGCCACCAACGTCCTGCTCGAACGGCGCGGGGCCACCACCGCGCTGGTGACAACCGAAGGATTCGCGGATCTCGTCGAGATCGCTCGCCAGGACCGGCCCGACATCTACGACAGCGCCGTCGACCGGCCGACGCCGCTCGTGCCCCGTGCCCGGCGACTGGAGGTGCGTGAGCGGCTGGACGCGCAGGGGAGCGTGCTGGTGCCGCTCGACCTGGCCACGGTGCCCGCACCCGATCCGGACGTCGAGGCCCTCGCGGTGTGCCTCTTGCACAGCGACCTCGATCCCCGCCACGAGCGCGCCGTCGCGGCCGCCCTCCGTGCCGCCCACCCCGACGTGGAGGTGGTCGGATCCCACGAGGTCAGCCCGGAGATGCGGGAGTACGAGCGCACAGCCACCACGGTCGCCGATGCCTATCTCCGTCCTGTCTGCCGGCGGCACCTGGACCGTCTCGCCGAGGTGACCGACACCGTGCTGCTGCTGACGTCGGAAGGGGGGTTGGTGCCCGTCGGGGGGGCGGCCCGGTCGCCGGCGCGGTTGCTGTTGTCGGGGCCCGCGGGTGGGGTGCGGGCGGCAGCCGCGGTGGCGGTGGCCAACGGGTTCCCGGACGCGCTCACCTTCGACATGGGCGGAACCAGCACCGACGTGTGCCTGGTGCTCGGTGGACAGCCCGACGCCGCCGCCGAACGGGCGGTGGCGGGGTTCCCGATCCGCCTGCCCAGCCTGGATGTCCACACCATCGGCGCGGGCGGCGGCTCGATCGCCGGGCTCGATGCCGGCGGCGCGTTGGTGGTGGGACCCCGGAGTGCGGGGGCGGTGCCCGGGCCCGCCTGCTACGCCCGGGGCGGGACCGAGCCCACTGTGACCGACGCCGACCTGGTGCTCGGCCGCATCGACCCCGACGCCACCTTCCCCGGGATCGGCCGCCTCGACGTGGAGGCCGCCCGGGCTGCCCTGGCCGGGGTCGGCGCCGAGGGCGTGGTGCGCGTGGTGGAGGCCGAGATGGTGCGGGCGCTGCGACACGTGTCGGTCGAGCGCGGGGTCGACCCGCGAGGCCTGGCGCTGGTCGCCTTCGGGGGAGCGGGCCCGTTGCACGCCTGTGCGCTCGCAGAGCAGCTCGGGATCGAGACGGTGCTGATCCCCGCACGGGCCGGGGTGTTCAGCGCGGTCGGGGTGCTCTGCTCGCCCCTTCAGCGCGAGGTCGCGCACAGCTGGCCGACGCCGCTCGACCATCACGGCCTCGATGCCATGCTGGAAGGGCTGGCGGCACAGGCGGCCGGCGCGATCGACACGACGTTGGACGATCCCGACATCGAGGTCGAGGTGGCCCTCGACTGCCGGTACCTCGGCCAGAGCCACGAGCTGCGGGTGCCGACGGTCGACGCGTTCCCGTCCGAGCACGAGCGTCGCAACGGGTACCGCCGGGACGGGACGCCGATCGAGGTCATCGCCCTCCGCGCCGTCGCCCGCCGTCCGGCCCCGGTGGCCTTCGCCGACCTCCCCGCGCCGGTTCGCCGGTCGGCGACCGGTCCCGTCGTCGTCGCCGAGGAGGATTGCACGATCTGGATCCCCGAAGGGTGGCGTGCCGAGCCCGGCGAGGCCGGCGCACTGCTCCTCACACGATCCGGACACGCAGGCGAGCGTCTGGTGCCCCCGAGTCCAGGAGTCGGGGAGGGGGTGCTCGATGCCGCGGGCCTCCAGGTGCTCGTCTCGCGCCTCGAGGGGATCGCCGAGGAGATGGGCGACGTGCTGCGCCGGGCGGCGTTCAGCCCCAACATCAAGGAGCGGGCCGACGGCTCAGCGGCGGTCTTCACGCCGAGCGGCGAGCTGCTGGCCCAGGCCGCGCACATCCCGGTGCACCTGGGTTCGATGCCGGCCTCGGTGCGGGCGGTGATCGACGCGGTCGGTGACGCGCCCGCACGCGATGCATCGGATGGTGATGCCCAGTACCTGGTGAACGATCCCTTCGCCGGTGGGACCCACCTGAACGACCTGACGCTCGTCGCACCCTGCTGGGTCGACGGCGAGCTGGCGGGTTGGGTGGCGAACAGGGCGCACCACGCGGACGTCGGCGGCGCGGCCCCGGGATCGATGCCCGCCGACGCGACCGAGATCCACCAGGAGGGGCTCCGGATCCCTCCGACGAGGTTCGATGCCGAGCTGCGGGCTCTCGTGCTCGCGAACAGCCGCACGCCGACCGAGCGCGCCGGTGACCTCGACGCTCAGGTCGGGGCGAACCTGCTGGGCCTGAGACGGTTCGCCGGAGCTGGCCGGTGCTCCGCTTGCCGAGGTGGTGGGGTACGGGGAGCGGCGGATGCGCGCAGCGCTGGCGGAGGTCCCCGACGGGACGTGGAGGTTCGCGGACGTCCTCGACTCTGAGGGCGGGGGCACGGAGCAGCGGGGTGCGATCCGCATCGAGGTGGAGGTGCGGGTGGACGGGGAGGAGATCACCTTCGACTTCACCGGCACGGACCCTCAGCGCCCTGGGAACGTGAACGCGGTGGAGGCGGTGACCCGGAGCGCGGTGGCGTTCGCCCTGAGAGCCGCGACCGACCCGACGATCCCGGCCAACGGTGGTGCCCTGAGGCCGGTGGAGGTGGTGGCACCACCCGGGACCGTGGTGGCGGCCCTGCCTCCGGCGGCGGTCGGAGCCGGGAACGTAGAGGTGAGCCAGCGCGTGGCGGACATCTGTCTCGGCGCGCTCGCCCAGGCGCTCCCGGAACGGGTGGGCGCCGCGTCGCAGGGGACGATGAACAACGTCCTCATCGGCGGCAGGGGACGTGACGGTGCCTGGGTGTACTACGAGACCGTGGGTGGTGGGCAGGGCGGGCGTCCGGGGCGACCCGGGATGAGCGGGGTGCACACCAACATGACGAACACGAAGAACACGCCCATCGAAGCCCTGGAGCGGGCGTTCCCGCTGCGGGTGCTGCGTCAGCGGTTGCGGCGTTGGAGCGGTGGCGCGGGTTCGGCGCCAGGCGGCGAGGGGATCGAGCGGGACCTCCAGGTGCTGACGGACGCGACGGTGTCGCTGATCACCGAGCGGCGGATCTCGCAGCCGTGGGGCCTGGCGGGAGGTGAGCCCGGGGCGGTGGGGGAGAACTGGCTGCTGCCGGGCGGCGACGAGGCGAGGGCCGAGCGTCTGCCCGACAAGTGCACGATCCAGTTGAAGGCCGGCGACGTGTTGCGGATGTTGACGCCGGGCGGCGGCGGTTGGGGAACGCCGACAAGGTGACGCTACCGACGCTCGTTGCTTCGGCGACTCGTCTCGCTGACCGAAACGTGGGCATGGGTGGCTCGCCGCGTAACCTGTGCTCATGTCCGAACGGCCGCCTCTGCGTGTGATGACTGCCGACGAGTTCAATGAGCTGCTGCGCGACGCGCCCCCTCCCACCGCAGACGACGTGTCGATCACAGCCGACGGCGAGCGTCTCGACACCAAGGAGAAGGTGCTGGCGTTCTGCGAGCGACTGGCCGCTGAACGAGCCCAGGCCAGCTGACCGGGAGGTCGCCTTGGTCGACGAGCCGTCGCTGGATCGCGATCGCATCATCGAGTGCTTTAGCCGACATCGAGTCGAGTACCTCCTCGTCGGTGGAATCGGTGCCCAGATGCACGGGGCGGTACGGCCGACCGGCGACTTCGATTCGCTGCCGGCGACCTCGAAGGAGAACCTCGATCGACTCGCTGCGGCGATGCGAGAGCTGAACGCCCGTCTACGGGTCGAAGGCATGACCGACGAGGAATCGCGCGCCCTCCCGCTTCCGATCGACGCCGAGTCGCTCGCTCGCATGGACATCTCGACCTGGCGGACCGACGCAGGAGACCTCGACGTGCTCACGGCGATCCCGACCCGTGAAGGTGGCCGGGCGAGGTTCGAGGAGCTCGTTGCCCGCTCCGAGCGAGTTGAGGTCGGCGACATCATGGTGATGGTGGCAGGCCTCGACGACATCATCGCCTCGAAGGAGTGGGCCGACAGGCCGAAGGATCGCGAAGCACTCATCGAGCTCCGAGAGCTGCGCGATCGCTGACGACCCGCACCCGAACGAGACGGTGAGTCACCGGTGTGCTGCATGGTCCGTGTTGACGAATACCCGGAACACCCCATCGAGGCGTTGGAGCGGTCGTATCCGATGCGGGTGCTGCGTCAGCGGTTGCGGCGTTGGAGCGGGGGTGCGGGATCGGCCCCGGGGGGCGAGGGGATCGAGCGGGACGTCCAGGTGCTCGTCGACGCCACCGTGTCGCTGATCACCGAACGCCGAGTGAGTCAGCCCTGGGGTCTGGCCGGCGGCGAGCCCGGTGCGGTCGGCGATAACTGGCTGCTGCCCGGTGGCGACGAGCGTCGGGCGGAGCGACTGCCCGACAAGTGCACGGTGCAGCTCAGGGCCGGCGACGTGTTGCGGATGCTGACCCCGGGTGGCGGGGCGGTGGGGTGTGCCGCCTTCCACCGTCTGAGATGGTCAGGCAGCGAGCACCTCGACCGCACAGCGGATGCCGGGTGCACGAGACAGGCGACCGTCGGCTGTGAGCAACGACCAACCGAGGTGTTCGGCGAGCGCCACATAGGAGGCGTCGTAGGCCGTGACGTTCGCACGGAGCTCGTAGGCGCGACGCATGAGTGGCAAGGTGGGCATCCGAACGATGGCGAGATCTCCCAGATCGTCGACTGCGGTGGAGAAGCGGCGCGCGGTGAGGTCGCCGGCGAGCCATCGGCGCCGCAGCACCGACACGACCTCGACGTCGACGAGATCCGGCGCAGCGAGCTCGGCTGCCTGGATCAAGCGCCTCCGTGCCAGGTCGCCGTCGTCACCGTCATCTGCAAGCGCGTTCGCGACGACGGTGGCATCGACGACGATCACCGATCGGCGCGCTCGGCGTCGAGGTCATCGACGGCGGTCTGAAGCCCGACGTGGCCTCCGTGGCGGCGTCCCACGCGATCGAACAGCTCCTCGACCGATGGCTGCGACGCCAGGCGGGTCAGCTCCGACGCGAGATACTGCTGGAAGGACTTGCCGCTGCGCTCGGCGCGCCTCCGCAGCACAGCGTGCACGTCTTCAGGGAGGTCCCTCACGAGGACGTTAGGCATGCTTGCATTATGCAAGCCGCAGAGGACGGTTCGCAACCCTGGTCTCGGCGAGACCCGCGAACCTCAGCGGGGTGCATCGCCGCGATTACGGAGAACAAGCCCAGCGAGGCGCTCGAGCAAGCTGTTGGCCCGCGGCGACGAGGGCTGGGCCGAGCGCCTTCCGGGACAGGTGCACGATCCAACTGATGGCCGGCGACATCCTCCGATTCCGCAAGTCCGAGGACACGGTCCACATGCTTCTCCAAGAGCTGTGCCCAGGCCAAGGGATGGTCGGAGCGCCTGTCCTGCCGCCGGCTCCACGCCCTCCACACGCGGCTATTCCGCGTACTCGGCGGACGGGGCTCCAACTGGAGCGCCCGCGACCTCACGGATCTCACCGGCGCGGGCCTTCTCCTGAGCATCGCCTGAGCGGCCGGGGCCGACCCTCGGGCAGGCGCAGGACCACCGGGCTGAGCCTCAAGGGGATCCGATCGCCGCCCTCGATCGTCGCAGGACGGGCGCCGGAGAGCGCCGACACCCACCAGGATCCGCCTCGGGGCGTCTCAGCAGCTGTGTGAGATCCACCGACCGGACTCGGCGACCCGCCCGGCCGGGCTACTCCCGCCTCAACAGGAGCTGCAGCTCGACGGTTGCGTGATCCTCGACCGAGAGCACCACAGGGCTGGATGGGACCGAGACGCCGTAGTCGGCGAAGGTGATCTCGGTCGAGCCGACCACCACGACGGTCTCTTCCACGAGCTGGGCCTCGAGGGCCACCTCGACGGATCTCGTAACCCCGTGGATGGTGAGATCGCCCGTCGCCGTAACCTCGACCGGGCCACCGCCCGCAGCTGCCTCGCCCAGCTCGACGGGTTCGGTGATCGTGAAGGTCGCAGTCGGGTAGGTGGAGGTCTCCAGTGCCTGTTGCACCCGGTCGTCCCTTCGCTGCTCGTTGGTCGTGACGGTCGACAGGTCGGCCTCGACGTCGGCTGACACGAGGCTGGTTCCGTCGATGCGGATCGAGCCTGTGACATCGCCGGTGCGTCCGACGGCTGTGGACGATCCGATCCCGGCCAGCTCCTCCTCGATTCGGAAGCCTACGAACGAACCGGTCGCGCTCTCGAAGTCGAAGTCGCCGGTCTCGGCGTCGACGACCCAGGTTCCCGAGACAGCATCGCTCGATCCCCCGGGAGCCGTGCTCGGGGTCGAGTCGGAGGCGCCCACGGTCGCGACGGTGGCGGTGGCCGACTCGAGGCTCACCTCGGGCGGCGCGTCGTCTCGGAGGAACCAGAGAACAGCGCCGCCGACGGCCAACACGACGACGACCGCCACGGCGATCAGGGCCTTCCGGCGAGCAGGCATGCGGACTCCATCGATAGGCGGGTTCGAGGAATCCTACGGAGCGAGCCTGGCTGGGAGGTGTGCACCAGCCGAGAGATCGCTGTGAGCGCCACGACCCCCGCTCCGGCCGGATCCTCGTTGCCGGTGCGGACGCGATCTCTCGGTGAGCTCTGAGGTCGTTGGGAGCGGACCCTCAGGGAAGGAGGCGACCATCGAGGAACGGCAGGCGAGGTGAGATGCCTCGATCCACCCGTCCCGAGAGGAGCCCGAATGGAACCCGTCGATCCCCCTGAGCCTCCCCCGACAGAGGCACCGACCCGCCCGCCCATCCCACCGGCGTCGAGCACAGGACCGCCCGCGGGACCGCCGCTGACGCAGCCTCAGGCCGATCCAGCGGCTGTGGTGCGCGCTGGACCGAGGGAGGCGGGGTGGCCTCGCCTGGTGGCCGCAGCAGCTGCGGGCGCCACCTTCGGAGTGGTAGCGACCGCGGCGGTGGCAGGTTGGGCCAGCGGCGACTCCTCCGACCAGGCACCCGAAGAGCGCTCGCCGGTCGAGGGCGATGGGCCAGGTGGGTACTCGCAGGAAGAGTGGCAGGACCTCTGGGCCGATGGGGGGCCGCCTGCACTTCCCTGGGGGGATGCGGACGACCTGCGCGCACCGGAGGAGGACGACTCGGGAACCGGTGAAGGCGGAGCGGAGGACGGTGACGACGGGTGGCCCGGGCTCTCGCCCGATGGCGGGATCCCGGCGTCGCCCGGAGGCTCCGGCGATCTGCCCGAACAGCCGCCGGCCGACACCCAGACCCGTGGCAGCTGAGGCGGCGGCCGCCGTCCAGCGGCGGATGGAGAGCCGCTTCGAAGCGATGGGCACCGAGGTGCACCTCGTCGTCGCCGGCGAAGACGAGGCGCGGCGTCTGCTCCATCGCGGCGAGCGGATGATCCGGGAGCTGGAGCAGCGCTGGAGCCGGTTCCTGCCATCGAGCGAGATCAGCCGCCTCAACGCCTTGGGCGGGCGGCCCTGCGTCGTCTCGGATCACACGTTCACGCTGGTCAGCAGGGCGGCGGCCGGATGGCACGCGACCGGTGGTCGGTACGACCCGACGGTGCTCCTGGCGCTCGTGGCGTCGGGGTACGCCGTGAGCTTCGAGGCCATCGACGGCTATCCGATGGTGAGCGGCACCGGAGAGCCCGCTCCCGGCGCCGGTGAGATCGAGCTCATCGCAGGAGCGAACCTCGTCAGACTTCCGGTCGGGGTCGAGATCGATCCCGGTGGCATCGGCAAGGGCCTCGCGGCCGACCTCGTAGCCGAGGAGCTGATGCTTCTCGGTGCCACCGGGGTCTGCGTCAACCTCGGAGGTGACCTGCGGATCACGGGCTCGGCTCCCGGCCGACGGTGGTGGTCGGTGGACGTGGACCCCACCGAGACGATGGGGCGCGCCCTCCAGCTCAGGCTCACCACCGGTGCGGTGGCGACGAGCACGCGGCTGCGTCGCACCTGGGCCGGTCATGATGGTCCGCGCCACCACCTCGTGGACCCGCGAACCGGTCAGCCGGCCCGTTCGGGGCTCGCGTCTGTCGTGGTGGTCGCAGGAGAGGCCTGGCGCGCCGAGGTCCTGGCGAAGGCCGCGTTCGTCGCCGGAGCGGATCACGGCACGGAGCTCGTGGAGGAAGCGGGCGCTTCGGCCCTGCTGGTCACGGACGCCGGCGAGGTCGTGTCGGCAGGTCGGATCGGGGAGCTCCTCGGATGAGCCATGCCGGATGGTACGCAGCGCGTGCGGCGGGCCTCCTGGCCTGGCTCATGTTGAGCGCGTCGGTGGCACTCGGGATGCTCCTGGCGACCCGAAGGCGCGGTGCGCGGGTGTGCCGGGGATCGCTCCGGAGCCTGCACCGCGACCTCAGCCTTCTCTCGCTCGCCCTGGTCGCCGTCCATGTCGCGGGGCTGGTGGCGGACAACAACGTCCACTTCGGGCTGGCCGACGTCACCATCCCGCTGGTGGCGGAGTGGCACCCGGAAGCGGTGGCGGGAGGCATCGTCGCGGCGTGGATCCTGGTGGCGGTCTCGGTCACGACTGCACTCAGGCACAGGCTCGGCCCGGCGACGTGGCGCGCCGTGCACCTCGCCAGCTACCTCGCCTACCTCCTCGCGACGCTCCACCTCCTCGGCGCCGGCACCGACACGGCCGCGACGCCCACGAGGATCGCAGTGCTCGCCGTCACCGGATCGATCGCCGTGCTGGCCCTGGTCGCCCTCCCCGGAGTCAGATCGCCGGCCCGGGATGCGGTGGCACGCGCCGTGGCGCGTGGCCCGGACGGAGCCGCCGGATTTCCGAACTTGACCGAGCGGTCAATAGGCTCCGTGACATGGAGATCAACGGAGCATCAGCCATCGTGACCGGTGGGGCGTCCGGGTTGGGCGCCGCCACATGCCGTCTTCTCGCCGAGCGGGGCGCCAAGGTCGTCGTCATCGACATGCAGGACGACAAGGGAGAGGCGCTGGCGGGTGAGCTCGGGGGAGCCTTCTGCCACGCTGACGTCACCAGCACCGAAGAGGTGACAGCAGCCGTGGAGTCCGCCCGTGAGATGGCGCCGCTCAGGGCGCTGGTGAACTGCGCTGGCATCGGATGGGCGACGCGCACCATCGGCAAGGACGGGCAGTACTCCTCGGCGCACGACCTGGACATCTTCCGGAAGGTCCTCGAGGTGAACCTCGTCGGCACCTTCAACTGCATCCGTCTGGCCGCCACGGCCATGTCGCAGACAGACCCGCTCAGCGAGGACGGCGAGCGTGGCGCGATCGTGAACACCGCCTCGGTGGCGGCGTTCGACGGTCAGATCGGCCAGGCGTCGTACTCGGCGAGCAAGGGCGGCGTCGTGGGCATGACGCTCCCGATCGCCCGCGACCTCGCGGCGGTCGGTGTCCGGGTGAACACCATCGCCCCCGGCCTCATCGACACGCCCATCTACGGAGCAGGCGAGGCGTCGGAGGCCTTCAAGGAGAAGCTGAAGAGGGACGTCCTGTACCCGAAGCGGCTCGGGACCGCGGAGGAGTTCGCGACGATGGCGGTCGAGCTCATCACCAACAGCTACATGAACGCCGAGACCATCCGCGTCGACGGCGGCGTGCGGATGCAGCCGAAGTAGTCAGCCCTTCCCCAGCACCTGTCGGAGAGCGGGCTCGAGGTCGGGCTGACCGAAGGAGAACCCGGTGCTCTCCAGCACCCGAGGCAGCACCCGCTGTCCGGCGAGCACCACCTCGTCGGCTAGCTCGCGTCCGAGGAGGAGGCGCACCGCGAAGCGCGGCGCGGGGAGCAGCGTCGGGCGCCCGAGAAGTCGGCCGAGCACCCGGGTGAACTCTGCGTTGGTGACGGGCGATGGCGCCGTGAGGTCGACGGGGCCCTCGACGTCCGAGTCGATGAGGAAGCGCATCGCGGCGATGTGGTCGTCGACGTGCATCCAGCTCCACCACTGACGACCCGATCCGATCCTCCCGCCCAGGCCGAGCCGGAACAGCTTCATCGGCCGCTCGAGGAAGCCGCCCTCGGGGCTGAGCACCAGACCTGTGCGCAGCGTCACGACGCGCACTCCCGCAGCGACGGCGGGCCGCGCCGCCTCCTCCCAGTCGCGGCACAGCTCGGCCAGGAAGCCGCCCCCGGTGTCGCTCGATTCGGTCAGCTCCTCGTCACCCCGATCGCCGTACCAGCCGATGGCCGACGCGCTGAGCATCACAGGAGGTGGCTGTTCGACGCGGGCAAGCGTCTCGGCCAGGAGTCTCGTGCTGTCGATGCGGCTGCGGTACAACAGGCGCTTCTCCGCCGCGCTCCAACGGTGCGCCCCGATGGACCGGCCCGAGAGGTTCACCACTGCGTCGATGCCCTCGAGTCGGTCGGCCTCGATCGTGCCTGCATCCGGATCCCAGCGGATCGCAAGATCCGAGTCGGGATACGGCGGCTCGCCACGCACCAGCCTGATCACCCTGTGGCCGTCGGCCCGGAGGTTGCGGGCCAGCGCGGTTCCCAGGAGACCGCTCGAGCCGCTGATGGCCACCTCCACGGCGCGCCACCCTATCGGCCGCTGTCGGCGGAGCCCTGGCCGGGCTCCGCGCGGTGACCGGATGCCCGAGATCGTGGGAGTCCGGCTGGTATCGTGAGGCGTCACGCGGGCGGAGGCTGTCGTTCAAGGCGTCATGTCTCCCAGAACCACCCCCAGCATCGCGAGACACCCGGCTCGAGGTCTCCTCGCCGTTCTCGCTGTGGCCATCCTTCTCGCCTCCCCACTCCCCACCTCGGCACAGGACTCCGACCCCGCGGACGAGCTCCGGGAGACCCGGGACCGCCAGGACGAGATCGCTGCGGAGCTGGATCTGCTGACCGAGTCGGACGCAGCGCTCGAAGCGCGGCTGGCCGAGCTCGAAGTCGGGATCGCAGAGCAGGAGGCCGAGCTCGCCGAGGTCGAGCGGGCGGTCGAAGCGGCCGAGGCCCGGGTCGTCGAGACGAGGGAGCGGGTGGAGGCGGCCCAGGCCTGGGTGGATGCGCAGCAGCTGCTCATCGACGAGCGTGCGATCGACGTGTACATGAACCCGGGGGCCGATGGCCTGGCGATGCTCTTCGAGAGCGAGGACTACAACGAGTTCCACACCCGCAACGTGCTGGCGAGGCAGGTCGCGGAGCACGACCACGACATCCTCGACGATCTCGACGACGCCCGTGCCGGGTTGGTCCGGGAGCAGGCCGCCGCGGAGGAGGCGGAGGCAGAGGCGGCGCGCCGCAGGGCCGAGGTCTCTGTGGCGCTCGACGAGCTGGTCGCCACCCGTGACGAGGAGTCTGCGGTCCGAAGGGTGCTCCGGGTACGGATCGCCGAGTTCCATAGCGAGGTCGATGCGCTCGCTGCCGAAGAGGAGGACCTCGTCGCCCTCATCAGCGCCCGTCACGCGCAGACCGCCTCACAACCACCGCCCAGCACCTCCTCCACCACGACCACCGCCCCGCCCGGGCCACCCCCCAGCGGGTCGACGACGACGACCACTGCCCCTCGGCCTCCTGGGAGTCCCGCGTTCACCTGGCCGGTCTCCGGACCGGTCACCTCGGGCTTCGGCCCCCGGTGGGGGAGGATGCACAACGGCATCGACATCGCCGCCCCGACCGGCACCCCGATCGGCGCATCGGCTGCGGGCGAGGTCTTCTTCGTCGGCTGGCTCGGCGGGTACGGCAACACCGTGCTGGTCGATCACGGGAACGGCTACACGACCCTGTACGGGCACCAGAGCGAGCTCCGGGCGTCGGTCGGTCAATCGGTGTCGGCCGGTACCACGGTGGGCCTCGTCGGATCCACGGGCAACTCCACCGGGCCGCACCTGCACTTCGAGATCCGCGTCTGGGACACGCCACAGGACCCCCTCCTGTACCTTCCCTGAGCCCGGCCGGGATACGGTCAGGGCCAGGGAGGTGGTGAAGACGGCCCAGAAGCACGATCTCGTCGTGATCGGGGGTGGCCCCGCGGGCTATGCGGCAGCGTTGTACGGAGCCTCCGCGGGCCTGGACGTGGCGCTGGTGGAGAGGAGGCGCCTGGGCGGCACCTGCCTCAACGTCGGATGCATCCCGGCGAAGGAGCTGCTCGAGACCGCACGGGTCTTCCGCACCGTGTCGGAGGCACCGCAGTTCGGGGTGGGCGTCGAGGCCCCGACCATCGATCTGGGGAAGGCTCAGGAGCGGAAGCAGTCCGTCGTCGACCGCCTGGTGGGTGGGCTCGAAGGGCTGCTGAAGAACAGGAAGGTGCAGGTCCACCACGGCGCCGGGTCGCTCGGAGCCGGACGGGTGGTGACCGTCTCGGGTGACTCGGGCGCCGTCGAGCTGAGCGGCGACGCGGTCTGCCTGGCGCCGGGCTCGAAGCCGCGGACGCTCCAGGGGTTCGAGGTCGACGGCGAGGTGGTGGTGACCTCCGACGAGTTCCTGTCGCTCTCGCGCCGCCCCGCGGGTGCGGTGGTGATCGGCGGCGGAGCGATCGGCTGCGAGTTCGCCTCCTACCTGGCAGATCTCGGCACCGAGGTGACGATCCTCGAGGCGCTGCCGGAGATCCTGGCGGGCTGCGACGCAGACGTCGTGAGGGAGCTCCGCCGGGCCTTCAAGAAGAGGGGCATCGAGGTGCGGACCGGAGTGAACGTGAGCGGGCACGTGGTGGGCGCCGGCCGCACGACGGTCGAGATCGAAGGAGGGGATCCGTTCCCCACCGACCTGGTCGTGATGGCCGTCGGCCGGCGGCCGGCGACCGAGGGTCTGGGTTTGGAGGGCACGGCGGTCGAGTTGGACGAGCGGGGATTCGTCCGGGTCGACGGCCGGTGCTGCACGGCCGAGCCCGGCGTGTACGCCGTCGGGGATGCCATCGACACCCCCCAGCTCGCCCACGTCGGCTTCGCGGAGGGGATCCTTGCGGTGAGGGCGATCCTGGGGGAAGACCCGGCACCGATCGAGTACGGGCGCGTGCCCTGGGGCATCTACTGCCGACCCGAGGTGGCCTTCTCGGGGCTGAACGAGGCCGCTGCCCGGGAGGAGGGGATCGACGTCGTGACGACCAAGCACCGCTTCCTCGGCAACGGGCGGGCGCTCATCATCGGCGAGACCGACGGGCTGGTGAAGGTGGTGGCGGAGCGGCAGCCCGACGGGAGGGCGGGTCGGATCCTCGGGGTCCACCTCGTCGGCCCCTGGGTGACCGAGCAGCTCGGAGCGGGATACCTGGCGGTGAACTGGGAGGCGACGGTCGACGAGGTCGCCTCGTTGATCCAGCCCCATCCGACGCTGAGCGAGGTCTTCGGGGAGGCGGTGCTCAGCCTCACAGGGAGGAGCTTGCATGGCTGAGGTCCGGATGCCCCAGCTCGGCGAGACCGTCACCGAGGGGACGATCACCCGCTGGTTCAAGCAGGTCGGGCAGCAGGTCGACGAGGGGGAGGCCCTGTTCGAGGTCTCCACCGACAAGGTCGACTCCGAGGTCCCGTCTCCGGTCTCGGGGGTGGTGGTCGAGCTGCGAGTCCCCGAAGGCGAGACGGTCCAGGTGGGCGCGGTGCTGGCGGTGGTGGAGGGTGACGCCGGGGCCGTCGAACCCCCGGCAGCATCATCTCCGACTCCGACTCCGACTCCGACTCCGTCCGCCAGGGAGGCCGAGGGCGCGGCTGCGCCGGTGTCGCCGCCCCCGTCGGCCGAGCCGGCAGAGGCGCCCGCTCCCGTGGTCGAGGGTGTCGTGCTCTCGCCACTGGTCCGGCGGCTGATCGCCGAGCAAGGCCTCGACGTGGCCGAGCTCGTCGGCACCGGTGTCGGGGGGCGCATCACCCGCTCCGACGTGGAGCGGGCCATCCGGGAGCGAGGGCCGCGTCCCGCCGCTCCAGCTCCCGCTTCGATCGCAGCCACCGGTGACAGCGTGCGTTCCCGGACGGTGCCCCTCAACAACATCCGTCGGATCACCGGTGAGCACATGGTGCGATCGAAGGCCACATCACCTCACGCGGTGACCGTGGTGGAGGTGGACTACGAGGTGGTCGAGCGGGTTCGGCAGGCACATCGCGATCGCTTCCGCGAGGAGGAGGGCTTCAGCCTCACCTACCTGCCGTTCATCGCGCGAGCGGTGATCGACGCCATCGAGGAGTTCCCCTACCTGAACGCATCTGTGGGGGATGGTGAGCTCATCGTGCACGATCCCGTCAACCTCTCGGTCGCTGTCGACCTCGACTTCGAGGGTCTCGTCGCCCCTGTCGTCGCCGACGCGGACCAGAAGCGCCTGCGGTTCATCGCGCGCGAGATCCACGACGTGGCAGCACGGGCCCGGGCACGACAGCTGTCACCGGACGAGGTCGTAGGTGGCACCTTCACGATCACGAACGCCGGTTCCTACGGCACGCATCTGGTGCTCCCCGTGATCAACCAGCCCCAGGTGGCGATCCTCTCGACCGACGGCATCAGCCGCAAGCCTGTCGTGGTGACGGGAGCCGGTGCGGAGGAGGCGATCTCCATCCACTCGGTGGGGATGCTCGCGATGAGCTGGGATCACCGCGCCTTCGATGGTGCCTACGCAGCGGCCTTCCTGGCCCGTGTCAGGGAGATCATCGAGACCCGCGACTGGGAGGCCGAGCTGTAGTGCTCAGGGTGAGATGGTTGGGTCGCGTTCGGTACGACGACGCCCATGCATTACAGCGAGCGCTCTTCGGTGGGAGCCGGGACGATCATCTCCTGCTGCTCGAGCACCCGCACGTCTTCACCCTGGGTGTGCGGGCGGATCCAGCGCATGTCCTCGTCGATCCGGCGCGCTTGGGAGCCGAGCTCGCCCGGGTCGACCGCGGTGGAGACGTCACCTACCACGGCCCGGGTCAGCTCGTGGGCTATCCGATCCTCAGCGTCCCCGGCAAGCGGGGTGGGGGGATGGCCGACACGGTCGCGTACGTCCGCCAGGTGGAGCAGCTGCTCATCGACGTCGTGCGTTCGCTCGGCCTCGAGGACGTCGGACGGGTGCCCGATCACCCCGGCGTCTGGGTGGCGCCCGGGTCGGCGCACCCACGGAAGCTGGCGGCGATCGGGATCCGGCTCGACCGCGGCCGTTCGATGCACGGCTTCGCGCTGAACGTGCACCCGGATCTCGGCTGGTTCGAACGCATAGTCCCCTGCGGCATCGCGGACAAGCAGGTGACCTCTCTGAGGGCGGAGGGGATCGACGTGGAGCTGCGCCGTGTGGTGGACGAGGTCGCCTCCCGTGCGATGGCCACCTGGGCACCCGACGGCTGCTGGGAGCGCCAGGACGTCGCTTGGACGCGCGACGACGCCGACCTCAGCCCCTTCAGCCTGGGGGCCGGCCCCGGGTCGAGCACCGGTCGCAAGCCACCCTGGATGCGCCGGACGCTCGTCCTCGACGACGGCTACCGCGACATGAAGCGCCTGCTCCGCGGCCTCGACCTGGTGACGGTGTGCGAGGAGGCGGGCTGCCCCAACATCTCGGAGTGCTGGAACGAGGGGACCGCGACCTTCATGGTGAACGGGGACCGGTGCACGCGGTCCTGCGGCTTCTGCCTCGTGGACACGCGCAGGCCGTCGGCGCCCGACCTCGATGAGCCCGAGCGCGTCGCCGAGGCGGTGGAGCGACTGGGGCTCGACTTCGCGGTGATCACGGCGGTGGCACGTGACGATCTCCCCGACGGGGGTGCCGGCAGCATCGCCCGTTGCATCGAAGCCGTGCGGCGAACGAACCCGTCGACCCGGGTCGAGGTGCTCGTGCCGGACTGCAAGGGGGATCCGGATGCGCTCGGAGCCATCTTCGAGGCGCGCCCGGACGTGCTGAACCACAACATCGAGACCGTGCCGCGCCTCCAGCGGCGGGTGCGACCGTCGGCCTCCTACGCCCGGAGCCTGGCGGTGCTCGCACGGGCCCGCGCCGCGGGACTGCACACCAAGTCGGGGCTCATGGTGGGTCTGGGGGAGACCGAGCCGGAGGTCGAGGCCGCTCTGGCCGATCTGGTCGGGATCGGTGTCGGGAGCGTGACCATCGGCCAGTACCTGCAGCCGACCTCCAACCACCTGGCGGTCGAGCGCTGGTGGCTCCCGGAGGAGCTCGACCGGTTCGCCGATGTGGCGAGAGCGCTCGGGATCCCCCACGTCGAGTCGAGCCCGTTCACCCGGTCGAGCTACCACGCCGGCAGGGCCTTCCTGACGACGGCCTGAAGCGGAGAGGATCGGCCCGATGGGACGTACCTACGACGAGCTCCGCGACGAGCTGGTGGAGTGGATCGAGGACCAGCACGTCTTCTTCGTGGCCACCGCGCCCTCTGGTCCCGGTGGCCACGTGAACCTCTCGCCGAAGGGGTACGACACCTTCCGGGTGCTCGATCCCCACACGGTCGCCTATCTGGATCTGACCGGAAGTGGGGTGGAGAGCATCGCCCACCTCCGGGAGAACGGTCGGATCGTGGTGATGTGCTGCGCCTTCGATGGACCGCCGCGGGTCCTGCGACTGCACGGGCACGGTGAGGTGCTGGAGCCGGGCGACACCGGGTTCCCCGAGCTTCTCGCGCTCTTCGCCCCCCAGCCCGGGGTGCGGGCGGTGGTCCGCATCCACCTCGAGCGGATCAGCACCACCTGCGGCTACGGCGTGCCGCTGATGGGCTTCACCGCCGAGAGGGAGCGGTTGAGGGAGTGGGCCGAGCAGAAGGGTCCCGATGGCGTGGAGGCCTACCGGGTGGAGAAGAACTCCCTCAGCATCGACGGGCTTCCCGGGCTCGGCAGGTGAGTCGACTTCGGTGATCGAGTTGGATGCGGCCTCCGTGCTGCTGCAGTGGAGCACAGGTGGTCTGCTCTTCTGCTGGGTGACCACACGGAGGGGAGAGGTCGGTCCCGGCTACGGATGGTTGCTGAGGGGCCTGTACGGGCTGCTCGCCGCGATGAGCCTCTGGTTGGGCTTGGTGGTGGTGGAGACGGTGCCGCTGCGCGAGGCGGCCTCTGCCGGCGTGGTGCTTGCCACCGGCTCGACGTCGATCGTCGTGCTCCTCGGTCGACGCCGTGGCGTCGAGCGCCTCCCCGCACGACTCGATCTCGTGGCGCCCGCCGTGGGCCTGGTCGGTGTGGTCGCGGCCGGCCTCGTGGCCGGGGAGCCGGCGTGGCTCTCGGTGGCCCGGATGGTGGTCGGTGCCGCGTTCCTCGGCTCGATCACAGACGCGATGCTGCTGGGCCACTGGTACCTGGTGCAGCCCGGGCTGCCCAGGGAGCCGCTGCTCGAGCTGGTCGGGTGGGTCGGGCGGATCTGGCCGGTGGAGGTCGCCCTGCTGTTGTTTCCCGAGGGCATGGTCTCGGTGCTCGTCGGCACCATCGACGACGGCTACAACGGCCTGCTCGGCTGGTTCTGGGTTGCGTGCGCGATCACCACCATCGGACTGGTGATCGCGACGCACCTGGTGCTGCGAGAGCGCCAGTACTCAGCCATGATGGCCGCCACCGGGCTGCTGTACCTGGCGATCCTCACCGCGTTCGGCACCGATCTCGTGGCCAGGGCACTCCTCTCGTGATGGCAGGATCGCCGGATCGGTGGCATTGCCCCATCGCCCGAATACACTGCCGATCCCTGGGGGGCGAGCGGCGCGAGGAGTCGTCATGCCGCGTGCAATCTGGAGCGGTGCCATCAGCTTCGGCCTGGTGAACATCCCGGTGAAGCTGTACACGGCCGTCAACCGCAAGTCGGTGCGGTTCAACCAGATCGACGCGCGCACCGGCTCGCGCATCAAGCTGAAGAAGGTCTCGTCTGTGGACGGCACCGAGGTGCCTTCCGACCACCTGGCTCGCGGCTACGAGGTCTCCAAGGGCAGCTACGTCATCGTCGAAGATGACGAGCTGGCGGCACTTCAGCCAGAGGCCCAGCGCACCGTCGAGATCGATCGGTTCGTCGACCTCTCCGAGATCGATCCGGTCTTCTACGACAGCGCCTACTACCTGGCCCCCGACCGCGACGCGAAGAAGCCGTACGCGCTGCTGGTCGCGGCGCTGAGCGACGCCGGGAAGGTCGCGCTCGCCCACTTCGTGATGCGTCAGCGCAGGTACATCGCGACGATCCGTCCTCGTGACGGCCATCTGGTCATGTCGACGATGATGTACGCCGACGAGATCGGCGATCCTGCCGAGGTCCCCGAGCTCACCGACGTGGCGGAGGTCGAGCTGACCGGACGGGAGCTGGAGATGGCGAGGCAGCTCGTCGACTCCCTCAGCGAGGACTGGGACCCGGAGGCCGAGGATCTCCGGGACAGCTATCGGGAGGCCGTGCTCGAGCTGATCTCACGCAAGGCGTCCGGCGAGGAGGTCGTGGTGGCTCCCGGCGCGGTGGAGGCCGAGAAGGTCGTCGATCTGATGGCCGCACTGGAGGCGAGCGTGGCGGCGGCCAAGGAGGCCAGGAAGCGCCACCCGACGGCGCGTCCGGCAGGGATCAGAGCAGATGCCCAGCCCGAACCCGAGCGAGCCGTCGGCGGGCGGGGCGCCTGAGATCTGACGATCGGGGCGGCGTGTGGCTGACGGGGGGAAGACCACGACCGAGGTCGACGGTCGGCGCCTGCGCCTGTCCAACCTCGACAAGGTCATGTACCCGGAAGCGGGATTCACGAAGGGCCAGGTCGTCGAGTACTACGCGAAGATCGCGCCGGTGATGATCCCTCACCTCCGTGCCAGACCGGTCACCTTCCGTCGCTACCCCAACGGGGTCGATGGTGAGTCGTTCTTCGAGAAGCGCTGCCCCTCTCACCGCCCGGATTGGGTGCACACCGCCATCGGCCCCGGCAGTCGCCGAGGTCCGGTCCGGTACTGCACGCTCGATGATCGGCCGAGCCTGGTCTGGGCGGCGAACCTGGCTGCGCTGGAGCTCCATCCTTCGCTTGCACGGGCCGGAGCGCTGGAGGTTCCCAGCTTCGTGGTCTTCGACCTCGACCCGGGGCCGCCCGCCGCGATGGTCGAGTGCGCCCGGGTCGCGCTCGCCATCAGGGAGCTCCTGGACGAGCTGGGGCTCGTGGCCTTCCCCAAGACGTCCGGCTCCAAGGGTCTCCAGCTCTACCTTCCTCTCAACACACCGCACGACTACGAGCACACCAGCTCGTTCGTCCTGGCCCTGGCTCAGCTCCTCGAGCGGGGTGCTGGGGGTGCGGTGACCACCGTGATGGCGCGAAGTGCCCGGGAGGGACGGGTCCTCGTCGACTGGAGCCAGAACTCCTTCCACAAGACCACCGTGTGCGCGTACTCGCTCCGGGCTCGGCCGCGGCCCACGGTCTCGACGCCGGTCGGGTGGGACGAGGTCGAGGCGGCGGCCGCTGGCCGGGTCCTGAGCTTCGACGCGGGGGAGGTGCTCGAGCGAGTGGAGGAGCGGGGTGACCTCTTCGAACCGGTCCTCGTGCTCGAGCAGCGGTTGCCGGAGCCCCGCGGATGAGCGCCGGGCTGGCAGTGATCGGTCGGGGCAGAGCCCTCGACCAGGTGTTGGAGCTGGTCGGTGAGCTCGGTGAGGAGACGCCAGGATGTGAGGTCGCTGTCAGCGTGGACCTCGACACCGCCCGCGCAGAGAGCGGGCGCGTTCCCGGCGGCCGCTACGTGATCGCCATCGAGGATCCGGTGGAGCGGCGCGCGATGGACGCTCTGCTCCGGGGCTGGGGGATGGAGCCCGCGACGCTCGTCCACCCGTCCGCAACGACCGGCTCGGACGTTCGGCTCGGAGCCGGCAGCGTGGTGCTGGCCCGCGCTCGGGTGACGACCAACGTGGAGACGGGTCCCGGGCTGTGGCTCTCCGAGCGCGCCACGCTCAGCCATGACGGACGGATCGGTGACTTCGTCACGATCGGGAGCGAGTCCAACGTAACGGGGAACGTCTCGATCGGGGACCTGGCGACGGTCGGGCCCGGTGTGGTCGTGATCCCCGGGTGTCGGATCGGCGAGCGCGCTTCGGTGGCACCCGGCTCGGTCGTCACCGGTGACGTGGGCACCGCCCAATCGGTGCAGGGCGTCCCTGCGGGCGTCCGCGAGAGGGTGCGGGGCCCGTACCGGGGCAAGAGAGCGGTCGACCTGGCGCTGCTCGGGCTCCTCGGTCTCCCGGCGCTGCTCCTCGGGACGTTCTGCGCCCTGGCTGTGAAGCTCACCTCCAGAGGCCCGGTCTTCTTCCGCCAGACCCGTGTCGGCAGGGGGGAGGTGCCGTTCGAGCTGCTGAAGTTCCGGACCATGGTCGACGCACCGGACAACCCGCTCTTCCCCGATGCGACGAGGATCACCCGGGTCGGCGCGGTGCTGCGTCGCTTCTCGGTCGACGAGCTCCCTCAGCTCGTCAACGTGGCGAGGGGTGAGATGAGCATCGTGGGGCCGCGCCCGCGCTCCCGTACCAGCTCGAGCTCTTCGACCGTCGCCAGCGCGGGCGGCATGCGGTCCGTCCGGGCCTGACCGGGCTCGCGCAGGTGAGGGGGAGGAACGAGATCACGTGGGCGGAGCGGATCGAGCACGACCTCTCCTACATCGAGCGGCAGTCGCTGCTCTCCGACCTACTTCTGCTGGCCGAGACCCCGGTCGTGCTGATGACGGGAAGGGGAGTGGAGGGCCACCCGGCCCACGACGAGAAGGTCGTCGAGGGGGGTCACGGTCCCACGGCCTGAGCTGCGGCTCGGCTCAGCGGGCGACGAAGTACTTCGCGCGAGGGTGGTGGCAGATGATGGCCGAGGTCGTCTGCTCCGGTTGGTACTGGTATCCGGTATCGGCGCTGACGGTGACGCCGATGCGGGAGGCTTCGAGCAGGTCGGCGACCTTCTCGTTGTCCTCGAGGTCGGGGCAGGCCGGGTAGCCCCACGAGTACCTTCCCCGCGGTACTGCTGGCGGAAGAGCCCGGCGAGGGTGGGGCCGTCCTCGTCCCCGAAACCCCACTCGTCCCGAACTCGGGAGTGCCAGTACTCGGCGAGCGCCTCTGCCATCTCGACCCCGAGCCCGTGCACGTGCAGGTACTCCTGGTACCGATGGGCCGCGAAGAGCTCGGCGGCCCGCTCGGACGCGACCTCGCCCATCGTCACGATGTGGAAGGCCGCGTAGTCGGCATCTCCGCTGGAGACCGGGCGGAAGAAGTCCGAGATGCAGAGCCACGGTTCGGTGGACTGGCGAGGGAAGCCGAAGCGCAACCACTCGGAGCGGCGTGAGTCGTCCCTCCAGACGACCAGCTCGTTGCCGTCGGCGTTCACGGCGAAGTAGCCGTACACGACCTGCGGTACGAGCAGGTGCTCGGACTTCGCCCGGTGCAGCTGCTCCCTGAGGGTCGGCCTGATCCTCTGCTTGAACTCCTCGTCGGACTCTCCACCGGTGGGTCTGTACTGCCACTGGTTCCTGAACAGAGCGGTCTCGTTGACGAGCTCCGCGATGCCATCGATGGCCAGGCCCTTCACGACCTTGCTCCCGAGGAACGGGGGTGCGAACACGGGGTTGTCAGGCTCAACCTCGGGTGAGCGTCTCGGTGCCGTGCCCGAGGTGCCGGACCCTCGCGATCCGCGGGCCGGCACCCGCGACTCGGAGGGCCGGCGGCCCCAGTCGGGTTCGTCCGGCTCTGCATCGCGCCGGATCGCGTCGAGACGGTCCATCACCCGCAGACCCTCGAAAGCGTCCTTGCCGTAGAAGACCCGACCCGCGTAGTCGGCCCGGAGATCCCGCTCGACGTACGAGCGGGTGAGGGCCGCGCCTCCGAGCAGCACTGGGATGTCGGTGAGGCCCTGGGCCGCGAGCTCGTCGAGGTTGTCCCGCATGACGAGCGTGCTCTTCACGAGCAGTCCGCTCATCCCGATCGCGTCGGCGCCGACCTCGTTGGCCTTGGCGATCATCTCGTTGATGCCGACCTTGATCCCGAGGTTGTGGACCTCGTAGCCGTTGTTCGTGAGGATGATGTCGACGAGGTTCTTGCCGATGTCGTGCACGTCGCCCTTCACCGTTGCCAGGACGATGCGGCCCTTGCCTCCGACGCCTGCCTGCTCCATGTGCGGCTCGAGGTGGGCGACAGCGGCCTTCATCGTCTCGGCGGACTGGAGGACGAAGGGGAGCTGCATCTCGCCGGAGCCGAACAGCTCGCCGACCGTCCGCATGCCAGCGAGGAGGATGTCGTTGACGATCTGCAGAGCCGAGGCACCGCCGGCGAGCGCCTCGTCGAGGTCGTCGCCCAGCCCGTCGCGGTCACCGTCCACGATCCGCCGCTGCAGCCGGCGCTCGACCGGCCAGCCGCTGCGGTCCTCACGCACCGGCTCCGCAGCATCGACGTCGTCGAACATGTCCAGGAGCTTCGCCAGCGGGTCGTAGGAGGCCGTGCCCCCCTCTGCCGGGCGACGGCGGTCGTGGATCAGGTCGATGCAGACCTGGCGCTGCTCCTCTGGGATCCGGTTCAACGGGAGGATGCGTGCTGCGTGCACGATTGCGGCGTCCAGCCCCGCCTCGACGCACTCGTGCAGGAAGACCGAGTTGAGGACCTGGCGCGCGGATGGCTTGAGGCCGAACGACACGTTCGAGACGCCGAGGACCGTGTACGCACCCGGCAGCTCGGACTTGATGCGGCGAACGCACTCGATCGTCGCGAGGGCGTCACCGCGGAGGTCGGCGTCACCGGTAGAGAGGGGGAAGGTGAGCGGATCGAAGATCAGGTCACCGGGTTCGAGGCCGTAGCGTCCGACCGCGATCTCGTGCAGGCGGTGAGCCACCCGCATCTTCCACTCGACGTCGCGGGCCTGACCCTCTTCGTCTATGAGGAGGCAGATGACGGCGGCGCCGTACTCGCTGGCCAGCCGGAGCACCCGGTCCAGCCGCGATCCCTCGGCCTCGCCGTCCTCGAGGTTGGCTGAGTTCAGGATCCCCCGCGCGCCGAGCCGTTGGAGCCCGGTCTCCATGACCTCGGGCTCGGTGGAGTCGAGCACCAAGGGGACGCTCGACTGGGTCGCGAGGCGAGCCGCGATCTCGTCCATGTCAGCGGAGCCGTCCCGCCCGACGTAGTCGACGCACAGGTCGAGGACGTGGGCGCCTTCGCGGACCTGATCCTTGGCCATCTGGACCGCGACGTCCCAGTCTCCTGCGAGCATGGCTTCACGGAACTGCTTGGAGCCGTTGGCGTTGGTGCGCTCGCCGATGATGAGGAAGGAGGTCTCCTGACGGAAGGGGACGAAGCTGTAGATCGAGGTGGCACCGTCGGTGCGTGAGACCTCACGCTCGGCCGGCTGCAGATCACGGCAGGTCTCGACGACCCGTTGCAGGTGTTCGGGCGTGGTCCCGCAGCATCCGCCTACCACCTGGACACCGAGCTCGGCGACGAACCGGCCGAGGTGCTCGGCCAGTGCATCAGGGGTCAGGTCGTAGTGCATCTGCCCGTCCACGACCTGGGGCAGCCCGGCGTTGGGGATGCAGCTGATCGGCTGCCGGGAGTGGAGGGAGAGGTGCCTCAGGTGCTCGTGCATCTCGTGGGGGCCGGTGGCGCAGTTCAGGCCCACCACGTCGGGACCCATCGGGTCCAGGGCGGCCAAGGCCGCTCCGATCTCGGTGCCGGGGAGCATGCGCCCGGTCAGCTCCATGGTCACCTGCACCTGGATCGGCACCTCGCGGCCGGTCGAGCCCATGGCGCGACGTGCTCCGATCATCGCCGCCTTGACACCCAGCAGGTCGAACTGGGTCTCGATGACGAGCAGGTCGACCCCGCCGTCGAGCAGTCCCCGGGTCTGGACCTCGTACGCGTCGCGCAGCTCCCCGAACGTGATCTGACCGAGCGATGCGAACTTGGTGCCCGGCCCGATGGAGCCCGCGACGAAGCGGGGATGGTCCGGTGTGGAGAAGTCGGCGGCGACCTCTCTCGCGAGCCGTGCGGCGGTGAGGTTGAGGTCGTAGGCCTCGTCCTCGAGCCCGTACTCCGCCAGGGGGATGGCGAACGAGCCGAACGTGTCGGTCTCCACCACGTCGCAGCCCACGGCGAGGAAGGAGGCGTGCAGCTCGCTGATGACGTCGGGACGGGTCAGGACCAGGTGCTCGTTGCAGCCCTCCAGATCGGGTCCACCGAAGTCGTCAGCCACCAGGTCGCGGGTCTGGAGGTTGGTCCCTGTGGCGCCGTCGAAGACGACCACACGCTCACGCAGGACGTCGAGGAACCCGGTCACGGGGGCAAAGGGTAGTGGGGCAGCCCGTCCGAGCAGCCTCTATTGTCAGCCGCGATGAAGGTGTACACGCGCAAGGGCGACGACGGGACGACGGGCCTCTTCCGTGGAGGTCGTGTCCGCAAGGACTCGGCACGGCCAGTCGCCTACGGGGCGGTCGACGAGGCCCAGGCAGCGATCGGGATCGCCCGGGCGGAGGTGCCGAGGGGAGGTGAGCTCGACGGGATGCTCGTCGGGCTGGAGCGTGACCTCTGGGTGCTCATGGCAGAGCTGGCCACAGACGACGATCGCAGGACCGACCTGGTCGGAGGTGAGAGCCTCGTCACCGAGGAGATGGTCGATCATCTCGAGTCGCTCATCGACGAGATCTCGGGCTGGTTCGAGATGCCGAAGGAGTTCGTCGTGCCCGGCCAGACACGCCTCTCGGCCGCCCTGGACCTGGCGCGCACGGTGACGCGTCGTGCGGAGCGGCATGCCGTAGCGGTGTCGTCGCCCGGCTCGCACGTGGTGCCGTACCTCAATCGGGCCTCGGACCTGCTGTGGACCGTGGCTCGTTGGCAGGAGGGAGAGCACCTCACCTCCCGCCAGGTCGACTGATCCGGTCGGAAGGGAGCTATCAGCGATGTCGATGACCATCGAGCTGCGACGTCAGCTCCCCGAGGACGTCGAGCTGTTGGCGGTACCGGTCTGCTCGGATCGGATCCCCGATCCCGACCTCGCCCTCGACTGGGAGTATCTCGCGCAGCGCGGCTTCACGGGGGAGGTGGGGCAGGTCCAGCCGCTTCCGGGCGAGCTCGGGATCGCGTTGCTGGCTCTCGGGGTGGGCCCCTCGGCGGAGGTCGACCCGTCGGTGATCCGCACGGTGGCGGCGCTCCTGTCGCGCCATGCCAAGCGCCAGAGGGTGGTGGCGACGACGCTCCTCGATGCCCTGCCGCCGGGGACGACTCCCGGAGGCCGCTCGGAGGCCGCGCAGGCGCTCGCCGAGGGTGGTCTGTTGGGTTCGTACGCTTTCACCAAGTACAGGAACCACCCGGAGCCGAACGTCGTCGAGCGGCTCGTCGTGGTGGCCACCGGTGGCAGACGGGTGCAGGCGGCGCTCGAGATGGGCGAGCTCGTGGGCCTGGCGACCTGGCTGGCCCGGGATCTCGTGAACGAGCCCGGCGGCTCGCTCACGCCGCGGCGCATGGCGGAGGTCGCGGTGGACGTGGCCGAGCCCCAGGGGATGGAGATCGGGGTGCTCGAGCCCTCCGACATCGCCGAAGCGGGCCTGGGTGGTCTGCTCGGCGTGAACCGGGGCTCGGAGGAGCCGTGCCGCTTCGTCGAGCTCTGCTACGAGCCCGAGAACGCAAGGGGCACGGTGGCGCTCGTCGGCAAGGGCATCACCTTCGACTCGGGAGGGCTGTCGATCAAGCCCGGCGATGCCATGTCGACGATGAAGAACGACATGGGTGGGGCGGCGGCGCTGCTCGGTGTCTTCTCTGCTCTCGGCGGGACGAAGACGAGGGTGCGGGTTAGGGGCTACATCCCGCTCACCGACAACATGACGGGTGGTGACGCGACGCGCCCGGGGGACGTCCTCCGCATCCGGAACGGGAAGACCGTCGAGGTGGTCAACACGGATGCCGAGGGGCGCCTCATCCTGGCTGATGCCCTCTCCTTGGCGGGCGAGGGTCGGCCTGACGCGATCATCGACGTGGCCACCCTCACCGGGGCCTGCCAGGTGGCCCTGGGCAACGACATAGCGGGCCTCATGGGCAACAACGCCGATCTGGTGGAGCAGGTTCAGGCGGCGGCACGGCGGACCGGAGAGCGGGTCTGGGAGCTCCCGCTGCCGACCGGGTACCGGAGGTTGCTGGACTCCGACGTCGCCGACATGCGCAACGTGGGAACAGGACGTCAGGGCGGGGCACTGGTCGCCGGCCTGTTCCTCCGGGAGTTCGTGCCATCGGAGATCCCCTGGGTGCACCTGGACATCGCCGGCACCGCCTGGTCGGACCGCTCCGAGGGCATCAACCAGAAGGGGGCCACCGGCTTCGGGGTCCGACTGCTGCTCGACCTGCTCAGCCACTTCCGAAAGCCGCGCTGAGCCTCCTCCTCATGCGGCGTCACCGGGTGCGCCGGGGTCCGTCTCGGTGCCCTGGTCTGCTTCGTGGCTCGGCCGGTGTTGGTGCTCCCATGCCCAGGCGGTCGACTCGAAGGCGATGGCCGGATGGAAGCGCCACCGGTGGAGCTGGCGCTCGGTCGACTCGCGATCCTCACCGAGCTCCACAAGGCTGAGTGCCAGGCGCCTCGCCCGTCGGCGTACATCCTCGGCTCCGGATGACACCAGCGACCTCTCCTGCCACGAGCGGTGCTCGTCGCGCAGCGCGATGGGCAGGCGGTTCACCTGGCCGCGCGTCAGCGGTGGGACCCGGCGTCGGACCGCGAGGCTCTCGCGTCCCTCGAAGCGCGCGAGGCCGAAGTCGCAGGCCCGCCGCACCGCTCTGCCGAACGGGGCGTTGGGCCCGGCCCTCGTGCCGAGCCCGAGCGACCGGGCCGTCGACCCGAGGTCGATCTCCAGGCCCTCCGGGTGCTCGTCCAGGTCGTTCGCCAATCGCCGGAGGAGCCAGGTCGTGGAGGGGCCGAGGATGGAGAGCCAGAAGCGCTCCACATAGGCCGAGCGCGGGTCGTGCCCGAGACGGTCGATCACCGGATCGCTCCAGGGATGCACCCTGAGGCTCTCCGATGGCTCGGAGCCGCATGCCTCCTGTTGCGACGGGGGGAGCCCCGAAAGCTCGTGTCGGTCTATTTCATGTATCTCCATATGATCGCACGCTGCCACCTCGGCCGACTGCCTGTCAAGGGGGTGCCGGTAGTTTGGGAAGGGTGAGCCCCGGCACAGCTGAGCTGATCGAGACCGCGCGGGACCTCGTCGAGGGTGCGAGGAGAGTGACGGTGCTCACCGGCGCGGGGATCTCCACCGAGAGCGGGATCCCCGACTTCCGTGGTCCGGACGGAGTGTGGACCCGCAACCCGGGTGCGGAGAAGCTCGCGACTCTCCGGTACTACGTCTCCGATCCCGAGGTCAGGAGACAGGCCTGGAGGAACAGGATGGGCTCGGGCGTCTGGGACGCCGAGCCCAACGAGGGTCACCGGGCCCTTCTGTCGCTGGAGCGCCGATCGAAGCTCCACACCCTGGTCACACAGAACATCGACGGCCTGCATCACAAGGTCGGTCACGATCCGGACCTCATAGTGGAGGTGCACGGCAACGTCAGGGAGGTCGTCTGCCTCTCGTGCGAGTTCCGCGCCCCGATGGCCCACGCGCTCGACGCGGGTCGAGGCGGGGGAGGACGATCCACGGTGCGGGGAGTGCGGCGGCATCCTGAAGTCGGCCACCGTCTCCTTCGGACAGTCGCTGTTCCCGGGGGACCTCGAGAGGGCGGACAGGGCTGCGCGGGAGTGCGACCTGATGCTCGTGGTCGGGAGCTCCCTGACGGTGCATCCGATCTGCGGCGTGGTCCCGGTCGCCAAGCAGGCCGGGGCCGAGGTGGTGATAGTCAACGCCCAGCAGACGCCGTACGACCACCTGGCGGCGGTCGTGCTCGACGCCCCGATCGGCGAGGCCCTCCCGGCCGTGCTCGACACATGCGGGGAAGAAGCGCCCTGGCCAGATTGTTGACCGAATTGGTAGGATTTAGAGATGGCCAGCTTCCGTGAGCTCCTCCAAGAGACCAAGCGACGTATCCGTGAGGTCGGGACCCAGGGCGCCGATGAGATGAGGCGGCAGCCCGGGACGGTGGTGCTCGACGTCCGTGAGCCCGACGAGTACGAGCAGGGCGCTATCCCGGATTCGGTCCACATCCCCCGCGGCCAGCTGGAGAGCTCGATCGAGGGCCGCATCCCGGACCACGATGCCGCGGCTCGTCGTGATCTGCGCGGGTGGAGTCCGCTCCGCGTTCGCTGCCGAGACCCTGGCTCAGCTGGGCTACGGGGACGTCGTCTCGGTCGCGGGCGGGTTCAACCGGTGGAAGGACGAGGGACGTGAGTGGGTCGTACCACGGGTCCTCGACCCGTCCCAGCGCAGCCGCTACAGCCGGCACCTGCTGCTCCCCGAGGTGGGCGAGGACGGGCAGCTGAAGCTGTTGGATGCGAGCGTGCTGCTGCTGGGGGCCGGAGGGCTCGGCTCACCGGCCGGCATGTACCTGGCCGCGGCGGGGGTGGGCACCCTGGGCGTCGTCGACATGGACGTCGTCGACGAGTCGAACCTCCAACGCCAGATCCTCCACAACCTGGACCGCGTCGGAGAACGGAAGGTCGACTCCGCGAAGAAGACGCTCACAGCGCTGAACCCTGATGTGAACGTGGTGACCCACGACACCCGGCTCGGGGCCGACAACGTGATCGAGCTGCTGAAGCCGTACGACCTGGTCATCGACGGAGCGGACAACTTCCCGAGCCGCTACCTGCTCAACGACGCGTCCTTGAAGACCGGGACGCCTGTCGTGCACGGATCGATCTTCCGCTTCGAGGGTCAGGTCACCGTGTTCAAGCCCCATGACGGCCCGTGCTACCGCTGCATGATCCCGGAGCCGCCACCGCCCGATCTGGCACCTTCCTGCGCCGAGGCCGGTGTTCTCGGTGTGCTGCCCGGCATCGTGGGTTCCATACAGGCGCTCGAGGCCATCAAGATGATCCTGGGGATCGGTGAAGACCTGTCGGGGCGCCTTCTGGCCTACGACGCCCTCGAGGAGTCGTTCCGCACCTTCCGGGTGCGACGTGACCCCAAGTGCCCCGCCTGCAGCGTCGATCCGGAGCGCCTGGTGATAGCGACATACGACGAGCACTGCATGCCGCACCCCCTCGAGGATCCTCCCTCCTGAGCCGCGCCGCCCTGGGAGCCGAGCCCGTGGGCGAGGCGACCAAGAAGCGCTGCACCCTGCCGGGGTCCGATTGCGCCGGACACCACCGGGCACCCCGGGACAGGGTTCGGAGGGCTCCGCGCATGGCCTAAGTTGGCCCGCCAATGAACGGGGTGGGTCCGTGGTCGCGCTGATCGAGCGTCTGCGGCGGAGCAATCCGCTGCCGGAGGGCGCCGTTCCTGTGGCGGTCGGGCTCATCGTGACCGGTGTGGCCACCTACCTGCTCTTCGCCGTCACCTCGCGGGTTCTCGACGCGAACGACTACTCGGCCCTGGCGGTCCTGTGGACCCTTCTCTTCGCGGTTGGCAACGGAGTCATGCAGCCCCTCGAGCAGGAGGTGGCGCGAGCAGTCTCGGATCGCCGTGCCCGCGGTCAGGGCTCAGCACCGGTGATCCGCCGCGCCGCGGTCGTCGGACTCGGCTTCACAGGGGTGCTGGCCGTCGGCGCGCTGGTGGCAAGGGAGTGGATGGTCGAGGAGCTGTTCGGGGGCAGCGAAGCGATGGTCGTCGCCCTCGTCCTGGGCCTGTTGGGATTCTGCGCCGGTCACCTGGTGCGCGGCACCCTGTCGTCGCACGGCCGATTCCGGTCCTACGGCGGCTTCTTCGCCGTGGACGGGATCACCCGACCCGTGGCGGCGGGGATGCTGGCGCTCGCCGGTGTGGCGGCGGTCGGCGCGTACGGGCTCGTCGTGGCCATCGCCCCGTTCGTCGGCGTTGCGGCGGCGTTGCGGGGTCAGCGGGGCCTCCTCCAGCCGGGTCCCGAGGCCTCCTGGGGCGAAGCTCACGGCCAACCTGGGATGGCTCCTGCTCGGCACGACCTGCATAGCGTTGCTGCTGAACGGCGGGGCGATCGCGGTCGAGCTGCTCGCTGGGGGCGAGCAGTCGGAGGCGGCCGGGGTCTTCCTGAACGGCCTCGTGATCGCGAGGGTCCCGCTCTTCCTCTTCCAGGCGGTGGTCGCGGCGCTGTTGCCGAAGCTCTCCCACCAACTCGGTGTCGGTGATCACGAAGGCTTCGTGCGCGCGATGACGCGGCTGATGGGAGCCATCGGCGTGGTGGGCCTGGTCGCCACCGTCGTGGTTGCCACGCTCGGCCCACCGGTCATCGGCACCCTGTTCGGCACCGAGCAGGTGTTGAGCAGCCGGGACCTGGCGCTGCTCGCCGCCGGGAGCTTCGTGTACATGGCAGCGATGGCTTCGGGCCAGGCGCTGATAGCCCTGGGTGACCATGCGCGGCATGGCGTTGTGCGCGGCAGCGGGCTTGGTGGTCTTCACCGTGGTGGTCGGGGCAGGGGACGACTTGTACCTGCGGGTGGAGCTGGGGCTGCTCGCCGGAAGCCTCACGGCTCTGATCTCGATGGCGGCTCTCGTTCGGGCCGGCGAGCGGAGGCATCGCGGCGTGCACGAGCTGACGCTGGCCGAGTCGGTGGCAGACCTGCCGATCGAGCCCTGAAGCGGTGGCGCGCAGCGGCACCGTTCAGAGGTCGGTCGGTCGAGGGTGCCCCTCCGGTCCGCCTCCACCGAGGATCACCTCGGCGATCCGGTCTGCGGCGTGACCGTCCCAGAGGGAGGGGCACCGCGGCTCCACCCCGTGCTCGAGCACCTCGGTGGAGCATGCGACGATCGCCTCCGGATCGGTTCCCACGAGGCGGTTCGTTCCCTCGGAGATCGTGATGGCCCGTTCTGTGTTCTCCCTGAGGGTGAGACAAGGTACCCCCAGAGCCGTCGTCTCCTCCTGCATCCCACCTGAGTCGGTGAGCACCAGGGCGGCGCCGGCCTGCAGGGCGATGCTGTCGAGGTACGAGGCCGGGGGGATCACCCGGACCGAGTCGGGTATCGGCAGCCCTTCCATCCGTGCCCGGGTACGGGGGTGAGCGGCGAGGACGAGTGGACATCGCAGCGCGACTTCGCCGAGCGCGCCGAGTATCGACCGCAGACGTCCTGGATCGTCCACGTTCGCCGGCCGGTGGAGGGTGACGAATCCGTAGTGACCGGACTCGAGTCCGAGCTCGCGCAGCACCGGCCGGTCGCGGGCCCGCTCCAGGTTCGCGAGCAGGCTGTCGACCATGACGTTGCCCACCAGGTGGATCTGATCAGGTCGGTAGCCCTCGGCCGCCAGGTTCTCCACGGCTTCGGAGCTGGGCGCGAAGAGGTAGTCGCTCACGCGGTCGGTCACGACGCGATTGACCTCCTCGGGCATCGACCAGTCACGGCTCCGCAACCCGGCCTCGACATGCGCGAGCAGCGGTCCGCCCTTGGCGGTCACCAGGGCGGCGGCCAGGGTGGAGTTGACGTCACCGACCACGACCACGACGTCGGCGTTCAGCGACCCGAGCAGTCGCTCGAATCGCTCCATGACCCGCGCGGTCTGCTCTGCGTGGGTGCCCGAGCCGACCTCGAGCTCGTGATCGGGTCGCGGGATTCCCAGCTCGTCGAAGAAGGTGTCGGTGAGAGCGGGGTCGTAGTGCTGACCGGTGTGAACCAGCTGCGTATCCGCGCCGCGCTCGGCGAGCGCCCGTTCGACGGGTGCGATCTTCACGAAGTTGGGTCGAGCGCCTGCGACGCAGGCGACCCTCGGGGAGGTCATGGGATGTTTCTAGTCGACTTGGTACGGTGGGGAGCACGAAGCGGGTGGGTCACCGTCGGCGGTCTCGGGCGGGACGCGCCGGCCCGGTGCCGACCTAGGCAAGGACCTCGGCTTCGATCGACCATGTCGCTGCGAACCACCACCGTCATCCTGATCCTCACGGCGGCGCTCGGCGTCTCGGCCTGCGGTGACGGTGGCCGGCCGCTGGCAACGGCTCCCCCGACCACGGAGCCGCTTCCGACCCTTCCCCCCGTCCAAGAGCGCGAGCCGGAGCTCTTCGATGGTTCCGGCTGCCTCCGCACTGACGCGGAGTCGTCCGACTGCGCCACCAGGGCGGAAGACCTGGATGCTGCACTCGCCGGGACCGGAGAGGATGACTGGAGGACGCTGGCCGGGTTCGTGGGATCCCACTGGACCACACAGCCGTCGGCGTCAGGGATCACGGTTCTGAGCGAGACCCTGACCGTCGCTCAGGACGGTCCGTGGGGCGCGCGTGGCCTGATCCGAAACGAGAGCTCCTCCGAGGTCACCGGGCTGGTCGTCCACGCGCGGTTGCTGGATTCCGCCGGAGCACCCCTCGACGAGGTGAGCACTCCTGTCCCGGTCCCGGGCATCCGCCCCGGTGAGCCCGCTCCTTTCCAGATCAGCTCCGAGGTCCCGGCCGCTCGGGTGGCCGACGTGGAGTGGCTGACGTCGATCGCCGCACCCGCGGATCCGTCCGGCGAATCAGCCGGTGAATCGAGTCGCGACATCGAGCTGGTGAACCACTGGCAGCGGGGACTCGGCGATCCCCGCCCTGTGGAGTCCTACCTGTATCGAGATCCCGTGGGGGTGCCGCATCCCTACGTCGCGATGGGGACGGCTGCCAACGTGGGAGGCGCTCAGTTGTCGGGGATCGGCGTCGTTGCCGCGTTCGTCGACACATCGGGACGGGTGCTGTGGGTGCAGGAGGCGGCGGTGGTGTCGGTCGATGCCGGCACCGACCTCGACGCGTTGGCGAGCCCGTTGGTGGATCCGGAGGGTCGGCCGGCCTCGGGGTCGTTCGCGGCCGTCGCGCCCGGCGCGGCCGCCGACTTCCTCGTCGTCGTTCCCGCACCCGGGGCACCGGAGGCGCTCGACGACGCCTCTGTGTACCTCTGGGGGTGGGGGTCGTGAGGCGGCTCGCGATCCTGTTGGCGGCGTCCCTGCTGGGGCCGATGCTCGCGGTCTTGGGCTTCGACGGCGCGGTCGGCACCCACGCAGAGGCCCGGGTCCACGGTGACGGGCCTCTCGACGACATCCTGTACTGGGCCGACCAGCACAAGCGGTGTGGGCTGTCGCGGGACAAGCTCGCCGCGCTGATGATCGCCCCGACGTACCCGGAGACGGGTGCCCCCGCCACCACGGCACCGAGCCCCATGACCCTCAGCCGTTGGGACAACCAGACGGCGTTGTACTCGTTCGGCAACCCCAACAACTACCAGAACGCCTTCTGGCACCCCGGGGTGGGGCAGTTCGCCTTCGACTCGGCCGGCCTCGGCGCGCCGTACACCGCGGCGCAGCGCATCAACACGGGGGTCATCGCCGGCCGGACCGCTGAGGTGATGGCCGATCGTTGGTGCACGAACCCCTCGAAGTCCTACGTGTGGCAACCGTGGTTCGGCTGCAACGGCGGCACGTGCGACGACATCTTCGCCGAGATCTACCAGAACGGTCACCTGGTGAACGTGAGCCGCGACCTCACCGTCGGCAGCCTCGGCGGGATGGCGACGCGGACCTGCCGGCTCATGGGGAGCCTGGAGACCTTCACATGCCACTACGTCGACTCCGACCTGGCGACGGGCTACCGAGGGTTCGCGAACCCGGTGTTCGGGCCTTCACCCGTCTCGGCACCGTTCTACGTCTACTCCCGGGACGGAAGGGAGTGGCGGCACTGGCTGCGCGCGGACACGGGCTACGGGATCGACATCTCGGCGTCGAGGGTCCTGGGGGTCAACGCCCGCAACGGCCTCGACTGGGAGCGGTACTCCGACCTCTGCGACCTCTCGACCGGGAGGGGGCAGTGCTCCCACGCAGAGTTCAACTACGGAGCAGAGGGGGACTGGCCGCTGCCGGGAGACTGGGACGGCAACGGGGTGGACACGGCGGGGGTTCGGAGAGGCACCTCGTTCTACCTCCGCAACCACAACTCCGCCGGTCCTGCTCACATCGTGGTCGACTCGTACGGCTGGGCCACGGACATACCCCTGGTGGGCGATTGGGACGGTGACGGTGACGACACCGTAGGAGTCCGTCGCGGGTCGAGGTTCATGCTGCGCAACTCGAACAGCGGTGGGCCGGCCAACGTGATCGTGGACTCCTATGGCTGGCCCACGGACATACCCCTGGTGGGCGATTGGGACGGCGACGGCGACGACACCGTGGGCGTACGTCGCGGGTCGACCTTCTACCTCCGGAACTCGAACACGCCCGGACCGGCTGACATCGTCATCAACTCCTACGGCTGGGCCACGGACTGGCCGGTGGTGGGGGACTGGGACGGGGACGGAGACGACACGGTGGGGGTCGTCCGCGCCGGCGTGTTCTACCTGCGGAACTCCAACACAGGTGGCTCCGCGAACCGTGTGGTGGCGTACGGCCCCACCGGCGCCGTGCCGACGAGTGGTGGGTGGAAGGCGGACACGGGAGGCGTCGGAACCGTGAACGGAATCCGCTGGCGTGAGATGCTCCTCTGAGGTCGCGTCTGTCATCGAGGGGCCGATGCGGTGCTGGCACCACACCCCGGGTTGCACCCGAGCCTCTTCCGGAGCCCTTCGACCACCGCTGCAGGCATGTGGTCGCGAAGGGCGGCACGGTGGGCGCACGACCTCAAGCCCTCGATCCTCACCCGGTCCGACGCGAGGTCGCGAAGCGCTCGGGCCAGCGCCTCGGGGTCTCCAGGTGGCACCAGAACGCCGCAGGCCCCCAGCGCTGTCCGCTGAGGATGCGTGTCGGCGGTGACGATCGCGCAGCCTGCGGCCATCCCCTGGTACACCTTGTTGGGCACCACGCGAGCGGCCTTCCGGCCGGTGTCGAAGATCCCGAGGCAGATGTCGTGCTCCGCCACGAGATCCGGCAGGTGGGCAGCCTCCACCCAGTCGAGCCACTCGACCCGGGGGTTCGCCGAAGCTGCTGATCGGGTCGCGTCGAGCTCCTGGCCGTTGCCGACCATGGTGAAGTGGATCCGTTCCTCGTCGGACAGTCGACCGATCGCGGCGCCGATGACCGGGGCTCCCTGCAGCGGCGTGTACAGACCGAAGAAGACCACGCGCACCTCCGCCGCGTCGCTCCGCGGCTCGGGCTCTCGTGCCCATGCTGCTGGTGCTCCGACCGGTACGACCATCGCCTTGGCCCGGTCGCCGGCGGGGAGCGCCTCGAGATGCTGCTCCGTGTCGACGAGCACGAGGTCGGCCGCTGCGACGGCGCGACGGTCGATGAAGTCCAGCAGGGCGACGAGACGATGATGGCCCACCTGACGGTCGTGGGCCGTGTCGCCCAGGGTCACCATCAGATCGAGGACGATCGGCGCGGCGGAACAGCAGTCGGGCGAGGTGGACGTCGAACTGGCCGAGGTAGCCGACGACCACGGCGTCGGGTCTGGCTGCCCTGCGGGCTCGCCAGGTCAACCGCATCCACGCCGCGAGCAGGCGTGCCACGAGCAGCGGCGTCAGCCAAGGTCGGCGCACCAGTTGGACACGGGCCGCCGTGTCCAGCCCGAGCGGCAAGTTCAAGACCGTCACGTGGTGACCGTGCGCCTCGAAGCCCTCCCGCAGCACCTGGACCCTGGGGTGCGTGCGCTCGTCGTAGGTACCGAAGAAGACGACGGTGCCGGGCATCTCCGCGGCGTCAGAGCTCGACCGAGTTGAGCCGCCAGTGAGATCGGTAGAAGGTCCCGATTCCCGACGCGCCGCCCTCCCAGGCGCCGCTGAAGGCCGCAGCACCTGCTGGTCCCAGGGGAGGGGCGACGTCGGCGGCACCGGCCGAGAGGCTGTTGCGCAGGTAGAAGCTCACGGACCGGTACACGCCGAGGGTGTCGTCACCGTCGCCGTCCCAGTCACCCACCACGGGGCGGTCACCCTTGTTCCCATAGGAGATCGCCTTGTCGGCAGCACCGCCGCTCAGGCCGTAACGGAGGTAGAACACCCGCCCGCGGTGGACCCCGATCGTGTCGTCGCCGTCGCCGTCCCAGTCCCCGGCGAGTGGGGTGTCGGTGGACCGGCCGAAGGCGAAGGTGGTGTTGGCCCGACCTGAGTTGTTCGAGTTGCGCAGATAGAAGGTGTTGCCCCTTCGTACCCCGATGGTGTCGATGCCGTCGGCGTTCCAGTCACCGACGACGGGGCGGTCCCCGGATTGCCCGAAGGTGAAGACGTGGTCGGCGGCTCCGGACCCCAGGTCGTTCGAGAGGTAGAAGTTGGCGCCTCGCTGGACACCAACGGTGTCGATGCCGTCGCCGTCCCAGTCACCGACGACGGGGCGGTCCCCGGATTGCCCGTAGCGGAAGGCGTGGTCGGCTGGTATCCAGGCCCCGATCTTGGACGGCCTGGCGGTGCCCCCTGTCGAGAGCTGCCAGGTGCGCCTGCCGGAGTTGGTGAACACGTATCCGTCGGGGAGGTCGCTCGCAGCGACACGAGCCTCGTAGCGCCCCGCCGAGAGACCACCGAACCAGAAGGCTCCATTCCAGTTGGTCCGGCGCGTAGCCACCGACGTCTCGTAGCTCCCGTTCCCGTCGGTGTCCTGGGAGAGCCTCACCGTGACCCCGACGAGCGGCGGCTCACCGCTCTCGTAGGCGCCGTCGCCGTCGAGGTCGTCCCACACCGACGATCCCAACCCGGCGTAGCGGTTCGCCTCCGCCACGGTGCCGGAGCGGATGGACCCCATCCGGTCGTAGACATAGCCTCCCGGACATCCGGTGGCGCCGGCATCCCGGTGCCCGCTGACGGTGTTGAGGGTGACCCGAGCCCCTTCGGGGTAGATGTCGCCACCGAGCGATGTGACCGTGACGAGCGTGTTCGGTTCGACATCGTGCATCTGGAGCTTCCATCCGAGGAGGCGCTCCAGCGAGTCGAGCATCGCCGCGGTCGGGCTGGCGGTGCTGTAGTCCCCGAGCAGGACGACGCCGGTGGATCCGGTGTTGAAGCCCTTCGTGTGGCCACCGATGATGGCGCGCTCGACTCCGCCCTGACGGGCCTCCCAGATACCGCCGTACTTGTCGATCGCGAAGTTGTAGGCGATGTCGAACCATCCCTGGCCATCCATGTGGAAGTTCTGGATGGAGCGGAGGATCGACGGTACGTCCCCCGGTCCGTAGCTGTTGGTGCTCACCGCGTGGTGCACGAAGGAGAGGTTGAGCCGTGTGGCCTCCTCCGGGGTGCCGTTGAACGACCTCGCCCCCCACTCGGAGCGACGATGGATCGAGGGCCCGATCGAGCCGGCCCCGGCCTCGTCCTCGTCGATCGTCACCGCGACGTCCCGACCGGTCTCGCGGACCAGCACCGCCTCGACCGCAGAGGTGTCGACACCGGCGGGCAGCCTGATCTCGTATCCGTCCGCCTCATCGACCCATACCGGCTCGGTGAGCTGCTCCTCCACGGCTTCGGCGGTGGTCGGATCCGGACCGTGGTCGTCGTGCACATCGAGCTCCACCCACCCCGACCACTGCCCGTCGCTGCGGGTGCGCAGCCGTACCGGCTCGGTGGGCTCCTGGCCCCCCAGGTCGAAGCCGATCGTGGTGAAGGGCTGGATCCCCACCTCCCGACCCGTGCTGGCTGCATCCTCATCAGCCGATCTGGCCGCCGGCGCGGAGAAGGTGGGCGTGGAGCGGTCGACACGCAGCTCGGGCACCGTGGAGAAAGCCGGCACCGGCACCAGGCTCAGGAGGGACACGAGCACCGCGGCTACCGAGCCCAGGGCGATCGCTCGTCGGAGGGGATGTGGTCGTCTGGCCATGTGAATGCGAACGAGGGCCTGCTGTTCGCCGGCCCTCACGGCCCATGCTAGACCACAGGGCGGCATGAAGGGTCTGATCCTGGCCGGGGGTGCCGGCACCCGTCTCCGGCCGATCACGCACACCAGTGCCAAGCAGCTGGTGCCGGTCGCCAACAAGCCGATCCTCTTCTACGGGATCGAGGACATGGTCGAAGCCGGCATCACCGACATCGGCATCATCATCGGTGACACCGGCGACGAGATCCGCGAAGCCGTGGGGGACGGGTCGGCGTGGGGCGCGGAGGTCACCTACATCCCCCAGACCGAGCCACTCGGGCTGGCCCACTGCGTCCTCATCGCGAGGGACTTCCTGGGTGACGAGGACTTCGTCATGTACCTCGGCGACAACATGCTGGAGCAGGGACTGAAGCAGTTCGTGGACCGATTCGAGCGCGACCGGGCCTCGACGACGAACCCCGGCTCAGGCGAAGCCCGCGTGGCTCCGGTTGCACAGATCCTGCTCGCGGACGTGGACGACCCCCGGCAGTTCGGTGTCGCTGCCCTCGACGCGTCCGGGGAGGTGGTCGGCCTGGTCGAGAAGCCTCAGGATCCACCTTCCGATCTCGCGTTGGTCGGCGTCTACCTGTTCACGTCCGCGATCCACGAGGCTGTGGGGGCGATTCGGCCTTCGGATCGCGGGGAGCTCGAGATCACCGACGCGATCCAGTGGCTGGTCGACCAGGGCCAGCGGGTACGCCAGGAGGTGCTGGAGGGCTGGTGGCTCGACACCGGGAAGAAGGACCCGCTCCTCGAGAGCAACATGAAGGTGCTGGAGACGCTCCAGACCGACATCCGGGGATCGGTCGACTCCGCCTCCCGGGTCGAGGGCCGGGTGGTCATCGAGGAGGGTGCCCATGTCGTCAACTCCCGGGTCCGGGGTCCGGCGATCATCGGCGCGGCGGCGCGGATCGAGAACACCTACGTGGGCCCCTACACCTCCATCGCGGCACACTGCGAGATCGTGGACACGGAGATCGAGCACTCGGTCGTGCTCGAGCACAGCCGGATCGTCGGGATCGCCCGGCTCGCGGACTCCCTCATCGGTAGGCACACCGAGATACACCGCTCAGGTGCTCGGCCCCGGGCACACCGGCTGATGTTGGGGGATCACTCCCAGGTCGATCTCGAAGGTTGAGCCTTCCAGGCATGGAGAAGCGAATGGGAACAGTCACGGAGTCTGATGTGATCGCGGGTGTCCAGCTCGTCGAGCCGGACCTCCACGGAGACGAGCGTGGGGTGTTCGTCGAGACGTACCGCCGGGAGTGGTTCCCGACGGGGCGGGAGATGATCCAGGGGAATCGCGCCGATCGACAGGCAGGGAGCATCGTCGGCCTCCACTACCACCTCCACCAGGCGGACTACTGGTACGTGCCGAGTGGGAGGGCGCGAGTCGTGCTGCACGACCTGCGGGTCGGCTCGTCCACGGACGGGGCCACCCTGATGCTCGACCTGGGTGAGGACGAAGCGGGCGTGAACCACCACCTCGGGGTGTACATCCCGCCGGGAGTGGCACATGGGTTCGCAGCCCTGACGGATGTGACGATCACCTACCTCGTGGACGGCTACTACAACCCGGCCGACGAGCTGGGGGTGGCCTGGGACGATCCCGAGATCGGAGCGGAGTGGGGCGTCGAGACGCCGGTGCTCTCGGAGCGTGACCGGAGCAACCCGACCCGGGCCGGGATACCGCCGCAGTGGCGGCCGCACATGGGGCTGCGGACATGAAGCTCTTCGTGACAGGCGGTGCAGGGTTCATCGGGTCGAACTTCGTCCGCCACCTGCTGCGGTCGGGTGACGACGAGGTGACTGTCTTCGATGCCCTCACCTACGCGGGCCACCTGGAGAGCCTGAGGGACGTTGAGTCCGATCCCAGGTACAGCTTCGTGCAGGGAGACATCTGCGACCGGTCGGCGGTCCGTGCAGCCATGGAGGATCACGACGCCGTGGTCCACTTCGCGGCGGAGAGCCACGTCGACCGCTCGATCATCAGCCCTGATGAGTTCGTGCGGACGAACTGCGACGGCACGAACGTGCTGTGCGACATCGCCAGGTTGGTCGGGGTCCGCAGGTTCCTCCACGTATCGACCGACGAGGTGTACGGCTCGATCGAAGAGGGTTCGTTCTCGGAGGCTGATCCGCTCAAGCCCCGGTCCCCCTACAGCGCCTCCAAGGCCGGCTCGGATCTCATCGCGCTGGCGCATCGAGAGACCTACGGCTTGCCGGTCGTCGTGACGCGTTCGTCCAACAACTTCGGCCCGTTCCAGCATCCCGAGAAGGTCATCCCTCTCTTCGTCACGAACCTCCTCGAGGGCCACCGGGTGCCGCTGTACGGGGACGGGCTCAACGTGCGGGACTGGTGCTACGTGGAGGACAACTGCGCCGCGATCGACCTCGTCCTGCGCAAGGGGGAGACGGGTGAGATCTACAACATCGGGGCCGGGAACGAGGTCACCAACCGCGAGCTGACCGGGAAGCTGCTCGCGCTCTGCGGAGCAGACGAATCCATGATCGAGTACGTGGAGGATCGCCTGGGACACGACCGCCGGTACTCGATAGACACTGCCAAGGTCCGTGCCCTCGGGTGGGAGCCGGCGCGCCGGCTCGAAGAGGCCCTGGAGGAGACCGTCGAGTGGTATCGGGAGAGTCGCTGGTGGTGGGTGCCGTTGAAGGCAGGATGAGCCACTTGGCGCGGTCGGGCGCCGGCCGTCAGCCGGCCCTGTAGAACGAGTCGTCACCCCTGGGAACCAGCACCTCCACCGAGTTGTGGCCGTCGACAAGGAACTGCTCGGCCACAAGGCCCCTGAAGCGGCTGGTGTCGGATGTGTCGAGCTGCCAATCGGCGCGCGCCACCCCGGCCACCCGGCCGTTCAGCACCAGGAGCAGCTCGCTGGGAAGCGGCTCGCGGGTCGGGCCCTCGAGCGAACCGCTGAGGACGAGAGGCACGAGGCCTCTCCCGAGATCCAGGTCGGCGAGCTCGGCCTGCTGGTCGACGCTCGCCAGGAACGGGGAGCCCTCCAGGATCTCGAGCTCCCCCACTCGCTCCCCGACCCGATCCCCGAGATCCCCGACGGCGGCCACTCCGATCCAGTCGTCGCGAGGGAAGTCCCTCGCATGGGCCTCGACGATCCGATCGAGGAAGACCTCGAACGACGCGTCGATGGTCCCCAGGCCTCCCACCACCCGCTTCTCTGATGGGAACGGGCTCCCGTCGAAGAGCGAGTGCCCCTCGAAGGACCAGTCGGTCTCGATGCCGAGAACGTCGACGAGCGACGGCAGCAGGTCCATCGTCGATGCGTTCACATCGCTCGTGACGCCCTCCCGCTGCTCGGGGAGCTTCACGAACATCGGCACGCGGAACACCTCCTGGGAGTTGAGCTCCGTGGGTGCTCGTCCGAAGTCCGGGGCGCGCAGGCTCTGACCATGGTCGGAGGTGACCACCACCACGGCGTCATCCCAGATGCCGAGCTCCTCCATGCGATCGATGAGGGATCCGATGAGCAGGTCTGCCGCACCGGCTTGCAGGAGGTGACGCTGCCTTCCCTCGAGGCTGCGGCTCACGTGTCGGTCGGAGCCCTGCAGCTCGACACCCAGCTTCGGGAAGCCGGAGGTGTTGCGGTGGCCCTGCGGGGTGATGGTCCACGGCTGGTGCGGGAGCTCCAGGTGGGCGAACCAGAGGTGCGCGTCGGCATCCTCCGTGAGGTCGGAGATGAGGGCGGCCATGACAGAGGGTTCCTGCGAAGGGGTGTCGTCCGTTCCCGACACCGGCCAGGTCGGGAGATCCGAACCCACCCCGTCGCTGGAGCGCGGAACCGAGATGGCGTCATCCCCGAGGAACCCTCCCCAGGAGGTGTCCACCTCGGGCAGGCGATCTCTCAGATCGGATGGGAGCACGAGGTGCCCGTACACCACTCCGGCGTCCAGCGCCGCCCTCCGGAGGCCCCCTGCTCCGCCGATCGCCTGCTCGCACGCGTCAGGAGGGCAGAGGTCGGTGAGCGGTTGGCGCTGCCACATCTCGTACTCACCTGCGAGGAGGCTGAACAGGTTGTGGGGGTGTTCGGAGTAGATGGGCAGCTTGTCGGGTGCCGGCCACTGACCGGTGAGGATCGGTGGGACCGCCTGCTCGGTGAGGAAGGCAGGGGAGTGGGCGTTCCGGAACCAGTGCGAGGTCGCTGCGAGGCGGGCCAGCTGCGGGAATCGTTGGTCGTTCACCTCCCCGTCGCTGTCCACGATGGTGGCGAGCGGGAACTCGTCGAGGATGATCCAGACGATCGGGGGCCGGTCATCGCCACCGAACTGCGCGGAGGGGCTGGTGGCGGCAGCTGGCTCGGAGAGAAGCGAGGATGCTTCGCTGCCGAACAGGAACAGCCCCAGGAAGGCGAGCGGCGCGAGGGCCAGCACCTGGAGGGTGCTGCGCACGGCGCGGTGGCGTCGCTCGGCGAACGCCAGGACGGCACCGAGCGCACCGGCCCCGACGAAGGCGACCAGGATGGTGTCGATCCCGAGCTGTCGCGCCCACCCGAGCGCGAGCAGGAGGCCCAGCAGGCCGACGAGGCCCGAATGGAGCGTGCGTTCGGCCTTCTCCCCCGCCAGCGAGGCGAGCGCCTCGAGTGCGATCCCGGCGAGGGGCACCAGGAAGACGACCGCGAGGCCGAAGAAGATGAGGTCCGCCCGAGTCAGGTCGTTCGCCAGGAACGCCTCGGGATTGCGGCCGTAGATGTCCAGGAGGGGCTGGGCGATGGCGAGGCCCGAGAGCGCGAACAGGACCAGACCGTGGTCGAGGAGTCTACGGGCGCGTCCCCGCGGGCCGGCGCGGGCTGGGGAAGGAGGGAGGAAGGATCGCTCATGCAGGGCACGCGGGCGGGATCCGCAGGGAACCACGCTACCTGGGGTGTGTCACCTGTAGGCAACAGGCGCGTTGCCCCACGTTCACCGAGTCGTTATCTTGGCGGGGCTACCCCCTCTCCAACGGAGGCCGACTGTGGAAATCGCGTACCTCGACCCCGGCTCGGGGAGCATGATCGCCGGAGCCGTTGCGGCGGGGGCGGCCGGGGTGGCCGTGGCCGCCCGGACGATGGCGCACCGCCTCCGCAGCCCGTTCCGGCGCAAGAGCGCAGGGACGGACGAGGTCTCCGAGGCAGAGACCGAGTCGGTATCCCGGGCCGAGCCCGACACCGAAGCCTGATCCGTCTCCCCGCTCCATGGACGCGGCTCATGTCGACCCCGGTTCGTTCAGGGATCCCACGAGTCGGGTGTTCGTCGCTGCGGACGCCGTGTATCGCGGGCTCCGCGCCGACGCTGCGGCGGAGCTCGAGGAGATCACCTCCACGGAGCTCTTCGAAAGGCTGACGAGGCAGCGCAAGGTCGTCGGGACCGAATGGGTCGAGGATCCGCCAGAGGGCCTGGAGGGTTGGGAGGGGGTGTTGCGGCACGAGCGCATCCCGTTCCTCTCCTATCCCTACGAGTGGTCCTTCGAGATGCTGCGTGACGCGGCCAGGCTGCAGCTGGAGATCCTCACGTCGGGCCTGGATGTGGACATCGCGTGCAAGGACGCGTCCTCGTACAACGTCCAGTTCGTCGGTGCACGCCCGGTCTTCATCGATGTCGGGTCCTTCGAGCGCTACCGGACGGGCGACCCATGGTTCGGGTATCGCCAGTTCTGCCAGCTGTTCCTGTATCCGCTGATGTTCCAGGCCTACAAGGACCTGCCGTTCCAGCCCTGGCTGCGAGGCTCGGTCGACGGCGTCACCCCGGCGGAGGCCCGTGGGGTGCTCGGGGGGCGGAAGGCGGGCAGGAAGGGGGTGCTCACCCACGTGCTCCTCCATGCCCGGGCCGAGGAGCGGTACGCGGACACGGACCGCGACGTGAGGTCTGAGATGAAGGCCGCCGGCTTCAAGAAGGAGCTCATCGTCGCCAACCTGAAGGGTTTGACGAAGATCGTGGAGGGGATGGAGTGGGATCGCTCCACCTCGGAGTGGTCGCAGTACGGCGAGAGGGCCCACTACAGCGATCGTGACCTCGACCGGAAGAGCGAGTTCGTCCGCGCGGTGGCCGCCAGCCGCGAGAGGCGCCTTGTCTGGGACATCGGGGCCAACGACGGCCGCTTCTCCCGGCTGGCAGCGGAGCACGCGGCGTATGTCGTGGCGCTCGACGTCGACGCGCTTGTGGTCGACGGCCTCTACAAGGCCCTTCGTGCGGAGCGCAACGAGAAGATCCTCCCAGTCGTGATGAACCTCGCGGACCCCTCACCCGGCATCGGGTGGCGGGGACGTGAACGGGCTGCGTTCCTGGAGAGAGGCCGGCCTGATCTGGTCCTGGCGCTTGCCGTGATCCACCACCTGGCGATAGGTGCGAACGTGCCCGTCCCCGAGATCCTCGATCTGCTGGCCGACCTGAGGTGCGAGTCCGTGGTGGAGTTCCCGACGCGCGAGGATCAGATGGTGAGGAAGCTGCTCCGCAACAAGCGGGAGGGGATCCACGACGAGTACGACCTCTCCGCTTTCCGGGCCCAGGCCGAGAAGCGGTTCGAGATCCGCAGCGAGGAGGCTCTCCCGTCCGGTACGCGCGTGCTCTTCCACCTCGCCCCCCGCGGGTGACGCTGATGCGGGTATTCGTCACCGGGTCGGGTGGTCAGCTCGGCCGGGACCTCGCCGGGGCGTTGTCCGGCCACGATCTGGTCCTCGCCACCCATCAGGATCTGGACGTGGGCGACCGGGACGCGGTCATGGGGGCCATCACCTCGACCAGACCGGATCTCGTGGTTCATGCTGCCGCGTGGACCGCCGTGGATGCATGCGAGGATGAGCCCGATCGGGCGTTCCGGGTCAACTCGTTCGGCACCCGCAACGTCGCCGAGGGGGCCCGTGCCGTCGGTGCCCATCTGGTCTACGTGTCGACGGACTACGTGTTCGATGGCGAGAAGTCGACGCCGTATCACGAGTGGGACCGACCGAACCCCCGGTCCGTGTACGGGATGTCGAAGTTGGCGGGGGAGCGCGAGCTCGACCCGCAGGCGACGGTTGTCCGGACCTCGTGGGTCTGCGGTGAGCACGGCAACAACATGGTGAAGACCGTTCTCCGCCTTGCGGGTTCAGAGGGGGGCCTCGCCTTCGTGGACGATCAGCGGGGCTGCCCCACGTTCACTGCAGATCTCGCAGCGAAGATCAGGGATCTTGCTGTCGCCAGGCTTCCCGGGGTCTTCCACGTCACCAACCAGGGCGCGGTGAGCTGGTACGAGTTCGCCCGCGCGGTCCTCGATGCAGCGGGTGGCGATCCCGGGCGGGTGAGACCGATCAAGACTGCCGATCTCGATCCGCCGCGCCCGGCCCCCCGGCCGCGCAACTCGGTGCTGGACAACGCGGCGCTTCGCTACCACGGCCTGTCGCCGCTCCCGCCGTTCGAGGAGTCACTCAGGTCGTTGGTCGGGCGACTGGGAGGCTGAGGGGCAGCCCTTCTCCGTGGGGCTGATCGCGTAGACCTGCACCTCGCCGAAGTCGTGCAACAGGGTGAAGTCGAGGTTCCCCGAGTAGTCGAAGGGGCTGGGCGCGGCTATCGCCGCAGCATCCCGATCCCAGATGACCCGATCGCGATCGGGATCGAGGTCGCACGGGTCCGTTATCTCCAGGTCGTACAGGCCCCGGTTGGCCATCAGGCTGACGACCGGCGCGGACCACCATCCTTCACCGAAGAAGCGGGAGTCGGGAGAGCTTCGGATGAGCTCGGCTGCCTCGGCCACCGAGTCGAGGCTAGCGGTGTCGCCGGAGACGACGTGGTCCAAGCGCTCCGGGAGGTACCGGACTGCCATGAAGCCGAGGAGCGCCACGACCGCCACCAGAGATGCGGCGGCAGCGATCGTCGTGCGATCGCGCCTGTCCCGGCTCGCGCGGATGATCGACGCCAGCGTGCAGAGGAGCAGCAGCAGGACCAGGTTCTGCGCCACCAGCGCCGGGTACAGGCGGCGGGTCCAGGCCTTGGCCTCGGGCACGGCGAAGATCCACCACGCGGCGTAGGTGGCGACGAGAACCCCCAGCGAGAGCATCGGGACGATCGCCGTCCTGGTCAGCTCCCGACCCTTCGGCAACCGCCGGATCCCGACGAGCAGGAGCAGCACCAGGACACCGGTCGCGACCAGCGCGACGATCACCAGCTCGGCGGGGAGATCGACCCGTTCCGACCAGATGTGGAGGCGATCGGCGAGTGTCTGGAAGAGGCCGCGGGGTGGAGCCTTGTCCCTGGAGCTGTCCATCCCGGCCTGGTAGCTGACGGAGTCCCACTCACCGTCCCACCAGTCGCCGTAGCCGGACCACCCGAGGCTGATCAGCCGGTACAGCTCGAAGAGGAGTGGGCCGACGAGCAGGAGTGGCGCGGCGCAGGAGCACCTTCCCGAACCTGACCCGAGCGACGAGCACCAGCGCTCCTGCCGCGACGGCGACGGCGCCGAGAGATCCCAGCATGAACGCCTTCGTGCTCACGGAGAGGCCGACCGAGAGGAAAGCGATCGATGTGAGCCGGAGTGTGCGGCGGTGGTCGTCGATGAGCAGGCCGTCGAACAGCAGCGTCAGGGCCAGCAGCAGGAAGAAGATGGCCGGGATCTCCCCGAGACCGGCCAGGCCGAACAGGAACGGCTGAGGCAGCAGCAGGAGGGTGAGGGCCGGTGCAACCACGGCGAACGACGACCAGTGCCGGAAGAGGCGGTACACGACAGCGGCCGTTCCTCCCACGAACAGCAGGTTGGCCAGCTGGAGGCCGAGCTGGTTCTCTCCCACGACGCGGATGCTCAGCGCAGCCAGGAAGATGAAGGGCCCGTTCGTCTTGACCTCGGGGGGGAACTCCACGAGGACGTGGTAGAAGCGGCCGTATACGCCGTGGTGGGCGAGGTGCTGGGCCGCCTGGAGGTTCATGGCGCCGTCGAAGTTCACCGGGGTGCGGAGGGCGACCCAGGTGAAGATCGCGGTCGGGACGAGCACCGCCACCGCCATCTCGACGCGGCCACGCGTGATCAGGAGGCGGCCTTCACGCGATCTGCTCACTGTCGGGCAGGCTCTACCTCGTCCCGCGGCTTGCTGAGGCGAACGAACAGGTCGGCCAGGAGGCCGATCGCCAGCACCTGGAAGGCGGTGAAGAGGATGAGGAGAGTGTTCGTGGCCAGCCTCAGGTCCTTGTCCACGACGTCGAAGACGAGCTTCGCGATGCCCATCCCGAAGAGCACGAGGCTGACCGGGATGAAGATCTTCAGGGGGTCGTAGGAGAGGATCAGGCGGATCACCTGGGTCAGGTAGCGCTTGGTGTCACGCCACCAGTGGAACTTCGATCGCCCGGCCCGCTTCGAGTACTCGATCGGGACGTACTTCACCGAGTACCCGTTGGCCAGGAAGGCCATCGTGATCGTCGTGACGCAGGAGAACCCGGCCGGCAGGAGGTGCAGGAACTGATCGGCGACGTCGCGACGGAACGCGCGGCAGACCGGAGTTGAGGTCCGGGATGGGGGTCTCCGTCAGGAAGCTCGCCAGCTTCCGGATCATCCACTTGGCCGGGACCCGGAGGAGCTTCGCAGTGCCCTCCTCAGAGGTCCGGGCCCCCACGACCTGGTCGTACCCCTCGAGCTCCGAGACGAGCTGGGGGATCTCGTGGTTCGGGTAGGTCATGTCCGCATCGGTCCAGACCACCACCCTGCCCCGAGCGGCACGGGTGCCGTACTTCCGTGCCGATCCGGAGCCCCGGTTCTTCACGAACTGGATGAGGCGTATCCCGTCGATCTCACGGAGCGCCTCACCCGACCCGTCGTCGGAGCCGTCGTCGACGACTATCAGCTCGTAGCTGTACTCCGAGGCTTCGAGGGCCTCGCGGATCCGCCGGATCTCCTCGCGAAGGTGTCCGGCCTCGTTGTAGACGGGGAGCACGACAGAGACGTCGCAGGCATCCTCAGACATCGCTCCGACACTGTAGAGCCGGTGGTCGAGGCTGTCCGGCACCCCGCGGAGTACGGTCGGAGGGTGATGCCCCTGGAGCGCCGGTGGAGGCTTACGTGGGAGTGGTGATCCTGGGTGCTCACCGGGGGGGGACATCCGCGCTCACCCGGGTGGTGAACCTCCTCGGACTGGACGTCGGACCGCACGACCGGCTCATCGGAGCGACACCCGAGAACGCCGGAGGCCACTGGGAGGTTGAGGCGCTCTCCTCGTTCGACGAGGAGCTCCTCCTGGAGCTGGGGGGAAGGTGGTCGGGGCCCCCGGCGATCCACCCGGACGAGCTGCGGGAGCTGGCACGCGGTCGCTGGGGCGAGAGAGCGCGCTCTTGCTTCCGCGAGAGCCTGCCGGAGAGGGGCTGGGTGTGGAAGGACCCACGCGTCTGCCTGCTGCTGCCTTTCTGGCGGGAGGTCCTGGCCGACGACCTGACCGTCGTGGCGGCTGTGAGGAACCCGTTGGAGACCGCCCGGTCGCTCGAAGCCCGTGACGGACTCCCCGTGCCGTACGGAGTCGCCCTCTGGGAGCGCTATCAGCGATCGGCGATGCTCGGTGCCGGCTCCCTACCGGTGTTCGTCGTCGCGTTCGACGCGTTGCTGGACGAGCCGGAGGCCACCTGGGAGTGCCTGGCGGAGTTCCTGGTGGCGCAGGGACATCCGGTGGACCGCGAGGCGCGAAGGCGCGAGGCCTTGACGTTCCTCGACCGGGCTCAGCGACACCAACGGGTGGGCGGGGAGCTTCGCCCGGATGACGGCGTGACGCCGGAGCAGGCCGCGCTGTACAGGGTGCTGGCTCGGGCTGCGTGGGCGGTCTCCGGCGAGTGGGGGGCGGATCTGCCTCCGGAGTCACCAGGTCTCCAGCTGGCGTTCGACGAGCACCGCCGCCTGAGCCGCCACCGCGACCTGGCAGAGCAGCTGCGCACCGGCATCGAGGAGACGCGCTCGGTGCACCAGGCCCAGGTGGACCACATGTGGGAGGAGATCCACCGTCTGGAGGGGGAGCTGGACGGCGCGCTCGAGGGACGTCGTGCGGTGGTCGAGGCACTCGAGCGAGCGCTCGTGTCGCGCGACGAATGGAAGGCGCACGCCGAGTGGCTCTCGCAACGGTGGCCCCTCCGGATGAGGCGCTGGATCTCTGGCCTGGTGAACGGGCGGACGACCGGTTGAGCAGGACCGAGATGGGAACCCGCTCAGCTCTCGTCCACCGACCACTCCCCACCGAGCAGCATGTATCCACCGAAGTGCCGGACCGGGCCGTCGACCACCTCGAAGCGGAGCGCGTCGCGGTGGGACTCGATCTCGCTCCTCCCGTCGCTCCCCACCAGGACCACAGAGAGGTCGTACTCGCCGGGGGCCAGCAGCACGCGCGGGATCGTGTACTCGACGGAGTGGATGCCCGCGAGCTCGTCGAGGGCGATCTCGCTCTGGCGGGTGGAGGTGCGGCTCACCCAGGTGCCGTCGGGCGAGTTCAACTCGAACCGAAGCACCTCGGTGTCGCCGGTGGTGCCGCACTCCAGACTCACCCGTACCGTTGCGGGCATCGAGGTGCGCAGGGTCGTGGTCGGCTGTGCTTCAGCGTCAAGTAGCTCGATCCGGTGCACCAGCTCGCCGGTGGTGCCGGAAGGGCTGAACTCGGCACGACGAGCCTCACGAAGGTCGCTCACGGCATCCAGGTACGCGTCGATCACATGGCCGGCGGGACCGATCTCCTTGAGGTGTCCGTGGTCGAGCCAGGCCGCCTGGTCGCAGAGGTTCCTGAGCGTGTCGAGCGCGTGGCTGACGATGACGACGGTGCGCCCGGCCTTCCGGAAGTCGCTGAACTTCTCCATGCACTTCCGCTGGAAGTCCTCGTCACCGACGGCGAGGATCTCATCCACCAGCAGGACGTCGGGCTCCACGTTGATGGCGATGGCGAAACCGAGGCGCACGAACATGCCGGACGAGTAGTTCTTCACCGGGTTGTCGATGAAGCGGGGCACCTCACCTCCGGCGAACTCGACGATCTCGTCGAAGCGCTGGTCGATCTGTCGCCTGCTCAGCCCCAGGATCGAGCCGTTGAGGTAGACGTTCTCGCGTCCGCTCAGCTCGCCGTGAAACCCTGCGCCGAGCTCCAGCAGCGCGGAGACCTGACCCCTGGTCGCGATCTCGCCCCGGTCGGGACGCAGTATGCGGGCCATGCACTTCAGGAGGGTGCTCTTCCCCGAGCCGTTCTCGCCGATGAGGCCGAACGTGGCCCCCTCGGGCACCTCGAGCGAGACATCCTCGAGCGCCCAGAACTCCTCGTGGCGCGAACGTCCGCGTCGGAGGATCGTCGCCTTCAGGGTGGCGTTCTTCTCGTGGTAGAGGCGGAAGCGCTTGGAGACCTCGCGCACCGCTATCGCGATGTGCCGGTCCTCCGTAGCGGACATGTTCACAGCTCCTCGGCGAGCCTGGGCTCGAGCCGGCGGAAGACGAGGGTTCCGGCAGCCAGGACGACAGCGGTGGCCAGCAGCATCGCCGCCCAGGTGCTGAAGGCCGGGAAGCGGAGCGAGTACAGGACGTCGCGGTAGGCGGTGACGAAGTGCGCCATCGGGTTGAGGTTCATCAGGTCCGGAAGGGGGACGCCGAGCAGTTCCTTGGCGGTGCCGTCCTCCTTGTAGAACACCGACTCCGGGTACAGGATCGGCGTGGCCCAGAACCAGACGCTGAGGAAGATCGCGGTGAAGTGCTCCACGTCACGGAAGTATGCGTTGACGGGGCTGAGCAGGAGGCCGAGCCCGAGGACGAACAGGGTCTGGATCGCCATCACCAGGATCAGCACGGGGAGCCAGGGCAGAACCATGTTCCCGCCGATCGTGATGAGAAGGAACGAGAGCACCCCGAGCTCGATGGTGAAGGCCGTGAGCCACGAGAGCACCGCGGCGGTCGGGAGCACCGATCGCCGGAAGTAGACCTTCTTGATCAGCGACTCGTTGGCTGTGAGGGAGCCGACCGAGCCCGTGACGCCGTTGCTCAGGAAGAGCCATGGAAGAAGACCGCTCATGAGGAAGAACGCATAGCTGTCCAGGCCGCTCGGGCTTCCGACGGGCGGGTCGACCCTCAGGAAGAACGAGAAGACGATCGTGTAGACCAGGATCGTGACCGCGGGGTTGATCACCGACCAGGCCCAGCCGAGAGTCGACCTCTTGTACTTGCCCCGCAGCTCGCGGCAGGGTGAGGTTGACGAGCAGGTCCTTCGGGTAGGTCAGCCCCTCGAATCGGGTCGAGGACAGGGCCACGCCGACGATCGTATAGGCGCCCCGGTACGGCAGAGGCCATCCGGTGAACCGGACCCGTGAGAGCTGCAGTACCGTGCACGGTCCAGATGCCGCGCAGGACAGAGGCGATCCTCGATCCGGTCACCCAGGAGATGCTCGCGGCGCATCGCGAGAAGATCCGGCTGAGCCTCGGAGAGCTGCTCGAGCCGGGCGAGCCGGTCGCACTCGTGAACTTCCCGAACCACGCGAACGTGGGTGACCCCGCCATCTGGCTGGGTGAGGAGCTCGTCCTCCGACGGCTGGGAGTCCCGGTCGTCCACCGGGCCTCCTGGAAGTCGTTCGACGAGCGGGCTCTGCGCGCGGACCTCCCTGGCGGAGCCGTCCTGATCAACGGAGGGGGCAACTTCGGTGACGTCTACGGGAACCAGGAGTCGGTGCGCGAGCGTGTCCTGACCGGCCTCGGAGACCATCGCGTGCTGCAGCTCCCCCAGAGCATGTGGTTCCGGGACACGGCCAACCTCGATCGCGTCCGGCGGCTGGTCGAGGGTCATGGCTCGGTGACCTTGCTGCTGAGGGACGACGAGAGCTTCGCGATGGCCCAGGAGACGTTCGCGGTCCCGTGCCGGCTCTGCCCCGACATGGCGCTCGCTCTGGAGCCTCGACCACGCCCCGTCGAGCCCCAGGTCCCGATCCTGTGGATCGCGCTGCCGGGATACCGAGTCGACCGGGTACCGGCCTACGCAGTCGGAGGACGTGCAGGTCCTGGATTGGCTCGAGTCGGTGCCGGATGAGCCGCCTCCAGGGCCGTGGGTGAGGCAGCTCCTCGCCGTCAACCGGTGGCTGAGCGAGAGGACCGGCCAGGAGACGACCGGTTCCCGCCGAAGTGGTCGCCTGCTGCCTCGCACCTTCGCGCCGCTCGCGCGGCACTGGGTCGATAGGGGCTGTCTGATCCTGTCCCGGGGTCAGGTCGTGGTGACCGACCGCCTGCACGGCCACGTCCTGGCCCTGCTGATGGGGATCCCGCACGTGTTGCTGGAGAACGCCAACGGGAAGCTGGGAGCGTTCCATCGGACCTGGACGTCCGCCAGCCCCCTGGCACACCTCGCCGAGGACCCGGTCGAGGCCCTCGAGCGGGCCCGCGAGCTCGTGTAGGACGTCGATCCCGGCGGAGTGCGTTGCGGTCCGCCACACTGGCAGGATGCCCTGGCTCACCGGTGCGGTGCGGGTCTCGGCGGCGGTGTGCCTCACACTGCTCTGCGTCTTCATCGGTCCTGTGTCCACGACGGCCGGGGCGTCCGACTCGGGGACCGCCGAGTGGATGCCCTTCGTGGGCACGGAGCACGTCGCGTGCACCCAGGGGAACCCGAGCCCGGGAGGCGTCTGCGACGATCACCACAGCTACCCGGGCGCGGTGGACCTGAACATGCCCGAGGGAACACCCGTGCGTGCTTCCGGTCCCGGTGTCGTCGTGTACGTCAACGCAACCTGCGCCGAGGGGGACGTCGGGTGCGAGGGCGGCGCGGGCCGCTGGGTCGGCGTGGAGCACCCGGACGGTCGGGTCTCCCGCTACATGCATCTGAGCACCGTGTCGGTGACGCTCGGCCGGGAGGTGGCTCGGGGGGAGCAGCTGGCCGTCTCCGGGCAGACGGGCAACGCGGTGGTCCCGCACCTGCACTACGACGAGCAGGAGCCGCTGTGGACCAGGGCTCAGATGGGAGAGGTCCTCGCCTGCCACGGCTCGGCGCTGGTCCGCTACCCGACCTCGCTGGGCTACGGCAGTTGGGCGGAGGTCCCGTACGGGACGGAGCTGCGCAACGACGGGTACGTGTGCCACGGTCCGGTGTTCGTCGACGTGGCCGGGTCGCATCCGTTCCGGACAGAGATCGAGTGGATGGCGGGCGAGGGTCTCACCACCGGCTATCCGGACGGCACGTTCCGGCCGACGAACCCCGTGACCCGCCAGGCGATCTCCGCCTATCTCCACCGGCTCGCGGGCGCGCCTCCCGGCCCGTTCCCGAACCCGGGGTTCAGCGACGTGAGCCCGGCGCACCCGTTCATCACCGAGATCTCCTGGATGCTCCACACGGGACGGGCGGACGGGTTCCCGGACGAGACCTTCAGGCCCCTCGCCTGCGTCACCCGGCAGGCCGCCGCCGCGTTCCTGCACCGCGAGTCCGGCGCGCCTCCCGGCCCGTTCCCGAACCCGGGGTTCAGCGACGTGAGCCCGGCGCACCCGTTCATCACGGAGATCTCGTGGATGGTGGCGGCCGGAGTGGCCGACGGCTATGCGGACGGGACGTTCCGTCCCCAGAGCTGCGTCTCCCGCCAGGCGACGGCGGCCTTCCTGTATCGGCTCTTCGCGGCGTCCTGATAGAACGGGTGCCGTGACACCGGACCGCTCGACTCCACGGGTCCGGGCCGTGGTGCTGAACCACAACGGAGGCGCTCATGTGCACCGGTGCCTGTCGAGCCTGGCCCGGACCGAGTGGCCGGATGGGGCACTCGACGTCGTGGTCGTCGACAACGCCTCCACCGACGGGAGCGATCTCGAGATCGCCGAGCGCCATGCCGAGGTGTCCCTCGTGCAGGCCGGCTCCAACCTGGGGTTTCCCGGCAACAACCTGGCCATGCGGGATCTCGCCGACATCGACTACGTGGCCCTGGTGAACAACGACGCCTTCGTCGAACCGGGATGGCTCGCCCCGCTCGTCGAAGCGCTCGAGGCCGACCGTGCCCTCGGGGCGGCATGTCCGAAGATCCTGTTCGAGCCAGGCTTCGTCGACTTGAGCATCGGATCATCGGTGTTCCCTGCCGGGGGAGGTGATTCGCGGTGGCTCGGGGTGAGGTTGAGCGGGATCGAGGTGGATGGCGTCGACGCCTGGCGGCGTGCCCAGTTCGTCACCGGCTTCTGGGGCGTCGAGCACGGTCCGGAGCCCGAGTCCACCTTCCAGTGGACCGACGGCGATGCCCGGCTGCGGGTGCCGGTGGATCCCGGCAAGCCGGCGTCAGGACGGGTCCGGGTCCGGCTCGCCTCACGGACGCGCACCGAGGTGGTCCTGCGCTGTGGTGAGTCCGAGGTCGAGGTGGCCGTGGGGGAGGAGCCCCAGGTCTTCGAGGTCGCGCTGGAGGGAAGCCCGTACGACGTGGTGAACAACGCCGGTTCGGTCCTGATCGAAGGCGGCTACGGGGCCGACCGGGGATTCCTGGAGCCCGACGCCGGCCAGTTCGATGAACCAGCCGACGTGTTCAGCTGGTGTGGAGGCGGGGTGCTGCTGAGCACCGAGTACCTGCGCGACGTGGGGCTGTTCGACGAGCGGTTCTTCCTGTACTACGAGGACACGGACCTGAGCTGGCGGGGACGGGCGAGGGGCTGGCGCCACCGCTTCATCCCCGGTTCCACGATCCGTCACCTGCACGCAGCAACGAGCGTGGAGGGCTCAGCTCTGTTCACGCACTTCGTCGAGCGCAACCGGCTCCTGATGCTGTGGAAGAACGCACCGCTCCGGCTGGCGCTGTGGGCCGTCGCACACCACGTCCTGGTCACGGGCTCGTACCTCCGCCGTGACGCCGTGGCCCCGGTGCTGCACGGGCACCGACCCAACCTCGCCCTGGTGAGGCGACGCGTGCGGGCCCTGCTCGCTTTCCTGGCTCTCCTTCCGTCCTCTCTGCGGGAGCGTCGCCGCCTGCGGGGCCGGCAACTGGTCTCCGACGCGGAGTTGCTGGCGTGGATGGTGCCGCAGCCTTGAGGGTCGCCGTGTACGACGAGCACTGGCCGACCGCTGGCGGGGGAGAGAAGGTCGCCGCCGCGATCGCAAGGGCCCTGGCGGTGGAGCACGAGGTGACGATCCTGGCCCACGAGCCGATCGATCTCAGCGAGCTCGGCGAGCGACTCCAGCTGGATCTGGGTGGCGTGGAGGTGTCCGAGATCGACCTGGCACCCACCAGCGTCGAGGAGGCGAGCCGCTCCTTCGATGTCCTCGTGAACGCCTCGTACCACAGCAGCGCCGTGTGCGGCGCCCGTCACGGGATGTACTACGTCCACTTCCCCCATCCACCGATGCGCGAGTCGGGCGGGATCCGTGGACTCGTTGCGCGAGCGCTCAGGCCGCTGGTGAGGATGCGCGGCGTGCAGGTCGACCTGGTGAGGGGATTCCACGACGAGGAGCTCCTGTTCGCGTCAGCGCGCCCGGTGGACCGACGGCGCGGCCGAGCTCGCCGTTCGGATACCTCCCGGTCGGGATCTCCCGCTCCGCTTGGACCTGGGCCGCTTCCAGCCGCACGAGGTCGGTCCGATCCCGGTCACCGTGGAGGTCGATGGCGAGATCGCTGCTCGCCTGGTGCTGACTCCTCGTACCTCGCGGCTCCAGCCACGGATCGAGTCGGTTCTGCTCCCGGTGACGGGGCGTGACGACGGCCGTCCTTTGCGGGTGAGGATCGAGAGCCCGTCGGTGGTGCCGGCTCGTGACCTGGGCAGCGACGATCGTCGGCGTCTCGGCGTCCCGTTCGTCGGGGTCCAGGTCGGTGAGGCGATCAGGTCTCGTCTGGCCCGTCGGTATCCGTCCCTGGTCCGGCGACCGGACCCGCTCGACTGGCTCGGCAGCTACGGCATGGTCGTGGCCAACTCCGACTACACGGCGTCCTGGGTCGCCCGGTGGTGGGGCGTGGAACCCGAGGTGCTGCCGCCGCCCGTGACCTTGCAGGCTCGGGGGGAGAAGCGCCCCATGATCCTCAGCGTCGGCCGCTTCTTCGATGCGGAGTCCGGCCACTCGAAGAAGCAGCTCGAGCTGGTGCAGAGCTTCCACCGGATGTGCGAGAGGGGTCTCGAGGGGTGGGAGCTGCACCTGGTCGGCGGTTGCAGCCCTCGTGACCGGGCTTACCTGGAACGCGTGCGGTTCGCCGCAGGGGACGCCCCGGTCGAGCTCCATGTGAACGCAACGGGTGCCGAGCTGCGCGAGCTGTACGGCGCGGCGAGCGTGTACTGGCATGCAGCCGGGTTCGGCGAAGATCCCGATCGAAGTCCCGACCGCTTCGAGCACTTCGGTATCACCACGGTCGAGGCCATGTCGGCCGGAGCTGTGCCGATCGTCATCGGCAAGGCCGGCCAGCTCGAGGTCGTCGACCACGGTCGCACGGGATTCCACTTCAGCACCCTCGATGAGTTGGCAGAGCTCACAGAGCTGGTGATCGCCGACGCCCGCCTCCGGGAGCGGATCTCGGCTGCGGCCTCCACCGCGGCGGCGGAGTATGGAGCAGGGGCGTTCGAGGAAGGGGTGCGGCAGGTCGTCGGACAGCTTCTGCGCTCGCCGCCGAGCGTGGTCCGGGCGAACGGTTAGCGTCGGTCACCATGTCGACGCCGCGGCGGGCCCGGTTCGTGCCCTTGGTCGCCGTGCTGTGTGCCGTGCTCGCTGCCCCGGCAGCTGCCGGCACCTCAGCGGCCGGGGACGGGAGCGGGCCCGCGGGCGGTGTCGAGCCGATCGTGGGCGGCACGGTCGCCGACCCGGGCGAGTTCCCCCACCAGGTGGCCGTGTTGCACCGGATCGGGGGACTACCGATCCCGGGGCGCTCTCCGTGGAAGTTCTGGTGTGGTGGTTCGCTGATCCATCCGGAGTGGGTCCTCACAGCGGCGCACTGCGTGGACGGGGTCGGTCCACCCAGCGATCTGGCCGTCCTCACCGGGACGACCGACATGTCGGAGGGTGGTGACGTCATCGGTGTCAGCTCCATGACCGTTCACCCTTCATGGAACCAGGCGGATTCGCGAAACGACCTGGCGGTGATCCGTCTGGCGCGCCCGGCACAGGAGCGAAGCGTGGCGATCGTCCGGCCGGGCCAGGAGGCCCTGTGGTCTCCGGGCACGCCGTCGACGGTGACGGGCTGGGGATCCGTCTACTGGGGTGGCCCGCTCAGCATCGACCTCCTCGAGACCACGGTCCCTGTCGTCTCGGACGCCGACTGCGTCTCCGCGTACGGGGATCCCGGGCTGCCCTCCTGGGTACCGGCGATGGACCCGACGACGATGGTCTGTGCCGGCCTGCTGGGCGCCGGAGGGAAGGACGCCTGCCAGGGTGACAGCGGGGGCCCGCTCGTGGTCGACGGGGCCGGTGGCGATCCCGCGCAGGTCGGGATCGTGAGCTGGGGGTACGAGTGCGCCGAGCCGGACTACCCGGGTGTGTACACGCGGCTGGCGACCTTCTTCACCTGGATCGCGGCACGGGTGGGTCAGCCCCCGAACGATCCGTTCTCGTCCTCGGAGAACCCGTCCTGTGGGGTGGGCAGCGACATCGAGTCGACGATGTTCGCCACCGCAGAGACGTCGGAGCCGGGCCATGCGGGCAGCGAGGCGGGCGGCTCGCTCTGGTACCGGATCACAGCACCGGTCAGCGGTGAGCTGCACCTGAGCACGCTGGGGAGCGACTTCGACACCGTGCTCGCCGTGTACACGGGCTCCTCGCCAGGCGGTCTCGCAGAGGTTGGTGCCAACGACGACATCGACCCCACCCCCCGGAGCGCCGGGGTGACCGAGCCCAGGAGCAGGGTGGTTCTCCCGGTCACGGCGGGCACCACCTACCGGATCGCGCTGGACGGGTTCGACGCCGGTGACGGTGCCGGGCCCACCAGGGGCACGTCACGCCTGAACTGGAGTCTCGACCCGACGGGCGCTGCGCAGTTCCCCGACGTCGGCCCCACCCATCCATTCCGTGAGGAGATCCGGTGGTTGGCCGACGAGGGCGTGACCACCGGCTACCCGGACTGCACCTTCCACCCCGGGGACGAGGTCAAACGTCAGACCATCGTGGCGTTCCTGTACCGGGTGGCCGGATGGCCGCTCGGCTGGTTCGGTGATCCGGGCTTCGATGACGTGGGAGGTGGCCATCCCTTCCATCGGGAGATCTCCTGGGCTGCCGAGACCGGCCTGGTCGAGGGCTACGACGACGGGACCTTCAAGCCCACGCGCCCCGCCTCACGGCAGGCCGTCGCCGCCTACCTCTACCGGCTCGCCGGATCGCCGCCGTTCACCCCACCCGGCACCCCGTCGTTCGATGACGTCGCCGTCTCGCATCCGTTCTTCGCGGAGATCGAGTGGCTGGCCTCGGTCGGGGTGACGACGGGCTACGACGACGGTTCGTTCCGGCCGACCGGATCGGTGAAGCGCCAGACGATGGCGGCCTTCCTCCAGCGCTTCGCCGCGCTGCCCTGAGCCGCGGTCGCGAGATCCGACCGACCGGGTCTCAGCCCGCCATCCTCCGGATCCTCTCCCACGTCTCCCGGCACATTGGCTCGACCTGCTCGAAGCCCTCGGGCTCCTCGAAGGAGAGGGAACGGTTGGGCCCGCTCGACAGGTACTCCGAGAGCGCCGCACCGTCGGTGATCTCCGCGCCCAGGAACTCGGCCCACGACTCGATGACCGGGTCGATCGGCTGGAAGAGCACGACCCTCGACGGCTCGTGGCGCTCCACCACCTCGAGCAGGTATCCGTACACCGTTAGCCAGTGTCGAGCGATCCGGACGGCCAGGGGATCGTGCCGGTCGTCGTCGCGGGGCATCAGACGGTAGCGATCCCACTGGTCGTCCTTGCTGAGGACCTGCCTGCTGTGGGCCGAGCGAACGTAGCTCTCGGGATCGCGGGCGAGCACCAGGAGGGGGGACCGTGGAGCGGCACGGAGGAAGGCGGAGACGAGGTTCGGGGTGCGGATCGACTCCCCGTAGTGGGCGCCCTCTCGGTGTTGTCGCCGGTAGAAGCGGAGGCGATCCCGGTAGGCCCGGGTGAACCAGGGTCGTCGGTGGTGCTTCAGCCATGCCTCCCGTAGCAGGGGATCGGGCTCGTGGCGCACCTCGTGGTCCGACCACGAGTTCAGCCCCTCGGTGAGCGCGACGCTGCCGCTCCTCCCCGACGAGGCGATGAAGAACACCTCAAGACCCTCCTGTCATCGAGCGTCGGGCCGACAGCTCACCGAGCCGTTCGGCCACCCGCCGATCCTCGACGATCCTTCCGCTGGCCAGCCCGGCCGTGATCTCGTCGTCGGTGGCGGTGAGCTCGTCCCAGATCTCCCGGAGCTCGCCTCTCTGCCACCGCTCGTACAGACGGCGCCGGGCATGGCCCACCTCCTCGGGGAGCTCCAGGTTCGCCTCGTAGGCGGTCCCGGCGTGGACGATCGAGCGCTCGAACTGCTCGAGGCTGCGTATCGGGCAGTGGAGGATCTCGATCCGACCGTCGTCGAGGATCTCACCGGGGGCCTCACGCTCGACCTCGTGGTTTCCCTGGACGCACCACGACCGCGGGATCCCCTCGGTGGGCGACCTTGGGACCGAGGGGCTGGCCCAGGAAGTTGACCGAGCTCCGGTCGCACAGGGTGCTCGAGCTCGGGTCCGCTCGGACGCTGGCGGTGGGTCACCATGTTGTGTCGCTGTGCGACCACGACGTCCACCACTCGCGGCACCGTGGCGAGAGCCTCGGTCAGTGACGACGCTCTCGGGATCCAGAACTCGTCCGCGTCGTTGTTGATCACCCAGTCCGCCCCGAAGCGGCTCGCGGCCATGCGGGCCATCCGGGTCACCCAGCGGTGCTGGCTGTAGTCCTGGCTGGGCTCACGGATGAGATGAAGGACCCCGTCCTTCTCGTAGCGGCGCAGGATCTCGGGAGTGGCGTCCGACGAGCCGTTGTCGGTTGCCACGACGAAGTCGACGCCGAAGGAGAGGTGGAAGTCGAGGTTCGCCTCGACGATGTCCTCTTCGTCCCGGACGAGGAGGGTCATGACCACCCTCGGTGGGCGGCGGGAGCGCCGGAAGATCACCGCGAGGTCACCGCTCGCTCCGCTCGAAGGTGGCGAGCACCGCCCTGGCCGCTGCCGCCGCGCTCGACATGCCTGCGGCGACCAGAGGCTCGACCCGGGCCAGCTCCCCGGCCACCTGGGGATCGGCGCGCAGGTGGTCGAGGAGGGTGTCGCGGATCTCGGACCACATCCAGGCGACGGCCTGTCGGCTTCGCTGTCGATCCAGCTCGCCGGAGCCGGTCACCGCGAGGCGGAAGCGCTCGACGGCGCCCCAGACCTCCTCGATCCCCTGTCGCTCCACAGAGGAGCAGGACACGACCTCCGCCTGCCAGCTCGCCCATCGGGGTCGTAGCAGCTGGACCGCTTGGCGGTGGTCGGAGGCGAGCCGGCTGGCCGCGGCAGCCAGGTCGCCATCGGCCTTGTTCACCACCACCAGGTCGGCCAGCTCCATGATCCCCCGCTTCATCCCCTGGAGGTCGTCCCCGGCCCCCGGGGCCACCAGGACGAGGAAGAAGTCGACCATGTCGGCCACGGCGATCTCGGACTGCCCGACCCCGACTGTCTCCACGATCACCACGTCGAAGCCGGCGGCCTCGCAGAGGAGCAGGGCGTCGCGCGTCCTCCGGGCGACTCCTCCGAGGCTTCCACCGGAAGGGGACGGTCGGATGAAGGCATCGGGATGCCGGCTGAGCTCGACCATGCGGGTCTTGTCACCGAGGATCGACCCTCCGGAGCGGGTCGAGGAGGGATCCACCGCCAGCACTGCCACCCGGTGACCCCTCTCCACCACATCGAGGCCGAGGGCCTCGATGAAGGTCGACTTCCCCACCCCGGGCGCTCCGCTCACCCCGATCCTGGTGGCGTGGCCCGTGTCCCCCAGGACCTCGTCGACGAGTGCCTCGGCCTCCACTCGGTGGTCCGGTCGGACGGACTCGACCAGGGTGATCGCGCGTGCCAGAGCGGGGCGATCGCCCGACCGGACGAGGTCGGCCAGATCGGATGCCTGCGCCTTGGAGGTCACCCTTCCCGGGCCGCTGTCTCACGCTGCTCGAGCAGATCGAGCAGCTTCCGGGCGGCATCGGGGATGTTCGAGCCGGGGCCGAACACCGCGGCAACCCCTGCCTTCTCCAGGAACTCGTAGTCCTGGGGAGGGATCACACCTCCGCAGACCACCAGGATCTCGTCACCGCCGCCGCGGTGGAGCTCCTGGATGAGCTGCGGGACCAGTGTCTTGTGGCCGGCAGCCTGGCTCGACACACCGACCACGTGAACGTCGTGCTCGATGGCGTCCCGGGCCGTCTCCTCGGGCGTCTGGAAGAGCGGGCCGACGTCGACGTCGAAGCCGAGGTCGGCGAACGCGGTGGCGATCACCTTGGCCCCCCGGTCGTGGCCGTCCTGACCCATCTTGGCCACGTACATCCGGGGGCGCCGTCCCTGGCTCTCGGCGAACTTCTCGACGGCCTTGCGGATGGCGGCGAACTCCTCGTCGTCCTCGTAGGCGGCGCCGTACACGCCGGAGATGCTACGGATCTCGGCTCTGTGCCGCCCGAACACCTTCTCCAGCGCAGCCGACATCTCGCCCACGCTCGCCCGGCACCTGGCTGCCTCCACCGCCAGCGCCAGGAGGTTGGCGTCCGATCGGGCGCCCTCCTCCAGGCGCTCCAGGGTGGCCTGGCAGGCCGCCTCGTCCCGTCCGGCTCGCACCTCTTCGAGCTTGGCCACCTGCTCCTCGCGGACCTTGGTGTTGTCGATGTCGAGGATCTCGACGTGGTCCGGCTCCGGGGGCAGGTACCTGTTGACCCCGACGATCACCTCCTCCCCGCGGTCGATGCGAGCCTGGCGCAGGGCCGCGCTCTCCTCGATCCTGAGCTTCGGCATCCCCGACTCGACGGCACGGGTCATGCCCCCCAGCTCCTCCACCTCCTCGATCAGCATCCAGGCCCGGTCGGCGAGATCCTGGGTGAGGCGTTCCAGGTAGTACGAGCCGCCCAGGGGATCGACGACGCGGGTGATCCCCGTCTCGGAGGCCAGGATGAGCTGCGTGTTGCGCGCTATCCGGGCCGAGAAGTCCGTCGGGAGCCCGAGCGCCTCGTCGAACGAGTTGGTGTGGAGGCTCTGCGTGCCCCCGAGGACCGCCGCGAGGGCCTCGAGGGTCGTGCGGACCACGTTGTTGTAGGGGTCCTGCTCGGTGAGGGAGACGCCGGAGGTCTGGCAGTGGGTTCGCAGCATCGACGACTGGGGGTTCTTCGGCTCGAACTGCGACATCACCCGGGCCCACAGCAGCCGCGCGGCCCGCAGCTTCGCCACCTCCATGAAGAAGTCCATCCCGATGGCGAAGAAGAACGAGAGCCGTGGAGCGAAGGCGTCGATGTCCAGCCCACGGTCGAGTGCGGCCCTCACGTACTCGAGGCCGTCCGCGATGGTGAACGCGAGCTCCTGGTCGGCCGTCGCACCCGCCTCCTGCATGTGGTAGCCGGAGATGGACACCGAGTTGAAGCGGGGCATGTGGGTCGCCGTGTAGGCGATGATGTCGGCCACGATCCGCATGCTGGGCGCGGGCGGGTAGATGTAGGTGTTGCGGACCATGAACTCCTTGAGGATGTCGTTCTGGATGGTGCCGCTCAGCAGGCCTGCTTCGACCCCCTGCTCTTCCCCTGCCACGATGAAGCAGGCCATCGTGGGGATGACGGCTCCGTTCATGGTCATCGAGACGCTCATCTGGTCGAGGGGGATGCCGTCGAAGAGGACCTTCATGTCCTCGACCGTGTCTATGGCGACTCCTGCCTTGCCCACGTCACCCACCACGCGAGGGTGGTCCGAGTCGTAGCCGCGGTGGGTGGCGAGGTCGAACGCTACGGAGAGGCCCTTCTGCCCACCTGCCAGGTTGCGTCGGTAGAAGGCGTTGGACTCCTCCGCTGTCGAGAACCCTGCGTACTGCCGGATCGTCCACGGCCGGTTCGCGTACATGGTTGCGCGTGGTCCCCGGACGAACGGGGCCTCTCCGGGGAGGCTCTCGAGGTGGTCGATCCCGGCCAGGTCACCTCGCGTGTACACCGGTCGCACCACGACATCCTCAGGCGTCTCTTGGAGCAGGTCGTCCGGATCACCGCCCTTCAGCTCGTCGGCGGCGAGCTCCCTCCAGCGGTCGAGGTCGGGCCTGTCGCTCATGGCGACAAGGTTACGGGTCGTGCTGTCGGGTGGGATACTCCGATCCGTGACCTGCCCCGAGGAGCCCGCGTCGGGCGGTGGTGAGCCGGGGCTCTTCGGTTTCGAGGCTGTCACCGTTCGACTGGGAGAGCAGGTCGCCCTCGACCATCTGGATCTTCGGCTCCCGGATCGCGGGATATCGATCGTGCTCGGTCCGTCGGGTTCGGGGAAGTCGACCCTGCTCCGCCTCTGCAACCGGCTCGAGGTGCCGACCGAGGGGAGGGTCGTGTTCCGGGGCGAGGACCTGGCATCGGTCGACCCGCTCGTCCTCCGTCGTCGTGTCGGGATGGTGTTCCAGCAACCCACGCCGTTCCCCGGAACCGTCCGCGAGAACCTCCTCGTCGCCGCTCCGGAGCTCGACGAGTCCACGATGGGCGAGCTCCTCGACGAGGTCGGTCTGGGTCCGGTGTTCCTGCCACGGATGGCCGGCGAGCTCTCGGGCGGTGAGGCGCAACGGCTCTGCCTTGCCCGGACCCTCGCCGTCGGACCGGAGGTGCTGCTCATGGACGAGCCCACCTCATCGCTGGACCCCGATCACAGGGCAGCGATCGAGCAGCTCGCCAGCGGTCTGGTCTCACGAGGTTACGCGGTGATCTGGGTGACGCATGACCTGGCACAGGCGGCGCGCCTCGGGGGCTCGCAGGTGGTGTTGAGCGAGGGGAGGCGCGCGACTCCAGAGGAGGAGGCGGCGTTCCGGCACCGCGAGGGAGCAGGAGGGTACTGAGTGGGTACGACTTCGATCGGCTGGGAGGGGCTGGCTGCATCGTTGGTCCTCATAGGGATCGCCCTGGGGATCTCGGTGATGCAGAGGCTGAGGCTGGAGGGGACCATCCTCTGGGCGTCGCTGCGGGCGGCTGCGCAGCTGCTCGCCGTCGGGCTGCTGCTGGTGCTCCTCTTCGACGAGGACACGCCGATCGCCTACGCATGGTTCTGGGTGGCGGGGATGGTGTTCTTCGCGGCGGCCACGATCGCGTCTCGCACGAAGCAGGTGCCGGGATCCTTCCTTCTGGGTCTTGTCGCCGTGGCAGCGGTCACCGTGGTGAGCCTGGGAGTGGTCTTCGGCCTCGGGATGTTCCCTCTCGAGGTGAGGGCCCTGGTGCCTCTCGCGGGGATGATGATCGGCAACGCGATGTCCGAATCCGTTCTGGCCACCAACCGGGTGATCGGTGAGATCAGAGACCATCGCTGGGAGATCGAGGCCCGGCTGGCGCTGGGGCACACCTCTCGCGACGCCGCACGCCCCTATCTCCGGGCAGCCGTGCGCACCGCGGTGATCCCCCAGATCGAGCGGACGAAGGCGGTCGGACTGGTCATCCTTCCCGGTGCCATGACCGGTCTGATCCTGGCCGGCGTCGACCCGATCGACGCTGTGCAGGTGCAGTTGGCGGTGATGTACCTGGTGCTCGGGTCGGTGGCGGTGAGCGTGACCGTGATGGCGATCGGGCTCTCGCGCAGGTTGTTCACGGCGGACCACCGACTCGTGAGGCTCCCGGAGGATCGGCAGACCGGGCGCTAGGGAGATCTGTGGACGCGACGGCGTGCGCGACGGTGCGCGGCTGCGGGACCGAGTGACATCGGGCAGTAGCCTCTGGTGATGGCCACACGCATGGTGATCATCGGCGGCGGCCCAGGCGGCAACCAGTGCGCCACGGTCGGCGCGCGAGCTCGGTGCCGAGGTCACCCTCGTCGAGCGCGATGTGGTGGGTGGAGCCGCCCACCTGTGGGACTGCATCCCGTCGAAGGCGATGATCGCGACGGGCGATGCTCTCGGACTCACCCGTCGGATGGGGCGCATGGGGCTCTCCCGCGTCCATGCCGACCTCGACTTCGATGCTCTCCGAGAGCGGATCGCGAGGATCGAGAACACGCTCGAGCGCTCGGTTCGTCAACTGCTCGAGAGCCAGGGTGTCCAGATGATCCGAGGCACCGGGAGGCTCGCCGGCGCGGATCGCGTGGTCGTCGACACGGAGCAGGGAGCCCGCTCCCTCGGCGCGGACATCGTCGTCCTGGCCACGGGGAGCCGACCCCGTGTTCCCGACTGGGCACCCATCGACGGTGTCAGGGTCCTCACCACGCGCCAGGCGTATCCGCCCCCGACCCTCCCGGATCACCTGATCGTGATCGGATCGGGCGTTACCGGGGTGGAGTTCGTCCACATGTTCGCCTCCTTCGGCTGCGAGGTGACGCTCGTCGTGAGCCGACAGCAGGTCCTACCCCGCAAGGACCCAGAGGTGGCGGCCGCGCTGGAGGCCGACTTCCTGGAGCGAGGGGTCCACCTCATGATGGGCGCGCGGGCGGAGTCCATCGAGGTGGGGGAGAAGGGAGTGCGCGTGAGCTGCAACGACGGCAGGGTGGCCGAGGGATCCCACGCCCTCCTCGCCGTCGGATCGGTTCCGAACTCGGACGGTCTCGGTCTCGAGGAGGCAGGGGTGGAGACGGTCGACGGGTACGTCGTGGTCGACCACCACCTGCGCTCCAGCGTGCCGCACATATTCGTCGCGGGCGATCTCTCGGGGAAGCTCCCCCTCTCCTCGGTCGCTGCAATGCAGGGCCGCAAGATCGCCGAGCACGCGATGGGCCTGCACACCCGCGAGCACCGTCACCTCGACTACGACAAGGCGGCCTCGGCGATCTTCACGGAGCCCGAGATCGCCGACGTGGGCCTCGCCGAGGCCGAGGCGTTCGCCGAGGGGCGCAAGGTCCGGATCACCAAGGTCCCGTTCTCGGCCAACGCCAAGGCGCTCATCAACGACGATCCGAGGGGCTTCGTGAAGATCCTCTCGGATCCCGCCACGGGTGTGGTGTTGGGTGGATCGATCGTGGGCCGCAACGCCGCCGAGCTGATCTCGGTGCTGGCCGTCGCGGTGACCAACGGTCTCTGCGTCGAGCGACATCGTCGAGAGCCTGCTGGTGCACCCTGCGTTGGCCGAGGCGCTCGCGGACGCTGCAGAGTAGAGCGATGAGCGAGCCAGCGGAGGGGACGGGCGGTGCGGACGGGGCCGATGGGGACCGGCGCGGGTCGGACGGGCCCGCATGGCCCGAGGATCCCACGAACCCCGAGGAGTACCCGGCCGAGGGCCCTGGTTCGATACCGAGCATCGGTCAGCGAGGTCTGGCGCGTGCGAGCGACTTCGTGCTCTCGGTGATGCTCCCGGGCGGCCTGATGATCTTCCTCACCCAGGAGCTCGCTGCCGAGGTGCGGGACGACACCGTCGAGATCACGAACACCGCGCTGGCATGGGTGTTCTTCCTCCTGATCCCTGTCATCCCCGTCGTCTACGAGACGGTGATGGTCGCCTGGAGGGGCCAGACCGTCGGCAAGCTGCTGGGCCGGCTGCAGGTGCTGTCGCTGGAGGACGGGCTGGTGCCCCCGCCGCGGGCGGCGCTGCTCCGCGCCGGCCTCCCCGGGGTGCTGCTGCTCCTCACCGTCCTCCCGGTGCTGTCGCTCTTCGGCCAGCTCGGGTACCTGGCGGTGTACCTGAGCAGCCTGCTCGACCAGACCCTGCGCAGAGGGTGGCACGACAAGGTCGCGGGGACCGTCGTGGTCCGTTCGGGGTGAGTTCTCGGGACCGTCCGGGAGCGCTCACTCCAGGGGCTGCTGCACCCGGAGCCCGCAGGTGAGGTCGAGCGATGCGGGCTCTCCTTCGAGGGTGGGTCCGGCCAGGGTGACCCGAGGTCCCCGGATCTCGAACATCTCCTCTCCGCTGACCCGGCGTGCGGCTTCGCCGGTCACGTCCAGCCGGTCCTCGGTGCCGGTCGGGCCCGTGGACCGGGTGACCGTCACGGTTCGGCGGTCCTCCTCGGTCGACCTTCCCCTGGCCTCGAACTGGTCCTCGAGCTCCACGCAGGTGACCTGGTCGTAGGTGACCTCGCTGCCAGCGACCGAGAGGTAGCCACCTCCGGGGTCGGAGTCCCGGGGGCAGTCGAGTGCCAGCCGGAGCTCTTCCTCGCCCTTCCGGTCCGGCCCCTCGAAGGCGACGAGGGGCCCTGAGACCTCGATCCGGTCACGCGACTCGCCTTCCACCTCCGCGGCCAGATCCGAGCCCACCCAGCGCTCCTGCTCGCCGATTCGGCGGACGGTCGCGGTGGCGGATCCGTCGGTGAGCTCGGCATCGATCACCAGGGGTGCGCCGTCCACCGGCAGGGCGAGGGCGCCGACCACACGGGAGGAGCCGACCTGGGAGCAGTCGACGTCGGCGAGCTCCCACGAGTCCTCCCCGAGGGTGATGTCTCCGGCGAGGTCGGGGGCGGCCCTGGTCGTGCAGGAGATGGCGCTGGTGCCGGCGAGGAGGGCCACTGCGACGTGGGTGACCCTCCGCATCCCCGGCTACTCGATCACAGCGACGACGTCGCCGGTTCCGACCGAGTCCCCGGGTGAGATCCGGATCTCGGCCACGACGCCGTCCTTGCCGGCGTTGATGTTGTTCTCCATCTTCATGGCCTCCAGCACGCAGATCGGCTGGCCGGCTTCGACCTCGTCGCCCACGTCGACGAGGACCTTCACGATGGTTCCCTGCATCGGGACCGTGACCGTGCCGGCATCTGCCGCTCCCCCGGAACCGGTGCCGGCCCGAGGCAGACGTCTGGGCCGGGCCGCCGAACTGCCGGTCCCGGGCGCGGACTGCACCTCCGGGATCCAGACGCTGACCTCGAACCGCTTGCCGTTCACCTCGACATCGACGTCACGACGCACCCGCGGCTGCTCGGAGGCGTCCTGGGCCACCGGCTGTGGGGGCCCGGCCGTCACGCCGGAGAGGTCCAGCTCCTCCTCGACCCACTTCGTGGAGTGGGTGGCCTCCGCGAAGGCCGGGTGGGAGAGGATGGCCCGATGGGCGGGGATGACCGTGGCGATTCCCTCGACCTCCATCTCGGCCAGCGCTCGCAGCATCCGGCGGCGTGCCGTCTCGCGGTCGTCGCCCCAGGCCACGAGCTTGCCCACCAGGTTGTCGTAGTACTGGCTCACCTCGTCGCCCACCTGGTAGCCGCCATCCCAGCGAACGCCGAACCCGCTCGGCACCGAGAGCCGGCTGATCCTCCCCGGGGAGGGGAGGAACGTCCCGCCGGCCGGGTCCTCTGCGTTGATGCGGCACTCGATCGCGTGGCCTCGGAGCACCAGGTCGTCCTGACCGAACGAGAGCGGCTCGCCCGCCGCGACGCGGAGCTGCTCACGCACCAGGTCCACTCCTGAGACCATCTCGGTCACCGGGTGCTCGACCTGCAGACGTGTGTTCATCTCGAGGAAGTAGAACTCGCCGTCCTGGAAGAGGAACTCGACCGTCCCGGCGTTGACGTACCCGCAAGCCCTGGCGACCTTGACCGCCGCCTCGCCCATCCTCTGCCGGACGTCGTCCGGGAAGTTCGGTGCGGGGCTCTCCTCGACCAGCTTCTGGTGCCGTCGCTGCGCCGAGCAGTCGCGCTCACCGACCCACACGCAGTTGCCATGAGTGTCGGCGATGATCTGCATCTCGATGTGGCGCGGCCAGGTCAGATAGCGCTCCATGTAGATCTCGTCGCGCCCGAAGTAGGACGACGCCTCGCGCTGCGCCGACTCCATGGCCGACTCGATCTCGTCCGGCTCGTGCACCACCTTCATCCCACGGCCACCACCGCCGTAGGCGGCCTTGATGGCGACCGGGTAGCCGTGGGTCTGCCCGAAGGCCCGGATCTCGTCGGCGTGTTGGATCGGCTGCGTGGTGCCGGGTACACCCGCCACGCCGGCGTTCTCCGCGGCGATGCGCGAGGAGATCTTGTCTCCCATCACCTCGATCGCCTCGGGCGGGGGACCTATCCAGGCGACCCTCCCCGACCCGACGATCGTGCGGGCGAAGTCAGCGTTCTCGGAGAAGAACCCGTAGCCGGGATGGACTCCGTCTGCGCCGCTCCGCTCGACAGCGTCGAGGATGGCATCGACGTTCAGGTAGCTCTCGGCGGCCGTCTGGCCCCCGAGGGCGTAGGCCTCGTCCGCGAGCCGGACGTGGAGGGCGTCCCGGTCGAGCTCCGAGTACACCGCGACGCTGGCCACGCCGAGCTCCCGGGCGGCACGGATCACCCGGACCGCGATCTCACCCCGGTTGGCCACGAGAACCTTGCTGAGCACGCCATATGGTTACAGGGATGACGGGGGACCGTGCCAGATCGGCTCTCGAGGGGAGCCTCTTCGCCGACCTCCGATGGGTCGGGGAGACCGGACTCCACCAACGACGACGTGCTGGAGCTCGCCCGCCGCGGCACGCCGGAGGGAGCGGCCGTGGTCGCCGACCACCAGACCGCCGGTCGGGGGAGGATGGGGCGTTCGTGGGAGGCCCCGCCCGGTTCGTCCCTCCTCATGTCGGTGCTGCTCAGACCGCGGCTCGAGCCTGCTCGGCTCCACCTGCTCACGATGGCGATGGCGCTGTCGGCGCTGGGCGCGGTACAAGGGCTCGCGCAGGTGGTCGCCCGGTTGAAGTGGCCGAACGACCTGGTGGTGGAGACGGACGCCGGGCCCAGGAAGCTGGCCGGGATCCTGGCCGACTCGGATCCGGGTGTCGACTCCCAGGTGGTCGTGGTCGGGTTGGGGCTGAACGTCGAGTGGCCGGAGGTGGTTCCGGAGGAGCTGGCGGGAGTGGCGGTGGCCCTCAACCACCTGAGCTCGGATCCGGTGGACCGGGAAGCGCTCGCGGTCGAGATCCTGCTCGGGTTCGAGCGTCGCTACGCGGGAGCTCGGCACGGGACGGCGGGCACGCTGCGCTCCTCGAGCAGTATGAGCGGTCGTGCTCCTCGCTCGGATGTCGCGTCCGGGTCGAGCTCCCAGCAGAGCGGTTCGAGGGGACGGCTGTGGGCATCACGCCGCAGGGTCACCTGGTCGTGGAGACCGATGGGCTGCCCCGGGAGGTCGCCGCCGGGGACGTCGTGCACCTGCGTTGAGCGGCCCGACTCGGCGGGATCCGCCGCTCAGGGGTCGGTGGTTCTCTCGATCAGCTCCGCGAAGGCACACCGGGCCGCATCGGTGAGTGGCCCGGGACAGGCCGGGAGGTGGCGTCCGTCGATCTCCTCGATGGGCTGCACCTCGCGGGTGCTGGAGGTGAGGAAGGCCTCGTCGACGGAGGCGAGCTGGTCGATCGGCATGTCGCGCTCATCCACCTCGACCAGCTCGAGCAGGAGCTGGCGTGTGATGCCGGCCAGGCAGCCGGAGGAGAGAGGGGGAGTCACCAGGCGACCCTCGACACCGACGAAGATGTTCGGTGCCGGTCCCCTCACAGAGTTGACCCGAGGTGTTGGCGAAGATCGCCTCCGACGCACCGCGGTCTCGCGCGAACTCCAGAGCTATGACGTTCTCGGCGTAGGAGGTGGACTTCACCCCGGCGAGCGCCCCGTGCTCGTTGCGCTTCCACGGGACGACCACGATCGATGTCCGTGGCTCCCACGGTACGAGTGGGGCCGCGGCGACGATCGTCGTGGGTGGGTGCGCACCCCTGTCGGACCCGAGTGGGCCGGGCCCACCCGTGAGCGTCGAGCGGACCCGGCCGGCATCGGGGTTGGCGGCTATCACCTCTGCGACGGCCTGCGCTAGGACCTCGTCCTCGAACGGAACCGGCAGGCGGCAGTGAGCCCGGCGGAGGTCCGTAGCCTCGCGAGGTGGCGGCGCAGTGCGAACGGCTCGGCCGCGCACGACCTTCATGGTCTCGAAGACCCCGTCGCCGACCGTCACCCCGTGGTCGACCGCCGATACCGTCGCCTCGGCCGCGGGCTGCAGGTCCCCGTCGATCCAGAGCTGGCCGACTACGTCCACAGCTCGGCCGCCTCCGGTCCTGGGGGATGCGACGTCCAGCAGCCGGCGCGCCTTCAACTCGGTCTCGGCCCATTCGCCGGCGGCGTCGGAGTCCCAGGTGATGGCGCCTCCCGTGCCGAGGTGCAGGCGGCCGGCCTCGATCCAGAAGGTGCGGATCGCCACGTTCAGATCACCCGCTGCGCCTGTCGGCGTCGACCCAGCCCACAGCGCCGCAGTAGACAGCCCTGGGAACAGGCTCGAGCGCGGCGGATCTCCCTCGAGCGCCGCCAGCTTGGGGGTGCCGGTCACGGATCCGGGCGGGAAGGTGGCGTCTATGGCGTCGGCCCAACCGTGATCCCGCCTCAGCCTCCCTTCGACGGTGCTGACCAGGTGCACGAGGCCCGGATGGTGCTCGACCGACCAGAGGGCAGGCACCTCCACGGTCCCGTACTCGCACACCCGACCGAGGTCGTTGCGTACGAGGTCCACGATCATCAGGTTCTCGGCGCGGTCCTTCTCGGTGAGCATCTCCGGTTTCGGAGCTGTGCCCTTGATGGGCGATGACCACACCCGTCGTCCGTCCCTGGAGAGGAAGCGCTCGGGTGATGCAGAGGCGAGGTGGATGCCCTGGTCGGGCAGTCGGACCACCGCGCTGTACGGAGCGGGGTTGCCGACGGCGAGGGCCGCGCCCAGCGCCGCCACATCCGTCGACCCGTCGTCGTCGAGGTGCGGTGGGGATCTCGACGGAGAGCCGTCTGGTCAGGTTCACCTGGTACACGCCCCCGGCAGCGATGGCTGTTCGCGGATCTCCCCGACCGCCTTGCTGAAGGACGCGTGCGTCGAGGCTCGACCGCCAAGACTGCCTCGTGGGACCCTGCCACCGCTGGTCCGGGCCACGGCCGGGCGGGTCTCACCTTCCCGAACCGGGCACATACCGGTTCCCCGTCGAAGGGGAGCACCACCGCCCAGAACCCCTCGCCGTCCAGCGCGGCGAGGTCGGAGGTGACATCCACCAGGTCTGTGACCAGGCGATCACCGACGACCGCTAGGGGTGAGGCGGAGACAGGCACCCTGGCAGCCTACGATTCATCCTCCATGCTCTTCACAGAGGAACAGGAGGCGTTCCGCCGGGTGGTTCGCGACTTCGCCGAGGCGGAGATCGCACCCTGGGCCGAGGCCTGGGACCGGGAGCACGTGTTCCCCGTCGAGGTCGTACGTGCGATGGGCGATCTCGGGCTCTTCGGGATCCTGTTCCCCGAGGAGTGCGGCGGGGGGGGTGGCGACTTCACCACCCTCTGCCTGGCGATCGAGGAGATCGCCCGGGTGGATCAGTCGCTGGCGATCACGCTGGAAGCAGGAGTGGGGCTCGGGGCGAATCCCATCCACAAGTTCGGCACCGACGGCCCAGAAGGAGCGGTGGCTGCCCGACCTGGTCGCCGGACGGGCGCTCGGGGCCTTCGGCCTCACCGAGCCCGACGCCGGCAGCGACGCCGGCGGCACCCGAACCAGGGCTCTGCTGGACGAGTCCGCAGGGGAGTGGGTGATCGACGGCGAGAAGACCTTCATCACCAACTCGGGGACTCCGATCACCTCACTCGTCACCGTCACCGCCCGCACCGGCGATGCAGCCTCGAACCGAGCTCAGTGCGATCGTCGTGCCGGCCGGCACACCGGGCCTCGAGGTGCATCCTCCGTACCGGAAGATGGGTTGGCACGCGTCCGACACCCACGGGCTGACCTTCGCCGACTGCCGGGTTCCCGAGGATCACCTGCTCGGGGGTCGCGGACGGGGGTTCGCTCAGTTCCTCGAGGTGCTGGACGAGGGCCGGGTGGCGATCGCCGCCCTGTCGGTGGGCGTGATCCAGGCGTGTCTCGAACATGCCGTGCGCCACGCCGAGCCAGCGGGTGGCGTTCGGCCGCGCGATCGGCACGAACCAGGCCATGGCTCGTTCAAGTGCGCAGACCTCGAGGTGATGGTGTCGGCCGCGCGGGCGCTCACCTACGAGGCAGCCGGGCGCATCGACCTGGGCCTCCCGTTCAAGACACAGGCGGCGGTGGCGAAGCTGTACGCCTCGGAGGCAGCGGTCGACCGCGACGCGTGAAGCCATCCAGATCTTCGGTGGCTACGGGTTCATGGACGAGATCACCGGTGGCGCGGTTCTATCGAGATGCCAAGATCCTGGAGATCGGCGAGGGCACCAGCGAGATGCAGCGGCTCGTCATCGCGCGCCAGTTGGGCTTGCCGGTCGAACGATGATCCTCGGTCTCTCGATCACCGCCACCTACGTCCTCTGGATGGTCGGGCTGGCGGTCGTGCTGTGGTTGGCCGTTGCGGTGGTTCCGTGGGCGTTGCTGAGGAACCGCGCCCACCGGAGCTGGTTCCGAGCGGACGGTGCTCTCCTTCAACACCTTCCTCGTGGTGCTCGCTCTGACCGCCGCCAGTGGGCTCACCTGGTTCAGCGATCAGATCGCCGACATCCCCCGCATCGAGCTGGGCGCCGACGTCCTGGCCAACCGGGCCGAGCCGGGCGAGCCGCAGAACTTCCTCCTGGTCGGGATCGACCAGTCCGACGGCCTCGATCCGGACGACCCGGTGAACATCGGCCGCAACCCGGAGTCCGTCCTCTCCGACACGATCATGGTGCTCCGCGTGATCCCGGAGACCGAGGAGGCGCATCTCATCTCGTTCCCGCGGGACCTCTGGGTGACGATCGCCGGCACGGGGGGCCAGAGCAAGATCAACAACGCCCTCGGCATCGGCGGCCCGGAGACCCTCATCCGGACCGTCGAGGAGAACTTCGGCATACCGATCCACCACTACGTGCAGGTCAACTTCCTCGGCTTCCGGGAGCTCGTCGGGATCCTCGGTGGTGTGCCGATGTACTTCCCGGCCTCGGTGCGCGATCCCAACACCGGGCTCGCCGTGGACGTGCCGGAGGGTGGGGCCTGTGTGACGCTCGACCCGGTGCAGGCCCTGGCCTTCGTGCGGTCACGTCAGAAGTACCAGACCTTGGTGGATGGCGTCTGGGAGACGGACTACACGGGTGACCTCGGGAGGATCGAACGGCAGCAGCTGTTCATGCGGCTCGCTCTGCAGCGGGCCATCGACCGTGGTGCCAGGAACCCGACGACGCTCCGCCAGTTCATCGACGTGGGCAAGGACCACGTGCTCCTCGACGACACCCTGAGCACCGGTGACCTCTTCGACCTGGGGAGCCAGTTCTCCGAGTTCGATCCCGACACGCTCCAGACCTACGAGCTCCCCGTCGGAGGGTGGGATGGTGGGCGCGGCAAGTGTGCTCTTCCTCCTCGAAGAGCAGGCGCAGGACGAGCTGAACGTGTTCCGGGGAGTCAGCAACGAGGTCATCACCCTCGGCGCGATCAGGGTGAACGTGCGCAACGGTTCGGGAGCGCCCGGACAGGCCACGTCGGTCGGCAACGACCTGGCCAGTCGAGGGTTCTCGGTCGTCTCGGCGTTCGATGCCGACTCGTTCGACTACGAGCAGACCGTCGTTCGCTACCTCCCGGGAAACCTCCAGCTGGCGGTCGGTCTGGCAGCGTTCCTGGACGTCGAGCCGCTCTTCGAGGAGGTCGACGGGCTGGGCGCCGCGAACGTGGAGCTGGTGACGGGGAAGGACTTCACCGGTCTGAGGAGCGAGCCGCGTCCCCTGGAGGACTTCGAGGAGGTGCTGGCCGGGGTGGCGACGACGACCTCCTCGATCGAGCCCTCGTCGCCTTCCACCACGTCGACGGTGCCGCCGACCACGCAGACCACGATCGGTGCGGTTCCGGAGCAGCCGCCCGAAGTCCGCTGCTGAGCTCCGCGGTAGCGGTGGGAACGGGTCGTTCTCGGGGGCCCGCGCCCCGGCGGTACGCTCTTCCCCCTGTGAGCAGCACGATCGCCATCGTCGGAGCCGGCTACGTCGGTCTGACCACAGGCGCGTGCTTCGCACATCTGGGCCACGACGTGGTGTGCGCCGATGTCGATTCGGAGAAGGTCGAGCGCCTCGGTCGCGGCGATGTGCCGATAGTCGAGGAAGGGCTCTCCGAGCTGGTCGGCGAAGGCCTCCGCAGCGGGCGGCTCTCGTTCGTGCTCGGGGCGGCAGAGGCGGTGCGGGATCGCGAGTTCGCCTACCTCTGCGTGCCCACACCACAGGGGCCGGACGGGCGAGCCGATCTCGGCTACATCGAGGGCGCAGCGCGGGAGATCGCCCGCGCCCTGCCCGCCGACTCGGTGGTGGTCAACAAGTCCACGGTGCCGGTCGGCTCCACGCGACTGGTCGAGCACGTGATGGGCCGGCCAGACGTCCCGGTGGTCTCCAACCCCGAGTTCCTCAGGGAAGGATCGGCGGTGCACGACTTCCTTCATCCCGATCGGATCGTCATCGGGGCCGATGACCAGGCCGCCGCGATCCGGGTCGCCTCTCTCTACCTGGGCATCCCCGCACCGCTCATGGTCACGGACCCTGCCTCCGCGGAGACCATCAAGTATGCGAGCAACGCGTTCCTGGCAGCGAAGATCTCCTTCGTCAACGCGGTCGCCGCGGTCTGCGAGGCCGTCGGCGCCGATGTGGCCGACGTGGTGCTGGGCATGGGCTACGACCGCCGGATCGGGCAGGAGTTCCTGAAGCCGGGTCCGGGGTTCGGGGGAAGCTGCTTCCCGAAGGACGTCCAGGCCCTGATCCGGATCGCCGAGGACGGCGGGTACGACTTCTCCCTCCTCAAGGGCGTGCTCGAGGTCAACCTGGAGCAGTTCGACCGCGTGGTCGACAAGGTGGTGGCTGCGGCGGGTGGATCGGTGCAGGGAACGCGAATAGGAGTGCTGGGCCTCACCTTCAAAGCGGGTACCGACGACCTGCGCGACTCTCCGGCACTGGCGGTGGTGGATCGTCTGTGCGAGCGCGGTGCGGCGGTGCGCGGCTACGACCCCACCCATCCAACCGGACTCGGGTCCCTGGAGGTGGTGCGACGACGCGTACGCCGCATGTGAGGGAGCGGAGGTGCTCGTCGTGCTCACCGAGTGGGACGAGTTCAAGTGGCTCGACTTCGAGAAGGTTGCCGAGCTGATGGTGAATCGTCACGTGGTGGACGCCAGGAACCTGCTCGAGCGCTCCGTGCTCCACCGGCTCGGCTTCACCTATGAAGGCATCGGTCGCCGGTGAGCCGGGTGGTGGTGACCGGCGGGGCCGGCTTCCTCGGATCCCACCTCTGTCACGCCTTCCTGGACCGGGGCGACGAGGTCGTGTGCATCGACAACCTCGTCACCGGCACCCTCGAGAACATCGAGGAGCTCTTCGCCGTCAGCTCGGTTCACCTTCATCGAGCACGACGTGTCCAGCTTCGTGAACGTCCCGGGCCAGGTGGACAGGGTGCTCCACTTCGCGAGCCCTGCCTCCCCGAAGGACTACCTGGAGATGCCGATCCAGACGCTCAAGGTGGGCAGTCTCGGCACCCACAACACGCTCGGGCTCGCCAAGGAGAAGGGTGCCTCGCTACCTGCTGGCGTCGACGAGTGAGGTGTACGGAGACCCTCAGGTCCACCCGCAGGCGGAGACCTACTGGGGACATGTGAACCCGGTCGGCCCCCGAGGCGTATACGACGAGGCGAAGCGCTTCGCCGAGGCCATGACCATGGCCTACCACCGCTACCACGGACTCGACGTGCGGATCGTGCGCATCTTCAACACCTACGGTCCCCACATGCGGCCCGACGACGGTCGGGTCGTCTCCAACTTCCTGGTCCAGTCGCTCCAGGGCAAGCCCCTGACCATCTACGGCGACGGCAGCCAGACCCGGAGCTTCTGCTACGTCGACGACGAGATCAGGGGGATCCTGTCGCTGCGGACTCCGAGTCTGGTCGGCCGGCCCGTCAACATCGGCAACCCCGACGAGTTCACCGTGAGCGACTTGGCCGAGATGGTGCTCGAGGTCACGGGTTCGGAGTCCGACCTGGTCGAGGAGCCGCTGCCGATCGACGATCCCGTCCAGAGGCGACCGGACATCTCCCTGGCCCGCGAGCGTTCTCGGTTGGGAGCCGGAGATCGATCTGAGAGAGGGCCTGCGAGAGCACGGCGGAGCACTTCCGTCAGCGACTCGGTCTGACCGGGTCGACGTGGCACCTCCCCCCCGTGTGGCGGTGATGATCGAGCAGTGCTGGCACCGCGTGCCGGGTGGCACCGCTGTGGCGGCGCTCCGTGCGACCGAGGCGGTCACGGCGACGGGGGAGATCGAGCAGCTGGGAGTCGCCGCTGCGCACCGTCGGATTCCCCCGGAGCCGTGGGTTCCCCCCATCCCGGTGCGGCATCTCCCACTTCCCCGGCTCCTCCTGTACGAAGCGTGGCACCGGCTGCGCCTGCCGGTGGTCGAGAGGGCCACCGGACCCGTCGACGTCATCCATGCCACGGGGATGGCCATTCCTCCACCCTCGGTGCCGCTGGTGGTGACCATCCACGATCTGGCCTGGGCCCACCGCCCGGAGCACTTCAGCCGCCACGGTGTGCGCTTCTTCAGCCGGTGCCTCGAGCTGACCCGCCGCGATGCAGATCTGGTGATCTGTCCGTCCCAGGCCACAGCAGACGACGCAGTCCTGGCGGGGGTGAGCAGCGACCGCATCAGGGTGGTTCCGTGGGGGGTCGCCCCCGCCGTGGTGGGCCCGGACGAGGTCGAGAGGGTCGAGACGCGCCTGGCGGCTCGAACGTCCATACGTGCTGTGGGTCGGGACCGTCGAGCCCCGGAAGAACCTTCCCACGCTGGTGCAGGCGTTCATCCGACTCGGGCGTGCCGATCTCGATCTGGTGCTGGTCGGACCCGCCGGCTGGCACGACTCGGTGCTGCCGTCCGGCGCACCCGACCGCGTGCGGGTACTCGGTTTCGTGCCGGGTGCGACCTGAGCGCCCTCTACGCGGGCGCCGAGCTCGTGTGCTACCCGAGCCTCTCGAGGGATTCGGGCTTTCCGGTGCTCGAAGCTTTGGCTCAGGGGACGCCGGTGGTGACCTCGACGGGCACGGCCACGGCGAGGTGCTGGTCGGCGGCGGCGGCGTCCTCGTGAATCCCCGGCGGGTCCCCGCCGTCACCGAAGCGCTCGGAGCCGTGCTCGACGACCCGTCGTGCCGAGTGCTCTCTGGCGGCCCTGGAAGTCCCTGGTCGGTTCCGCTGGGGCGCACCGCCGCGGCCGTTGGTGGAGCTGTACCGGGAGCTGGGCGGGTGAGTCGGGAGGCATCGGTGTGAACCTCCTCTGGCTCGTTCCCGGTGTGGTCGGCGGGAGTGAGGAGTACACGACGGGACTGCTCGCGGCGCTGGCCGATCACCCACCGCCCGGTGCCGAGCTCGTGGTCATCGTCAACCGGCTGCTCCTCGAGCGCGTACCCGGAGTTGGGGAACCGCTTCGAGACGGTGGCGGGCCCCGTCTCGGGCCATGGGAAGGTCTCTCGTGTTCTCGCAGAGAACTCCTGGCTGGTGGGCGTGACCGTGCACCATCACCTCGACCTCGTGCACCACCTCGGGGGGATCATGCCCTTCGTGGTCGGCTGTCCGGGGATGGTGACGGTTCACGACCTCCAGCCGTTGGTGATGCCAGGGCACTTCGGGCCTGCGAAGAGGCTCTTCGCACGTCTCAGCATCCCGCCGTCGGTGCGACGGGCCCGGGTTGTGGTAGCTCTCACCGAGTTCACCCGACGGACGATCGTCGAGAGGTTCGATGTACCGGAGGATCGGGTCGTCGTGATCCCGGTGGGGGTGACGATCCCCGACGAGGCGGACCTCGTCCTGGAGCGCGAGGCGGACGTTCGTGCCGCGATTCGGGATCGGGGATCGCAGCTTCTTCCTCTATCCGGCCATCACCTACGCGCACAAGAACCACTGCTTCCTGCTGGAGGCCTTCGCGCGGGTGGTGGGTCGGCACCCGGAGGCGAGGCTCGTCCTCACCGGTGGGTCCGGCAAGGGGGAGGAGCTGGTACGCGGGACCATCCGGGAGCTCGGCCTCGAGCGCCACGTGTTGCGTCTCGGTCGGATACCGCGGCCGCACGTCGACGCGCTGTACCACGAGGCCACGGCCCTGGTGTTCCCGTCCCGCTTCGAGGGGTTCGGCATCCCGCTGCTGGAGGCGATGAGCCGGGGCTGCCCCGTGCTGGCTGCCGACGCAACCTCGCTCCCCGAGGTGGGAGGCGATGCCTGCCTGCTCCTACCTTTGGGAGATGCCGAAGCCTGGTCATCGGCCATGTGCCGGTCTCATCGAGAACCCCGACGAGCGGGCGAGGTTCGCCTCGGTCGGCCGTGATCGGGCCGCGAGCTTCGACTGGGCCTCGGTCGCCGAGAAGACCGGAGCCCTCTACCGGCAGTTGCTGGGGGAGCTCTGAGTGCGCATGAGGATCGCGGTGCTCTGTCCCCACTTCCACCCCGATGTCGCGCCCACCGGTGAGGTGATGACATCGATAGTCGAGGGCCTGGCCGAGCTGGGTCACCAGCTGCACGTCGTCACGGCCCTCCCCTGGTACCGGCGACACGCCGTCGAGCCGGGCTGGGAGGGGCGTCTCGTCCGTCGAAGAGGAGCGGCCATGGGGGCGCATCGCGCGGATCCATCCCTTTCCGACCGAGAAGAGCGAACATCCCGGCCCGCGCCCTCGGGTTCGTCGGGTTCACCGCGCTGGCGACGGTGGAGGCCGCGATGGCGCGCCCGGCCCGCAGGTCGTGCTCGCGATGTCACCACCGCTGACGCTCGGGTTGGCAGGATGGGCCGTCGCGCGGCTCCACGGGGCGCCGTTCGTGTTCAACATCCAGGACGTCTTCCCCGACGTCGCCGTGGAGCTCGGGTTGCTCAAGGGGAAGCGTGTTGTCCGGGCCGCGGCATGGCTCGAACGGTTCACCTATCGCCGGGCCGATGCCGTGACGGTGCTGAGCGAAGATCTGGCGGAGAACGTGCGGGCGAAGCTGACCGCGCACCACCGCGATCGGCACGGAGATCCGGGCAAGGTGCACGTGATCCCGAACTTCGCCGACACCGACTGGATCAGGCCCGGCCCGAAGGAGAACGCCTACCGGAGCGAGCACGGTCTCGAGGGGAAGCGGATCGTGATGTACGCCGGCAACGTCGGCCTCTCGCAGTCCCTCGATCTGCTCCTGGATGTGGCCGCGGCGACCGATGACGATGATGTGGCCTTCGTCATCAACGGTGCAGGTGCGGTGCTCGCCGACCTCCGACGACGTTCGTCAGGGCTCGGCAACGTCGTCTTCGTCGACCTCCAGCCGCAGGACCGTCTCACCGGAGGTGCTCGCGGCTGCGGACATCCACGTGGTACCGCTGAAGCGGGGCTTGGCGCGGTCCAGCGTCCCCTCCAAGACCTACTCGATACTGGCAGCCGGTCGTCCGATCGTGGCCAGCGTCGATCCGGGAACGGAGATCGCCCGCACGGTCGCGGAGGCAGGCGCGGGCTGGACGGTTCCTCCGGGGGACGTGGACGGCTTCGCGAAGGCGATCCGCAGGCTCCTCGAAGGCCCCGAGGAGGCCGAGGAGATGGGGAGATCCGGACGTCGCTTCGTCGAGGCATGGCTGTCGCCCTCTGCGGTCGCCAGGAGGTACCAGGGCCTCTTCTTCGATCTGGTCGATCGTTCTCGCCAACGACCCTGAGGGGTCGCCTGCCGCTGAACCGGACCGCCTGGGTCGGTCGTGTACGGTGAACCGCCTGTATGGGCAAGGCGTCGTCGTCGAAGAAGGTCGCCAAGGCCGCCAGGGCCGGTGGAGGGGCGCGGACCTCGACCGGACGGCGCTGGGGGTTCCCTGCCGCACTCGCATCGATCGTCGTCGTGGGGATCGGTGTGGTCGTCTTCGTTCGCGTCGCTGCCGAGGGCGAGGAGGTGGCGCATCCCGCCCTGGGCGATCATTGGCACGATGCCTACGGCATCTACGTGTGCGATGCCTTCGAGCCGCCCCAGTTCGATCTGCCCGGAGCGCGCCACGACATCCACACCCACGAAGATGGCCTGATGCACATCCATCCCGCGTCCGCCGCGCTACGGGCGAGAACGCCACCTTCGGCGTCTTCGCGGAGACGATCGGGCTCGGTCTCGACGACGACTCGTTCACCCTTCCGGACGGTCGCAGCTTCACCACGGGCGACGACTGCGGCGGTCAGGAGGGTGTGGTACGGATGCTGAAGTGGGCCTCCGGTGACTTCGAGGGCGAGCCGGAGGTGATCCGCAACGACTTCGACAAGATCAGGCTGCTGGGCAACGGCGAGGCGTACGTGCTCGCGTTCGCGCCGGAGGCTGCGGAGATCCCGCTGCCCCCGAACCTCCAGGGGATCCAGGATCCCGGCGACCTGGCACCGGGCGAGACGGTCCCCGACATCTCGATTCCCGAGGTCGACACCCCGACTGCGCCGTCAGGCACCGACCCCGCCGGTTCGACTCCTGCAGGCGGCACAGGGACCACGGCGGTTCAGAGCGAGACCACGGTCGCCCCAGCGGGATGAGAGCCGTGGTCCTTGTCGGCGGCTTCGGCACCCGCCTCCGGCCACTGACCTCGACCACGCCGAAGCAGATGCTCCCGGTGGTGGACCGGCCGATGATCGAGTGGGTGCTCGAGCACCTGGGCAGGTACGGGGTCGAGGAGGCCGTGCTCTCCCTCGGGTACCGGCCCGACCGGTTCACCGAGCGTTACCGGGACGACGTCTGCGGGGGAGTGCACCTGCGATACGCGGTCGAACCGGAGCCGCTCGACACCGCGGGGGCGGTTGGCTTCGCCGCTCGCAGTGCCGGGATCGAGGAGCGGTTCGTCGTCGTGAACGGAGACGTCCTCACCGATCTCGACCTCTCCGCTCTCGTCGAGTTCCACGAGCGGGCAGGCGCCGAGGGAACGATCCACCTCACCCCGGTCGAGGATCCGAGCAGATACGGGGTCGTGCCGACGGACGAGACGGGCCGGGTGATCGACTTCGTCGAGAAGCCCGCCCGCGGAGAGGCACCGACTAACCTGATCAACGCCGGCACATACGTGCTCGAACCCTCGGTGATCGAGAGGATCCCCGAGGGTGCGCCCATCTCGATCGAGCGGGTCACCTTCCCGGCCATGGCGCACGAGGGCACGCTCTATGCCTGGCCGTCCGACGACTACTGGGTGGACGCCGGGACTCCTGCCACGTACATCCAGGCGCAGCTGGATCTGGTGTCGGGAGCCCGAGCGATCCGCGCTGCACCGACCGGTAGCGCCGAGGTTGCACCGTCCGCGCGCGTCGATCGCTCGGTGCTCATGGATGGTGTCGTGGTCGGGCCCGGAGCGAGGGTCTGCCGTTCGGTCCTCCTTCCGGCTGCTCGCGTTTGCACCGGGGCGTCCGTCTCGGACTCGGTGATAGGGCCCGGGGCGGTGATCGGGGAGCACGCCGTGGTCGAGGAGCACACCCTCGTCGGTGAGCACGAGGAGGTCGAGGAGAGAGCCCACCTCCGGGGGGCGCGGGTACCGGAGGTGGATGGGTGAGGGCGCTGGTCACAGGTGGAGCGGGCTTCATCGGTTCCCACCTCGTGGATCGCCTGTTGGAGGACGGTCACGAGGTCGTGGTCCTGGACAACTTCTCCACCGGTACGCAGGAGAACCTGGAAGCCGCACGGGGAGCCGGCGGTCGGCTCGACGTGATCGAGGCCGACGTCCGCGACACCGGGCTCGTCGGGATCATCGAAGGGATCCGGCCAGAGGTCGTCCACCACCTGGCCGCACAGGCCGATGTCAGGGTCTCGGTCGCAGACCCCGTGTTCGATGCCGAGGTGAACGTGCTGGGCACGATCAACGTCCTCGAGGGGGCTCGGCGCTCGGGAGCCCGAAAGGTCGTGTTCGCCTCGAGCGGAGGGACGATCTACGGGGATCCCGATCCGACGCTCCTCCCGTACGACGAGCAGGTGCCGCAGCACCCGATCTCGCCGTACGGGGTCTCGAAGAAGGTGGGAGGGGACTACCTCCACGCCTACGGTGCGCTGCACGGCCTCGAGTGGGTGGCTCTCGCGCTCGCCAACGTCTACGGGCCGCGGCAGGACCCGCACGGTGAGGCTGGGGTTGTCGCCATATTCGCCGGCCTGCTGCTGGCAGGTCAGCCGTGCCGGATCTTCGGCACGGGTGAGCAGACGCGGGACTTCGTCGAGGTGGGCGACGTGGTGGACGCGTTCGCCCGAGCCGGCACCCGGGGGAGCGGACTGATGAACATCGGAACCGGCGTGGAGACCAGCGTGAACCTCCTCTATCGCTCCATGGCCGAGGCTTCCGCGGTGGACCTGGACCCCGATCATCAACCGGCGCGGCCAGGTGAGCTCGACCGGTCCTCGCTCGACCCGGGCCGAGCCGGCCGTGAGCTCGATTGGACTCCCCGGGTCGATCTAAGGGCCGGAGTCGCCAGGGTGCTCGCGTGGTTCGGGGAGCGGTCCAGCTAGCGGAACAGGTCCTCGGCGGGGTCCCTCACCACGTCGCCCATCACTCCGGTCTCGCCGTGGAGGTCGAACCACGCTGGGTCCAGGCCCTGCACGACCGCGACGGGGAGCCCACGTGCCTTGCCCATGGCGAGATCGGCGGCTGAGGCGATCTCGTCCACCAGAGCGACCTCGGTGACCTGGAGCTCCCGGCCCAACGAGTCCACGGTCCCACGCAGGTCCACGATCGGGACGATCCCCGCGCAGCCGATGGCCACGTCGGTGACACCCCGCCGCCAGGGCCGTCCGAAGGTGTCGGTCACGACGACGCCTACCGTGATCCCGAGCTCGGCACGCACCCGATCGCGGATCCTGCGGGCCGACCGGTCGGGGTCTCTGGGGAGGAGGGCTGCCCATCCCTCCTCCACGTTGGAGAGATCGACCCCCGCGTTGGCGCAGACGAACCCGTGCTCGGTCTCCGTGATGAGGAGGTCACCTCGGCGCCTGAGCACTCTCCTGGCCTCTCTCTCGACGATCGGCTTGTGACCGAGGCCGAGCTCCAGCGACTCCAGTCGGCCCTCGGCCTTGGAGACCACCTTGTGGGTGACCACGACGACATCTCGGTCCGATACCTGGAACGGGGCGGCGCGCATGGCTTCGGCGACGAGCCCGGGGAGGTCGTCACCCGGACGCACCTCTGGCGAATCCGGTGACCGTCCTGATGGTCACCTCACCCGGGCCTGGACGGGGATCAGACACCCGTCGACTCGAGCACGACCGCGGGCCAGGGCAGCAGCGTCGGCGCTCGTTCGCATGACGGTGGGTGTGACCACGCACCGGACACCTGCTGCCTCGACCTCGCCGGCGAGCTCGGCGTCGGCGGTGTCCACCACCAGGGTGGCGGCGATGTCCGCGTAGAACCTGGCGACGCCCACGGCCGAGGACTCGTGCCCGAGCTCGGTGAGGAGGCGGCCGGCCGGACCCTTCAGCGCCTGCGCCGGCGACTATGGGTGAGACCGCGATCGCGTCGGTCCGGCGGGCCGGACCACGCTCGGCGATGGCGTCGGTACGCGAGGATCGGCCCGATCGAGACCACGGGGTTCGACGGGGCGACGACGACCCGTTCGGCGTCCGCTCAGGACCTCGATCAGCCCCGGCGCCGGTCGGGCCTCGGGAGCGCCGGCGAAGCGGATGCCGCGGTCACGGGCACGGAGTGGCGGAGTCGCACGAAGTAGTCCTGGAAGTCGATCTCGCCGGGGGAGCCGTCGCTCGACGACCGTGACCAACGTGCGCACCGGATCGTTCGAGGCGGGCAGCAGCAGAGCGACCAGGATGCCCCAGGCCGCGGTGATCTCGGCCGGATCACGGTGACGAGGTCTGCTCCCTCGGTCCAGGCGATGGGTCCGGTAGAGGTGGGTGGCGAGGTCGCGGTCGCCCAACCGGAACCAGGTCGGCCCCCCGTAGCGATCGAGGGCCTCCATCGCGGCCCGCTCTCCTCCCGGAGTCCCCACCCCGTCTCGGTGTCCACAGCGCCGGCCAACGTGTAGGTGACGGTGTCGAGGTCGGGACTGATCCGCAGGCCGTGAAGCACGGTGTCGTCGCCGATGTTCACCACCGCTGTCATCTCCTCGGCCGGCATCGACCTCGACCATTCCCGACAGCAGTCGGGCCGCACCGACCCCTCCGGCAGAGCACGGCGATCACGACAGCGGCTTGCAGCTTCCCCGAGAGCAGAGCAAGGTCGGCGTCGACCATGAGATGAGCCAGCTCCTCGAAGCCGACCTTCGGCTTCCATCCGAGGATCTGCCGAGCGTGGGAGGAGTCGCCGACCAGGAGATCAACCTCCGACGGGCCTGAAGAACCGTCGATCCTGGACCACGTAGTCGCGGTAGTCGAGGTCGGCGTACGAGAAGGCCACCTCGCAGAACTCGCGCACCGAGTGCGTCTCGTCCGTCGACACCACGTAGTTGCCGGGCTCGTCCTGCTGCAGCATCAACCACATCGCTTCGACGTAGTCGCCGGCGAAGCCCCAGTCCCTCTGGGCATCGAGGTTCCCGAGCCGCAGCTCGTCGGCTGCCCGAGCTTGATGCGGGCCGACGCCGTGGCTGATCTTGCGGGTGACGAACTCCAGGCCCCGTCGAGGGCTCTCGTGGTTGAAGAGGATGCCCGAGGATGGCGTGCAGCTCGTAGGACTCGCGGTAGTTGATCGTGATCCAGTGCCCGTACACCTTGGCCACGCCGTAGGGGCTGCGCGGGTAGAACGGCGTGCCGCTCGTTCTGTGGGACCTCGACCACCTTGCCGAACATCTCGCTGCTGCGCGCCTGGTAGAAGCGGATGTCGGGATCGACGATGCGGATGGCGTCCAGCAGCCGGGTTACGCCGAGAGCCGGTGGTGTCACCGGTGAGCACCGGCTGGTCGAAGGACTGGTCTGCACGAAGGACTGCGCGGCCAGGTTGTAGACCTCGTGCGGTCGGTAGCCTGCGGAGCAACTCGATCATCGAGACCTCGTCGAGCAGGTCGCCGGGCACCAGCCGCATGCGGATCCTGGAGGTGGGCGATGCGCTCGAAGTTCACCGTTGAGGTGCGCCGCACCATGCCGATGACCTCGTAGCCGCTGGTCGAGGAGGAACTCGGCCAGATAGCTGCCGTCCTGCCCGGTGATGCCGGTGATCAGTGCTCGTCGAGTCATGGCGTATCCGAAGGTACCCGATCCGGGTGGCGATCCGGTTCAGGCGACCTGCTGGCGCCACTCGTCGAGGAGGTCCTCGAGAGTGTCTGTTCGAGAGAGATCTCGCGGTTCCCATCCGGTGGCCTGTCGGAGCTTGGCGGAGTCGCCCCTGCAGGACGGGGATGTCGACCGGGCGCTGCAGGGCGGGATCCGGTTACGAGGCGCATGGGCTTGCAGGCCATCCCCACGAGCTTCACGGCCAGATCCCGGACGGCGATGTCCTCGCCTCGGCACACGTTGTAGGCCTCGCCGGGCGTGCCCCGGCAGCATGAGCAGTCGGTAGGCCCTGACCACGTCGCGAACGTCGGTGAAGTCGCGGCGCGGTGCGAGGTTGCCCACCGGCACGGTCTCCACCCTTCCACCTCGTTGCGGGCGACGCGCTGGGCGAGGGCGGGTGCGACGAAGCTGGTCGCGCTGGCCCGGGCCGATGTGGTTGAACGGTCGTGCCCGCATCACCGCGAGCCCATGCCCGAGGTAGCTCTGCAGGGCGATGTAGTCCGCTGCGACCTTGCTGACCGCGTACGGGCTCACGGGTCGCAGCGGAGCGTCCTCGGCCGAGGGGGAGCTCCTCCTCGGTGACCCGGCCGTAGATGTCGGCGCTGCTGACACCGAAGCACCCGGTCGACCCCGGCGTCGACGCAGGCGAGGAGGACGTTCAGGGTGCCCTCGGCGTTGGCCCGGAAGGTCTCGACCGGGCTGTTGCCAGGAACGAGCCTACGTCGCTGTCGCCGGCCAGGTGGTAGACGACCTCCGGCCGCACCCTGGCCAGCAGCGCGGCCACGTCGTCGGCGCAGGTGATGTCGAGCCCGCCGTCGGCACGGTCGGCACCGTCCACGTCGTCACCCTTCTCGCTCAGATGGTGGACCAGGTGCCGGCCCACGAACCCGTCGGCACCGGTGACGAGTGCTCTCATCGCGAGGGACCGTACCCCGTTTTCAGCCGGAGAGACGGCGGTACAGATCGGTGAGCCCCGAACCGTACGATCCCAGGAGAACTCGGCCGACCTGGCGGATCCCCGTGAGACCAGCGCCCGGCAACGGGCATCGTCCGCCAGGAGTGAGGACAGCACCTCGGTGGGCCGGGCCAGCGTCTCCGGTCGGCACGAGGATGGCGGCGTCACCGAGCACCTCCGGGAGGGACCCGGTCCGGGTTGCGACGACCGGTGTCGCCGCGGCCATCGCCTCGAGCGGAGGGAGGCCGAAGCCCTCGTAGCGGGAGGGGTAGACGAAGATCGTGGCCTCGCGGAGCAGAGCAGCACGTTCTGGCTCGCTGACGAAGCGATCGATCCTGACGATGTTCCTCGCCCCGGGCGAGCGGGCGATGGCGTCGTCGAGCTGTCGGGATCCCCAGCCGTCGGGGCCGGCGATCACCAGCCGTAGCTCCCGGTCTTCGTCGAAGAGAGCTTCGAAGGCCTCGACGAGCAGGGGGAGGTCCTTTCGGGGTTCGACGGTGCCGAGCGCGAGGAGGTACCGCTCGGCGCCGGCCAGCAGGGTGCCGTCACCCGGAGCGGTGGGCGGGAGCTCCGTGACGCCGAGGTGCACGGTGTGGACCCGCTCCTCCGGGAGGTCGAAGTGGTCGCGCACCTCGCCCGCGACGTACGCGGAGTCGGTGTGGACGTGGGCACCCCGCCGGACCGCCCGCTCGATGAGAGCCGGGTAGGAGCGGGTGTCGCGGGTGCACAGCTCAGGGAACCTGACCGGCGTGAGGTCGTGGATCGTCACCAGGGTCGCGGCATCTCTCGTCGGCGGTACCACGAAGTTGGTCCCGTGGACGATGTCGACGCGTCCCGACCACCACTCGATCGGGGGAGCCCCGAGCAGCCTCCAGGCCTGGCGCAGAGGTCGTGCAGGCATGGGCCTGCGTACCGGCTCGGTGCCTGGTGGGAGGAGTCTCTCCAGGCGGTCTCGGCCTCGCCAGGAGACAGCGAAGGGCACCGGGTCGATCGCCGGGTCGGAATCCAGCCGAGCCAGGAGCTCGCGTGTGAAGACCCCGATGCCTGTGAGGTTGTCGAGCAGCGGAGTGGCATCGACTGCCACCCTCAGGCCGGCACGGATCGAGGCGCCTGGATTCAACCGCAGCCCCGCGAGGTGATCGGTGGGTCACGCATGAATGGGAGGGCCACGGGTGCCACCTCGGCGGCTGATCTGGGGAGGTCGCCCGGGAAGGCTCTCCTGGGAAGCTGCCCCGGGGGGCTGCCCTGGGCTAGGGTCACGATATCCCCAGTGTCGGTCGGGCGGCGACCACTGGGTGGTCCCGCGGAACTGCACCCAGCCCCGAGGACACCACCGCTACCCTCGCCGCCATCGTGGCCACTGACCCCCCGCCAGACACACCCGAAGCCCCGGCAGCGCCGCTGGTGACCGTTGTGGTGGTGACGCGGGACGCCGGTCCTTGGCTGGAGGCCAGCCTCACCTCGATCCGCGAGCAGGAGTACCCCGATCTGCGCTTCCTCGTGGTGGACGCTGGGAGCAGGGAGGATCCACGCGAACGGGTGGAGGGAGTGCTTCCTTCGGCTGAGCTCCGCCGTGCCGATGCCGAACTCGGGTTCGCGGCCGCGAACGCCGTGCTCGAGGACGACGAGTCCCTGTTCTTCGTGTTCTGCCACGACGACATCCGTCTGGAACCCGACGCCCTGAGGCTCCTGGTCGAGGAGGCGTTCCGCTCCAACGCAGGGGTGGTGGGCCCGAAGCTCGTCGACTGGCATGACGCGGGCCACCTGCGGCAGGTGGGGATGTCAGCCGACAAGGCCGGTGTCCCCGTCACCCTGGTCGAACCCGGCGAGCTCGACCAGCAGCAGCACGACTCCGTGCGCGATGTCTTCTTCGTGCCGGGCGGATGCACGCTGGTGAGGGCGGACCTCTTCCGGGCCCTCGGTGGATTCGACCCCGAGATGCCGCTTTTCGGTGAGGACCTGGACCTGAGTTGGCGGGCACATGTGGCAGGTGCCCGGGTGATGGTCGCCCCCGGCGCGGTGGCCGGCCATCTCGAAGCCTTCCGCGAGCGAGCTGTCGCAGCTGATCCCGGCGCGCTCACCGCCCGACACCGGATCCGGAGCCTGCTGAGCTGCTATGCCCCGTGGCATCTGTTCAGGGTCGTGCCGCAGGCTCTGCTGTTCACGGCGATCGAGGTGCTGGCGTCGCTGTTGACCGGCAGGACGGGACGTGCCCGGGGGGCGCTGGGGGCGTGGACCTGGAACCTGCAACACCTCGGTGACCTGCGGAGGCGGCGCTCGGAGCTGCATCGTCTGCGGAGGGTGAAGGACGGAGAGATCCGTCATCTCCAGGTGAGGGGCAGTGCCCAGCTGAGCACGCTGGTGCGTGCACGTGCAGCAGCCGACCAGCACCGGTCCAGAGGTGTCGTGGGTGTGGGGCGGACGCTGGTGGACCGACTCCGTGAGCCTGATGCCCGGCGCGCGCTCCTCGTCTGGTCGGCGGTGCTCTTCGTCCTTGTGGTCGGCGGACGCCACCTGCTCACCCGACCGATCGCGAACGTGGGGGAGCTCGTCGACCTCGGGGAGTCGGCATCCTCGCTCGCGGAGGAGTACGGCAGCGCCTTCCGCGACAGCGGGGTGGGTGTCGAGGCGCCTGCTCCGACGGCTCTGGGTCTGATGAGCATCCTGGGGGCTCTCACCTGGGGAAACCTGCCCCTCCTCCGCACGGTGCTGCTGCTCGCTCCGATACCCGTGGGCCTGCTCGGGATGAGCCGCCTGCTGCGCCCGGCCGCTTCGGCCCGCGCCCGTCTTGTGGCGGTGGTCGCATACGGGGCCCTGCCGGTCGGCTTCAACGCGTTGGGCGAGGCGCATTGGAGCGGTCTGGTGCTGTACGCGGCCGCTCCCTTGTTGGTTGCACGTCTGGCTCGCCTCTCCGGCTGGGCGCCGTACGTACCCGGCGACAGGGCCGACCCCTGGCGGCGACAGGTCATCGCTCTGGGTGTCACCGTGGCGTTGGCCTCCTTCCTCGTCCCCGTCGTTGCGCTCCTCGTTCCGCTGATGGCGATAGGGCTGGTGCTCGGCTCGCTGCTCGTGGGTCAGCCGCAGGGTGTCGGTCGGCTCCTTGCGGGATCGGTGCTGGGAGCGGTGACCGGCCTGGTGGTCCAGCTCCCGTGGAGCGCGGATGTGATCACGGGTGGCTGGGACTCGTTCGGGCGCCCCCGGCAGTCGCCGTTCTCCGTTCTCGACCTCGGTGACCTCCTGCGCTTCAGGAGCGGTGAGGTCGGGGGCTCGGTCTTCGGCTCGGCGCTGCTCGTGGCGGCCCTGCTCGCGCTGCTGATCGGTCGCGATTGGCGTCTCGCGTGGGCTGTCCGCGGCTGGATGATGGCGATCACCGCTTGGGCGGTGGCCCTCGGCGGACAGCACGGTTGGCTTCCGTTCGACCTCCCCCCGGTCGAGGTCGTGCTCGCGCCAGCAGCTGTCGGTGTGGCCGTGGCGATCTCGATGGGCATGGTCGCGTTCGAGATGGATCTTCCCGACTACCACTTCGGCTGGCGCCAGTTGGGCTCTCTGGTCGCGGGCCTCGCGCTGGTCCTGGGCACCCTCCCGATCCTCGCCGAGGCCCTGGTGGACGGGCGTTGGGGTGCGCCCAAGCGCGACCTCGACACAGTCCTGGGCTTCCTGGGAGAAGACCAGGAAGAGGGCGCGTTCCGCGTCCTCTGGATCGGAGATCCCGACGCGCTGCCGCTCAGCGGATGGTCGTTCGGCGACGGTGTTGCCTACGCACTCACCTCCCGTGGCCTGCCTCGGCTCGGCGACCTCTTCCCCGTCGACTCCGAGGGACCGAACGCAGCAGTGGGAGCGGCGCTGGAGAGCGCCGCCAGCGGAGAGAGCGTTCGGCTGGGTGAGGACCTGGCGCCCCTGGGAGTGCGGTACATCGTCATGCCGCTGAGCAAGGATCCCGATGCGACCGAGGCAACCGTGCCACAGGCCCGTGTGGTGCAGGCTCTGCCCGAGCAGCTCGATCTGGCCGAGATCACCGCCGGTGGAGAGGTCGAGGTGTGGGAGAACGATGCATGGGAGCCCCCCGACATCCCCCAGCGGACCGGCTTCACCGCATATCGGGGTGAGGTACCGTCCGACACGACCGTCGTCCACGGCAGCGGTGGATCGGGATGGCGCCTCCGTGTCGACGGAGATCCGCTCGCACGTGAGGAGGTGTCCGGCTGGGCCAGCTCCTGGGAGGTGATCGAGGGAGGAGAGGGGAGGCTCGGCTACGAGAGCTCGCCTCTCCGGACGGTCTGGATCCTTCTCGGGACGATGGCGTGGATCGTGGTCGCCTGGATGCTGCGACCCTCAGCCCGGCGCGAGGAGACAGAGGACCACAGCACAGGGGAGGCCGGGTGAAGGCGCTCCGTTGGCCGGCCCTGATCACGATCCCCCTGCTGATCGGGGTGATGCTCGTCGTCGATCGCTCCCATGAGGTCGACAGCCCGGAGCCCCAGGCCACCACTGGGGTCGACGAGGAGCTGGCGGAGGGTGTGGTGCAGCCGATCCCCCTGGTCACCCCCACCGACGATGGAGTCTCGCGGTGGTACTGCGTGGGCGGTACAGGAGGAGGGAACGACATGATCGACGCAGCGGCGATAGCGATCCTGAACACCTCGGACGAGACGCGGGTGGGGACGGTGACGGCGTTCAACCCGGACGGGGTGGTCGCCGAGGAGGGAGTCGAGCTCTCACCCCTGTCGCGTCTCGACCTCGATCTGGCCGATCTCACCGACGTCGGGAACGTGGCGACGCTCCTGGAGTTCGACGGCGGTGGCGTGGCCGCTGCCTCGATCGTGTCCGGCCCCCACGGGATGGACGTCGCACCCTGTTCGTCGGAGCCGTCCCCCTCCTGGTACCTGCCCTCCGCTGCGACCACCCTCGACGCGCGGGCGGTCCTCCTGCTGTTCAACCCGTTCCCTGACGACGCGGTCCTCGAGATCTCGTTCCTCACCGCCGATGGAGTGCGACAGCCGCCGGGCTTCGAGGGTCAGGTGGTGCCGGCGAGCTCGATGATCGCCATCGATGTGACGGAGGTCGTGACGGTACGCAAGCAGTTCTCCACGCAGATCACATCGACGCGGGGCCGGGTGGTGGCGGCGATGATGCAGTCCTACGACGGGAGCGAAGAGCTCGAGGGGCTCTCGCTCTCACCGGGGGCCCCACGACCATCCGAGACGTGGTTCTTCCCGAGCGGACTCACAGGGGAAGGGCGTCGGGAGACCTACGTCGTCATGAACCCCAACGACGTCGAAGCCCAGGTGGACGTCACCGTCGCCCTCGACGATCCGGAGGAGAACGGAGCGGTGCCACCCGTCGAGCTGACCGTACCCCGACGCGGGTTCGCGGTGATCGGCTCCGGGGACGATGCCTGGGGGCGGGTGCCGGACGGGGTCGGCCACAGCGTCTCCGTCAGGTCCCGGAACGGGGTCGGTGTGGTCGCGTCGGAGCTGGTCGCCCGTGGCGGCGACGACCCCGGACCCGGCTTCGCCTCGGCCGTCGGGTCGCCGATCGGCGCGACGGAGTGGGTGGTACCGGTGATCGACATGCCGGACGCGAGCGGCGTGGTGGCCTCTCTGAACCCTTCACCGCTCACCCGTTCCCGGGTCACGGGTGTGGGGGTGGGTGCTGGCGAGCTCGAAGAGCTCGCTGTCGCCGAGCTGGCAGAGGGCGGACGGGTCGTCACCCGGTTCGACGAGGAGGTCGGGGCGACGCCCGCGGGTGCCCTGATCCGATCAGAGACCCCGACGGTGGTCTCGGTCGCCTTCGGCGGGGGTGATCTCGACCGAGCCTGGTTCGTGGCGATCCCGGTCGAGGGAACCACCGAGTGGATCGATCCGACAGGGGGATGAGGGCCTCACCCCACGGTGAGCTGGGCCCGGGCGCTCGCGAGCTCCCTCGTCGAGGGCGACCCGAGAAGAGACCGCGGGACCCGACCCGTCGAGTCGACGAAGAGCAGTGTGGGTACGGCGTCGATCCCGTACCTCGTGTGGAGCTCCCCTGACTCCTCGCGGGTGACCTCCAGCACCTCGAGATCCTCTGCGGCCAGCTCGCGCGCTGCGGTCATCGTCCGCTCGCAGGCGGAGCACCCGACCGAGGTGAACACGACGAGCAGCCATTCGGAATCCGACGGGAAGTCCCGGCGGTCCACGCGATCAGGAGGTGCTCCGAGGTGGAGCGCAGGCCCAGTCCCGGGAGTGCTGCGCAGCCGCCCGATGAGCGCCGCCGCTCCGGCTGCCGCGACGCTGACCGCCGCAACGACCACGATCCGCTCCACTAGCGCTCTCTTTCCTCCAAGAGGGCCGCGGAGGGTATGCCGGCTCCACCGGGTTCGGGATCGAGCAGTGCACGCGCGTCGTCGGGCGTCCTCGGCTCGGGCGGAGTGACGGTGTCGCCCCGCCCGATCTCGAGGAGCCTGGTGACCTCGGCGCCGCTGATGGTCTCGTGCTCGACCAGGGCACGGGCGATGAGATCGAGGCCGCGACGGTTCTCGTCGAGGACCCGGTGGCACCTCTGATCCTGGTCGTGCAGGAGCCGCTCGACCTCCTCGTCGATGATGCGGGCGGTGTCGTCGCTGTAGTCGCGGGTGTGCACGAGGTCCTCGCCGAGGAACACCTGGCCCTGGCTGCCCCAGGCCATGGGTCCGATCCGGTCGCTCATGCCCCACTCCCTGACCATCTTGCGGGCCAGCTCGGTGGCCATCTGCAGGTCGCTGGATGCACCTGACGAGGTGATGCCGTAGACGATGTGCTCGGCGGCGCGCCCCCCGAGGGCGACCGCGAGGCGATCCTCCAGGTAGTCACGGCGCACGTGGTGGCGCTCCTCCGGCAGCTGATGGGTGGCCCCCAGCGCCATTCCCGTGGGGAGGATCGTGACCTTGTGGACCGGATCTGCGTTCGGGAGGCACGCTGCCATCACGGCGTGACCGCCCTCGTGGTACGCGGTCAGCTCCTTCTCGCTGTCGGTCATCACCATGGCCTCGCGCTTCTGGCCGATCAGGACCCGGTCACGGGCCTCGTCGAAGTGGTTCATGGAGATCTCGCTCGCGCCGGAGCGGACCGCGAAGAGGGCCGCCTCGTTGACCAGGTTCGGCCAGGTCGGCGCCGCTCATGCCCGGCGTGCCGCGGGCGAGGACGTGCAGGTCGACGTCAGCCGCGAACCGCTTGTGGCGACAGTGCACCTCGAGGATGGACCGGCGCTCCTCGAACTCGGGAAGCGGGACCACGACCTGTCGGTCGAAACGCCCGGGTCGGAGGAGGGCGGGATCGAGGATGTCGGGGCGGTTGGTGGCGGCCATCATCACGATGCCCTCGGCGGGCTCGAATCCGTCCATCTCCGACAGCATCTGGTTGAGGGTCTGCTCCCGTTCGTCGTGGCCTCCGCCGAGGCCGGCTCCCCGCTTGCGTCCGATCGAATCGATCTCGTCGATGAAGATGATCGCCCGGCCCATCTTGCGGGCGGTCTGGAACAGGTCGCGGACCCGGCTGGCGCCGACGCCGACGAACATCTCCATGAAGTCCGAACCGGTGACCGAGAGGAACGGGACACCGGCTTCACCGGCCACCGCCCGGGCGATGAGCGTCTTGCCCGTTCCCGGGGGACCGACCAGCAGCACGCCCTTGGGGATACGGGCACCGATCTCGGCGAACTTCTCGGGGTGCTTCAGGAAGTCGACGACCTCGCTGATCTCCTGCTTGACGCCCTCGTAGCCAGCGACGTCGTCGAAGGTGGTGCCGGGGCGCTCGGTGGTGTACATCTTCGCCTTGGACCGGCCGATGGTCATGATGCCGCTCATCTGGCCCTGGGCCCGGCGCTGGAGCCAGACGAAGAACAGATGAGAAGCCCGAAGATGATGATCATCGGGAGGTACGCGGCCCAGATGCTGGTCTCGGGCGTGGTGAACTCGACACCCTGCTCTGACAGAAGCGCGTTGTCGATCTCGGAAGGCTCGAGCGGGCCGGTGGTATGGAACTTGGAGCCGTCCTCGAGCTCACCCGTGATCTTGCCGTTGGTGTTGTTGTAGGTGGCTTCCTCGACCTTGCCGTCCTCGAGCTTGGCGAGGAACTCCCCGTAGCTGATCGAGTCGCCCTCGTCGGTGTTGAAGAGGCTCGGGAGGAAGATCAGGCCGATCACGAGGAGCCCGAGCAGCCAGATCGACCACCGTGGCCATCCCTGCTCCTTCGCCACGCGACCGGAGCCTTCGTCGGGAGCGCGGGGGGAGGCTTCTCGGGGCTCATGGCACTCCAGCCTAGAAGAACGGCCGGTGAATCCCTGTCAGGGATCCCGCGCCCCCGGTATCCGCCACCATGGATCGGCACGGCGGTACCGTGCGCCGCCATGAGCCGAAGCTGCGCGCGTCCGGTCTGCGATCGGCCGGCCGTGGCCACCATGTCGTACGACTACGCCCGTCGGGCTGTGTGGATCGACGAGCTGGCATCCGAGCCGCATCCCTCGCTGTACGACCTATGTGGTCCCTGCGCTGAGCGAACCAGCCCACCGAGGGGATGGCTGCTCACGGACCTTCGTGAGCGGAGGCTCTTCGAGGCCGCCTGCTGAAGCCCCGGTCCGAAGTCCGCGACCTGGCCCCCCGAAGGCGTCACCCAGCACGCGCGTGCCACCATGAACGCCGCCATGGAGGCCCCTGAACCCGCCAGCCCACCGGAGTCGCCGACGCGGTCGGCGGATCTCGTCGCCGTGATCCAGGGCGCGCTCACGCTCTTCACCGTGGTCGGGTGCGTCGGATTCGTGCTCGCGCAGTTCCATCCGGACCTGCTTCTCTCCGACACGACTCCGTCGGGTGGGGACATGGGTGCCCATGTCTGGGCCCCCGCCTACCTCCGGGACCACCTCCTCAGCCACTGGAGGCTCTCCGGGTGGACCCCGGACTGGTACGCCGGGTTCCCAGCGATGCAGTTCTACATGGTGCTGCCGATGTTGGCGATCGTCTTCCTGAGCTACTTCGTTCCCTACGGGGTTGCGTTCAAGCTCGTCACCGTCAGCGGCGCCGTCACCCTTCCGATCGCCTGCTACCTGTTCGGTCGTCTCACCCGACAGCGCTTTCCCGTGCCGGCGTTCCTCGCGGTGGCGGGAACGGTGCTCGTGTTCGACCGCTCCTACTCGATCTACGGTGGCAACGCCGCCTCGACCCTGGCCGGCGAGTTCGCCTTCTCGATCAGCCTCTCACTGGCGGTCGTCTACCTCGGTGTCGTCGGGAGAGGACTCAGCGACGGTCGCCACCGCGCTCTGGCAGCGCTGCTCCTCGCGCTGACCGGGTTGTGCCACCTGATCCCCGCGTTCTTCGCGATCGCTGGCACCCTCGTCTGGTTCCTCGTCTGGCTGGCAAGGGATCTCGTCGAGGTCGCCGGCAGCCTCGAGGCCGACCGCCGGAGCAGGATGTGGAGCTCGACGCGCGCGCGCCTTCTCTGGCTGGTGACGATGGCGCCGGTGGCGGGGCTGCTGGCCGCGTTCTGGGTGCTCCCGTTCTACGCGAAGTCGAACTACCTGAACGACATGGGGTGGCAGAAGGACGAGAACTACTTCGACTACCTCTTCTGGCGGGACGGCATCTCCGGAGGAGGTCTCGTCGACTACCCGACCCTCGGGTTGGTGCTCGCGTTGGCGATGCTCGGGGCCGTGGTCGGCGGTCTCCGTCAGGAGCCGGGCCGGGGTGTTCCTCCTCGGAACCGCCGCTCTGGCGCGCGGCGGCGTTCGTGTACGTCCCTCAGGGCCGCCTCTGGAACACCCGCCTCCTGCCCTTCTACTACCTCAGCCTCCTGCTCCTGGCCGCCGTCGGGCTGGGACTCCTTCCGACCGTGCTACGGCGGCAGCGCCTCAGGAGAGGACTCGGCGTCCTGGCGGCGGTAGGGATGCTCGGGATCCAGGCCCTGGTGCTGCTTCGCCCCGATGACCTCGCGTGGATCCACGTGGGCCGGACGCCTATGACCGCCGACGTCTACTGGGGTCCCAGGTGGTATCCCTACTTCTACGTCGGGTTGCTGGTCGTCGTTGCGGTCGCGCGCTGTGGAGCTGGCCACGACTCGTGCAGCGGTTCGTCGCGGCGTCGCTTGGGTCCTCATCGGGTCGGCACTCCTCATCCAGGTGGTGATGCGCACCGACGACGCGCTCCGTGGTGGGACCCGGCTGATGGCCTACGCCCTCGCTGTGCTGTTCTTGGTGCTCGTCGCGGCAGCCAAGGAGATCCTGGAGGTGGCCCGCCGACACGGCCGGGAGATCCCGACGTGGGTCGCTCCGGCGTTCCGGCTCTCGGGGTTCGTGTTCGTGCTCCTCGGGGTGTGGCTCTACCTGGCCCTGCCGATGCGGGCACTGGGTCCGCTCGGCTCACTCGATGCATCCACCGGTGAGTACCGGTTCCTCGGTCTCGCGGCGATCGGCACCGGCGACGACAGCTTCGTCGACTCGTGGGCGGCATGGAACTACCGGGGCTACGAGGTCGACTTGCGCGCCCGAGCGAGACGATCCGTGCGATCGTGGCGAGAAGCCGTACTTCTCGGAGTACCAAGCAGTGGTGAAGACGATGGAAGCCGTGGCCGCCGAGCACGGCTGCGGTCGAGCCATGTGGGAGTACAGCTCGGAGCTGGACCGGTACGGCACCCCGATGGCCCTCATGCTGCTCCCGCATTGGACCGACGGCTGCATCGGTTCCATGGAGGGCCTCTACTTCGAAGCCTCTACGACGACGCCCTACCACTTCATCAACCAGGACGAGCTGTCCGCGCAACGGCTCGAACGCTCAGCGGGGAATGCCGTACGGCGCCGGGTCCCCGACGCCGGATGACTTCGACCGAGGTATCCGTCATCTCCAGATGCTCGGGGTCCGCTACTACATGGCGTACACGAGGAGATGACCGAGCCTACGCCCGCGACCACCCCGCACTCGACCGAGTTGGCGACCTCACCCTCGATGTGTCTCGATGAGGCTGCCCCCGGGATCGAGGAACCGCCGGTCCGCTGGGTGATCTTCCAGGTCGCCGACAGCGAGCTGGTCGCAGCCCTTGAGCTAACGAGCCGGTCGTGCTCGACGGGGCTGGGGGGACGGTCACACCTGCGAGACGGTGCCGATCGAGGAGGACGAGCCCCGCGGTCGATCGTGCGAGGGCTGGCTCGACCCGGCGGTCGACTGGTACATCGACCCCGAGCTGTGGGACGTCCCACTCGCCGAAGATGGTCCCGACGATTGGGAGCGGATCCCTGTCGACGAGTGGATGGAGACCCACGAGGCTCCGCGTTCCGAGGTCGATCCCGTGCAGGTCTCTGACGTGGAGTCGGGTACCGAGACGATCTCGTTCACCGTCGACGAGGTGGGGAGTCCGGTGCTCGTCAAGGCCTCCTACTTCCCGAACTGGGAGGTGAGCGGAGCCGAGGGTCCGTACCGCGTGACACCGAACCTGATGGTGGTCGTCCCCACCGAGAAGAGGGTGGAGCTCAGCTACGGGTGGACCCGGGTCGACATCGCCGGATGGCTGCTCACCCTGGTCGGTGTCGCCCTGCTCGTCGTGTTGGCACGCCGTCCCGCGGTGAAGATCGCCCCCGGCCCGGTCGCCGTCTGGCGGGCGTCGGACGGGGCACCCGTGGCATGAGCAGGGCTGCCACACCGGCGGGGCCGAGGTGGAGGAACCCCCCGTCAGGGACGCATCGGCTCAGCGTCGTGCTCCCGGCCTACGAAGAGGCCGGGCGGATCCGAGAGACGGTCTCGCGGATCGGCTCGGAGTTGGGAGGGGTACTGGGAAGATCCAGCCTCGAGCTCGTCGTGGTGGATGATGGCTCGTGTGACGACACGGCTCGCGCGGCCGAGGAGGCAGGTGCCGACCGGGTGCTGCGGCACGAGCGAAACCGGGGGAAGGGGGCAGCCGTCAGGACGGGCGCTCTGGCCGCGGGTGGCGGAGTGGTGGCCTTCACGGACTCGGACCTCGCATACTCACCGGACCACCTTCTCGAGCTGTTGGAGACGGTCGAGGAGGGCTGGGACGTGGTGGTCGGGGACCGCCACCATCCCGAGGCCGAAGCGATCGTCGAGGCGCGACTGCTGCGGCGGCTGGGCGGTCGTCTGATCAACCGCCTCACGAACCTCGTGCTCACCGGAGATCACCGCGACACGCAGTGCGGCCTCAAGGGCTTCCGGGCCGAGGTGAGCCGGACGCTGTTCGCACACACGAGGATCGAAGGGTTCGCCTTCGACGTGGAGGTGCTGCACCTGGTGGAGCGTTGGGGGCTGTCGCTGACAGGGATCCCGGTCCGGGTCGTGAACTCGTCGACGTCGACCGTGCACGTGATCCGCGACGGGCTGACCCTGGTCCGGGACCTCGTCCGAATCCGAGAGCTGGGCCGGTCGGGTGATTACGACCTGACGCCGTCCGAGCTCGCGAGCCTCGGGCTGGGGGATCGCGAACCTGGTGGCTGACAGCACCGGGTCCCTGGTGCCGGACGGAGGAATCACCCGGGTCTCTCCTCGGGCGAGATGGTGGCGCTGAACTAGGGTCGGAGTCCGTGGGCAGTGGCGCGCAGAACTCCATGGAGGACATCTTCAAGGCGTACGACGTCAGGGGCACGGTTCCCGAGCAGCTGGACCCCGAGAGGTGCCGCCGGATCGGAGCAGCCTTCGCCCGCTTCGCCAGGGACGAAGGGGACGGGTGCGACCGCATCGTGGTGGCCCGGGACATGCGGCCATCGGGGGTCGAGCTCTCGGCAGCCTTCGCGGACGGGGTCATGTCGCAGGGCGTGGACGTGGTCGACCTCGGGCTCGCCTCCACGGATCTCGTGTTCTTCGCTTCGGGGAGCCTGGATGCCCCGGCCGCGGTGATGACCGCCTCGCACAACCCGGCTCGGTACAACGGGATCAAGCTCTGCCTCGCAGGTGCTCGTCCCGTCGGCGAGGACAGCGGCTTGGGGGAGATCCGGGCCACCGCGGAGAAGGGGCTGCCCCTGGTCACCCCGACCGGAGCTCGCTCCGAGCTCGACCTGCTGGCTGCGTACGCCGATCACGTCCGTTCATTCGTCGACGTGGATGTGCTGAAGCCGCTGAAGGTCGTGTCCGACACCGCCAACGGCATGGGCGGCCTGGTGGTCCCGGCGGTCTTCGAGACCCTGCCGATGGACCTGGAGGTGCTGTACGGGGAGCTCGACGGGACCTTCCCGAACCACCCTGCCGACCCGATCCAGCCGGAGAACCAGGAGGCCCTGAAGGCCCGGGTTCTCGAGTCGGGCGCAGATGTCGGGCTTGCGTTCGACGGGGATGCCGACCGGGTGTTCCTGGTGGACGAGAAGGCCGAGGGTCTCTCTGGATCTCTCACGACGGCGATCGTCGCGGCTGCGGTGCTGGAGAGGGAGCCCGGCGCGACGATCCTCCACAACCTGATCTGCTCGAAGGCAGTTGCCGAGACCGTCCGCGAGCTGGGTGGCACTCCGATCCGTACGCGGGTGGGGCACTCGTTGATCAAGAGGGTGATGGCTGAGACGGGTGCCGCGTTCGGTGGTGAGCACTCCGGTCACTACTACTTCCGCGACAACTACCGTGCCGACTCCGGTCTGATCGCGGCCCTCATGGTGCTCGAGACGCTCTCACGATCCGGCCTGACGCTGAGCGAGCTCCGCCGGCCCTATGAGCGCTACGCGGCGTCGGGCGAGGTCAACTTCCGCGTTCCTGATGCCACCGCGACGATCGAGAGGGTGGCGGCCACCTATCCCGACGCCGAGCAGGACCGGCTCGATGGGCTCACAGTCGATCTGGGGGAGTGGTGGTTCAACCTGCGTCCGTCGAACACCGAGCCGTTGCTGCGTCTGAACCTCGAGGCCGCTACATCCGACGAGGTGGATCGCAGGCTCAGCGAGCTCGGAGAGCAGATAGCCGGAGGATGACGTTGACATGACACTGGACCCGAAGCTGCTCGAGATCCTGGCGTGCCCGGAGGACAAGGGCCCTCTGCTGTACTTCGAGAGCGAGGACTCGCTGTACAACCCACGGCTGATGCGTCGGTACGCGATCCGGGACGACATCCCGATCATGCTCCTCGACGAAGCCGAGACGGTCGACGGAGCCGAGCACGAGCGGCTGATGGCCAAGGCCGAGGCCGAGGGGATCGAGCCGACCTTCGAGGCCGACGAGGTCGGGGGATCGTGACCGTGCCTCTCGACTCGCTGGGGATGTTGGAGGCCGTGGCCGGCCTGCCCGAGCAGATCGAGAGGGCGGTGGAGGCGGTCGAGGGGATCTCCGGGCTGCCGGCTCACGACGACATAGAGAACGTCGTGGTGCTCGGCATGGGCGGGAGCGGCATCGCGGGTGACTTCGCTTCGGCGATCGCCGGCCCCTTCATGCCGGTGCCGGTCGTGACCCAGAAGGGGTACGCACCGCCGCAGTTCGTGGACGACCACAGCCTGGTCTTCGCGATCTCGTTCTCGGGCAACACGGAGGAGACCCTCGAGGCGGCGTCGATGGCCGCCTTGGACGGCGGTCGGCTGGTGGTGGTCTCAGCGGGCGGAGAGCTGGCGTCGTTGGCAACCTCGTGGGGAGCGGTGCACGTCCCCGTCGACGCGGCCATTCCGATGCCACGCGCGGCCATCGGCGCACTGGTGATACCCACCCTTCTCGTCCTGGAGCAGGTCGGCCTCTTCCCCGGAGCGCACGGCTGGATCGACGAGGCGGTGACGCAGCTGCGTCGCCGACGCGACGAGCTCATGGCCGACGGGAACGTCGCGGCAGGATTGGCCCGGCGTCTGGTCGGTCACGTCCCGATCCTGTACGGAGGAGGGGCACCGGGATCGATCGCGGCGCTGCGCTGGAAGAACCAGTTCAACGAGAACGCCAAGCTGCCGGCGTTCGCGAACGCGGTCCCCGAGCTGATGCACAACGAGATCTGCGGCTGGACGCGTTCGAGCTCACTGGGGCCCGCGCTGGCTCGGCTGGTCAACCTGCGCCACGACCTCGAGCACCCGCAGATCGCGCGCAGGTTCGCCCTGATCACCGAGGCGGTCGACGGGAACGTCTCCGGGGTCGAGGAGGTGTGGGCCGAGGGAGAGGGCTCACTTGCCAAGACGCTCGATCTGACGATGTTCGGCGACTTCACCTCCACCTACCTCGCCTACGAGCTGGGCGTCGACCCGGGCCCGATACCGGTTCTCGACGAGTTCAAGCGCCGTCTCGCCGTGCTCGACTGAGGCCCGCTGGTGGGATGGCACTAGGCTTCGCCGACGACGTGGGCTGACCCGACAGGAGTCAGACGACCCCAGCCCGCGCGAGCTCCGATCAGTTCAGCCGCGCCCCAGGAGGTCCCCATGTCCGCGCCCGTCACCGACGACTTCAAGGTGGCCGACCTGTCGCTGGCCGAGTTCGGCCGGCGGGAGATCAGGTTGGCCGAGCACGAGATGCCGGGCCTGATGGCCGTGCGGGCCGAGTTGGCCGACGCACAGCCTCTCGCCGGTGCCCGCATCACCGGATCGCTGCACATGACCATCCAGACTGCGGTGCTGATCGAGACGTTGGTCGCGCTCGGGGCCGAGGTGCGCTGGGCTTCCTGCAACATCTTCTCGACGCAGGACCATGCCGCTGCCGCGGTTGCGGTGGGCCCCGACGGGACCGGCGAGACGCCGAGAGGGGTACCGGTCTTCGCTTGGAAGGGCGAGACCCTCGAGGAGTACTGGTGGTGCACCGAGCAGGTGCTGCAGTGGCCGGACGGCGGTGGCCCCAACATGATCGTCGACGACGGTGGCGACGCGACGCTGATGGTGCACAAGGGCGTCGAGTTCGAGCGCGCCGGTGCCGTTCCGGAACCCGCCGAGGACGACTCGGAGGAGTGGAAGGTCGTGCTCGCGACCCTGGGACGGATCTTCGCCGATGATCCCGGGGTGTGGCAGCGGATCGCTGCGGAGGTGAGGGGCGTCACCGAGGAGACGACGACCGGTGTGCACCGGCTCTACGAGATGGCCGAGTCGGGGACCCTCCTCTTCCCCGCGGTCAACGTGAACGATTCGGTCACCAAGTCGAAGTTCGACAACCTCTACGGATGCCGTCACTCGCTCATCGACGGGATCAACCGCGCCACCGACGTGATGATCGGAGGGAAGGTGGCGGTGGTGTGCGGCTACGGGGAGGTCGGGAAGGGATGTGCCCAGGCGCTGCGCGGGCAGGGAGCGCGTGTCGTGGTGACCGAGATAGACCCCATCTGCGCGCTCCAGGCCGCGATGGAGGGCTTCGAGGTGAGGCGCCTGGAGGATGTCGTGGGGACAGCGGACATCTTCGTCACTGCAACGGGGAACCGAGACGTGATCATGGCCGATCACATGTCCCGGATGAAGCATCAGGCGATCGTGGGCAACATCGGGCACTTCGACAACGAGATCGACATGGCCGGCCTGGGTCGGATGTCGGATGTCCGGCGCGTCAGCATCAAGCCGCAGGTCGACGAGTGGGTCTTCCCGGACGGCCACTCGGTGATCGTCCTCGCGGAGGGCCGGCTCCTGAACCTGGGCTGCGCTACCGGCCACCCGAGCTTCGTCATGTCCAACAGCTTCACCAACCAGGTGATCGCCCAGGTGGAGCTCTTCAACCATCCGGAGCAGTACCCGCTCGGCGTGCACCTGCTGCCGAAGCACCTCGACGAGCGAGTGGCGCGGCTGCACCTCGATGCACTCGGTGTTCGCCTCACCACCCTCTCCGATGCCCAGGCCGCGTACATCGGGGTTCCCGCAGAGGGCCCCTACAAGCCGGAGTACTACCGCTACTAGCGGGGGCGCCCGTGCGGACCGAGCCGATCCCTCCGACCATCGAGTGGGTGGGTGACGGCGTCCGTCTCATCGACCAGCGGCTCCTCCCCGAGCGGCTCGAGCTGATCGAGGTCCGAGGACTCGAGGAGCTCTGCACCGCGATCAGGGAGCTGGCCATCCGGGGAGCGCCCGCGCTCGGAGCCGCGGGTGCGATGGGGGTGGCCCTGGGACAGGTGACGGGCGTCCCCCGGGAGGAGGCGGTGGCGGCTCTCGTCTCCACGAGGCCGACGGCCGTGAACCTCGAGTGGGGGGCACGGCGCGCAGCAGCGGCGGCCGATCCGGTCTCCGAGGCCGTGAGGATCGCCGAGGAGGACGTCGAGCAGAACCGGAGCATCGGTCGTCACGGGGCCGGGCTCGTCCCGGTGGGGGCGCGGGTGCTGACGCACTGCAACACCGGCCACCTGGCCTGCGTCGGCTACGGGACGGCCCTGGGGGTGATCCGGGCCGCAGCCGAGGCCGGCCGGTCCCCGACGGTGTGGGTGGACGAGACCCGACCCGTCCTCCAGGGAGCGCGCCTCACCGCCTGGGAGCTGGGTCGTCTCGGGATCGGGTGCACTCTCATCGTCGACGGGCTCGCAGCCGCGTTGATCGCGGAGCGTGCCGTGGACCTGGTGATCGTCGGCGCGGACCGGATCGCGGCCAACGGTGACGTGGTGAACAAGGTCGGCACCTACGGTCTGGCCCTCGCGGCCACACACCATGGGGTGCCGTTCGTGGTCGCCGCTCCGACCTCCACAGTCGACATGGGCTGTCGGACCGGCGTGGAGGTCCCGGTGGAGCGACGGCCGGGATCCGAGGTCACCCACCTGGCCGGGCAGCTCGTGGCACCCGAGGCGGTGCAGGTGGAGAACCGGGCGTTCGACCTCACCCCCGCGTCCTTCGTCAGCACCTACGTGACGGAGAAGGGCGCGTTCTCCACACCTGGGGAGCTGGTGGCAGGTCTGGACCCCTGAGCCCGGGCGGGGGCAGTGTCACAGGCCCGCGCCAGCCTGAGGGGGTGCTGTTCCCGACCATCTGCCCGATCTGCTCCGAGGAGGGAACCGCTCCGTGCCGGAGCTGTAGGTCACAGCTGCGACCTGCCCACGGTCGCCCTGTCCCGCCCGGCCTCACCTCCTACACGGCGCTCATCCGCTACGAGGGAGCTGCCCGGCGTCTCGTCACGGGCCTCAAGTACCGGGACCAGCTCGCACACCTCCCCTGGTTGGGAAGGGCGATGGCGGCAGCCATCGGGCCCGACGCGGCCGAGCTGGTGACGTGGGCGCCCACGTCTGCGCACCGTCTCCGCCGGCGGGGGTTCGACCAGGCTCGGTCCCTGGCCCGTTGTGCGGCGCGCGAGCTGCGCTTGCCGGTGCGGGGAACGCTGCTGAGAGTCGATCTCGCGGCCCAGACGGGACGGAGCCTGGCCGAGCGGCTCGACCCTCCGCGGTTCCGACCCCTTCGAGGGGTTCGCGGAAGGGTTCTCCTCATAGACGACGTGCTCACCACCGGTTCAACGCTCTCCGCGGCGGCAGTGGCCCTGCGGGGGGCCGGGGTCGCGGAGGTTCACGGCCTGGTGGTGGCGGAAACTCCGCTCAAGTCGGGAGCGGCAGCTACCGAATGAAGTGATAGCTCAACGGCGGATAAAGATTCGGCGGCGTCGAATCGTCGACGGAAAGGGCGATGCGGACGTGCAACCCACGGAGATCCAGGTTCAACGGTCGCTGCAGGCTCTACAGACCGAAGCGGAGGATGGCGCGGCGGGCGGGTCCGGGACAGGTGCCGGGGAGCTCCCGGCGGGTCTGGTCGAGCTTCTCGCGACGGCACCGGCGGTGCGCCTCGACCGGGTCCTCGACGCTCGCATGAGGATGGAGGCCGAGGAGCAGCCGAGCGCCGACGACCTGGCTCGCCGTGTGGTGGGCCGAATGGTCTGCGATCGCCTCCGCTGAGGGCGTGCGCCCTCGGTACCATCGCGGTCCGTGACGTCCGACGTATCGACATTCCGCCGCGACTTCCTTCCTGAGCTCCACTGGTCCGGTGACCCGATCCGGGTCCTGGTGTGCGACGACCACTCGCTGTTCAGGCGTCGGCTCATCGTTGCCCTCGAGCGCGAGCCGGACATGGAGGTGCTGGGAGAGGCCGACACGGGGCCGGAGGCGATGACCCTCGCCGGGGATCTGGGGCCCGATGTGGTGCTCATCGATCTCGGCCTCCAGCCGTACGGAGGGGTGGCTGCCGTCTCGCAGGTGAGCCGGGTCGTGCCGACGTCCCGGATCCTGGTGCTGGCGGCGAACGAGCGTGATCCCGACGAGTTGGTGGAGAGCTTCGGAGCGGGCGCAGTCGGTTCCATGCTGAAGGAGGCGGCTCTTCGATCAGCGGCCTCTGCGATCCGTCGGATCGCCGACCGCGAGATGCTGGTGACGCCGGTGGTGGCGACAGCGATGGCCGGGCTCATGGACCGACTCAGCGAGCACGACAGCGCTGGAGCGCCGGGACTCGAGGTGAGCGACAGGGAGCGCCTTGTGGTCCAGGTGGTGGCGCGCGGGGCCCAGCCGTCCGATGCGGGCTCGGCTGAGGGCTTCTCGGCGGCGACGGGCCGCAACCTGCTCGCCAACGCCGTGCGCAAGCTGCAGCGCTACTGGCGGATGGATGACGCCGTGGTGTCGCTGTCGGCGCCGCGGGCACCCCGCGATCAGCTCTCCGAGGTGGCCGCGGCAGCTCGCAGACTCGTCGGTGCGGGGGACGACTGATGCCGCGGGCGGCCGGCTGCCCGCTCGCGACCTACCGAACCTAGACTCGGTTCTCCCATGAGCGTCTTCCGGAAGATCCTCCGTGCCGGCGAGGGGAAGAAGTTGCGTGCCCTGGCGTCCCTCGTTCCCGAGGTAGGGGCACTCGAAGCCGAGACCGAGTCCCTCAGCGACGACGCGCTCCGGGGCCGCACAGACGAGTTCCGCCAGCGGCTCTCGAACGGAGAGGATCTGGACGACCTGCTGATAGAGGCGTTCGCGGTGGTGAGAGAGGCGGCCCGCAGGGTCATCGGCCAACGCCACTACGACGTGCAGCTGATGGGCGGAGCAGCGCTCCACTTCGGATGGGTCGCCGAGATGAAGACCGGGGAGGGGAAGACCCTGGTCTCGACCCTGCCGGTGTACCTGAACGGGCTGAGCGAGCGCGGGGTCCACCTGATCACGGTCAACGACTACCTGGCCAGCCGCGATGCCGAGTGGATGGGCCAGATCCACCGGTGGCTCGGTCTGACGGTTGGGCTGGTCGTTCCCGGCAACAACGATCCCGAGCACAAGCGCCGGCAGTACGCGTGTGACGTCACCTACGGAACCAACAACGAGTTCGGCTTCGACTACCTCCGTGACAACATGGCGCTCTCGAGGGATCGTCAGGTCCAGCGCGGGCACGCCTACGCCATCGTCGACGAGGTCGACTCGATCCTCGTGGACGAGGCTCGCACGCCACTGATCATCAGCGGACGTGTCGCGGACGCCGCCAAGCTCTACTACAAGTTCGCCAGCATCGTGCGTGGCCTCAAGTCCGAGCGGGACTACGAGGTGGACGAGGAGAAGCGAACCGTCGCACCCACCGACGAGGGGATCGAGAGCGTCGAGCAGGCACTGGGCGTGGAGAACATGTACGACATGGTCTCGGCGAACCTGGTGCACCAGCTCCAGGCGGCGCTGAAGGCGAAAGAGCTCTACCGCCGGGACCGCGACTACGTGGTGCAGGACGGAGAGGTGAAGATCGTCGACGAGTTCACCGGGCGGATCCTCGAGGGGCGTCGCTGGTCGGAAGGCCTCCACCAGGCGGTCGAGGCCAAGGAGGGGGTGAAGATCAAGGAGGAGAACCAGACCCTCGCGACGATCACCCTCCAGAACTACTTCCGCCTCTACGAGAAGCTGGCCGGGATGACGGGGACCGCGACCACCGAGGCGTCGGAGTTCGCGGGCACCTACGGGCTCCAGGTGGTGCCGATCCCGACCAACGAGCCCGCGATCCGCATGGATCAACCAGACCTGGTGTACAAGAGCGAGAACGCCAAGTTCGGAGCGGTCGTCGACGACCTCGTGGAGAGGTTCGAGACCGGTCAGCCGGTGCTCGTGGGGACGATCTCGGTCGAGAAGTCCGAGAAGCTGGGGAGGCTCCTTGAGAAGCGAGGTGTGCCCCACGAGGTGCTCAACGCGAAGCAGCACTTCCGTGAGGCCGAGATCGTCACGCAGGCAGGGCGCCTCCACGCGGTGACGGTCGCGACCAACATGGCAGGGCGTGGCGTGGACATCATCCTCGGGGGCAACCCCGAAGGCCTGGCGCGGCGTGAGGTCCAGGCGGAGGGCCTGGATCCGGACTCCGAGGAAGGCCGGCAGCGGTACGCCGAGCTGCTCACCGCTCGTGGGGCGCAGTGCGCGGCGGAGGGAGACAAGGTGCGCGAGCTCGGCGGGCTGTACGTGCTCGGCACCGAGAGGCACGAGAGCCGGCGCATCGACAACCAGCTCAGGGGTCGGTCCGGCAGGCAGGGCGACCCGGGTGAGAGCCGGTTCTACCTCTCCCTGGAGGACGACCTGATGCGGCTCTTCGCCACGGGGGCCATGAGCTGGGTGATGGACCGGGCACTTCCCGAGGACGTGCCGATCGAATCGAAGGCCGTCAGCAAGGCGGTGGAGAGGGCACAGAACACCGTCGAGCAGAAGAACGCGGAGATCCGCAAGAACGTCCTCAAGTACGACGAGGTGATGAACGAGCAGCGGAAGGTCATCTATCGCCGCAGATCGCAGATCCTGGACGAGAGGGACCTGCGCGACGAGGCCATGGAGGCTCTGGCAGAGGCCGTCGACGGCCTCGTCTCCACGTACTGCGTGTCGAACTTCGCGGACGAGTGGGACGTCGACGGTTTGGTCGCCGAGGTGAACGCGCTCTGGCCCAACGAGATCGTCCGCGGGGATCTGGAGCGGACGGAGTCGACCGACGAGGTGTACGACCGGCTCATGTCCCAGGCCACCGGCTACTACGAGCAGCGGGAGGAGGCGATCGGTCCCGAGATCATGCGGAAGCTGGAGCGCCAGATCATGCTCCGGATCCTCGACCAGAAGTGGCGTGAGCACCTGTACGAGATGGACTACCTGCGGGAGGGGATCGGCCTGCGGGCGATGGGTCAGAAGGACCCGCTCGTCGAGTACCAGCGAGAGGGCTTCGAGATGTTCGGAGAGATGATGGCCTCGGCTGCTCAGGACTTCGTTCGCTACCTGATGCATGCCGAGGTCGTCGTTGCCGAGAAGCCCGAGGACCAGACGGCCCTGAGCAACGTCGAGTACTCGGCGCCGGTGGATCCGTCGGAAGCACGTGAGTTCGCCGGTGTGCCATCGGGGGCGGATGCTGCCGGCACCGGCGAGGGAGTGGCCCAGGAGCCTGCGGCGAACGTGCCGGTGACGCGCAGCGAGTCGGGAGCGCGTCGGGCGAAACGATTCCTGCCCCTGTGGCTCTGGGAAGAAGTTCAAGCACTGCCATGGGGCGTGATGGCCGATTCTCCGCGCGATCCTGAAGAGCTGGGACGGCGCATCGAAGAGGCCCACGCCTACCTCCGCATCGAGGAGCTGCGCGGCCGCCGCCCCCAGCTCGAGACCGAGGCGGCACGACCTGACCTCTGGGACAACCCCGACCTGGCTCGCCGGGTCACCAAGGAGCTGAACTCGGTCGTGGCCGATCTCGACCTCTTCGACGGGCTACGGCGCGAGCTGGAGGATCTCGAGACGCTGGTGGAGCTGGCCCGCGAGGAGGGTGACGAGTCGCTCGAGGGGGAGATCGAGCAGGCTGCCGAGAGCCTCGAGGCACGGCTCGGTGAGCTCGAGCTCCGCTCGCTCTTCTCGGGAGAGCACGACGAGCTGGACGCCGTCTGCGAGATCCACTCGGGTGAGGGGGGCACGGACGCGCAGGACTGGGCGGAGATGCTGCTGCGGATGTTCCTGCGCTGGGCCGATCGCCGAGGGTTCCAGGTCGAGCTCGACGAGGCTTCGGCGGGCCAGGAGGCCGGCATCACCACGGCGACCTTCATCGTCCACGGCCGATACGCGTACGGGATGCTCCGGGGGGAGCGTGGGACTCACCGCCTCGTGCGGATGTCGCCCTTCAACGCCCAGGGGAAGCGGCAGACCGCGTTCGCCGCGCTCAGCGTCGTGCCGTTCCTGGAGGAGGCCGATCAGGAGGTCCAGATCGACGAGACCGATCTCAGGATCGACACGTACCGATCGTCGGGAGCCGGTGGCCAGCACGTCAACGTGACCGACTCCGCGGTGCGGATCACCCATCTGCCGACGGGGACGGTCGTCGCCTGCCAGAACGAGCGGAGCCAGCACCAGAACAAGGAGAAGGCGATGCAGATCCTGGCGGCGAAGCTGGCTGACCTCGAGAGGAGGAGGCGCGAGGAGGAGCTCGAGGAGCTGAGCGGTCCCAAGCAGCGAGTCGGGTTCGGTACGCAGATCCGGTCGTACGTCCTGCACCCCTATCAGCAGGTCAAGGACCTGCGCACAGGCCAGGAGGTCGGCAACGTCGACGCAGTCCTCGACGGCGACCTGGACGGCCTGATCGAGGCGTACTTGCGCTGGGAGAGAGGCCAGGGTGGCGGAGCGGATTGATCCGGACGGCCCTTCCGGCACAGATCACTGTTTCGGTTGGGTTGCCGTAGTAACATGATCGTAACGTTCAATCGCCCACTGGCCTTCTCGGCCAGCCGCGAAGCTGAGGAGTCCACACATCGGGCTCCTGCAGCCCCGACCGGAACCCCTTCGCCATGATCAAGCTCGAGCACGTCGACAAGGTCTACAAGGGTGAGGTGGCGGCCCTTGCCGACGTCACAGCGGACATCGCGAAGGGTGAGTTCGTGTTCCTGGTCGGGCCGTCCGGCTCGGGAAAGTCGACCTTCCTCCGCCTGCTCACCAAGGAGGAGCGCCCCGAGCAGGGCCGGATCTTCGTGGCGGGCAAGGACATCGCCGAGCTCTCGAGCTGGAAGGTGCCGTACCTCCGCCGGAACATCGGGAGCATCTTCCAGGACTTCAAGCTCCTCCCGAACAAGACCGTGGCCGAGAACGTCGCGTTCGCGCTCGAGGCGATCGGCAGGCCCCGTCACGTGATCAACACCCAGGTGCCGGCCATCTGCGAGCTGGTCGGGTTGGGCCAGAAGGCCAACCGCTTCCCCCATGAGCTCTCCGGCGGCGAGCAGCAGCGCGTCTCGATCGCGCGGGCCTTCGTCAACCGCCCACTCATACTGCTCGCTGACGAGCCCACCGGGAACCTCGACCCGGCCACGTCGGTGGGGATCATGCGGCTGCTCGACCGGATCAACCGCACAGGTACCACGGTCGTCATGGCCACCCACGACCACACGATCGTGAACACGATGCGTCGTCGGGTCATCCAGCTCGACAAGGGCAAGATCGTCCGCGATCAGGCCCGGGGCGTCTACGAGTAGCGGCGATCCATGGCACTGAAGCTCGACTACATCGCCCGCGAGACGGCGGGGAACCTCTACAGGAACCTCAGCATCACGGTCGCGACCGTGCTCACGGTCGCGGTGTCGCTGGCCATGGTGGGGTTCGGGTTCATGGTCCGCGACGGGGTGCAGAACGCCACGCAGCGCTGGGAGGGCGGCATCGAGTTCGTGGTGTTCATGCAGCCGGATGCCACGCAGGAGCAGGTCGATGCCGTGGGCGCGGACCTCGACGAGAGCCCGGCGATCGAGGAGTGGGTGTACTTCGACAAGGACGCCGCGTGCGAGGAGTTCGAGGATCTCTTCGCAGGGGACGAGGCGTTCATCGAGGCGGTCGAGTGCGACATCCTTCCGACCTCATACCGGATCGTCCCGGTCGACAAGGATGCCGACGCGGTGAAGGCGCTCGGGCAGGAGTACGCGAGCGAGCCCGGTGTGCGCGAGGTCGTGTTCGCCAGCGACACGATCAAGGCGGTCCAGAGCCTGGCGCGAAAGGTGAACCTGTTCATCTTCGCCCTCGCGGTCATCCTGCTCGGTGCCGCGATCGTGCTCATCGTGAACACGATCCGGATGGCTGCGTTCGCCCGACGCCGTGAGATCGAGGTCCAGAAGCTGGTCGGTGCCACGAACTGGTTCATCCGCGTCCCGTTCATGATGGAGGGGTTGATCCAGGGCCTGGTGGGTGCCTTGTTGGCCTGCCTGGCCGCTTGGTGGGCACGGCCCTTCCTCGAGGAGCTGTTCCGGGATCAGCGGATCCCCCTGGTGGAGGGGTTCATGATCAGCAACTCCGAGATGGCCTTCATCTACCTGGTGATCCTGGTCGCAGGTGCCGGCATCGGTGCCATCGGGGCGGGGATCGCGGTGACCCGGTTCATGGACGTGTAGCAGTGTCCGTGGCCCGGGTGGTCGTCGCGTTGGCCGTGACCCTGGGCCTCATCACATCCGGGCAGCCGGCGACGGCCGAGGATCCGACCACGACCACGACCACGCTCCAGGCGACGTCCACCTCGACGACAGCTCCCACGACCTCGACTTCGACGACCCTTCCGGGGGCATCCGCTCCTGGGGGCGAGGCTCCCGTCGACCGCTCAGAGCTGGAGCAGCTCCTCAGGGGCTATGACGAAGCGATCGCGTTCGAGGCGGAGCTGCTGGCTCGGTACGAGGTGTCGGTGACCGAGCTGGACGGCCTGAACACGAGGATGGTGGAGCTGACGCGGAGCATCGCGGAGGTCGAGAACGAGCTCCTCGAGGCCCAGACGGAGGTCGTGTCGGCCGAGAGCCGCGTCCACATCGCCGATGTGAGGCTGGGAGAGGTCGAGGAGGAGCTCGCAGAGACCCGTCGCCGGCTCGAGGAGCAGGCCGTCGATGCGTACGTCTACGGGGGTGATCTCCCCGCGTCCCTGGCGGCGGCTGCCGCATCCGGACCGAACGAGGTGGAGACGTCCCGCGAGTACGCGGAGGCGGTCGTCGAGCACACCGACTCCGTTGCCGACGAGTACCTCGTCCTGCGGGGGCAGGCCTCGGAGCTGCTCTACGAAGCGGAGTCGGCGCGCGGCGAGGCGGAGCTCGCCCGGGACGAGGTGGAGGAGAGGCGGGATCAGCTCGAAGAGGAGCGGCTCGACCAGGCCAGGGCCCAGGCGGATGTCTTCGTGGCAGCCCTCGGCCAACAGGAGTTGATCGAGGAGATCCGGGCCCAGCAGGGTGCCTACGAGCTTCGCCTGAGAACCCTCGGTACGAGCTCGGACTCGATCTCAGGTCTGCTGCAGGAGCGCCAGAGGGAGCAGGAGCTCCCGGAGGCGATGGAGGGGATCTTCCTCCCCCCGATCCCGGACGCTCCCGTCGTGTCCCCTTTCGGCCCACGGCTCCACCCGATCTTCGGGACGGTCAGGATGCACAACGGAACCGACTTCGACGCGGATGCGGGGACACCGATACGTGCGGCGGAGGCGGGAGAGGTGGTGCTGGCCGAGTGGAGAGAGGGCTACGGGCTGACGACTGTCATCGACCACGGGAACGGTCTGGCGACCCTGTACGCGCACCAGTCGGCCCTGGTGGCTCAGTCGGGGGAGCCCGTGCGCATGGGCGAGGTGATCGGGCTGGTGGGGTCGACGGGCTGGTCCACAGGGCCGCACCTCCACTGGGAGGTACGGGTCTTCGGCAACCCGGTGGACCCGATCACCTACCTGGGCCCGGAGTCGCTGCTCGACGGCGGCTGATCGCCGCCGGGTCGTCTCCGGGTGGCGGTCACCAGGGAGTCCAGCGCGATCGCTGTCCCGTCCTCGGTCTCGACCGGACGCTCGACCGTGCTCGCCTCGGTCACAGCGAGCCCTTCGTCCGACAGCCACCCGCTGATCAGCTCCGGGTCCCACAGGACACCGGGGTCCTGTGGCCCGCCGTGGCCCTCCACCAGGTTTCGACGGTCGTGACCCACGGCCAGGAGGGTGCCCTCCCGGGCGAGCGCGCTCGCCGCCGTGCGGAGAACCTCTCGTAGCTGCCCTCGGGGCAGGTGGAGGTAGAGGACGGTCACGAGGTCGTAGGCCTCGGGCTCCGGGACGTGGGTCAGGACGTCGGTGCAGATCCACTCCACCTCGACCCCGCGGTCAGCAGCGAGGCGGCGCGCCTTCTCGACGCCGACGGTCGAGAAGTCGACCGCGGTGACCGTCCAGCCCGTCTCGGACAGCCACACCGCGTTCCGGCCCTCTCCTGTCGCGAGGTCGAGAGCGCGTCCCGGCTCCAGGTCGCCGACCACGGAGACAAGGAACCGGTTCGCATCCGTGGTCCAGACGTACTCGCGGCCACGGTAGCGATCGTCCCAGGAGTCAGCATCCACCGTCGTCCTCCTACAGGGCTCAGGGTGCGTACTCCGGCTCAGCGCCGGGCTTCCACTTGATGCTGCAGCCGATGGAGGCTGTCTGGCCCCCCGAGGGGAGCTCGCCCCGCAGGGTGGCCTCCACGGCGCTCACCAGGTCGTCTCCGGTGACCGGGATCTTGCTCCCGGGACGGGAGTCGTCGAACTGCCCCCTGTACACGAGGAGTCGGTCGCCGTCGAAGACGTAGAAGTCGGGTGTGCAGGCAGCTCTGTAGGCCCGAGCTACCTCCTGGGTCTCGTCGTAGAGGTACGGGAACGTGTAGCCGCGCAGCTCCGCCTCTTCTGCCATCCGGGCGGGGGAGTCGTCGGGGTAGCTGGCCACGTCGTTGCTCTGGATCCCGACGAAGGCGGCCCCGGAAGCTTCGAGCCTCGCGGCGACCTCCGCCAACCGGTCGGCGATGTGTCGTACGTACGGACAGTGGTTGCAGATGAAGGCCACCACGAGTGCGGGAGCGCCTGCGAAGTCGGCCAGCGAGTGCACCTCGCCCTTCGGGTCCGGGAGGGAGAAGGCGGGTGCCCCGGTGCCGAGGGGGAGCATGGTGGAGTTGACGGCGACCATGCCCCGATCATGCCCGGGGTCGGCCGTCTCGACAACGTGGGTGACCTGATCGTGACAGGAGCCTTGCCGCGCTCAGCGTCCACCACCGGACCGGAGGGAGGTGGCAACGTCGTGGTGTGAGTGACCGGGTCGACACGTCGCCTGCCGGTCCCCAGGGGGATCCCGGTTCCTCGAGGGCCATCGCCGGTCCTCAGATGCCCACATGGCTTCCTCGCGCGATCGCCATCTTCCTGATCGGGGCCGCGTCGATGTGGATCACCCTCTGGGTGGTGGTCAGGATGCGCAGCCTCCTCGTGATGCTGGTGGTAGCGCTGTTCGCGTCGTTCGCCCTCGAGCCTGCCGTGAACTGGTTGGCCGCACGGGGCATGCGCAGAGGACTCGCCACCGGCGCGGTGATGTTCGGCGGGTTGCTCATGGCAGTCGGGTTCCTCGTCATCATCGGCCAAGCGCTCGTGACGCAGACCTCGGACTTCGTGGAGGAGCTGCCGACCTACCTCGGTGACGTGGAGGAGTGGGTGAACGAGAGCTTCGACGCGGACGTGGACTTCAACGAGCTCATCGACCGAATCCGCGAGCGTGACGACGAGCTGCAGGGCCTTGCGGCGGACGTCGCCGGCAACGCGCTGGACATCACGTTCTCCGCGGTGGGAGTGGTGTTCCAGCTCTTCACCGTCGCACTCTTCACCTTCTACATGGTCGCCGACGGGCCTCGGTTCCGGCGGGCTGTGCTCCAGTTCCTCAACCCCGAGCGCCAGGAGCGGGTGGTGAGGGGTTGGGAGGTCGCCATCGACAAGACGGGCGGATACATCTACTCCCGGGCCCTGTTGGCCGTGCTCTCAGCGACCTTCACTTCGATCTTCCTCGCGATCATGGGGGTGCCGTACGCGATCGCCCTGGGCCTCTTCACCGGGGTGGTCTCGCAGTTCGTGCCCACGATCGGCACCTACATCGGGGGTGCGCTCCCCGTGCTGATAGCGCTCTCGGAAGACCCGGTCGACGCGATCGCGGTGCTCGGGTTCATCGTCGTCTACCAGCAGGTCGAGAACTACATCTTCTCACCGAAGATCACGGCCCAGACCATGGACCTGCACCCGGCGGTCGCCTTCGGGACGGTGATCGCGGGAGCGAGCCTCTTCGGAGGGGTGGGCGCGTCTGCTGGCGCTGCCCGCGGCGGCGGTCCTACAGGCCGTCGGATCCACGTACCTCCAACGTCACGCGGTGATCGACACAGCGATGACCCGGGACCAGCAGCGCTCGCGCCGGCACGTGCGGCGGCGAGGGGAGGGGCGACGTGGGGTTGCTGCCGGTGAGGACGAGGAGGGGTAGGTCGGCGAGTGTGCCGGCAACGTGAAGAGATCGGCAGCCGGTGGAGCAGTCGGGTGGGCTCTACTCTGCTGGGGCGTGACGGTCGCGTCGGATGCTGGGAGGGTCATCGGTGAAGCGGCCGCCCCGGCTGCCGAGTCGGCGCGCATCCTCCGAGCGTTCGCGAAGGCCGTCTCGCTCGCGGATCGCCTCGACGGGGAGGCGGACTCGGGGAGGATCTCACCCCGGCTGATCCCGGGTACGTGGGCCGCTCTGAAGCTGGCTCTCATCACCCTGGGCTCGCCCCTTCTGGGCCCTTGGGTCGGCATCCGTGCAGCTCGCAACCACCGGGCGGTGAAGGTGATCATCGAGCGCTTCCCCGAGGTGATCGACGAGATCCTGGCGGGTCGTCAGCCCGACTACCCGCTCGCCCGGGTGGCCCGAGTCGACGCCGGGCGACGGTGGTTCGTCGTGTCGGACCTCCACCGGTTCGTCCCCGGGTTCCTCGACTGGCCAACGCGGCAGGGGTCGGTCGAGGTGTACGAGGCGGCACTCGACGTCTACGCGAGCCGGGGCTGGGGGCTGATCGAGAACGGCGACATCGAGGAGTACTGGCTGGTCGGTGGTTCGGCCTACGGGGTGGTGTACGACCTGGGCCGGATGGTCGCCGCGGCGATCGGGGGCGCTGCCGGCCGGCGATTGCGCTCGGCCGTGTACGGCGAGCACTTCCGGCGCATCGTGCAGAACAACCGACCCACCTTCACCCGCGTCCGCGAGGGCTTCCACGACCGCGGGCGGTTCGTACGGGTGGTGGGCAACCACGACGACATCTACGAAGACGACTCGCTGGCGCAGTTGCTCCAGCACGAGCTCCCTGGGCTGCGACCGGTTGACTTCGTCGTGATGGAGGATCCCAGCGGTGACCCGGTCGGGCTGGTGATGCACGGCCACCAGGTCGACGGGTGGTGCGGTCCGGCGATCCCCAATCGGATCGCCCGCTTCACGAGCTCGCTGGGATCGGCCATCTGCGATCTCCCTCTCACCTCCTCCGAGCCGGGGCTGCCGCGCCCGGAGGACACGCGTGCGCTGCTCGACGGACGCGCAAGGAACTGCCTGACCCGCGTCAACGGCTTGACGGGCGCGACGAGCGGCTTCGAGAGCCTGGACGAGGTGAGGCTCTTCGAGGCCGCCCGGCGTTGGTGGGGACGCGACGGCAGCGATCTGACGGGCGGGCCGATCGTGGTGGCTGGCCACACCCACATCCCGCTCTCCTCTCCGTCGTCGCCGCAGGGGGGTTCGTGGTCGCGCTACCTGAACTCCGGAAGCGGGATCACCTGCGAGCTGGTCACCGGGGTGGAGTGGGACGGCTCAGGGGATGCCGCAGATCCTTCCGTGCGGCTGGTGGGGTGGGCCTACGACGAGCGTTCGGGCACCAGTGGCGCAGTGCGGGCACCCGGCGCGGACGCGGCTCTGGCGTCGGACCGCCAGGTCGTGAGGTACGTGCTGGAGCGGGCCGGCCCGGACGGGAGACTCGCAGCCAGTCGGGGTGAGCTATGAGCGCGTGGAGGGTTTCGTTCCGGTCCCTGGGATCACGTGATCGGGCTCCCGGCAGGTGTGCTCCAGGACGCGCCGGCATCGCCCGTCACTCGCACGTTGCCGCTCGCATCCACGGCCATGTAGCCGGTGCCCTGTCCCGAGATCGCCACCGGCGTGATGCCGAGTGCCCCGGTGGGGGTGCTCCAGGTCGCACCCGAGCTCGCGGTGTAGCGGAGGGCGCCCAGCGAATCCATCGCCATGTAGCTGCCGAAGACTCCGGTCAGTGCGACGGGGCTGAGGCCGATCGGGCTCCCCGCGGGTGTCGACCAGGTGACACCGGCATCGCTGGAGGTGCGGAAGTTGCCGGACCCGTCTACGACCGCGAACTCGGTCGTTCTCCCTGCGATGGCCACAGGAGAGATCCCCACCGGGGTACGGGTCCACCACCAGCTCAGATCTCCCGTCCAGCGGACGTTGCCCGACGAGTCCACCGCCATCCAGGCCCCACCGGCACCGTCGAGTGCGATGGGAGTGATACCGGGGCTCCCTGGCGTGGACCAGCTACCGCCTGCGTCAGCCGTGTACCGGAGCGCACCGCTCGCGTCGAGCATCATGTACGTGCTCCCGGCGCCGTCGAGTGCGATGGGAGTGATACCGGGGCTCCCTGAAGGCGTGGACCAGGTGGCACCTCCGTCTGCTGTGTACCGGAGGGACCCGACCGCATCTGTGGCGAGTTGGATCCCGCCCGCACCCGCAAGGGCGATCGGGCTAAAGAGGCTCGAGCCATCTGCGGATGCCGGCATCGAGATCAGTGCCGGAGCCACCCAGGCCACGGTCCCGGCGCCCACGGCCTTGCCGAGGAAGCCGCGTCGGCTGCTCGAGCGCTCAGGGAGGTCCTCTTCTCCCCACTCTGCCTGAGGGCCCAAGACGTCCTCCCGGGGTGAGCGGTCATCGTAGCAGGGGCCGTTGACCGCGCCGGGGTCCGAGAACGACCCGCTGCCCACGACAAGATGCGGGTCGGCGGGGCGCGCGCCGTAGCCCGTGTTCTGCCGGTCGAGATCCCCCAGAGCGACTGCTGGTCTGAGCGTGTGCCAGGCCGGAGTTCCCGTCGAAGTGGAGCTGGAGGGAATCGAACCCTCGTCCGCCGAGCGATCACCGCCCGCGCTACGACCGTTCCCGAGTCTCCGGCTCTCGGCAGCCGGCCTGCCGGGTCAGGTGGGCCTTGGAGGCCCAGCCGCCGGGTCTTTCCCCGGTGCCAGCGGTCTTTCCCGCCGCCAGCGGTCTTTCCCGCCGTCATCCTCCGCTTCTGTTGCCGGGCTGCGGTGGAGTGGCCCCGTGCGCCGGTTGTCCCGGCCACGATGGTTCGCTACGTCACCTGGATCAGGCGGCGAGAGCGAACTCAGCGCTGTCGTTGGCGCTTGTGTTGGTGCCCCGTTTAGCGAGTCTGAGCAACTCGGGTCGCACGGATCGGCTCACGGTCCCGACGTCGAAACCGGTCAGCCCCGTGTTGTTCGATTTCAAGGAGCCTGCTCCATGTGGAGCCTCTCCATGGTAACGGGCGGACGGCCATAGGAGGCGCTGTCGCTGCACTAGGAAGCCCCGCGGCGGGCCCTGGCCATGGCGCGCGCTGCCTCGCGATCGGCGTCGCGTCGTGCGATCGCCTGGCGCTTGTCGTACTTGCGCCGGCCCCGGGCGACGGCGATCTCCACCTTCGCCCGCCCGTCCCGGAAGTACAGCCGGAGCGGGATCAGGGCCAGGCGGTCCTGATCGACCCGGGACCCGATCCGCTCGATCTCGGATCGATGGAGCAGGAGCTTGCGATCGCGATCGGGGTCGAGCAGCTCGTGAGTGCTGGCAGAGGCGTACGGCGCGAGGTGCAGCCCGATCAGCCAGGCCTGTCCGTCGCGGATCCGGGCGTGGCTGTCGGCGAGCGTCACCTTCGCCTCGCGGAGAGACTTCACCTCCGCGCCCTTCAGGACCAGTCCGCACTCCACGGTCTCCAGCAGGTCGTAGTCCCGTCGCGCCTGGCGGTTCGTGGCCACCACCTTGTCGCCGCCCGGTCGACGCGGCTCGCCCTTGGAGTGGCCCCGAGCTGACCCCTTGGACGGCATCGTGCTGGCAGGGTACCGGCTCGGTGGTGCTGGCTCGCGCGGGCGTTTCTCAGACGGATCTCAGGATCGAGCACGATGCTCGGGCGATGCGCACGCGATCACTGGCCGTCCCGGCCGTCCTGCTGCTGGCTCTGGTGTCGGTCGCGTGCGGGCGAGCGGACCGAGATCCCGAGGAGGACGCAGATGTTCCGACCACCAGCGCTGCTACGACGACCACGGAGGCGGATTCGACGCCGGACGGCACTTCGACGACGACCACGGAGGCGGATCCGACGCCGGATGGCACGGCAGGTGGCCTGACCCCCGAGTCGACGCTCGAGTCCGTCACCGAGACCCGCACCATCGTGCACGACGGAGCGGAGCGCACGTACCGGATCCACGTCCCCGCCGGCCTGTCTGCGGACGGGCAGTGGCCCCTCGTGCTCGGCCTGCACGGGGGGCTGGGCTCCGGTGAGGGCTTCGCGACCCGGAACCACCTCGACGATTCCGCCGATCGGGCGGCTGCCGAGGGCACGGGGTTCATCGCGGTCGCGCCCGACGGAACCACCGACGCGGCGGGACGATTCCGAACCTGGAACGGCGGCTACTGCTGCGGTCCCGCCCAGCGGGGATCGGTGGACGACGTCGGCTTCCTGCGAGCCGTGGTCGCGGAGGTGGGCGCGGAGCTGCCCGTCGACGAGGACCGGGTATTCGCGATGGGTCACTCCAACGGCGGGATCATGGCCTATCGCCTGGCTTGCGATGCGTCCGACGTCTTCGCTGCCGTCGGAGTCGTGGCGGGGTCGATGGGTGGAGTGGAGTGCGAGCCTGTTCGGCCCGTCTCGATCATCCACATCCACGGCGACGCGGATGAGAACCACCCGATCGACGGGGGGGTCGGGACGGAGGGGATCTCGGGGGTGTCCTTCAACTCGGCGCAATCGAGCCTCGACGCATGGGTCGCCCTCGATGGTTGCGACAGCTCGGCGGAGGTGAGCGAGAGCGGCGGGGTGGTCTCGAGCCGTTGGAGCGGTTGCCGCGAAGAAGTGGCGGTCGAGCTCGACATGATCCGTGGGGGATCGCACGCTTGGCCCGGGGGTGACCCCAGCCCGATCAGCGGTGTCACCGGCGAGCCGAGCACGGCGCTCGACGCCACCGAGACGATCCGGGACTTCTTCGACGAGCACGGCCGGTGAGGCCGGATCCGGACGCGGACGGCCGCGAAGAGGCGGTGGTTGCCGCGGCCGGGGAGGTACGGTTCAGCCGTGCTCACGGTCGCCGCCCGGGTCCACGCCGAGATGATCGGCCACGCCTACGGATGCCTGCCGGAGGAGGCGTGCGGTCTGCTGGCGGGTGACCTTCGCCTCGGCACCGCCACCCACTTCTACCCCTGTCGCAACGCGGCCGAGTCGAGCCGGCTGTACACGGTCGACCCCCTCGATCACCTCAAGGCCGATCGCGACGCCGAGGAGCGGGGAATGGAGATCGTGGGCGTGATGCACTCCCACACCCACACGGCCGCGTACCCGTCCCCGACGGACGTCGAGCAGGCTCCCGTCCCCGAGTGGCACTACGTGATCGTCTCCCTGGCCGACGACGCCCCGGTGGTTCGCTCCTTCACCATCGGGGACGGGCAGATAGAGGAGGAGCGCGTGGCCTTGGGAGATCGGTAGAATTCCTACCGGTTGACTCAACATTCGGGTCCCTCGTGCCCGAACCCGTCCGGAGGCGGGCCGCATGCCCATCCACGACTCGGTGCTCGACCTGATCGGCAACACGCCGGTCGTCGACGTCTCCGCTCTCGGCCCCAACCCTGGCGTCCGCATCCTCGCCAAGCTCGAGGGCCAGAACCCGGCCGGGTCGGTGAAGGACAGGATCGCTCTGCGGATGATCGACGAGGCGGAGGAGGACGGGACCCTGCGACCGGGTGCAACGATCCTCGAGCCCTCATCGGGCAACACCGGGATCGCCATGGCGATGATCGCGCGCATCAAGGGCTACACGATCAAGATCGTCCTACCGGAGAACGTCTCCATCGAACGGCGGCAGCTTCTCGAGGTGTTCGGCGCCGAGGTGATCCTCTCGCCCGGCGCGGAGGGATCCAACGGAGCGGTCCGGCGGGCGCAGGAGCTGGCCGAGGAGCACCCGGAGTGGGCCTTCCTCTACCAGTACGGGAACGAGGCCAACCCTCGCGCCCACTACGAGACGACCGGACCCGAGATCTTGGAGGACTGCCCCGACATCACCCACTTCGTCGCGGGGCTCGGGACGAGCGGCACGCTGATGGGGGTGGGCAGCTTCCTGAAGGAGCAGAAGCCCGAAGTGAAGATCCTTGCGGTCGAACCACCCGCCGGCGAGCTCGTGGAGGGTCTTCGGAGCCTCGACGACGGATACATCCCCCCGGTCTTCGAGAAGTGGGGTGGCTTCGACCTGCTGGACGGGAAGCGGATCGTCCGGCCTCGTGAGTCCCTCGAGTGGACCCGGCGCCTCGTCGACCTGGGGATCTTCGCCGGGATCTCCTCGGGTGCGTCGATCGCCGGCGCGGTGAAGGTGGCCGAACAGGTCGAGAGGGGCGTCATCGTGGTGATCCTCGCCGACGGCGGGTGGAAGTACCTCTCGACCGGTGCCTACACCGACGACCTCGACGAGGCGGAGCGCAAGGCGAAGGACATCATCTACTTCTAGGGCTGCTCGGTGACTTGGCCCGGGCCGGGCTCCGTCGCCGGCAGCGCAGCCCCCACTAGCCTCGGAGCCCGTGGGCGACCGGCCCCTCGGGATGTTCGACAGCGGCTTCGGAGGACTCACGGTCGCCCGCGCCGTCATGGACCTCTTGCCCGGCGAGGATCTGGTGTACGTCGGGGACACCGGGCGGTATCCGTACGGTCCCCAACCCCTGGAGGTCGTGCGCTCCCACGCCCACCAGATCACGAAGCACCTGGTCGACCACCACGACGTGAAGGCGGTGATAGTGGCGTGCAACACCGCCGCGGCCGCCGCGCTCGACGACCTGCAGCAGTCCTTCGGGGTCCCGGTGCTCGGTGTGATCGATCCGGGTGTGCGCGCCCTGGTCGCCGCGACGCGCAACGGCCGGGTGGGTGTGATCGGCACCGTGGGCACCGTCCGCTCGGGGGCGTACCAGCGGGCCGTGGTGAGGACCGGAGCCGACGTCTCGCTGTCGATCGCGGCCTGTCCGGGGTTCGTGGAGTTCGTCGAGCGCGGTGAGACCGAGAGCGAGCAGGTGCACGTGCTCGCGGAGCGGCTGCTCTCCCCGCTGCGCGACGACGGAGTGGACACCTTGCTGCTGGGATGCACCCACTATCCGTACCTGGCCCGCACCCTGAGCGACGTGATGGGGGCGGAGGTCGTGCTGGTCTCGTCCGCGGACGAGACAGCGTTCGATCTTCGCGCCCGTCTGGAGCACCACGACATAGCGCGAGGTGACGACCGCCCGGGTACGCATCGGTTCGCGTCTTCCGGCGACGTGGCCTGGTTCCGCGAGCTGGGTCAGCGGCTCCTCGGTCCCGAGCTCCGGGTGGTCGAGAGCCTCGAGTGGGACTGAAGCTCACGGTCCTGGGCTGCTCGGGCAGCTACCCGGGACCGGGCGAGGCCTGCTCCGGCTACCTCCTCGAAGGCGGCAACCGACGGGTACTGCTGGAGGCGGGGCCGGGCACGGTCGGCAACCTCCAGCGCCACGTGTCGCTGGAGCAGATCGACGCCGTCGTCCTCAGCCACCACCACCCCGACCACTGGAGCGACCTCGGTGTCCTGAGGACCGCCTGGAAGTACGGCCTGCGTCGGGAGGGGCTCGTCGTCTTGGGCACGGCGGGAACCCGGGACATCGCGATGCACCTGGTCGGTCACGAGCTGGAGCCCACCATCGAGTGGGCGGTCGTGGGCGACGGTGACGAGGAGCGCATCGGTGGACTCGAGCTGAGGTTCTCTCGCACGGAGCACTACGTCGAGACCCTGGCCGTGAGGGTGGATTTCGACGGTGGGTCGTTCGCGTACAGCGCCGACACCGGGCCGGCGTGGCGCTTCGATGCCCTGGGTGCGGGGATCGGAACCGCTCTCTGCGAGGCGTCGATGCTCGCGGTCGAGCGCGAGGGCGCCTCAGCCGATGTCCTGCACCTCTCGGCGGCGGAGGCCGGTGAGATGGCTCGTTCGGCGGGCATCCGACGTCTGCTCTTGACCCACCTCCCCCCGGGGAGCGACCCTGACGCCTACCGTGCCGAGGCGGAGGCGAGCTTCGGAGGACCGGTGGAGCGGGTGGTCGCACACGAGAGCTACCACCTGTAGCGCCGCTCCGGGCATGCCCCCGGCCGGAAGAGACAGCCGAGAACGGGGAGGACCGTGAGACCTGACGGACGAGAGGCCGACGCACTGCGCATCGTGTCGTTCGAGCGCGACTTCACCATGGCCGCGGCCGGATCGGTGCTCGTGGGCTTCGGTGACACCAAGGTGCTCTGCACGGCCTCGATCGACGAGGACGTGCCCCGCTGGATGCGCTCGACCGGGCGAGGATGGGTGACCGCCGAGTACTCGATGCTTCCCGGCTCCTCATCGGAGCGCGTGAACCGCGAGGCCGCGCGGGGGCGCCAGTCGGGGCGCACACTCGAGATCCAGCGACTCATCGGAAGGGCCCTGAGGGCGGTTTGCGACCTGGGCGCGCTCGGCGAGCGACAGGTGACCGTCGACTGCGACGTGCTGCAGGCCGACGGAGGAACCCGCACAGCGGCGATCTGCGGCGGTTACCTGGCTCTGCACGACGCGCTGACCCGGCTGGTGCAGGCAGGGGGGCTCTCGGTCCATCCGCTCACCGAGGCGTGTGCTGCGATCTCGGTGGGGATCATCGATGGAGAGCCGCGACTGGACCTTCCCTACGCGGAGGACAGCAAGGCAGAGGTCGACATGAACGTGGTGATGACCGAGTCGGGTCACCTGATCGAGGTGCAGGGAACCGCCGAGGGTGCGACCTTCGACCGCCGCGAGCTCGACGAGCTGCTCGACCTGGCGGAGAAGGGGATCCGGGAGGTGGTCGGGCTGCAGCACCAGCTGCTCGCCCACCCGCCGACGCCGCGCCCGAGCGGCCCTTGAGGACGGCCCCGCCGCGGCTGGTCGTCGCCACCTCCAACCCGGGGAAGGTGGTCGAGATCACCGAGATCCTGCGCTCGGAGCTGGGCAGCTCGGTGGAGGTGCTGCCCCGGCCCTCCGACGTCGCCGAGATACCCGAGGACGGAACGACGCTGGCGGAGAACGCACGGCTCAAGGCGGAGTCGATCTGTGCCGCCACAGGTCAACCGGCGGTGGCCGACGACACCGGGCTCGAGGTCGAGGCCCTCGATGGGGCGCCGGGGATCCACTCGGCGCGGTTCGCGGGAGAGGGGGCGTCGGATGTTCAGCTCGTGGAGAAGCTGCTGAACGAGCTCGAGAGGGTCGGGGCCGACACGCAGGCACGGCGCCGCGCCCGGTTCCGGACCGTCGCGCTGCTTAGGTTCCCCGACGGGGACGAGATCGTGGCCGAGGGCTCCGTCGAAGGTCGGATCGCTGAGGCTCCTCAGGGTGATGCAGGTTTCGGGTACGACCCCGTGTTCGTGCCCGACGAAGGCGACGGACGCAGCTTCGCCCAGATGACGCCTGTCGAGAAGCACGCGATCTCGCACCGGGGGAGAGCCCTCCGAGCCCTGGCGGTCGCACTGGCCCGGGAGACGCAGTGACCATCGGCGACATCGACGGGGTCGGGATCACCAGTGGCGGAGGTCGATCTCCCAGGTGTCGACGACCTGGTCGTCGTCCACGATGTTGAGTCGCTCGTGACGGGCGATCGTCGGGTCGATGTGCGACGGCACGACCCGAACCCGGTCTCCGACGCGTACCGGATGGTCCGGGTCGGGAACGAAGGTGATGTGCTCGTCCGAGACGAAGAGGACCTCGGCGCACTCCATGACGGGGTTGCCGTGGTCCATCCCGAGCGACTTCAGCCCCCCGTCGCTCACCGCCCATCCGTCGCTCACCGAGATGACGGTCGTCCAGAGGAAGAGGCTCTGGCGGAAGGGGAGCCCGTGGCGCGCGTAGTCGCTGTCCATCAGCACGAAGGAGCCGGCCTGGATCTCGGTCGCCCAGGCGTTGAGGTCGAAGTCGGCCGTTGCGCCGGCCGACATGACGTCCCCTCCGACCTCGGCATGGGCCTCGGTGAGGATCGCCATCGCCTCGTGCACCGCCCTGGCCCGGTCGTCACGATCGTGGAGGACCGTCACCTGCCCCTCGTACCCCATGACGCCGCGCACGCCGAGGCCTCTCTCGCGGGCACGCGCGGCGAGCCTCACCGCATCCGCCGGCCTGCAGCCGCAGCGCGGCAGGCCTACGTAGACGTCGATGAGCACCTCGGGGATCCCGGCAGCTGCAGCCGCGTCGACGGTCTCGTCGCTGTCCACGGCGATCGTCACCCGGGCACGGCCCGACGAGGCGAGGGTGGCGAGGACGCGCAGATGGCCTGGATCCAGGAGCTCGTTGGCGAGCAGCAGGTCGTCACCGAGGCCTGCCTCGGCCATCCCCACCATCTCCCGGGTGGTGGCGCAGCAGAAGCCGCGGTGACCGGCCTCGGCGAGCCTCCTCGCCAGCGCGGTCGACTTGAATGCCTTGACGTGTGGCCTGAGCCGGGGTCCGGGCAGCGCCTCCGACATCGTGGTCACGTTGTGCTCGAGGGCGGGGAGGTCGACGAGGAGGGCGGGGGTCGAAAGGTCGTGGAGGCTCACCGTGCGGGCGGAGGGACTCGAACCCCCACGGGCTTTCGCCCACCGGGACCTAAACCCGGCGCGTCTCCCAGTTCCGCCACGCCCGCGGTGAGTCGAGGCTATCCCGGGTCCACGGGATCGGGGACGACGCCGCCGGAGATCCCCCGGGGGCCGCTAGCCTCGTTCTCCCAGCCGAGTAGCAGAGGAGTGCAATGACGTCGCCCGAGATCGCCATCCCTACAGTCGCCCAGGCGGCGCTGGGGGATCCCCGCCAGGAGATCTACAACCGGCTGCTGAAGGACCGCATCATCTTCCTCGGGACCGACGTCAACGACGAGGTGGCGAACTTCATCTGCGCGCAGCTCCTCTACCTCGAGGGCGAGGACCCCGACCGCGACATCTGGCTGTACATCAACTCCCCGGGTGGTTCGGTGACCGCGGGCATGGCCATCTACGACACCATGCAGTTCGTGAACCCCGACGTGGGCACCCTGTGCCTGGGACTGGGCGCCTCGATGGGGCAGTTCCTGCTCTGCGCGGGTGCCCCGGAGAAGCGCTACGCGCTTCCCCACGCGCGGATCCTGATGCACCAGCCGCTCGGCGGCGTCTCGGGCCAGGCCTCCGACATCGCCATACAGGCCGAGCAGATGGCGTACACGAAGCGGCTCATGGCCGAGCGCATCGCCCACCACACCGGCCAGGACGTCGACGTCATCCAGGCGGACTCCGAACGGGATCGCTGGTTCACCTCGGAGCAGGCGAAGGAGTACGGGATCATCGACCACGTCATCGTCAAGCGTGGCGAGATGATCTGAGCGGGCTACGGCCGTGCGGTGGCCTCAGGCCGCTGCCACGGCGCGAGCCCGCAGATCGCCGACCGCGTGCTCGAGGCCTTCGGGGTCGCGGTACAGCGAGCTGCCTGCGACCAGCACGTTCGCACCGGCCGCTGCCACCCGGGCGATCGTGTCGGGTCCGATGCCGCCGTCCACCTCGAGGTCGACGTCGAGCCCTCCCTCGAGTACCAGTCCCCGGAGCTCCGTGATCTTGCACTCCATGCTCGAGATGTACTCCTGGCCGCCGAACCCGGGGTTCACGGTCATCACCAGCACCAGTTCGACCAGGTCGAGGACGTGCGCCACCGCCGAGACCGGGGTCGCGGGGTTTATGGCGACCGCCGCGGCGGCTCCCGCCTCGCGGATGTGGGTGAGGCTCCGGTGCAGGTGCTTGCAGGCCTCGGCATGGACGATCACCATCTCGCACCCGGCCTCCACGTAGCGCACGACCATCGCGTCCGGGGACTCGACCATGAGATGAGCTTCGAAGGGCACCGACACGTGAGGACGGCAGGCAGCGATCACGTCGGGGCCGAAGGTGAGGTTCGGTACGAACTGGCCGTCCATCACGTCCCACTGGATCCGGTCCACGCCTGCCTTCTCCAGGGCCATGCACTCGTCGCCCAGGCGGGCGAAGTCCGCGGGCAGGACGGAGGGGACGATGAGGATCTGTCGGTCGGTTCCCATTCGGCTCGACCCTACGTGACGCGGAGGCGCCTCAGGCAGACCGTTTCGGGAGCACCGAGATCCCAGACCGGCGCGTGGACGATGCGGCCCTCCGGTCCGGCACGGGTGCCGTACCGGAGGGCCCGGCTCGTACGCCACCTGGGACTCGAACCCAGAACCTACGGATTAAGAGTCCGACGCTCTGCCAGTTGAGCTAGTGGCGCAGGGCGATCGTACCGGACCATCGAGCGCGCTCCACAACCGCGAATGGGAGCGGCGACGGCCCAGGAGGACCGTCGCGGTCAGGGTGACCGAGGGGACTTGAACCCCCGACCTCCAGGGCCACAACCTGGCGCTCTAACCTGGCTGAGCTACGGTCACCGTGTGAGCGGCCCAGCATAGGGCACGCATCCAGCGGTCCCCGAGCCCTTACGATGGCTCGGCGATGCGGCCACCGCGGTGGTCCCGCCTCCGTAGCTCAGTCCGGATAGAGCAGGGGACTTCTAATCCTCAGGCCGCAGGTTCGAATCCTGCCGGAGGCGCACGACGAACTTCGTCTCGAGCGCGGGGTCCGCCGCGATCGCGTCGTCGTCGAGCAGGAAGGGACGGAGCTCCTTCCTGCTGAACGCCTCGACCTGGTCGACGTGGCGCGGGGAGTCCGGATCGCCGGACTGCCCGTACGCGAGGAGGCCGCGACCGTGCGGCCCGTCCTCGTCGAACCACGCAACCATCACGAAGCTGGTGCCGTAGGTCGCCGGGTAGCCACCGACGTGCAGGCCGGTCCGCTCCGTCCGGCCCGGCACCGGATCCGGTCGGGGAGGCTCGGGCTCGAGGTCGCTCCGGACCAGCGCCCCGATCGGAGCCACAACGTTGGCGATGCCCTCGAGCTCGTACGCGCCGTGCAGCGGCACTCGCCGGCCGCCGCGCTCCACGTACTGGACGTCGCCGAGCTGCGCGTCGAGGGGTATCCCGGCCTTCCCGAGCGCGACCACGGCCTCGGCGAGCGCCCGAGGCAAGGGGTCGGGTTTCTCGGCGGGAGGAGGTGCGAGACCACGCGGGGTGTGGATCGGTCGATCGGGGTCGTAGGGCTCGGCGAAGAGCACGCCGGCATCGCAGAGCGCGTCGGCCGGCAGAGAGGCGAGCAGCTCCCGCCAGATCACGGCACCTACGGAGCCGAGATCGAACCGGCGGTCCCAGGCTTCGAGGAGATCGCACGCCGGGGTCAGGTCGACGACCTCTCCACCCAGGCCCACCTCTCCGGCCGCGCGGCACCTGTCGATCACCCCTTCGAGGAGCAGCTCCGCGATGAGGGAGTGGTTGCCGAGCACGGCCTCCTCGAGGTCGGCCGGGGTGAAGCGTCCGTCCGGTCCCGAGGGCACGACGGGTCCCTCCCCGGCGAGCAGGAGCGCGTTCATCCTGCTTCGGGGGGTGATCTGCCGGCGGTACAGACCGTGGAGCGGCGAGTGCTCGGGGAGGTGGGCCTCGTGGTGGGGGAGCCAGTACGGGTCGTTGGAGTTGAAGACGTAGTCGGGTCTCTCCAACTGTGGAAGCTCGTCGAACGGCACCAGGCCCGGAGCAGGGGCATCCGCGTGGTCGATCCACTCGAAGGTGGGGTCGCTCCCGTCCAGCAGCGCCACCCGGTTGGCGAAGAGCAGGTTCGTGAGGGGATCAGCGTCGACGTTCGCGGTGAACGCGGCCTGGGCTTCGTGGCTCAGGTTGGGAGTGGTGCTCGAGTCGACGTACCAGCACCGGCCCCGGTCGTCGGCGGCGACGGTGTTCACCCACGGGAGCCCGTGGTGCCGGCCGATCGCCTCGCGCAGGTCGTGGACGCTGCGAGCGCGGTCCATGTCGAGCACGAGGGGGAGCAGCCGGTCGTTGTCCAGGTTGGCGTCCCTGTAGGTGAAGGCGAGCTGCTCCGACCAGCCGAGCAGCGGCAGGTCGAGCATCGGTCCGTAGTGCGACGACCAGAGCGTCCGCTCCACGGTCCGGGGCTCACCGGAATCGGTGAGCACCTCGAGCCGGTGGGTCGTCGCTGACATCTCGCGCTCTTCCGCGCCGTAGCGGTAGGAGGTCGGGCGGTCGGGCACGAGGTCGAGGCGGTAGACCGTGAACCGGTGCCCCCGGGAGAAGGTGTGGGTCCAGGCGACGTGCCGGTTCATGCCGATCTGCACCCCGGGGGTGCCGATCAGCCCTGCGCCGTACACGTCGAGCTCACCCGGCACCCTGAGGTGGCACTCCCAGAACCGGGCCTCACCTCCCCACGGGAAGTGCGGGTTCGCCACGACCATCCCGCGGCCGGTCGACGTGGCGGCGTGACCGAGAGCCCAGCCGTTCGATCCGAGGCCCGGATCGAGCCGAGCAGCGGCAGCGGCACCGCCTGGGCCGTCCGGGTGGTTGAGCACTCCCGGCGGTCCGGCCGAGCCGATGTAGGCGGCCAGGTTCCTCCCGCTGGCGATGATCGCGAGGTCCACGAAGGTGCAGAAGAGATCGGAGGCGTCGATCGGCCGCACCCAGTCGGCGTCGCGGCACCAGGCCGGCAGCGCGCCGCGTCCGTTCTCCTCGAGCCAGGCGCTGACCCCTGCCGCGTATCCCTCCACCATCTCCACCACCTCGGCGGTTTGGGTCGCAGCTGCCCGCTCTGCCCGGTCCCTGACACCGAGTGCCAGGTAGCCGAGGTCGCTGTACAGGTGGCAGTCACGTTCACCCGGGCCGAGGAAGGCGGAGCGCTCGCTGCGGACCTTCAGCACCTGGTCGGCGATGGTCGCGAGGTGGTCGCGCGGACAGGCGTAGCCCTGACCGAACGCCACGCTCCCGAGGCTCCCGGCAGTGATGTGGGGGACACCGTGGGTCGTCCAGCGGATCTCGGCCTCGTAGCTGTCGTCTCCCACCCGGTTCACGGCGGGCATGCTATTCGCGTGGTGGTGTGCGTCCGCCAGGCGCGTCGCCCGGTGGCCCGCAAGTAGCTTTGGGTCACCATGCGACCAGGGTGCGACACGAGGCGCGGCCGTCGGGCGACGCCGCGGCAGAGAGGGCGGAGCGGTCCCCTCGTCCTCTGGATCCTCGCGCTCTTGAGCTCCACAGTGCTCGTGGCGGTCCCGCCGAACCGGGTGCCCGCGGCGGGCGCGACCCAGGCATCGGGGCCATCGGCAACTGGCGGAACCGTGGTGCTGAGCGGTGACTGGGACGGCGACGGCGTGGAGACCCCGGGGATCGTCTCCGGGAGCCGGTGGCGCCTGTACCCGGAGCTGCCCGGGTTGGATCCGCTCACCTTCACCTACGGCCGCTCCTCGGATCTGCCGGTGGTGGGCGACTGGGACGGCGACGGGACCGACACCCCCGGAGTCCGCAGGGGATCGCAGTGGTTGCTGCGCGACGCGGTGTCGGGGGGAGCGGCGTCGCTCACCTTCACCTACGGCCGCTCCTCGGATCTGCCGGTGGTGGGCGACTGGGACGGCGACGGGACCGACACCCCCGGAGTCCGCAGGGGATCGCAGTGGTTGCTGCGCGACGCGGTGTCGGGGGGAGCGGCGTCGCTCACCTTCACCTACGGCCGCTCCTCGGATCTGCCGGTGGTGGGCGACTGGGACGGCGACGGGACCGACACCCCCGGAGTCCGCAGGGGATCGCAGTGGTTGCTGCGCGACGCGGTGTCGGGGGGAGCGGCGTCGCTCACCTTCACCTACGGCCGCTCCTCGGATCTGCCGGTGGTGGGCGACTGGGACGGCGACGGGACCGACACCCCCGGAGCCGGGCGCAATGGGGTGTTCTTCCTCCGCAACCACGGGTCGGGTGGCGCGGCGGACCTGGTCATCGGAGAGCGGTGCCCCTCGGCGACGACGACACCCGGGTCGCCCGACGACCCGGCGGGGTTGGTCGAGCCTGCAACGATCCTGGATGGTGCGATGGAGCCGGGCGAAGGACCCGCCTCCCAGACACGCGTCCCGCGCTGGGCAGCGCGGTCCGGTACCTCCTCGGCACCGGCTTCCAGGAGACCTGGGCCGACCGCGTGGCGAGCGCGTCGTATCCGGACATCCGGGGCGATGCCGTCGGCTACTCGGCGATCGAGCACGCTCTACGTCCACCGCTGCTCGGGTCTTCGGCCGTCGCTGTCGCGCTCCGAACCGATGTTCTCGGGCCGGAGGTCGACGCAGCGAGCCGGTCCGCGGCGATCGACTACGCCCGCGTGCTCACGAGCTCAGCCGCCTGCGAGCACGCCTCGAACACACCGGGCGGATGGCCTTCAGGTGCAGCGGATTGGTCCTCCCTCAGCGAGGTCGCGACAGGTGAGGTCTCCGAGGCGACCGGGTTGGCGGTCGCGGCGCGTACCCCTGCGGAGTGGGCCCGGTCGGTACCTGCGGACTGGCAGGCCGCGCACTGGGCGTTCCTGGGGGGCCTGAGCGGGTGGTTGCTCTGGGATCACCTCAACTCCTATGAGCGGACCTACGTCGCTCGGATGGTCGAGTGGGAGGCCAACAGGGTGGCCGCCAGGAACCCGCGATGGTGGCAGTCGGAGTCGGGATCGATCGTTGCACCCGGAGACACGAAGATGGAGGAGCTGACCTGGGACACGAACGTCCTCCAGCTGGCCAGCGCCATGATGCCCGGGCACCCGCAGCGCCCGACGTGGCAGGCGGCTCGGGTGCGCAACGGGCTCAACGCGACGGCCGTCCTGGCGGATGCGACGGCGACCCGCAGGGTCCACGGAGACGAGCTCGGAGACTGGGTAGCGGGTGCGAACGTGTACCCGGACGGGACGCTCGACAACCACGGCATCCACGGCCACCCCGACTACATGTCCGCGGTGCGCCAGGCCTGGACGGGTGCGCTCGTCGCCACGCTGGCCGGCCAGCCCACCCCGCGCTCCGACCTGTGGAACGGGGACCTGATCTACGGAGCGCTGAGCTCGGTCTCCTTCGCCCCCGGCGTGGAGCACGATCTGTACCCCGACGATCCCGGCACGAGGCTGGCCGCAGCGAACGTCGATCCCGGTGGCACGATCTACCGCACAGGGAGCCCCGACATCTACTACCCGAACCCCTCTCTCTGGGGCGGCGTGGCACGGGCGCGGTTCGTCGCAGTGGACACGTTGGCGGAGGTGCTCGGTCTCGACGGCCGCTCGACCCTGCCGGCCGCGGAGTGGGCAGGGTGGCACGTGGTGGGCGTGCTGCAGAACCAGGCCCGCTTCACGGACGGCCGCTCCTTCAGCGGGCGCAGCGAGTTCCCGTATCCGGGACGGGAGGAGTTCGAGGCCAACATGCTGGCCGTCGCGTGGCTGGCGCGCTACGTGGCTGTGCACGGTGAGATATCGGTGGTGGACGGGGCCGTGAGCGGGCTGTGACTCCTGGCCTCACGGAGCTCCGGTGGCGGTGAGCGCGCCGGCGCAAGAGCAGTCGGCGCGCGAGCTCGTGGCCCGGGATCCGGCGTTCGGGGAGGTGGTGCGACGCGTCGGTCCTCCTGCCATCGGGGCGGGCCGACCGCGACTTCCGCACTTCGCGGCCTTGGCCAGGTCCATCTGCTACCAGCAGCTGGCGGGATCGGCGGCACGCGTGATCCACGGGAGGTTCGCAGAGCTCTTCGACGGTCCGCCGACACCCGAGGCCGCGCTCGCACTCGGACCGGGGCCGCTGCGATCGGTCGGCCTCTCGACCGCGAAGGCCGTGTCGGTGCTCGACCTGGCGGAGAAGGTCGTGAGGGGTGAGGTGCGCCTCGGCAGGATCGGAGGGCGTGACGACGAGGCCGTGGTCACGGAGCTGGTGAAGGTGAGAGGGATCGGTCGGTGGACGGCGGAGATGTTCCTGATCTTCCAGCTCCGCCGACCTGATGTCTGGCCGGTCGGGGACTACGGGGTGCGAAAGGGCTGGGCGCGTGTGCACGGCCTGGCCGAGCTGCCCGAGCCGGGCCGGCTCCAGGACCTGGGGGAGTCGCTTCGTGGGCTGAGGTCGGTCGCGGCCTGGTACTGCTGGAGGGCGGTCGATCCCGCTGTGCTCGGAGCGGTGAGCCTCGACGGTCAGGGTCGCCCTTGACCTCCGCCGATGCCGTCGACGTCGTCACCCTGAGTGACCAGCGCGCGGTCGATGCCCGGCTGGTGGGGGCGAAGGCGGCGAACCTCGCGCGCGCCGCTGTGGGTGGGCTTCCGGTGCTGCCGGGGTTCGTCCTGACGACGCGCTCGTTCGATCCCGAGGTGGTCGGACGTCCCGCGACGCCCATAGACCCGGAGGTGGAGGTCGCGCTGATGGGAGCCTGGGAGGAGCTGACGGCATCCAGCGGCGAGCCACTGGTCGTCCGCTCGTCGTCCACGATCGAGGACATCGGTGGGTCGTCCATGGCGGGGCAGTTCACGTCGGTGCTCGACGTGAGAGGCAGGGACGGATTCCTCCACGCGGTCCGAGCTGTTCTCGCTTCCGCACGCACCGCCACCCCGGGCGAGCCGCCGCTCCCGATGGCGGTGCTGGTGCAGCCCCAGCTGGAGGCCGTGTGCGGGGGAGTGATGTTCGGTCTGGATCCGGTGTCGGGCGACCCCCATCGGGTGGTCGTCGAGGTCGTGCCCGGGGGACCCGAGGAGCTCGTCTCCGGCACGGTCACCGCGTCCGCCTACCACCTCGGCCGCAACGGGCGCCTGGTCAGCCGTGAAGAGGAGGGTGGGGCTCCCCTCCTCGATCACCGGCAGCGTCGACGCCTCGCGCGCCTGGCTCGCAGCGCCGCAGAGGTCTTCGGCGGTCCCCAGGACGTCGAGTGGGCCGATGACGCCGAAGGCCGGCTCTGGCTCCTCCAGAGCCGGCCGGTGACCGCGAGCGGGGAGCTCCACACGGCAACGGGACCGATCCTGGGGCCCGGACCCGTGGGGGAGACCTTTCCGGACCCGCTGACACCGCTGGAGGAGGACCTCTGGCTCCCTCCGCTTCGCGAGGGCATCGTGGCGGCCCTCCGCGTCACAGGTGCGGTCGGCGAGAGGCGGATCCGGCGATCGCCGGTGGTGCTGGCGGTGGGCAGGCGCATCGCGTGCGACCTGGAGCTGTTGGGGGTGACCCCCGAACGCCAGTCGGCCTGGCGGTGGCTCGATCCACGTCAGCCCGCACGCAGGGTGCTCGCCGCCTGGCGGATCGGGAGGCTGCGGGCGGTGCTCCCACGCCTGGCACGGGATGCGATCCGCCGGGTCGATGCCCAGCTCGCCTCGGTGCCCGTGCTCGGGGAGCTCACCGGCGAGCAGCTCGTCGATCTGATCTTTCGCGCCCGACTCCTGCTCGGCAGCGTGCACGGTCACGAGGTGCTGGCCGGAACACTCCTGGCGTCTGACGAGCGAGGAGCAACAGGGGCCGGCGTTGCCCTGGCGGCGGTGGCCGCGGGTAGGCGAGCGGGCTGGACCGACGACCGGATCGTCTCCCTCTCGCCGGTGGCCCTCGCCCTGCTCCCTCCCCGCGTCGGGCCGCACCCGCCGCTGCCCCCGGTGGCCACGCTCGGAGGTGGTGTCACCGAGCTGGCGGAGCTGTCCCCGCGGGAGGGCATGCGGCTGCGGGCTCGGTGGCTCCAGGAGCTGGCCGCGCGGGCGGCGTGGGAGCTCGGGCGAAGGCTCCATCGTGAGGGGCGGACCGTCAGTGCTGAGGCCGTGGGATGGATGACCCTCGACGAACTGGCCCGCGTCGTGCGCGAATCGGGTGCGAGGGTCGAGGTTCCAGCGGATCGCGTCTCACCGGGGCCGCCGCTCCCGGCAGCGTTTCGGCTCACCGCAGCGGGTGGGATCGCACCGGTGCGCCGGCGCGGATACCACCGCGGGGGTCGGGGAGCCGGAGGTGGTCGTGGCGAGGGACCGGTCGTCCACGGCACGGCGGGTCTCCTGCCGGAAGAGGGCAGCGTGATGGTGGTGCGCAACCTCGAGCCCAGCTTCGCAGCTGCTCTCCCTCGGCTCCGCGGCCTGGTCGCCGAGACCGGGAGCTCGCTCTCGCACCTGGCGATCCTCGCGCGCGAGTACGGTGTCCCGACCGTGGTCGCCGTACACGATGCACTGCACAGGTTCCCGGAAGGATCCAGGTTGGTGGTCGACGGGGACACGGGGGAGGTGACCGAGCTGCCGAGTCCTCCCGGCCCGGGCGAAGCGGCCTCGGCAGGGGCGGCAGCATCGTGAGCGCGCAGCACCTGGCCCGCCTGATCGGGCGTCTCGTCGCGCTGGTGGTGCTGATCTTCTCCGGCACCTACCTGCTCGTGTACCTGTACCGCTGGGAGTGGAACCGAGCGCTGGTCTCGGGGATCTTCTTCGTCTCCGCGGAGGTGGCGCTGGCCGCGGGGCTGATCCTCTCGCGTCTCAGGGCGATCGAGGACCACCTGGCCGAGGGCCCGGCGCCGGTGCCATCCGAGTCCGAGGCTGGTCGTCGTTCACCCTTCGCCTGGCTCGATCCCGGTGAGGGTGGTCTGGGTGTGTTCATCCCGGTGCTCCTCGGCGCGGGGGTGATCCTCTCGGCCCTGGCGTACCTGGTGGAGAGGGTCTCGCGCTTCACGGCAGCGCCGGTGGCGGAGCACGACCTGGCGCGCCGGTTGTCCACCATCGCCTCGCCGGTGGACTCGCTGGTGGCCGAACCTGGTTCGACGCGACCTCCCGCCGACGCCATCGAGGGGAGAGGCCACCGCGCCGGTCGGAACCCGGTGCGGCGTGTGGCGTTCTGGGTGACGGTGGCAGTCGTGGTGGCAGCCGTCGCGATCGGCATCAACGCGGTGCGCGAGGCGACCATGACGACACCGGAGCCCGTCGAGACGGATTCGGCCCTGGTGGTCGTGCTCGACGTCGACACCCGCGAGGCGTTCGGCTCCATCAGCCAGCTGGTCGAAGCCCTGTATGTCGCCTGCCGGGTGCGACTGCCCGACGAGACGCGTGCGGTCGAGATCACGGAGACCGTCGACGGTGCTGGGAGGCTCGTCGTCGCTCCTGCGATCGGACCGACGGGCCAGCGACGGCTCATCGGATGCCTCGAGGACGCCACGATCGACCGGGTCAACGCTGAGGTGCTCTCGGTGGAGCAGATCCGGTTGGCGGGTGCGTAGGACGACCCGGTCAGATCACTCCCAGGCCTCGGCCTCCTCGGCGCCGTCGACCGAGAAGGAGTACGACACCAGATCCTCGTCCTCCCAGGTGCGACCGCTGAGGGTGATGCGCATCCCCTCGCCGTCGTCCTCGACCTCGACCGTGGAGAACTGCCCGCTCCCGGCGAAGGCTCCCTCGCTGTAGGGACCGCCCTTCTCGGTCCCCGGCCGGTCGAGTGCCGCCCCGTGCAGCACCGGGAATCCCGCACCACCGGAGGAGGAGTAGTCGCTGTTGGAGCCGTCGTCGATGGCGACCATGTGGGCGTCGCCGGCCAGCATGAGGAGGCCGTCGATCCCCTGTTCGGCGATGAAGTCGGCGATGATCCGCCGCTCGTGGGCGAAGCCGCCCCAGTGGTCGGCACCCGCCTCGGCTTCGGCGATCCAGGGGACGGAGCTGACCCAGATGATCAACGGGTAGCGATCGTCGGCGGCTTCGAGCTCGTCGAGGAACCACTGGAGCTGGTCCTGGCCGAGCATGGTCTTCTGGGGACCGTCCGGGTCGCTGTCGGGGCTGCGCGCCGACCGCGTGTCCGTGACGATCACCCGCGCGCGCCCCATGGTGAACGCGTGGTGGACCGGCTCCTGGCCCTCTCGCGCGAGCGGCGGGTGTGGCACGACCTCGCGGTACACGGTCTGGGCGGCGGGACGGCTGTTCGAGGTCGAGTCGGCGTCGTTGGGACCGTAGTCGTGGTCGTCCCAGACGTAGTCGGTGACGACGGACCGGTACATGGTCGCGGGGCCCGGCTCGCCGAAGACGCCGTCGAAGTAGTCCCTGAACAACGCGCGGTCGTTGGTGGAGATGTCGGCGTAGAAGAGGTCGCCGTACTCGACGAAGAGGTCCGGCTCCAGCTCGCGGATCGTGTCGAACACGGCCCCGTTGGAGCCCACGCGGGCACAGGAGCCGGCGACGATGCTGAACGACCACGGTCCCTCGCCGAAGGTCGCGAACCGGCCCCGTCGTGCCGTGTCGAGCTCTCCGTCGACCTCCACCGCGTAGTGGTACGTCGTGGCCGGAGCGAGGTCGTCGACGTCGAAGCGGACCAGACCGCGGTCGTCCTCCGAGGCCGGCCGCCCGTCGAACCACGACGGGTCGGCCATGTCGCTGCTGCGGGAGACGGCGAGGCGGGTCTGCGTCCCAGGGACGACCCTGGCGCGCACCTCCGCGTGGTCGGTGGTGGCGCCACCGGCCCAGACCCACTCGACGTCACCCGCAGCCACATCCGGTGCCGAGCTGGAGGGATGCGTCGGACCGAGCAGCGCGTCGTTGATGCGAACCGCGCCGACGGTCGCGCCGCTCACGATCGTGACCAGTACCGCACCCAGCGCCGCCACCTCCCACAGCGGCTTGTGGCGCTGCCAGATGAGCCAGTACAGCGCCGCCGGGCCGAAGAAGACCGCGAGGATGGTGAGCGAGAAGAGGGGATCGTGGAACTGGGCCTCCCACAGTGCGAGGGATGCCCCGGCCGCAGCTGTGACGGTGGCCCCGACGATCTCCAGCTCGGTGACGGCGAGGATGTAGCCGACCACTGCGAGGACCCAGAGCCCGATCTCGACCGAGGCCTCGGCGAAGCCGGCCTCCCCCACGGCCGGCACGCCCTCCCCGAGCCGCCACAGCATCCACGCCAGGATCCCGAAGCCTCCCCAGAGACGGGCGAGCCGACGGATCCAGGGGAGAGCTGCATCGGGGATGTGGTGGCTGCCCAGCGGGCGGCGTCGGGTGGTGGTCTCGGCCATGCTCTCTGGTGCTGACGTCGTCGCGGCGCGGAGGCGGCAGGCGCCGTCTCTCGATGGTCAGGCTAGGCAGCTCCCGGTCTGCCCCATAGGGCCATCCGACCGGTCCTGGGATCGGGGCCGGCAGCCCTACTCGTCCCGTGCGTGGCCGGGGTCGCGCCACATCAGCCACACCGGGGGCACGCCTGCCACCTCGATGCTTTCGGTGACCCGGAAGCCGTGTCGCTCGTAGAAGGGGACGTTGGCCTCCTTGGAGGACTCCAGGTAGGCGGGGACCCCCTCGCTGTCGCAGCGCTCCAGCACCTGCTGGAGAGCAGCCGAGGCGTGACCGCGACCCTGGTGGGCAGGGGCGGTGCCGAGCACGGCCAGGTACCAGTGGGGCTCCTTCGGGTGGGCGTGGTCGATCCGACGGAGCAGCCGCAGGCCTCCGAGCGCACGAGGTCCGATGGTGGAGGCGTAGGCGAGCACGATGCGAGACATCGCGCCCAGCCCCGGCCTCCAACGAGAAGGAGGGGTCCAGCCCGCGACGGAGGCGATCCGGTCGCTGTCTGGGATCGTGGCGAGCGCGGTCGCGCCGAGCTCCGCGAGGTGGTGACGAAGTTGATGTGAGAAGACGCGCTGCAGGCGGGCGGTTCGTCGCTCGGCGTCGGGGAGGAGCCAGGTCTGGATCGGGTCGTCGAAGAAGGCGTCGGCCAGGACGCCCGCTGCCTCGGGGATGTCGGCTCCTGAGGCTGTGCGCACGGCTGGATGCTACGCGCCCGTCACCAGCCGTGAGCATGTCCTGGTCCCACTTGGGGGAGGTCTCTCCACCGCGGGTGCGTAGGATGCCGGGTCGACAGCCTCTGATAGAGCCGTACGGGAAGTCGCGGGATGAACTCGTCGCAGCGTGGGCGACTGCTGATCGGCTCGGGCATCGCGCTCGTCGTCACCGCTCTGGCGCTCCTGGTGGCCCTGTACGGCGGCGCGATCCACGACGATGCCCCGTCCGGGACGGACGCGGTCGCTGCCGCAGAGGGAGTGGCCGGTCCCACGACGGCCGGGCCTTCCAGGGTCGTGTCCGAATCGACGGTGGCGACGACTGCCCCTTCCACGACAGCACCGCGTGGACCTCTGGGGAGCGGCGAGCCGGTCACGCTCGCGTTCGGTGGCGACGTGCACTTCGAGGGTTTCCTGCGCGGCATGCTCGATGCCGATCCGCAGGGGGCGCTGCTGCCGATCACCCCGTTGTTCGAGGGGGCCGATCTGTCGGTGGTGAACCTGGAGTCGGCAATCACCGATGGAGGGGTGCCGGCCTCGAAGGAGTTCACCTTCAGGGCACCAGGGAACGCGCTCCAGGCGTTGCGCTCGGCGGGGATCGACGTGGTGAGCATGGCCAACAACCACGGGCTCGACTACGGACCCGAAGGGGTGGAGGACGCTCTGGCGGCCAGCTGGTGGGGCGGGCTGCCGGTGATCGGCATCGGTCGGGATGCCGCCGAGGCATATCGGCCGTTCGTCACAGAGGTGCGGGGCCAACGGATCGCGGTGATAGGCGCCACCCAGGTGCTGGACGACCACCTCATCGAGGCGTGGACCGCCACCGATGACAGGGCCGGGCTGGCTTCGGCCAAGGAGGTGGATCGCCTGGTGGAGGAGGTCCGGGCCGCGCGCCGGATCGCCGACACCGTCGTCGTGTACCTCCATTGGGGTCGCGAGCGTGAGGTGTGTCCGACGACGGTGCAGCAGGAGTTGGCGGGAACGCTGGTCGAGGCCGGGGCCGACATCCTCGTCGGTGGGCACTCCCACCGCGTCGAGGGAGCAGGTCGCATGGGGGAGGCCCTCGTCGCCTACGGGTTGGGCAACTTCGTGTGGTGGAGGGAGGACGGGCCGAGCGGTGAGAGCGGCGTCCTCGCAGTGACCGTGACGGGTCGCCGCATCGACGGGTACGAGTGGCGACCTGCTCAGCTGTCCGGCGGTATGGCGCAGCCCCTCTCCGCAGATGCACAGCAGCCGGCGATCGAACGCTGGAACGGCCTGAGGGCGTGCACGGGCCTCACGCCGTGACCGTCGACCTGAGACCCGTTCGGTCACGCTCGGGGTCACGCCGACATCCCGAGCTTCGGCCTGCGAGACGGTCGGAGGTCCACGCCCGCAAGGTCATGCTGGTCGGTGTGTGCGGGTATCCTTACTTCATCCCGAAGGTAAGGAGATACGATGGACGTCGCTGCGAAGCTCACGTCGAAGGGTCAGGTGACCGTGCCCAAGGCGGTACGGGACGCCCTCGGGCTCGAGGAGGGCGACCAGGTCGTCTTCCACGTCGAGGGGAACCGGGCGGTCCTGGCTCGGACGCCGGACTTCCTCTCCCTCGCCGGCTCGATGCCGGTACCCGCGGCGAAGCGCAACGTTGCTTGGGACGAGGTGATCCGCAAGACCCGCTCTGCTCGTTCGGCCAAGCGCCGGTGAGCGCGTTCGTCGACACCAACATCCTCGTTCGCCACCTGACCGGCGACCCGCCGGACATGGCAGCCCGGGCAACGGGGTACCTGGCTTCGGCCGACGAGCTCTACCTGCCCGACCTGATCGTCGCCGAGACGGTCTACGTGCTCGAGTCGTACTACGACGTGCCCCGACCGCAGGTCGCAGTGGCGATGCGTTCGCTCATCGCCTTCGACGAGATCGTCACGGTCGACCCAGCGCTGCTCCTCAGAGCGATCGAGGTGTACGAGATCGACCGGCTGGACTTCGCTGATGCCTACCTCGTCGCCTGCGCGGAGAGCACGGGCGTCGGGAGCATCGCATCCTTCGACAAGTCGATCGACCGGGTCAGCTCGATCGAGCGCGTGGAGCCGCCCCGACGGCGGAGGTGACCCGCGGCCACGGGGGCACCGGGCCGATCCCTGAGAGCGGGTGACGGGGATAGAACCCGCATGACCAGCGCTTGGAGGGCTGGGGCTCTGACATCGAGCTACACCGCAGATTCGCCTGCAGCGCAGTTGTTCCCCCCGGCCGCCCCCATAGCGTGTTCGCCATGGCAGAACGCGTCGGTCGCACCGTGTCCGTGTCCCGTGTCATCCCGGCTCCGGCCGCCATCGTTGGCGGTACACGCTCGAACCGGTCGACGGGGGAGAGGACACAAGGGTGACCGAGACCTTCGACTGGTCGAAGTCGCCCGTGGCGCGCGTCCTCGAGCTGCTCGGCTATCCGGAGAAGCACCCCATCGCCATGGAGAAGACCCTCGAACGCCTCGAGGGCGTCGTCACCGGCGGCGACGCAGACTGACGACTCCCGGTTCGTGGCCCGACACCATCGGGGCCTCGCGCACACTGACACGACCACGCCCATGGGAGGGCACGACATGACGAACCCCACCGCACCGTCGAAGTCCGTCCTCATCACCGGTTGCTCCACGGGCATCGGTCGCGCGACTGCCGAGCACTTCGCCCGGTCCGGCTGGACCACCTACGCGACCGCTCGGCGGCCAGAGACGCTCGCGGATCTCGAGGCGCAGGGATGTCGGACGCTGGCACTCGACGTGTGCGACGAGGCGTCGATGGTCGCGGCCGTGGAAGCGGTCGAGGCCGAAGAGGGAGCGGTCGGGGTGCTCGTCAACAACGCGGGCTACAGCCTGACCGCACCGATCGAAGCCGCTTCGATGGACGACATAAGGCGCCAGTTCGAGACCAACGTGTTCGGGCTCACCCGCATGTGCCAGGCCGTGCTCCCCGGCATGCGTCGCCAGGGGTACGGCCGCATCGTCAACGTGAGCTCGATGGGCGGGAAGCTCACGTTCCCGGGCATGGGCTTCTACCACGGCACCAAGTATGCGGTGGAGGCGATCAGCGACGCGCTCCGCTATGAGGTGCGGCCCTTCGGTGTGAAGGTGATCGTCGTCGAGCCCGGTCTGATCAGGACCGCGTTCGGTGACACGGCTACCGGCCACGCCGAGACGGCGCTCGAGGAGGGTTCGCCCTACGAGGAGTTCCAGCGCAAGGTGATCGACCGGGTCGCAGGATCCTACGAAGGCGCCCTGGGGATGATGGCCACGGGCCCTGACACGGTGGCGAAGGTCATCGAGCGGGCGGTGTCGTCGAGTCGTCCCCGGGCTCGCTACGTCGTCACCGCGGGAGCGAAGGCGATCCACGCGACCCGGGTGATCCTCCCCGACGCCGCGTGGGACCTCATGATGCGCTCGCAGTTCCCGGAGCCCACACCCCCCTGAGAGGCGGTCGGATCGCCCACAGCGAGCTCCATCGCTGCACGACTCCCGCCGCGGACGAATTGCGCGCCCGGCGCCTCGGCCCTCGACGGCGCCCAGCTCTGCGCAGGCGCCTGACCTGCACCTTTGAGCAGAGCGGGTGACGGGGATCGAACCCGCATAACCAGCTTGGAAGCTTGGGTCTGGGGGGTCCGGCGACCTGGGCCGATGTGCGAATCCGCAGGTCGGAGCGTTCCGGCTGTACCGCCCAGTACCCGCCAGTACCCCCGATTGCCGTTCCGTAAGGTCACGTTAGGGTCACGCCCGCATCCCCAGCTTCGATCAGCTGGTGATGCGGTGGGATCGAGCACCGCGTGACCCTGTCGTGACCTTGCCGCCCACAGCTGGGGGCTCGACGGGACGAATCCGAGGATCCTCACGGCTGGGTGGTGAGCAACACTGAGCCCATGGCCCACGCTGAGCCTCTTCGGTTCGAGGACGTCCTTGCAGAGCTCGGAGTTGATGAGATCGGCAAGCGATACATCGAGATCCTCGAACGCGATCTCGCGATCATGAGGGAACAAGACGAACGAGGTGAGCGGGCGCCGGAGCCGGATCGATCGCCCATCGATGAGCTGATCACAATGACGGTGTGGTCGGGTGAGGACGAGAACGGGGTCCCGCTACCCGATGAGCTGCGCTGGGACGTCACCATGGCGGCGCTGCACCACTGCCCGACTGATGACGGGCTGCTCGGGTGCCTGGGCGATGGGCCCTTCGACCACTTCGTCGTGAGGCCGGGCATCAAGGAACGCCTCTACGCAGCACGCGACGAGGATCCGAAGCTCCAGGAGTTGTTCGCGGTGATGCGCCGGGAACTCCCGAGCGAAGGCGTCACCGGCGGATGGTGGTTCGAGTAGGCGGAGCCCGCGAGCGGGAGGGCGAGGCCGCATATGTTTGATCCTCGTGGAGCACGCGACCCTTCCGCCGACGTACCGAGAGATGTACCTGTCGGTGCGACCTTGGCGAACCGCCTGCTTGATCGCCGAGTCAAATGGGTGGGAGCCAGGGTTCCTGCGGGAGATCGAGAACCTCTGCCAGGTCTGGGGCGGCGCCGGAAACATCCTCCTTCCCGTCACCGAGCCGGGCGAGGTGCCCGAGGTCTTCTATCCCGCGCTCGAAGTCCTTCGACCCCGACGGATTCGCGACCTACCAGATCACTCCACGCGGACGCGAGATAGCGGCACCCGAGGAATATGCGAGCTGGCTGGAGCGCGAAGCCGCGCGGTTCATCGAAAGCACCGACGGCGTCGACATCGAGCAGGCCAAGCGGATGATGCGCGACGATCACGTCCACCGCGACTTCCACTGGGGCATCTGGAACCTCGGACCTTCGACAGCTGCTTGGGCGCGGAAGCGCCTCGCACCATTCCTGCGTGGTGGGGAGTTGCGCGAGTCGTACTCGCGCGCCGAGGACGATCCTTCGGGTCAGCTGGAGCTCATCGAAGGGGCATCGGGCGAGAGCGTCAGGGTTGTGTGCCCAGATGTGCGTGCTTTCCCGGAGCCCCTCCAGTTGCTCGTAGCGATGCACGTCGGCGCGATCTCCGAGCGGTACGAGACGTTCCTCGGCGAGCGCGGAATCGTCGTTGATCGACCGGTGGTCGCGGATGAGGACCTGGTTGGGTACCTCAGCCTGGTTCTCAGCCGCGGGAACCGAAGGTTCGACGACTGGGCGATGCGCAACGCTTTCACGGTCGAACTCGGTGGTGAGGCCCGCGAGCGACCCCCATGCCTCGACCCGGAGCTGCTCGATTGCAGTCCGTTCGCCAGGACGCTTGTCGCCGCCGACCGATTCTCACGGTTCGATCCGCGGGCAGACCAGCGGCCCCTCCCAATCGTCGTGGGCGGGACCGCACGCGACTTCGCGCTCGCATATGCGCTTGATCGCCTGGTCGGTCCGGCGCTCTGGCTGCCGGTCGGGGACGCGTGTGGCGATCACGAGGATCGTGTGGTGGAGGCGGTTGCGCGGGCGGCCGACGCTCACCTCGGGCGAGGACAGAGAGATCGGCATGCCGTCGTCGTCTCGGTGTCCGCACCGTCAGATGTAGCCGACTGGGCTCAGCGTCTCGGAGCCGTGCCGTACCGTCTCCACGGCGACTACCGAACTGCTGACATGTCAGAACTGGACTTCGAGCCTGGTCGCCGAGTGCTTGCGGTGGACCATGCAGGTGAGTCGCGCTTCGAGCCGTTCCAGGGGTATGAGATGGCGACGACGCTTGATCCGCCGGTGCCGGCCTTCGCGTCCCGCGAGAACCCGCAAGCCGTGAAGTGGCTCGTAGACGTCCAGATCGGTGGCTACGAGCCGCCACCCCGAACGGCGATCGGCGAGTCGCTTCAGCGCGCGGAGGTGTGGGCCTCCGAGACCAGCAGGTCGTCGCGGGGCGGAACGACCTTCATGTCCCACAGCATGGGTCTTGTCCTGGCGAGCAGCCCGCTCCGTCAGGTGCTGGCTCGCCCGCGGCTGCGAACGCCCGATGCCGACGAGATCCTCAGACGTCTTCTCGAGTCCGATGGCATGGTCGCGAAGGCATCCGACAAGGGGCACTACAGCGCGCGATTCGATCGCGCTGTGGCAGAGCCTGGATGCTCTCGCCGATGATCTCAGCGATCCACGCCTCCTCGGATTCCTCAACGCCTTTCGCTGGAACTCAGGTAGCGGCCAGAAGGTCGACAGTGCGCGGCGCCGCTACATGACCCTCGTGGACGGCGATGAGACGGACCGGGGAGCACTGCGGCCGACGCTCGATCGGTGGTTGCAGGCCGGGATTGTCCGCCGGGGGCTGGTGCAGAAGTGTCCGCTCTGTCGCTACACGGCGTGGTACCCGCTCGACCAGGTCACGCAGGGAGTCAGGTGCGTGCGTTGCTCCCAGGACAACGTGGTCATGGTGGAGCCCTGGCGGAAGGAGGAGAGCGAGCCGGCGATCTACTACGACCTGGCCGAGATCGTCTACCAAGCCGTCGACAACGACGCCGAGGTTCCTATCCTCTCGCTGGCACGGCTCAAGGAGGGCTCGCGGTCCTTCCTGTACACGACGGAGCGAGACATCTTCGACAGCGAGGGCAATCGGGTGTGCGAAGTGGACTTCTTCGTGGTGCGCGACGGCGAGGTGGTCATCGGCGAGGCCAAGAGAGGAAACCAGCTCTCCGACAAGGGCACGAGCGACGCGGAGCTGAAGGCCGATCAACTCGCGGTTCTCGCCGCAGCGATCGGCGCCGACCGATTTGTGTTGGCCACCTCATCACCTGACTTCCACGCCGGGACTGTGAGCTACCTCCGCGTCAAGCTCGGGGAAGTGGGGTGCGCGCTGGATGTACTGACCAACCTCACCTCGAGTTCCTCGTCGTGATCGCGACACGGAACGGCTAAATCCCATGCCTGCCTGCTGAGCTCCCATGCCGTGTGGATTCGGTCACGGTCGGCTCCCACGCATGACGTTCAGGTCGGCGCCGCCGTCGATGCCGTCGATCGAGGCGTGGCCCTGGACCTGCCAGATCCACCAGCCGTCGACATCGGGTCGGATGAGGACACGGCGGTGCCAGATCGGCCGGTCGAGCTCGTCTCGGAGGTGGTACTCGCCCTCGAAGTCGTCTCCGACGTAGAGGACCACGGTCTGCTCGGTCGCTGACTCGACGGCGTCGAGGAATGCGCCCAGCTCCCGCTCGACCCACGCTCGGTCGGGCCGGTCGGAGCAGTTGCCGGCCAGCTCGAGGTCGACCACCGGCGGGAGCGCGTCGGGATCGTGGGGGACGACGCCGAGGAAGTTGGCGGCCTGCTCATCGCCGGGTCGGCACAGCGTGAAGAAGTGGTAGGCGCCGCGGTCCAGGCCGGCAGCCCCGGCGCCCTCCCAGTTCCTCTCGAACCAGTCGTCGACGAAGTCACCGCCCTCGGTTGCCTTGATGTACGCGAACTCCATGTCGTCGCCCGCCACCCGCTCCCAGTCGATGTCGCCCTGGTGGTTCGAGACGTCGACGCCGTACCGCTCACCGTCCTGCAGCCCTGGTCGGTAGTTGGGCAGCCAGCCGTACCAACCCCACGCGGCGAGTACGGCGAGTACGGCGACCGCACCCAGGACCACCCATGGCCACCGGCGTCGTCGACTCTGCTCGCCAGTCTCTGCACCGCTCGACGGGTCCGCCACGGGATCAGGCTGGCACGGCGTGAGCGCCTGGCTCCGTCACGTGCTTGCTCCGGGCTCGTCGAGTGAGTCGATAGGCGAGCAGGATGCCGAGCGCGGCGTAGACACAGAAGCAGACCACCCACACGGGCCAGAACGTCGCCGACTCGGCGCAGGTGATGTCGGTCTCGCAGCCCTGGATGATCCCCTCAGGATCCGGTCGGCTCCACCCTGTGATGGCCGCCGTCACCACGCTGGCGAGGATGAACGAGACCGGCAGCGCGCCCAGTGCGAGTGCCATCCATCCGACGCAGCGAGCCACTGTCCCGACAGCAAACCGAATCCACGCCACGTCCGAGATGATCCCACCTCGGACCTGATGACGACGCTTACCGAGGTTCCCGCAGGAATCTCGCGAGATTCCCCACCCCTCATGGGCTTAGCAAGGCATGAGGGCACAGACGAGTGCATTCGCGCCAGCGGGATACCTACCGGGATGTCCAACGGGACACTCAGCGGGATGGCCGTGTGGTCGGTGGTCGTCATGATGCGTTGCACGACGCTCAAGGCGACGGCCGACAAGCTCGGCAGGTTGCTCGACTACTACGCGGGCTTCGCCGAGGACCGGGATCGTCCCGGTCGCCTGAGTCGCGGCGCGGTCGACTACTACCTCGACCCGGACGAGCCACCGGGACAGTGGTGGGGATCCGGGCGCGCCCGCTCGGTCTCGACGGCGAGGTCACCGGCGGTCAACTCCGTGAACTGCTCGACGGCCGCCACCCGACGACCGGGGCGAAGCTCGGTCGGAAGTTCGGCGCGAAGTCGGCTCGCGGGTTCGATTGCACGTTCTCGGCGCCGAAGTCGATCTCGGTGCTGTGGGCGCTCTCGCCGGATCCGTGGGTGCGGGCCGAGGTGCTCGCCGCCCACGAAGAGGCCGTCGACGCGGCGCTCGAGTGGTTCGAGGCGCACGGGGCGGTCACCCGACGGGGCACTGACGGCGTCCACCAGGTCGACACCCGCGGCATCACGGCCGCCCTGTTCCGCCAGCACACCTCCCGCACCGTCGACCCCCAGCTCCATACCCACGCCATCGTCTCGGCCAAGGTTCAGGACCCAACCGGGCGGTGGCTGTCGCTCGACGCCCGGTTCCTCAAGCAGCAGCAGACCACCATCGGCTGGGTCTACGACGCCGCCCTCCGGGCCGAGCTGACCGCTCGTCTCGGCGTCGACTGGCGGCCGAACAAGGAGGGCCGGCTGGTCGACCTCGCCGCCGTGCCCGAGGACCTCTGCGACGTCTTCTCGGAGCGCAGTGAGCAGGTCAAGGCCAAGCACCACGAGCTGATCGCACGGTGGAGCGCCGAGCACGACGGGGAGGAACCCGATCCCCACACGGTCGCCAAGCTCGAGCGCCGAGCGGTCAAGGCATCCCGGCCCCGGAAGTCCCACGGCATCGACGCGGCGACGCTCCGAGAGGAGTGGGCCGAGCAAGCCGTCGCCAACGGCTTCGATCCCTCGCTGCTCACGCACCGCAACCTCGTCGGCGCACCGGTGCGAGTTGCGGTCGACGACGAGGCGCTCATCCGGGAGGCGCTGCGCCGCGTCCAGGAGGAGTCAGCGACCTGGCTGCGAGCCGACATCGCCCGGCACCTCACCAACCTCGTGCCGGCGAGTGCCGCTGCGTCCGCCGTCGAGCTGGTCGAGCACATCGACCTCCTCGCTGCCCGAGCCGAGGCCCTTTGCCTCGAAGTCGGGCCTGCGCTCGATGGGCCGACCCGCCGAGACGGCCGCCCGATCGCCGAAGCCGTCACCGACCACCTCTTCACGACCACCGAGGCACTTGATCAGGAGCTAAGGCTCCAGCGGTGGGCCGAAGCGAACGCCGCACCGGGCGATCCGGAGCTCGAACCACAGCGAGCCGCCGTGAAGGCGATCACCGGCCAGGGTCAGCTCGTCGTGGTCGTGGGCCCGGCCGGGACCGGCAAGACGAAGGCCACCGCCTACGGCGTCGACGTCCTCCGCGCCCACGGACGGCCGGTCGTCGGGCTCGCACCATCGGGGAAGGCCGCCGACATGCTCGCCACCGAAGCGGGCTGCCCGACCGACACCCTCGCGGGCTTCCTCGCCCGACACCAGGGCGGTGCGACGCCGTGGCCAGCGGACACGACGGTGATTCTCGACGAGGCGGGCATGGCCGCAACCGATGACCTAGCTCGGCTCGTGGACCTCGTTCGCCGCAACGAGTGGCGAATCGTCGCCATCGGCGATCCCGCTCAGCTCCCGGCCGTCGGCCGTGGGGGAGTGTTCGCCCACTGGTGCGAGACCGTCCCCCGCATCGAGCTAGCGACGCCGCGCCGGTTCGACAAGGCCTGGGAAGCCGAGGCGAGCCTCCTGCTCCGTGCTGGCGATCCCGCCGCAGTCGAGGCGTACGCGAGCTACGGCCGCCTCCGGACGGCGCATCCCGCGGTGGTACCGCTCGACATCGCCCGAACGCACCGGCGACACGTCGCGGCCGGGCGGACGGTGGCGATCACGACCAACAGCGCCGAGACCGCACGGGCCATCAACCTCGCCATCCAACGCGCCGGCACCGGTGGCACCGCCGCGCGGCTCGCCGACGGCACGACCGCACGAGTCGGCGACCAGATCGCCACCCGCCGCAATGACCCGACGCTGCGCACCGACCACGGCGAGAGGGTCCGCAACCGGCACACGTGGACCGTGGCGGCGACACACGACGACGGCTCGCTCACGGCCACGCATCCGGACCGTGGGCAAGTGGTCCTGCCCGCGCGCTACGTCGCCGAGCACGTCGAGCTCGGCTGGGCCGTCACCGGCTACGGCAACCAGGGCGACACCGTCGACGTCGGCATCGCCGTCCTCGAACCCGGCACCAACCGCAACCACGCGTACGTCGCCATGACCCGAGGGCGCCGCACGAACGTCGCGGTCATCCCCGACGCCACCGGCACACTCGATCCGGCCGAAGCGCTCACCGAGATGATCGCCCGCACGCCCCGACACGAGTCGGCACTCGGCGTCAGGAAGCGACTCCACGACGAGGCCGGCGTGCCCGACCCGCCGCTCGACCCGCCAGCGATCGCGCTGTTCGACGACGAGCACGCGGCGAAGGTGCGAGCGATCCAGCAGCGCCTCGACGCCCTCCAAGTGTCGCGTTCCGGCCAGGGTCTCGGGCTGTGATCCGCCTCGAGCGCCGTTCAGGCGCCGGCTCGTTGCTCTACGGCGCGGTCGAGCAGCGCTTCGAGCGGACCGTTGTCGCCCATGAGGCTCGCCTCGCTCGCTGCCGCGTTCTCCTCGGCGCTCACGTTCGCCCAGCGAAGGCTCCACCCCGCGTCGCGGGCGAGCTGGCGGAAGAACGCACGCTGGGTTCGACCGTTGCCCTCGCGGAAGGGGTGGGCGGCGTTGACCTCCCCGAAGTAGTGGGCCAGCCGACGAACGAACTCCTCGCGGCCGAGTCCGGCAAGGTGGTTCTCCCTGGCGAGGTCGGCGAAGACCTGTTCGAGGTAGGTGCGGATGTGCCGCCAGTCGCCGAACGAGGCCGAGCGGGCGATGTTCACCGTGCGGAAGTCACCGGCCCACGGGTACACGTCGCCGAACAGGTGCCGGTGGAACGCCTGCAGGTGCGCCACGTCGTAGGCGCCGGGGAGCGGGCGCTGGTCGAGCTCGTGGAGGCCAAGCGCGACATACTGCGCCTCGCTGGTGGCCAGCCCTTCAGCGTCGGTCAGGCCGAGCAGGTTGACCAGTGCGCCGGTCTCAGGATCGACGTACGGATCGTCGGTCAACGGCCGTGGCGTGTGTTCGTCCGTGCCCGCAGCTCGTCGGCGTCGATCTCGCCGGCGGCGACGAGGGCGGCATCGGCGAGGAACTCCGGTGGGAGGTCGAGGCCCTCGAGGCGGGTGGAGGCGATCGCCTCTTCCATCGACTCAGCCGGGGTCACCGCTGACGTCGTGGGTGCCGTGGGTCGAACGGACATGGCTGCCATGGTACCGCGACCAGTCATCGGAGCCTGGGCTCGCCGAACACGGTGTGAGGGCGAGATGGGCGGACTTCCATCACGCCCGCAGCGCGAGGTCGTCCCGGACCCGGCCCGGCTCGAACGGGCTGCCACCCTCACCGACTGCGGGCTGGGCGCACCCTTACCGGGTAGGTGCGCCTTGGGCGGGTTCACGTCCGAAGGTACTTCGGTCCCGTCCACGCGCTTCGCGAGATTCGTACGCGAGATCTCGCCGCCACCGCGGCATAGTGGTGAAGACGGCCGTGCTCAGCACGCCGTCGTCTGATTGATCGCCGGTCACCAACGGCGGTCACGCCTCGTCCGATGCGCAATCGGTCCTCCTTGCAGCAATCGCTGCTCCTGTTCGTTCTCAGGAGGCCCCATGGCGCGTCAGCGCAGAGCCGGAGGTGGAGTCGATCAGCTCCCGTCCGGCCGGTACCGAGTCCGCATCGTCACCACCGACGGTCGCCGGGTCAGTCTCGGCACGTTCCCGACCAAGCGCGCGGCCGAGGCCACCTACGCCCGCTCGCTCACCGAGCAGTCCGACGGCAAGGTCGTCGCGCCTCGCCGTCGCGGCACGACGTTGGGGGAGTACGCACCTCGATGGGTCGAGACACGACTCACGTCGAAGGGGGAGCCGCTGCGTCAGCGCGTGCGCGAGCTGTACGCCAAGCAGCTCGAGCACCACATCCTCCCCACGCTCGGCGATGTCGCCCTCGACCGCCTCGACACGGCGACGGTCCGACGATGGGTGGTCCACGTCCGTGGCCCGAGTGGGCCCGGCGTGAGCACGGCGGCGAAGTGCTATCGGCTGCTCCGCTCGATCATGGCCACCGCGGTGGAGGACGGCTTGGCGCTCACCAACCCCTGCACGATCAAGGGCGCGGGCACCGAGCCGAAGCCCGAGACCGAGATCCCGTCCGTGGCGGAGGTCCACAAGCTCGCCGACTGCATCGACGAGCGACTCCGCTGCATGGTCCTCCTCGCCGCGTTCATGGGACTACGCAAGGGCGAGCTGCTCGGCCTGCGTCGCGGCGATGTCGACCTCGATGCGAACGTGCTCACCGTCCGCGAGCAGCGCCAGACCGCGTGGAGCGGACAGCAGCTCGTCGGGCCGCCCAAGACCGACGCCGGTCGACGCAGCATCGCCATTCCTTCCGCGCTGGTCGATGAGTTGCAGCACCACTTGGACACCTACGCCCAGCCCGGCGACGACGGCTACTTCTTCACCGGCATCAAGGGCGGTCGTCTCAGCCCCGCGGTGTGGACGAAGCAATGGGACGAGGCCCGAGGGAAGGTCGGCGTCGAACACATCCGCCTGCACGACCTTCGTCACCTCGCCGGCACCCTCGCCGCCGCGACAGGTGCGGGGACGAAGGAGCTGATGCACCGCCTCGGCCACGCCAGCCCGAGAGCCGCACTGATCTACCAGCACGCCACGAGGGAGCGCGACATCGCCATCGCCGAAGCGATGAACGAGCACATCCAGCGATAGGGCCGCCCCGGCGGGGGCAGACCGCTGGCGTACCCTCGACCCCATGTCGGACGGCGGTCGACGGCTCAGCGGGGTGATGCGCATCAACCTCGGCATCCTGTTCTGCCTCGCGCTGCCTGTGCTCCTCGTGATTGCGTGGTCGGGCTACAACTGGGCGGTCGAGCAAGTCGGAGGCGAGGTCGAGGTCTCCTTTCCGAACACCAAAGCTGAGCTGGGTACGGCGGTGTCTGACCTGCCGCCAGGAGCCGACCTGGTCCTGATGGGGGACTACTCGGTGTCGGGCAGCGGCGGCTCTACTCAGGTGTTGCCGGTGGTCGGTGAGCAGGTCGGACAGCCGTTGCCCTTCCTCGACGGTCGCGTCGAGTACGTGACCGAGGACAACCGGTACCTCGTCACGGAAGCTGGTGGATCGACGACGATCATTCGCCTTGAGGACCTTGTCGTTGTGGCAGAGATCGGGAGCGATCGGGTGCTCTTCATCTCGCCTGACCGGGTCATGGCGACCGGTGAGCGAGCCCACTACAAGACGCGGCGACGTTGTCATCGTGGACCTGGCCACGCAGTCAACGGAGCCGGTTGACATCGACGTCGAGCATGTGGTGTCACCCGGCTATGTCGAAGGGAACAAGGTCGGTTTCTGCGAGTACTACGAAGTCGACACGGGGAGCGGGCCCTCGTGCGGAGCATCGTGGCGGTACGACCTGTCGACTGGCGAACTCGAGTCGGTGACCGACTTCGACCGAACGCCTCGACTCAGGAACGACGGCTGCTCCTGGGGATCCTGCCGCTCGCGAGCGTGGGCGGGATTCAGCTGGCCCTCCCAGGTGGTGGGTGACCAGGTCGTCTACTGGGAGGACCGAGACGAGACCTCCGACGACATCGGCCGGATCGAGCCCATCAGGATCGGCGACGTCTCAGGACCGAGCGACGGTGACCATGAGGGTGACCCCCTCCGCTGGGTGGATGTGATCGCTCCTGTCGACGATGGAGCTTGGGTGATCGTCGACCAGGACGCGTACGGGGACTCGGAGTGGCAGATGTGCAGCGTCCCCTCGCTCGAGTGTCACGGCATGGGTTTCGACACACGAGAGGTCGTCGTGGCGGGTGTGATTCCGGCAGGCGTGCTTCCAACACGCTGATCCGTAGGGTCACGTCAGGGTCACGCTGGCGTTCGACGGCCCCCGAACGACAGCGGCCCAGGCACCCTGATGACGGGCTGACCTGGGCCGATGCGATGGAGCGGGTGACGGGAATCGAACCCGCATGACCAGCTTGGAAGGCTGGGGCTCTGCCATTGAGCTACACCCGCGAGGGCTCCGAGCGTACCGGCTGCCCAGCTCCCGCCCCTAAGGTGCCCGGACGATGATTGCGGCTGCTCCCGAGACGAGCCCTTCACCGAGCCGGCCGAAGCGGGCTCTGCATCTTGCAGGTGACGACCACTCCCCGGGCTACCTGCGGGCTCTTCTGCCCGCGGCCGCGCTGAACTGGCGGCCGGATCTCGGCTGGGAGGCCGCGTGCCGGATGGCAGCCTCATTCGAGCTCGTGGACTCGGTGGACCTGGTTCTGGGCCAACGCCTGAGCACGGACACAGGATGGCTCCTGTGGCAGCACGTTTCCAGAAGTCAGGCAGCAGCCGTCTACGAGGCGGACGACCTCCTCATGGACCTGCCCAAGCACTTCCCGAACGCTGCATTCTGGCGCAGTGCCGAGACCCAGAGGCATGTCCGGAATGCCGTTGGCCAGTCGGATGCCATGATCGTTTCGACCCAGCCCCTTGCTGAGGAGTTCAGTGTTCTTCACGATCGCGTCCATGTGATCCCGAACTACGTGAACGAGGCGTTCATCCGCGAAGCACCAGCAGTTCGGGGTGGATCGGACCCCGTGGTCATCGGATGGGGCGGTGGCATGACACATCGCAGAGATCTCGCGACGGTGGAGCGGGTGCTGAGCCGAGTTCTTCGCCAGCTCGGCGCACGGGCGGAGCTGCACCTGATGGGGATCGACTACCGGTCGCTGTTCGACAGCAGGGGTCGGTTCACCTCCTGGATCCAGGACGTCGAGGAGTACCTCCCCGCCCTCGACTTCGACATCGGCCTCTGCCCCTCGAGGACACGCGCTTCAACCGGTGCAAGACCGCGGTGAAAGCCCTCGACTACTCCAGCCAGGGAATCCCGGTCGTCGCTCCGGCGATCACCCCCTACAAGGAGTACGTGGCCCACGGCGAGTGGGGGCTGCTGTACCGCGACGAGAAGGAGTTCCGCTCGCACCTGCTGGACCTCGTGAACGACCCCGAGCTGCGCTACCAGATGGGAGTCAAGGGGATCGCGTTCGCCCACACCCAGTCCGAGCAAGCGCACTGCCACGAACGTGTCGCCATCTACGAGGAGATCCTCTCCTCCCGCTGACGACACGCGGTCGCGAGGTCGGGGTCACCGCCGCTGCGGGAGTGGGAGAAGGGAATCGTGGGCCCCGGGCCGTCAGGCGCGCAGCGGGGCCAATACCGGGGGTAGCTCGATCGGGGTGTCCGCGCTGGCCAGGCGCTCCTCGGTCGGCCGGCGGCGCCGGATCTGTCCGCGCTGGCCAGGCGCTCCTCGGTCGGCAGGCGGCGCCGGATCTGTTCGCCCGGCCCGTGCGAGGCATGCTCCCGAGGCGTTGGGGTGCAGAGCTGGTGGTCGGGGAGGCCGGATTTGAACCGGCGGCCCCCTGCTCCCAAAGCAGGTGCGCTGCCAAACTGCGCCACTCCCCGGTGGGCTGGAACTGTACCGGCGGAGTGCCACCGGGACGCGCTCAGATCCGGCCAGGATCGTTGTCGAACTCGGCGCGTGGCCCCTCTCCGGCACCAGCCGACAGTGCGCGTCGGTGCTTCGCGCCGAGCATCTCGTCGTAGACGGCCACCCGCTCGAGCACCCGGGCCTGCTCCGACTGCGTGCGTGCGAACGCTATCCCCTTGACTCCCATCTCGTAACGGAGATCGGCGTCGTTCACGAGGTCGAGCAGGTGCGAGCGGAACTCCTTCTCGTCGCGGTACAGCAGCCCCCACTCGCCGTGGGCCACGTACTCCTTGTAGGGGGTGATCGCCGGAGCCGACGACCGGGATTCCCTGGCTGGAGTAGTCGAGCGCCTTCACCGCGGTCTTGCAGCGGTTGAAGCGAGTGTCCTCGAGGGGACAGAGACCGATGTCGAAGTCGAGCGACTACCAGGTACTCCTCCGGGTCCCTGAACCAGTGAGTGAACCGTCCCCGGCCGCCGAACAGCGACCGATGGTCGACTCCCATCAGGTGGAGCTCGGCCCGGTGGGCCTAGCGTCCTCGAGGGACCTGCGCAAGTGCCGTTCCACCGTCGCCAGATCTGCGACGGTGGGTCTGACCCGCCCGCCCATCCGACGACGACCGGGTCGATCTCCGCGAGGCTTGCAAGGGGTCTCTCGTATGAAGTCACCGTTGATGCGGTTGGGGATGACGTAGACGGTCTCATTGAGCTCTCGGAGCTCTTCCGCGAGCGGCTCGGTGGACACAACGACGGCATCAGCTCTGCCCATGGCCTCACGGATGGTTCGCTGGGTCTCGGGGTTGGCGTAGATCTTGTGGTTCGGATTGGTGCGGGGCACCTCTGTCAGGAGGTCGTCTGTCTCGAAGGCCGTGGCCGGGCCGCCATCCGCGGTGGCCAACCCCCAGAGCGTCCAACCGGACGGAGTGCAGATTCGCTGACCGAGCACCAGGTCCACCTGATCCAACAGGTCTGTGTGGACCAGCAGCTCTGAGGCAACCTCCCAGGGGATGTCCGGCCGCCAGTTGATGGCCGCCGCCGGCAGCACGGTCCGGTAGTAGGCCGGTCCCTCCCCATCGGCCTGGATGTGGAGAGCCCGTCTCGGTCGCGCTGAGGCGCCCGCCAGGCGCAGCCCCGGCATGTCAGCCAAGCAGATCTCTCCGCATGCGCTTGCGGTCGCGGGCTTCGCGGATCCGGGTCGCTGTCTCCTCGTCGGCCCCGCGGAGCTGCACCTCCTCGTGCAACTCCTCCAGCCCGGTTGCGACGGCACGTGCAGCGGCCTCCAGCAGTCGCTCCTCGGCGCTGGGTGGCTTGCGGGTGAGCTCGTCGGCGCTGCCGTTGGAGGGGATGATCGAGTCACCGTCCTTGTCGAACTCGAACAGGGCGATCCCCACGTTGTCGGCCCACTCCACGGCGGAGGCGGTGAACCCCCGCAAGGAGAAGTAGAGCGCTCGACGGCCCACGCTGCGCGCCACCTCGTCGAGCCTCTGGACGTTCGGTCGTGCGGGTGGGGCGCCGATGTTCACCTCGGCTATCGCGTTTGCCGAGTCCACGTCGTAGGCGCCCACACCGGCGTCCTCCGTGAGACCGGCATCCGGGAACCCGTTGCCGCGCATCCAGTCGACTACGAGCGGAGCGACGTCTTCGAAGTCGCGGTCGAGCTCTTCTGTCACCGTGGTCATCCTGCCAGCACGATCATGTATGTGCGCGCCGGCCCTTGACCGAGCGGCCTGTCGGCGCGGTTGGTGTTCGCGGATCGGTCATTGCGAGTCGTGATGCCGTCCCCCCGCTTGGAGCGGACCATGTTCGGCCCCGCCACGACTGGGTCGGTAGACCCACATACGGTACCTGAGATCTCGGCTGCAAGTGTACGTACCGGACCCCAGCACTCGCGGGCCGGGCCGCAGACGGTGGGCCCGAGGTGGTGTACAGAACCGGAACGGTCGACAGTTACACTCCAACGCCGTGAAGGCGACTGTCGAGCCCCTCGAGGGAAACAGGGTGAAGCTCTCGGTGGAGGTGGACGAGGACGAGGTCGAGGAGGCCGTCGACGACGCCTTCCGTCGACTTGCCCGGGAGGTCAGGATTCCTGGATTCCGCCCGGGCAAGGCTCCTCGGAAGGTGCTCGAGGCCCATCTCGGGTCGCAGGTCGGCCGCGAAGAGGCTCTGAGGACCGCGCTCCCCGACTACTACGAGGCGGCTGTGCGCCAGAACGAGCTGGATGCCATCGCCTCTCCCGAGATCGACATCACGGGCGGCCAGGAGGCCGGGCGACTTCTCTTCGATGCGGTGGTGGAGGTGCGACCCACCATCACCATCACCGGCTACGAGAACCTCGGGATCACGGTCCCCTCGCCAGCTCCCACCGATGACGAGATCGCCGAGCAGCTGGAGGTCCTCCGCCGACGCTTCGGGGAGCTGGAGAACGTGGATCGCCCTGCGGTCGACGGGGACTTCGTGAGGATCGACATCTCCGGCAAGCAGGGTGGGGCCGACGTCGATGGGCTCACGGCAGACGACTACCTCTACGAGCTGGGGGCCTCCGCCGTGGTGCCCGAGATGGACGAGCAGCTTCGAGGATCGAAGGCGGGCGACATCCTCGAGTTCGACGCAGAGCACCCCGAGGAGGGTGAGGCACCGCTCCGGATCCGGATCCTCGTCAAGGGGGTTCAGGCCCGGGTGCTCCCCGACCTGGACGACGCGTTCGCGGAGGAGTCGTCCGAGTTCGGGAGCCTCGAAGAGCTTCGCGCCGACATCCGCCAGAGGCTCGCCACGGCGAAGTCGGCGCGGGCCCAGATGACGATGAACCAGAGGCTCGGAGAGGCGTTGGCGGCGCTGGTCGATGCGGAGCTCCCCGAGGCCCTGATCCAGAACGAGATCCGACACCGCCTGCAGAACATGGCCATGCAGCTCGGCGCGGCAGGGGCTCTCGCTCGACCAGTACCTCAGCGCGTCCGGGAGGAGCCGGGAGGAGCTCGGTGGCGAGCTCCGCGACGAGGCGACGACGAGCGTGAAGGTCGACCTCGCCCTGAGGGCCGTCGCTGAGGCGGAGCACATCGAGGTGACCGACGAGGCGCTTGGGGAGGAGATCACCGCTCTGGCGCAGCGGCTCGGGCAGGAACCGGCCATTGTTCGCGAGGAGTTCGAGCGCGCCGGGCACCTCCCCGAGGTACGCTCGGATCTCAGGAAGCGGGCCGCGTTCGAGTGGCTGCTCGAGCGAGCAGAGGTCGTCGACGAGGACGGCGAACCGCTCGATCGGGCACTTCTCGAGGTCCAACCCCCAGCGGTCGAGGACAGCGCCGAGACCGACCACCGCCATCAGCCCGAGGAAGCCGAGTGACCTCGATCAGCAACTACATGCCGCAGGTGATCGAGACCACCTCGCGCGGCGAGCGCTACTCAGACCTGTTCTCCCGACTCCTGCGGGAGAACATCATCTTCCTCGGGTGGCCCATCGACGACACGGTCGCGAACCTCGTGTGCGCTCAGCTCCTGCACCTCGAGTCGGAGAACCCCGACAAGGACATCAACGTCTACATCAACAGCCCCGGCGGCGACATCACGTCGCTGTTCGCGATCTACGACACGCTGACCTACATCCGCAACGACATCTGGACCATCTGCTACGGCCAGGCGGCGTCGGCGGCGGCCGTGCTCCTGGCGGCCGGGACCAAGGGGAAGCGCCTGGCCCTCCCGCACGCCCGCATCCTCATCCATCAGCCCTACGGGACGGCGTCGGGGCAGGTCACCGACATCGAGCTCGCTGCCAACGAGGTGCTGCGCATGAGGGGGTTGCTGGAGGAGATCCTCGCGCGGCACACCGGTCAGCCGGTCGAGAAGATCCACGAGGACACCGACCGGGATTTCGTGATGTCCGCGCCCGAGGCGAAGGAGTACGGCATCATCGATGAGGTGATCGAGGCGCGTGAGCTGAAGGAGCAGGCCACGATCGCGGCGGTCCGGCCCTCGTAGGGGACGAGGCGAGCGGGCAAGAGACGACATCCGGAAGAGCAGATCGGGGGAGGTCCAGGACGTGGCGAAGTTCGGAGACGGGGGAGAGCTCCTCAAGTGCTCGTTCTGCGGGAAGTCGCAGAAGCAGGTCAAGAAGCTCATCGCCGGTCCCGGGGTCTACATCTGCGACGAGTGCATCGACCTCTGCAACGAGATCATCGAGGAGGAGCTCGCCGAGACCTCGGAGCTCCGCTTCGACGACCTCCCCAAGCCGCGCGAGATATACGAGTTCCTGAACGACTACATCGTCGGACAGGAGCAGGCCAAGAAGATCCTGTCGGTGGCGGTCTACAACCACTACAAGCGGATCCAGTTCGAGGGCACGGCTGACGGCGAGGTCGAGCTCGCCAAGTCGAACATCCTCCTCATAGGGCCGACCGGCTGCGGCAAGACCCTCCTGGCGCAGACGCTCGCCAGGATGCTGAACGTGCCCTTCGCCATAGCGGACGCGACCGCGTTGACGGAGGCCGGGTACGTGGGTGAGGACGTCGAGAACATCCTCCTCAAGCTGATCCAGGCCGCGGACTACGACGTGAAGAAGGCGGAGACCGGGATCATCTACATCGACGAGATCGACAAGATCGCCCGCAAGAGCGAGAACCCCTCCATCACCCGGGATGTCTCGGGCGAAGGGGTGCAGCAGGCACTTCTCAAGATCCTGGAGGGCACCACGGCGTCGGTCCCGCCGCAGGGGGGTCGGAAGCATCCGCACCAGGAGTTCATCCAGATCGACACGACCAACATCCTGTTCATCTGCGGTGGGGCGTTCGCCGGGATCGAGAAGCTGATCGAGTCACGGATCGGTCACAACGGGGTCGGCTTCTCCGCCGACGTGCGCAAGCCGTCCGAGAAGGAGCTGGGCCAGATATTCGCCCAGGTCCTCCCGGAGGACCTGCTGAAGTTCGGCCTCATCCCCGAGTTCATCGGCCGCCTGCCGGTGATCGGAGCCGTCTCCAACCTCGACCGGGAGGCGCTCATCCGGATCCTCGAGGAGCCGAAGAACGCGCTCGCCAAGCAGTACCGGAAGTTCTTCGAGATGGAAGGCGTCGACCTCGAGTTCACCGAGGGTGCGCTGGGTGCCGTCGCGGACCAGGCCATCCTGCGGGGAACCGGAGCCCGGGGTCTCAGGGCGATCCTGGAAGAGGTGCTGCTCAACGTGATGTACGAGCTCCCGGGGCGAGAGGATGTCGGGCGCTGCGTCATCGACGACGACACGGTGCTGGAGAAGGTGAACCCCACCCTGGTGCCACGCGCCGCTGTCGAGCAGGAGCGTCCGCGCCGAGCCGCCTCCTGAGCCTGCCCCCGTAGGCTCCGGGCATGGATGCCGAGGCCGCGCTGGGGTATCTCGACGCCCACCTCAACCGCGAGGCCGTGGCAGGTGAAGTGGACGGCCTCAGCCTCGAGCCGGTCCGGCGGCTGCTCCACGTGATGGCCGACCCTCACCTCGCCTGCCCGGTCGTGCACGTGACCGGCACCAACGGCAAGGGGTCGGTCTGCCACCTCGTCAGTGCGCTGCTCGAAGCCAGCGGGTTGACCGTCGGCCTGTTCACGAGCCCCCACCTCGAGCGCGTGAACGAGCGGATCGCGCGGAACCGGGACCCCGTCACCGACGAGGAGCTGGCCGACGCCATCGGAGCGGTAGCGGAGATCGAGTCGCTCGCGGGCGTGACCCCCTCGTACTTCGAGATCCTCACGGCGGCCGCGTTCGGGTGGTTCGCGCAGAGCGCTGTCGACGTCGTCGTGGCGGAGGTCGGGCTGCTGGGGCGTTTCGACGCCACCAACGTCGTCGACTCCGATGTCGCGGTGGTCACCAACGTGGGCCGGGATCACACCGACGGCAGAGGTGACTGGCGCCTGGACGTGGCCACCGAGAAGGCCGGCATCGTCAAGCCCGGCTCGGTGGCGGTGATCGGCGAGAGCGACCCGCGGTTGGAGAAGGTGTTCCGGAGCGCTCCTGCCCGGGAGCACTGGTTCGTCGGCGAGCACTTCCGGCTGGGCTCCGACATCGAAGGGCTTGGTGGAAGGCTCGTGGGGATCGAGGGGCGCTACGGGGAGTACCCGGAGGTGTTCCTCTCGCTGCACGGAGCCCACCAGGCCGCGAACTCCGCCATCGCCGTGGCGGCGGCGGAGGCGTTCTTCGGTCGAGCGCTGCCGGTCGATGTGGTCACCGACGCGCTCGGCTCGGTGTCGGTGCCGGGACGCTTCGAGATCGTGGGCCGGCACCCTCTCGTCGTCCTCGATGGTGCCCACAACCCGGAGGGAGCGATTGCGCTCGGCGCCGCGCTGGAAGAGATCCACGTGGGGGGCAGGCGGATCTTCGTCCTCGGTGCCCTGGACGGGCGCGACGTCGGCGAGCTGATCAGGGGCATCGGGGCCGGCGGGCGCGACCTCGTGCTGGCATGCCGAGCGGACTCGCCGCGGGCGGTGGCTCCAGCGTCGATCGAGGCGGCCGCGAGGGAGCGGGGTGTCGACGCGGAGGTCGTCGTCTCGGTGCCGGAGGCGGTGGCGAGGGCCCGCGAGCTGGCCCGCGAGGACGACGCGATCGTCGTGACGGGGTCGCTGTATGTCGTCGGTGAGGCCCGCCCACTGTTGAGCGCGAAGAAGATCGAAACTGCACGACGACCCCGAAATTGAGTCGTACGGTCCAGGGCGAAGGATCGATCGGCCCATGTGGTGGTGGCACGATGAGGTCGAGGTTCGATGAGGTAGAGGGCTGCCGAAGTAGTCAGGACACCGCCGTGATGACGAGGTTGACCAGCTGGTTGGACCGGACCCGGGACCGGGGCGCTGCCCTGCCGGAGTACGCGCTCATCGTCGCCACGGTGGCCGTCGCGTGCATCAGCGGGCTGCAGTACGTCTCGCAGGGGTCCGACGACATCATGGACAGCCAGGTCGGCTGCGTCGAGAACGGGGCGGACTGCGTCGGCACCGGAGGCGGCGGCGGAGGGAGCAGCAGCTCCACGACGAGCACCACCTCCGGACCGACCAGCTCGGCGCCACCCACCTCGGCACCACCCACGAGCGCACCACCCACCTCGGCACCACCCACGAGCGCGCCTCCCGCCACGACCACTACGACCGCACCGCGAATCGTGGTGGCCACCTCGGCGTGGTCTCCGCGAGAACCTGGGAGACAACTACTGGCGGGCCCGGTTCAGGATCACCGCCACCAGGAACGGCTCCGCGGCCTCGGGTGTCTCGGTGAGCGGCCGCTACACGGACAGCGAGGGTGAGACACGGAACTGGTCCTGCACCACTGACTCCTCGGGGTACTGCTACCTCAGCGTCGAAGAGGTGGAGACCGGGGATCCGCTCCGCAACGGGGAGACCTTTGTCACAGCGGCTGTGCTGACGGTCTCCAACCCGGACTGGAATGGAGTGACGTCCTCCGCCACCTGCAACCGACCCTGGTAGTGGGTTGCCCTGGGTCGGCCGGGGCCCGTACGTTTCCGGGCGATGGACCGCACACTGGTGATCTGCAAGCCCGACGCGGTCGAGCGCGGGCTGGTCGGTGAGATCGTCGGTCGGATCGAGCGCAAGGGCCTCCGGCTGGTCGCTGCAGAGCTACGCACGATCGACCCGGCGACCGCCGAACGTCACTACGCCGAGCACGTCGGCAAGCCGTTCTACGACGACCTCGTCAGCTTCATCGGCCGGTCGCCCTCCCTGGTGCTGGTGGTGGAGGGGCCGGCCGAGACGTGGAAGGTCGTGCGCACCCTGATGGGTGCGACGAACCCCGCTGAGGCCGCACCGGGCACGATCCGGGGGGACCTCGGCATCGAGATGACCGAGAACCTCGTTCACGGATCCGACTCGCCGGACGCGGCCGCGCGCGAGATCGGCCTCTTCTTCCCGGACCTCTGAGGGCGCCGACCCGCAGCCCGGTCGCTCTGCTCGGGGCCGGTGGTGCCGGAGCGGTGCCCGGGTGGATTGCATTTCTGTTGCGACGATCTAGACTCGCGGGGATCCTGAGCGAGGCGAGGCGTTCAGGCGGGCCGAGCGCCTCATGCCGCTCATCAACAGGCAGAGATCTCCGAGTCGAAGCGAGCGATCCGAATGGCCCAGAAGACACTCCGGCCCGCGATCATGGGACGCGACATGGCCGTCGACCTGGGGACGGCCAACACCCTGGTCTACCTCCGGGGTGAGGGGATCGTCCTGAACGAGCCGTCGGTGGTCGCCGTCAACGTGAAGGACGGACGGCCCCTCGCGGTGGGTTCGGAGGCCAAGCGGATGATCGGGCGCACGCCGTCGCACATCCAGGCCATCCGCCCCCTGAAGGACGGGGTCATAGCGGACTTCGAGATCTGCGAGAAGATGCTCCGCTACTTCATCCAGAAGGTGCACAGGAGCAAGTGGGCCAAGCCCCGGATGGTCATCTGCGTCCCCTCGGGAATAACCGGCGTCGAGCAGCGAGCGGTTCAGGAGGCAGCGGAGTTCGCCGGTGCCCGCAAGCCTGCATACATCATCGAGGAGCCCATGGCGGCCGCCATCGGAGCCGGCCTGCCGGTCCAGGAGCCGACCGGCAACATGATCGTCGACATCGGAGGCGGCACCACCGAGGTCGCGGTGATCTCCCTCGGAGGAGTTGTCGCCAGCCAGTCGGTCCGCGTCGGCGGCGACGAGCTGGACGATGCGATCGTCAACTACATCAAGAAGGAGTACAGCGTCGCTCTCGGGGAACGGACCGCCGAGGAGGTGAAGATGGCGCTCGGGTCCGCGTGGCCGCTCCAGGAGGAGCTGTACGCGGAGATCCGTGGGCGCGACCTCGTCACCGGGCTGCCCAAGACGATCGTCGTCTCGACCGAGGAGATCCGGGAGGCGATCGAGGAGCCGGTCTCGGCGATCGTCGACGCGGTGAAGACCACCCTGGACAAGACACCACCGGAGCTGGCCGCCGACATCATGGAGCAGGGGATCCTGATGGCAGGTGGGGGAGCGCTGCTCAACGGCATAGACACGCGGCTCGAGGCCGAGACGGGGATGCCCATACACCTGGCACCGAACCCCCTCCACTGCGTCGCCATCGGGTCGGGCCAGTCCCTCGAGGAGTTCGAGGCCCTCAAGGGCGTCCTGTTCACCTCGAGCCACGAGTAGCCCGACGACGCCTCGTGGCCGTGTCTCGGCACGCCAGCCGGTCCCGCTTCACGCTCGTCCTGCTGATCCTCACCACGGTGACGCTGCTCACCCTCGACCTGAGGGGCTTCGAGCCCGTGGAGAGCGCACGGGACGCGACGCTCGAGGCCCTCGCGCCGGTGAGGGACGGCGTGGGATCGGCCCTCGAGCCGGTCGGCGACGCCTGGGAGGGGGCTTTCGGCTACGACGAGCTCGAGGCCGAGAACGACGAGCTCAGGGAGCGCATAGCCGAGCTGGAGGGCGAGCTCGCGCTGACGGCCGACGCGAAGGTGACCCTCGAGCGCCTGTACGAGGAGCTGGAGCTCGACTACATCGGAGACATCCCTCCGCTGCGCGCGGCCGTCGTGGGAGGCGGTACCTCGAACTTCGATCACGTCATCGAGATCGACAGGGGTAGCTCCGACGGAGTCCAGGTCGGGATGCCGGTGGTGAGCCGGGCCGGTCTGGTGGGTCGGGTCGAGCGGGTCTCCGAGAGCCGCGCCGTGGTGAGGCTGATCAGCGACCCGGCTTTCAGGGTCGGGGTGAGGCTGAGCGAGACCGAGCCCGAGCAGATCGGAGTGGCTCGCGGGCAGGGGCGGGGACGACCGCTCATCGTCTTCCAGGGGGTCGATTCGGACGCCGAGGTGGAGGAGGGGATGGAGGTGCTGACGAGCGGGCTCGAGCGTTCGCTCTTCCCCGGACGGATACCGATCGGCACGGTCAGCTCGGCAGCCACCTCACCGGGAGAGCTGGACCAGGACCTGCTGGTGGAGCCGCTGGCCTCTCTCGACTCGCTCACGTTCGTGAGCGTGCTGCTGTGGGTACCGCAGGAGCAGGCACCGTGATCGGCGCGATCATCCGCACGGCCGCGGTGCTGCTCACGGCAGTCGTCCTGCAGGCGTCCCTCTTGACCGAGCTCCGGTTCCTGGGCGTCTCGGCTGACCTGATGCTGGTGCTCGCGATCGCGTCGGGGCTGGAGCTCGGACCAGAGCGGGGTGCGCTGGTCGGCTTCACCACGGGGCTGCTCATGGACCTGCTGCTCCAGACGCCGTTCGGCCTCTCCGCACTCACCTATCTGTTGGTCGGTTACGCGGTCGGCAGGGCCAACGCCCTGCACCTGCGTTCGGCCCGTGGCTTCGACGTCGTGGTGGCCTCAGCTGCGTCGGCGGCAGGGGTCGCCCTCTTCGTCCTCTGCGGTGAGCTGGTCGGGCAGCCGCTGCTGTCGACCCCGCAGCTCGGCCGCATCGTCGTGGTGGTGTCGGTCAGCTCCGCAGTGCTCGTCGTGCCGGTGAAGGCCGTGGTCCGGTGGGCCGGTCGCCCGCGCTCCGAAGGTCAGGCGGTCCTGGCCTGATGGCACTCGACTCCCAGCGCCTGAGGCTCAGCGTCCTGGGCATCGTGGCGCTGTCGCTCTTCTGCGCCCTGTTCGCGCGGCTCTGGTACCTCCAGGTGATCGGTACGGAGGAGTACCAGCTCGCAGCCGCGGTGCAGAACACCCGTGAGATATGGGTCGAGGCCCCGCGGGGCCGGATCCTCGATGCTGACGGACGCGTGCTGGTCGACAACAGGATCTCGACGGTGGTCACGGTCGACCCCGTCCGCCTGTCGCGGCTGACCGGGGAGGAGGCCGACGCGATGTGGCTCCACCTGGCCGAGGAGCTCACCGCCTCCGGGCAGCCGACGAAGGTCGCCGAGCTGCGCGAGCGGATGGAGGACCCGCAGTACAGCCCGGTCGAGCCCAAGCCCGTCGCGGTAGACGTCAACGAGGAGCTGGAGATCTACCTCACCGAGCGACGTGACCAGTTCCCCGCGGTGGAGGTGCGAAGGGAGCCCGTGCGCGCGTATCCGTACGGACCGGTGGCGGCACACGTCCTCGGCTACGTGGGGCGCATCAACGAGGACGAGCTGCGCGAGAAGATGGGCACCCCGGAGCGCCGAGTGGACACCGACAAGCCCTACCAGCCGAACGACGAGATCGGGAAGACCGGGGTCGAGAAGGTGTACGAGGACCGGCTCAGGGGGGTCCCCGGAGTTCGCACCATCGAGGTCGACGCGAGGGGCGAGCCGATCCGGACCCTGAGCTACGAGCCGCCCGTTCCCGGGAACGACGTCCAGCTCACCATCGACCTCGACGTCCAGCTGTTGGCGGAGTCGGCGCTGCTGCGCGGCCTCGAGGAGGCCCGCGGCACACCGGCACGTGGTGGCAACCAGGCGAACGCCGCGCCCGCAGGTTCGACGGTGGTGATCGACCCGCGAACGGGAGGGGTGCTGGCGATGGCCTCGTACCCGAGCTACGACCCGGAGGAGTTCGTCAACGGGATCAGCCCTGAGCGGTACGAGGAGCTCCTGGGGGACGAGGCCTCGGAGGATCCGTTCACCAACCGCGCCCTCTCCGGCCAGTACGCGCCGGGCTCCACCTTCAAGCTGATCACGGCGTACGCGGCGCTGCGTGACGGGCTCATCAGCTCTGGCGACTGGTACACGGACGGCGGCACCTACGTGGCCCAGGGCTGTGCGACCGGTGCCGAGGCGTGCACGTTCACGAGCCCGGGTGCCGTCGGTTCGGTGAACGTGGAGCTGGCCCTCACGCGCTCATCTGACGTCTTCTTCTACTGGCTCGGCGACCGGTACTGGGTGGAGGACGGTGTGAACCGGACGGGGATCCAGGACGCGGCCGAGGAGTTCGGACTCCACGCGGAGACCGGGATCCCTCTGCCGTACGAGGCGACCGGCTTCGTCCCGACTCCGGAACGCAAGCAGCAGCGTCACGACGAGAACCCCGAAGCGTTCCCTTACGGGGAGTGGTACTCGGGTGACAACATCAACATGTCCATCGGCCAGGGCGACGTGTTGGTCACCCCACTCCAGCTGGCCAACGCCTACGCGACCTTCGCCAACCACGGCACGCTCCACGCTCCGAACATCGCGGTGCGGGTGCTTCGATCCGGAGGTGATCCGGAGGACCCGGCCGACGTGGTCGAGGAGCTCCGGCCCCGGATCCTGCGTCAGCTGGAGATCCCGGACGCCACCATCTGGCAACCCATGTACCAGGGCTTCCTCGGGGTGACCAGCCGCGACGGTGGAACCGTGGAGGCGTCCTTCACCGGCTGGGACCACATCTCCTGGCCGATCGCCGGCAAGACCGGCACCGCAGAGGTGGAGGGCAAGGCCGACACCTCGGTCTTCGTCGGGTTCGGGCCTGGTACCGACCCTGGGTACGTGGTCTCCGTGGTGCTGGAGGAGTCCGGCTTCGGAGCGGAGGCGGCAGCACCCGTGGCGCGGTGGATCCTCGAGCCTCTCGCGGGTCAGGCCCCCATGCCCGAGGTGCGCCCGGAATGAGCGCGGTTCCGACCATGACGCGACCAGGGGGAGCTGCCCGGCGTGAACGGAGCGCGTCTGCACCGCTCCTCCACATGGACGTCGTCCTGGTGTTGGCGACGCTCGCGCTGGCCGGCGTGGGTGTGCTGATGGTCTTCAGCGCGACGCGCGGCCCCGGAGGTCCGGAGGACCCGGTGGAGCACTTCTTCCTCTGGCGTCAGGCGCTGTTCGTGGGCGTCGGGGCGGCGGTGCTGGTCGTGGCAGCCGCGGTCGACTACAGGCGACTTCAGACCTGGGCAGCTCCGATCTACATGCTCATGCTCGTCGTGCTCCTGGCCGTGCTCTCGCCGCTCGGCGAAGAGAGCAAGGGCGCGCAGGCCTGGTTCGAGGCCGGAGCCTTCCAGGTGCAGCCGTCGGAGTTCGGCAAGCTGGCACTCATAGTCGCGTTGGCGGCGTTCGTGGCCCGCCACGACGGGGATCTGAGCCTGAGGCAGCTGGTCACGGCCATGGGTATCGCAGGCGTACCGATGGCTCTGATCATGCTCCAGCCCGACCTCGGGACGGTCCTCGTGTTCGTGGCGATCAGCAGCGGGATCCTGCTGGTGGGCGGGGCCCGTCCTCGCCACGTGCTCCTGGTCGCGGTGGTCGGGGTGGTCGCGGTGCTCGGGATCATGAACAGCGACGTGCTCGCCGAGTACCAGCGCGCCCGGTTGACGGGCTTCTTGAACCCGCAGGCCGATGTGCAGGGAACGACGTACAACATCGACCAGTCGCAGATCGCCATCGGTGCCGGCGGTGTCACCGGTCAGGGGCTGTATGAGGGGCCCCAGAACAGGTCTGGACAGGTGCCGGAGCAGCAGACCGACTTCATCTTCACAGTCGTGGGGGAGGAGCTCGGCTTCATCGGAGCTTCGGTCGTGCTGCTGCTGTACGCCACGATCATCTGGCGGACCTGGCGCACGGCACAGCTGTCGAGGGACCTCTTCGGGACGCTCCTCTGCGTCGGGGTGATGGCGATGCTCCTGTTCCAGCTCTTCCAGAGCGTGGGGATGACCACGGGCATCATGCCGGTGACCGGCATCCCGCTGCCGCTGCTCTCCTACGGCGGGTCGTCGACGCTGACCTCGTTCGCGGCGGTGGGTCTGGTGCTCAACGTGCACATGCGCCGCTTCGTGTGAGGGCGCTGGTGCCCGGGCACCCGGGCGACTCGAGCAGGCGAGACCCCGAATCGGGATCCCCGGCGGTGGTCCGGTAGCATCCGGGGAAGTGACTTCGTTGTGGGCACGGCTCGAACCCCTGCTGGCCCGCGTCGAGAAGCCCGCTCGATACATCGGCGGCGAGCTGGGTGCCGTGGCACCGGAGCCTCGGCCCGGCCAGATCGCCTGGCTGCTCGTCTACCCCGACACCTACGAGATCGGCCTACCCAACCAGGGCCTCCAGATCCTGTACGAGATCCTCAACGAGCGGCACGACGCGGTGGCGGAGCGCGCCTACGCGCCGTGGGTGGACCTCGAGGCGGAGCTCCGGAGGTCGGGCCTCCCCCTGTTCTCCGTCGACACCCACCGCGCGGCAACCGACTTCGACGTCCTGGCGTTCAACTTCTCGACCGAGCTGGTCGCCACGAACATCCTCAACCTCGTCGACCTTGCCGGAGTCGCGGTCCGGTCGGCCGATCGACTTCCCGACGACCCGGTCGTCGTCGCTGGAGGGCACTGCGCCTTCAACCCCGAGCCGCTCGCCGACTTCGTGGATGCCTTCGTGCTCGGGGACGGGGAGGAGGTCGTCGGGGAGATCACGGAGGTCCTCGCCTCGACCAGGCGTGGGGATGGCGGGGGATCCCGCCTCGCGCTCCTCCGGGCGCTGTCCGGGATCGCAGGGGTCTACGTGCCCTCCCTTTACGAGGTCCGATACGACGGGCGTGCCGTGGCCGGGGTGACACCGCGCTTCGACGACGTCCCACCGGTGGTGGAGAGGCGGGTCATCGCCGACCTGGCCGACTGGCCACATCCCCGCCGGCAGCTCGTGCCGCTCACCGAGGTGGTGCACGACCGCCTCAACGTCGAGGTCTTCAGGGGCTGCACCCGGGGCTGCCGCTTCTGCCAGGCGGGCATGGTCACCCGCCCGGTGCGGGAGCGGCCGACCGGCCAGGTCCGGACGATGGTGGCCGAGGGACTCGAACGGAGCGGATACGACGAGGTGGCCCTCACCTCCCTCTCGACGGCGGACTACAGCGGCGTCGGAGAGGTGGTGGCCGAGACCGTCGACGACCCGACGCTCTGCGGACAGGTCTCCGTCTCCCTCCCGAGCCTGCGGGTCGACGCGTTCACGGTGGGGATCGCCGCGGACATCCAGAGATCGCGCCGAACGGGGCTGACCTTCGCTCCGGAGGCCGGATCCTGGCGGTTGCGCAAGGTCATCAACAAGCTGGTCACCGAGGCCGATCTGTACGGGGCGGTGGAGGCCGCGTACTCGCAGGGTTGGCGACGGATGAAGCTGTACTTCCTCACCGGGCTCCCCACCGAGACGGACGAGGACACCGTCGCCGTCGCTTCGCTCGCCCGCACCTGCGTGGAGATCGGGAGCCGCTACCACAGGAGCCCGTCGGTGACGCTCTCGGTCGGAGGCTTCGTACCCAAGCCTCACACCCCTTTCCAGTGGTTCGGGCAGAACACAGCCGCGGAGCTCCGTCGGAAGATCGGCCTGCTCCGGGATGCGACCCGTGGGATCCGTGGCGTCGAGGTGAAGTGGCACGACCCGGCGGCCAGCGTGATCGAGGGCCTCATCGCCCGCGGAGACCGCCGGGTGGGTCGGGTGATCGAAGAGGTCTGGCGCCGTGGGGGGATCTTCCAGGAGTGGTCGGAGCACTTCGACATCGACCGTTGGCGCACCGCCCTCGACGGCCAGGGGCTCGATCTGGAGTGGTACGCGCACCGCCACAGGGAGGAGGCCGAGGTGCACCCTTGGGATCACCTGTCGGCCGACCTGCACCGCGAGTTCCTGTGGGAGGACTTCCAGGATGCCCTGCGCGAGTCCGGGAACGAGGACTGTCGGTGGGTCGCCTGCTACGACTGCGGTGCCTGCACCAACGGGGGTGTGGAGCACATCGTCGGCTCGGACGTGCCGCCGGCGGGAGGCAGTCAGGGGACCGGCCAGGACCTCGACGACCCCGAGCCAGCCGTCGTCAGGGCCTCGAGCACAGCGCCGGTGGGGGTGCACCGGTGAGGTTGAGGATCCGCTACACGAAGGTCGGCAAGCTGCGCTTCATCGGGCACAGGGACCTCGCCCGGCTCTGGGAGCGAGCGCTCCGCAGGGCGCGGCTCCCGGTCGCCTACACGGAGGGCTTCTCCCCGCACCCGAAGCTGCACTTCGGTCTGGCCCTGCCCACCACCTACGAGTCATGGGCCGAGTACCTGGACGTCGACCTCGATCTCGACTCGACTCTCGTTCCGGTGGATGTGCTGGAGCACCTCGGATCATCGCTGCCCTCGGGTGTGGAGCCGGTGGCGTGGGGGGTGCTCGGGCCGGGCGAGCCGTCGCTCCAGCAGGCGGTTGTGAGCTGCACTTGGAAGCTGATGGTGGCGGGTGCTCCGCCGCCGGCGGTTGCCGAGCGCGTCAGCCAGCTGGTCGAGGCGGCGACGCTGCCGATCACCCGGGAACGCAAGGGACGACAGACCACGGAGGACGTGCGCCCGCAGCTGTGGGCGCTCCGGGTGATCGGTGACGGTGAGGAGGGTGTGGAGCTCGAGGCAGAGCTGGCCACCCAACCGCGGGGACTGCGTCCACGCGAGCTGATGGGGATCATGGGTCCCGGGCTCGAGGAGCGCAGGGTGATCCGCATGAACCAATGGACGATGCCCGACGGCACCCGGCGAGAGCCGCTCTCCTGGCCTCAGCAGCCGGAGACGCGGACCGAACCCGGTTTGCCGCGGGCCTCGCACGCGGAGGCGCGTGCGTCATGAGAAGGGAACAGTTGGATGACCGAACGATCGGTCGACCGCTCCGGCACGGACAAGGGTCCGTCGAGGGGCGGGGACGACGAGATGACGAAGGGATCGGTGCGGGACAGCGACCCGAGCGGGGGCGGCAGTCGCAGCTCCGGGGAGGACCGCACACCTGAGGAGCTGCCGGATCGGCTGATAGAGGGCCGGCCGCAGTCGGTCGAGGCCGCCGAACGGGCGCTGGTGCGCAAGAAGCCCCAGATCGGTGACACCATGCCGGCGCCGGAGCGATCGGCTCCTGGCGCGGCGCCCGACGGAGACCGCCAGCCCGGCACGAAGAGCGGGCGCCGCCGCCGTCGCGGCGGCAGGGGCCGGGGTGCTCGCAAGGCGCACCAGCCGGTCGAGGCGATCACCGCCGACGAAGGAGTGGAGCTCGACGCCGAGGTGCTCGAGCGACGCCGTGGGCGCGAGCGCAAGGGCAAGCCTGTCGGGCGGTACCTGATGTGCGTCAGCGTGCGGGAGGCGGCCACCCACATCGCCGTGCTCGAGGGGCGCAAGCTGGTCGAGCACTACGTCTCGCACCCTTCCGACGACGTCACCCAGATCCACGGGAACATCTATCTCGGCCGGGTCCAGAACGTGCTGCCCGGGATGGAGGCGGCGTTCGTGGACATCTCCACGCCCAAGAACGCCGTGCTGTATCGCGGGGATGTCCAGTACGACCAGGAGGACATCGAGGAGAAGGGCGAACCTCGGATCGAGCAGCTGCTGAAGGCAGGGCAGTCGATCCTGTGCCAGGTGACCAAGAACCCGATCGGTCACAAGGGCGCGAGGCTCACGACCGAGGTGTCCCTCCCGGGACGCTTCGTCGTGATGATCCCGAACAGCACCACCATCGGGATATCGAAGCGGCTGGCCGACGACGAACGGAAGCGCCTCAGGAAGATCCTCGACAAGGTGAGGCCTGCCGACCACGGGATCATCGTCCGCACGGCGGCCGAGCACATCACCGCTGCCGAGATCGGGGCGGATGTCTCGCGTCTCGTGGCCCAGTGGGCGCAGATAGAGGAGCTTGCCCGGACAGTGGCTGCTCCGGCCCTGTTGTACCGCGAGCCGGACATGGCGGTGAGGGTCATCCGCGAGGAGTTCAACAAGGACTACCGAGGGGTGGTGATCGACGATCCGGGTCTGCACGAGCAGGTCCGCGACTACGTGGGGATCATCTCTCCTGCGCTTGCCGAGCGCATCCAGCACTACGACCGCAGCTCCGAGCAGCTCTCGCTCTTCGAGCGCCACCACGTCCAGGAGCAGCTCCACAAGGCCCTGGACCGCAAGGTGTGGCTGCCCTCCGGCGGGTCGCTGATCATCGAGCAGACGGAAGCCCTCACGGTCATCGACGTGAACACCGGCAAGAACGTCGGCTCATCGAGCCTCGAGGAGACGGTCTTCAGGAACAACCTCGAGGCCGCCGAGGAGATCGCCCGGCAGCTCCGGCTGAGGGACATCGGCGGGATCATCGTCGTGGACTTCATCGACATGGAGGTGAGGGAGAACCGCGACGGGGTGATCCGTACCTTCCGGGAGGCCCTGAGCCGGGACAAGACCCGCACCCAGGTCTTCGACATCTCCGAGCTGGGGCTGGTCGAGATGACCCGCAAGCGCATCGGGGAGGGGCTGCTCGAGTCCTACAGCGCCCCGTGCCCGGAGTGCGAGGGCCGTGGGATCAGGATCGACCGGGCCGTGCTGGAGGACCTGTAGCCGCCCCCGGGTGCAGCGGGTGGTGGTGCTGTAACGCAGCGGCCGGGAAGTGGCATGGATGGGGTGGTGGAGGATCCGATGGCCCTCGAGCCTGCCCGTTCGCGACGTCGAGCTCCTGCGTAGGGCCCGGCACGACCCCGAGGCCTTCCGCGCCCTCTACGACCGGTGGGCCCCTCCGGTGCTCCGCTACCTCCAGAGGCGCGTCGGCGACCCCCAGGTGGCACTCGACCTGACGGCGGAGACCTTCGCGGTGGCGTTCGAGAAGGCCGGCCGCTTCCGCTGGACCGGCCGCTCACCGGGCGCCTGGATCTTCGGGATCGCGAAGCACCAGCTGACCAGGTACTTCCGGTCGCAGGCGGTCGAGCGACGGGCGCTCGACCGCCTGGGGGTGGAGCTGCCGTCGTACGACGACGAAGCGCTGCGGAGGGTGGAGGAGCTGGTCGACAACGAGGGGCTCCGCCTGATGGTCGAGGCCACGCTCGCGACGGTAGGGGAGAGGGACCGACGCGTGCTCGAGCTCCGCTTCGTCGATCGGCTGCCGTACACCGATGTCGCGGAGGCGCTCGGCTGCAGCGTCGGTGCCGCCCGCGTTCGCTGCCACAGGGCTCTCACCCGCCTCGAGGAGCGTCTCGCCCAATTCGAGCAGATCCAAGGAGCAACCTCATGACCGATCCCATCAACCGGCCGGCGCTGGACCAGCTCGGTGACAGCCTGGAGCAGGCGGTCGCGCGCTCGGTGGCAGCGGGCGGTGTCCCACCGGAACGCGGCCGGCGGGGACATCTGACGCTGCTGGTCTGCCTGGTGGCGTTCGTGGCCCTCGCCCTGGGGGCCGTCGCGGTGATCCCCGATGCCGGGCGGTCGGCCGAGGCGGAGGTGCGGGCAGCAGCCCAGCAGACCGTGGACGCGTCGACAGGTCGCTTCGAGGTCACCATGGCGGTGACGGGCGCGGCCCTCACCCCCGACTTCGAAGCGGTGGTGACCGGCGCGTACGACATCCCGCAGGACCGCTTCCAGACCGCAGTCGACCTCTCGTCGCTGGTCGACGGTCTGGCAGCGGAGGGGCTGGATCTCCTGGGCGGGGACGCGACCGTCACCCTTGTCGTCGACGGGACCACGGTGTACCTCAGGATCGGGTTGCTCGGCGCGCTCCCCGGAACCGACGCCGAGTGGATCAGGTTGGATCTGGGCGAGCTGACCGGCGGTAGCGGTCTGTTCGGCGATGCAGCCGCGCCGATGGGAGCCGGCACACTCGACCCTTCGGCGTTCCTCGAGATGCTGGAGGGCTTCGGCGGTGAGGTGACCGAAGCCGGGAACGAGAGCGTGAGGGGCGCCGAGACGACGCGGTACAGCGGATCGATCGATCTCGACGTCGCGTACCAGCAGCTCCCGCCCGAGGAGCGAGCCGAGATCGAGCAGGTCTTGGGCGCGCTCGTACCCGGCGGGCTCGACCTCCCGAGTTTCCCGGTCGACGTCTGGATCGACGAGGCCGGGCTCGTGCGCCGGTTCGAGACCAGGGTCTCGCTGGGAGACGTGGCGCCTCTGGGCAGCGAGGTCGCGGCGGGGGAGGTGAGCCTTCGGCTCGAGTACTTCGACCTCGGCCAGCCGGTCGACGTCACCGTCCCGGGGCCGGAGGAGACGGTGGAGCTCGGCGAGGTGCTGGACGGGGTCGGCCTGGGCTTCCTGGGTGACATCGACCTGGAGGCGCTGCGGGAGGCGATGGAGGGATTCGAGGGGCCGGATCTGGGTGAGCTCGGGGAGCACCTGGACGAGCTGGACCTCGAGGGGGTGCAGCAGCACCTCGACGGCCTGACCGAGCACCTGGGTGGGGGAGAGTCCCAGGGATCGGGTGACTCCTGATCCCACGCCTGCCGGTTGCCGCTCCTGGGAGCGGATGCGGTAGATTGGCCGACCTATGTACGCGGTGATCGCCACCGGTGGCAAGCAGTACCGGGTGACGGAGGGGGAGCAGCTCGAGGTGGAGCGGCTGGGCCCGCCCGAGACCGCGGTGGAGTTCTCTCCGGTCCTGGTGGTGGACGGTGGCACCGTCCTCGCGACGCCCGACGAGCTGGCGGGGACGAAGGTCACCGCGACGGTGGTGGGGGAGACCAGGGGCCGGAAGATCCACGGCTTCACCTACAAGCCGAAGAGCCGGCAACGCAGGCGCTGGGGCCACCGCCAGCACTACTCCACGATCGAGATCACGGCAATCAGCAGGAGCTAGAGAAGTGTCCAAGACCAAGGGCGGCGGTTCCACCCGGAACGGCCGGGACTCGCAGAGCAAGCGGCTGGGCGTGAAGGTCTCGGACGGGGGCGCCGTACGCTCGGGGGCCATCCTGGTGCGCCAGCGGGGCACCCGCATCCACCCGGGACCGAACGTGGGCCGGGGTGGTGACGACACGCTCTTCGCGCTCGTCGACGGCCAGGTGCGCTACGGCCGGCGCCGGGGCCGGAAGCTCGTCGAGGTCGTCCAGGCCTGATTCCGGGACGGCCCGGGCCGGCTCATCGAACGCGCTGCGTGATATGTCCCGCGCGCTCCGTGCACTGGGATGAGATCGGGGGTACGATCGAGGCCGGAACAGGATATGGGTCTTCCGCCCCGGATTCGGCGAGAAATCCGGAACCGACCGGAGGTGGCGGTCGTTGCACCGCCATGGGCTCTCGAGCGGGTCTTTCCGACCGGCCGGGACGGCAGGGGTGGAGCGATCGCAGGACCGAGTGCAGGGCGCAGACGGGGAGCGAGACGACGGCATGCGACGCTGGGGAGTGAGGCGCAGGAGCAGGCGGGGCCGGGATGCACGGCGCGACCATGGTCGAGTACGCCCTCATCATGAGCTCCCTGGTGGTCGTCAGCCTCGGTGCCGTCCAGTTCCTCCAGGACCGGGCCACCGACGAGTCGCTGAACCAGGCGGACTGCATCGCCGAGCGACCCCCGACGGCCTCCTGCCAGATCCGGGCCATCACCACCACCAGCACCCCGAGCACGGTGGTGACCACCGCGACCACGGGCGGGACCGGGACGGCCCCGAGCACCGGCTCCACCACCACGACCACCACGATCCCGCCACCGGATCCCAACCTGGCGGTGTGGGACGACCCCAGCCCGAACTGGAGCGGTGACGCCGACCCGCCGCTGAGCCAGTCGACCACGGGGCCCGGCGGCTCCTGGGACGCCACCGCGATAATCGGCGTGCGGAGCCCGACAGATGATCCTGCGGTCGGTGTCCAGGTCAGGGTGAAGTGGACGGCGCCAGGTCTTCCGCTGCCCCAGTACCAGACCTGCACCACCGGAGCGGATGGCTCCTGCACCTTCACCTTCACGCTCGACTCGAGCGTCACCTCGGCGCTGGCGACGGTGGTGCAGATCATCTCCGACCCGCCGGTCGACTCCATCCCCGGCCCCCTCCCGTTCGTCAAGCCATGAGCCGTTCGCCGAACCACAGGTGCCGGGGGGAGGGTGGCGCGGCCATCTTCGAGACGGTGCTGGTGACGCCGGTCTTCTTCCTCCTCCTCTTCGGGATCTTCGAGTTCGGTCTGATCTTCCGGGACTACCTCACGGCCTCCGATGCCGTCGGCGACGCCGTCCGGCGGGGCGCCGTCCAGGGTCCGGACCGGGTGCTCGACGGCACCAACGCCACCTCGGACTACTCGGTCGTCTCCACGCTCCGGGAGGCGACGGCTGCCGTGCCCATGGAGTGGATCGACTCGATTGTGATCTTCAACGCGCCCGAGTTCCACTGGACGCCTGCCATGACCCAGGCAGAGACGTACTGCGACCTGGACGGCCCCACGGTCCCGGGCTCGGGCTGCAACCACTACCCACCCAGAGAGGCGTTCCTCGCGGTGCAGAACGGGAACTACGACTACTTCGACTGCTCGGCCGGCGGAGCCAACGCATGCGGGTGGGACCCTGACCTGCGCAACGACGGCCCCGGGGTGGGCAACATCGACTTCATAGGGGTGTACGTGAAGATCGAGAGGCCCTATGTCACGGGCATCTTCGGTGACACGTTCACCCTCGAGCACGCTGCAGTCTCCCCGCTCGAGCCGGGTGAGGTGGAGCCGTGAGGCGCCGGCGACTCACCGGTGATGGCGGGGCGGTGCTCGTCGAGTTCGCGCTGGTGGCTCCGTTCATCGTATCGGTGGCCCTCGGGATCATGGAGTTCGGCATCGCCTGGCGCGACGCCAACGTGCTGGAGCGCTCGGTGGCCGCGGGTGCCCGCACCGGGGCGAGCTGGGGTGACGAGGGCTGGGCGGACCTGGGCGCGCTGGGCTCGATAGAAGGCGTGATGAGCGGCGCGACGAGCCTGGAGATCGAGAAGGTCGTGCTGTTCAACGCCCGGAGCAGCGGCACCGTCCCTGCGTCCTGCGCGGCGCTGAGCGGTCCTGCCGGGATCGACAGCGGCGGTGTGCAGTGCAACGTCTACTCGGCGGCTCAGATCGCTGACCAGAACCCCTACGCGGCCTTCGGGCAGTGGGGGCCTGGGGCGCCGTGCGGGGGATCGCACTGGGACCGGTGGTGGTGCCCTGCCGGCCGCGACGGGACCCGGGCAGGAGGTACGGACTACGTCGGAGTCTGGATCCAGGCTCGCTACACGCCGGTGACCGGGCTGCTGCCGAGCAGTGCGATGTTCGAGCGGACAGCCGTGTTCCAGGTCGAGCCGAAGGCGGTGACCGGATGAGCAGATCCCATGAGTCGGGGCCCGCTGTGGGCCGATCGGAATCCCCACGCGGAGAAGCCCGTGGACGGGGGAGCGCGGCTACATCCTCGCGCTCACCGCGCTGCTGGTGTTCCCGCTGATGGCGTTCACCGGCTTCGCGGTCGATCTCGGGTCCTGGACGGCCCGGGCGGCCGAGATCCAGGCCACATCCGACGCGGCCTCCCTCTCGGGGGTCACGTACATGCCGAACGTCAGCCAGGCGCGCCAGGAGGCACGGCGGGTGGCGGCGATGAACGGGTTCACCCACGGGGTCGACGGGGTGACCGTCGACGTCCAGGAGATCGGGAACGCCCAGCTGGAGGTCACCATCACCGACGGGGATGTCGAGCAGTTCTTCACCTCCCTGTTCACGAACACGGTGACGATCAAGCGGTCGGCCGTGGCGGAGTACATCAAGCCGGTGCCGATGGGCAGCCCCCGAAACTACCTCGGTACCAACCAGCTGCTCAGCGGGCAGGCGAGGGAGAACTTCTGGCTGGCGGTGCAGGGCTACTGCTCCCGTAGGGAGCACGGCGACCGGATCACACCGTTCACCGACTCCAACGGTGGCCCCAGCGACAGCGCCACGGACTTCCAGGGCTGCGACCCCGATCCCGATCCACCGAACCCGATCGACCCCGACGCCTGGGTCTGGGACGGCACCAGCGAGGTCATCCCCAACGCCGAGTGGCGCGACTGGGGGTACGTGTACGCGATCGAGCTCGACGACGGCGACGACGTCGGCGGAGAGACGTGGCCCTACAACCCCCGCGTAGACATGTACGACGCCACGCACTGCATGAGCGGCGACCCCGCCAGCCGGTCCCCGAGCGACACCGGTGCCGAGTCGGGGGCCGCGCGGCAGTACCTGTTCACCCTGCGCTCCAACGACAGCCTGGACCCCCTCTCCACGACGGTGATCCAACAGACCACGGTCGGACCCGCGAACTGCGACTACTACGACGGGTACTGGAGGTCGTTCGGGACGCTGCGCACTGCAGCGGGCGGCAACGCCACCGAGGGGATCTACTACATGCAGATCCAGCCGATCGTCCCGAGCGACAAGACCGAGCAGGAGGGCAACAACCTGATGGCCATGAGGGCCATCGACCCGGGAGCCGGCACCTGGCACTGCACCTCGGACGCAACGACCGCGAGTGCCGACGTCTCGTTGCGGACCGACTGTCCGAAGGTGTACGGCCTCACCCATCTGGGGGTCTACGCGAACGTCTCGGACGACCCCAGCTTCTACCTGGCCAGCGTCCAGCCCCACCATGCGGGGCGGGAGATGACCGTTGAGCTCTGGGACACCGCCGAGGGTGCAGAGGGCATCGAGATCCTCGACCCCTCCGGGAACCCGGTCTCCTTCACCTGGGAGATCGCCTGCCAGGACGGCACCTACCAGTCGGAGGAGGGCGCCTGCACCACGAACGAGCGGGCTCCCTACGGCGGGTACGGTCCCACCACAGCCAGCTACCTGGATGTGAGCGGGAGCTGGGGCGCCACGGCGACGACTCCCCAGTGCCGCTACCGCCCCTGGGCGTGTCGCACCGGCCAGCCCGGCAAGTACAGCGATCGGCTCATCAGGCTTCGCTTCGACCTGCCCACGCTGGCGGTCAACCCGACCTGGTACGGCGGCAACACGTGGTTCAAGATCCGCTACTCGGTCTCGGCGAGCGTCGGCGACCGCACCACCTGGAGCGTCTCGATCGCAGGTGACCCGGTCCGCCTCATCGAGTAGCCGACCCTCACCACGATTTCCAGGAAGGGCGCCGGGGGACCGGCGCCCTATCCTTTGCCGCCGTGCCCGGCCGCGAGTCGAACTTCGTAGACGAGTGCGCCCTCTGCGTGAAGGGCGGGGACGGGGGCGCGGGCTGCATCTCGTTCCGTCGCGAGGCGCACGTCCCCCGCGGCGGTCCCGATGGCGGCGACGGGGGGGACGGCGGCGACGTCTGGTTGGTGGCGGACCGCAACGTGGCGTCACTCCTGGCGTTCCGTGACCACCCGCACCGGCGGGCCACCAACGGTCGGCACGGCCAGGGCAAGAGACGTCACGGCGCTCGGGGTGCCGACCTCGTGGTGGCGGTCCCGGAGGGCTGCCAGGTGCTCGGCAGCAACGGCGAGCTGGCGGCGGACCTCGCCCACCACGGCGACCGGTACCTGGCGGCCCAGGGGGGCCAGGGGGGGCACGGCAACGCGCGCTTCGGGTCCAACCGCCTCCGGGCACCGGCGTTCGCCGAGCAGGGCGAGCAGGCGGAGGAGCGTTGGCTCCGCCTCGAGCTGAAGCTGCTGGCCGACGTGGCTCTCGTCGGCTTCCCCAACGTGGGCAAGAGCACGCTCGTCTCCCGCATCTCCGCCGCCCGCCCGAAGATCGCCGAGTACCCCTTCACCACCCTGGAGCCGAACCTGGGAGTCGTGAGGTTGGACGACGGCTTCGAGATGGTCGTGGCGGACATCCCCGGTCTGATCGAGGGTGCGGCCGAGGGCCGGGGGCTCGGGCACCGCTTCCTGCGCCACGTCGAGCGGGCACGGGTGCTGGTGCTGCTGGTCGACCTGGCATCCGTAGAGGGGAGGACCCCGAAGTCCCAGGAGCTGGTGCTGCTCGACGAGCTCGGGCGGTACCAGCCGGCGTTGCTGGACCGGCCCCGACTCGTCGTGGGCACCAAGGCGGACATCGCGGATGCCGGTCCGATCGCCACCGAGGCAGCCCGGTTCGAGGGGCCGCGGATCTCGGCGGTCACCGGTGACGGCGTCGACGCGCTCGTCGGGAGGGCGGTCGACCTGGTCCGCGCCGCACGGGAGGCCGAACCCATCGCGGAAGAGCTACGTGGTGCACCGGCCGGTCGCCGAGGGGGTGCAGGTCGAGAGGCAGGGATCCGGCCAGTGGCGGGTCACCGGGCGCCCGGCGGAGCGGGCCGTGGCCCTCAGCGACCTCACGGATGCCGACGCCTTGGCGTACGCGCAGCAGCGGCTGCGCGCTCTGGGGGTCTTCGACCGGCTGCGGCGAGCCGGGGCCGTCAGCGGCGAGACGGTCTGGATCGGCGGGCACTCCTTCGACTACGAACCGGAGCAGCTATGAGGATCGTGGTGAAGATCGGCACCTCGTCGATCACGGACGAGCGTGGCGAGATCGACAGGGTCGCCGTCGAGAAGCTGTGCTCGGAGGTCGCCGGGCTGAGGAGCGGTGGTCACGACGTCGTGGTGGTCACGTCCGGCGCCATCGGAGCCGGCCTCCCGGCGCTCGGGATGGGCGGCGATCGGCGCCCCACGGACGCCGTCACCCTCCAGGCGGTCTCAGCGGTGGGCCAGTCACGTCTGATGCAGGCGTACGACGAAGAGCTGGCGCGCCACGAGTCGCTCGCGGGACAGGTGCTCATCGCGCCCCTCGACTTCATGGTTCGTCAGCAGTACCTCCAGGCCCGGGGGACGATCGGCCGCCTGTTGGAGCTGGGCGTCGTGCCTATCGTGAACGAGAACGACGCGATCGCCGACGACGAGATCCGGTTCGGTGACAACGACCGGCTCGCCGCGCTGGTCGCGCACCTGGTCAACGCGGACCTCCTGGTGATGCTCACCGACACCTCCGGTGTCCTGACAGCAGACCCTCGGCTCGACGAGTCGGCGTCGCTGATAGAGGAGATCGTCGAGGTCGATCACGAGCTCGAGCTGATGGCGGGCGGAGCCGGCACGGTCGTGGGGAGCGGTGGGATGGCCTCCAAGCTGGCCGCGGCGAAGATCGCCGCGTGGTCAGGCGTGCGGACGGTGATCGCCGCGGCCGACCGGGATGGCGTCCTCGCCGACGCGGTCGCAGGTGCCCCGGGAGTAGGGACGATCGTCCGACCGCACGCACAGTCGCTCCCCGCCCGGAAGCTGTGGATCGCCTTCGCGGTGGGGTCCTCGGGAACCGTGGTGGTCGACGATGGGGCGCGGCGAGCGCTCCTGGAGAGGGGCACCTCCCTGTTGAACGCGGGAGTCGTCGAGGTGACCGGCAGCTTCGAGGCGGACGAAGCGGTGGAGGTGGCGGGACCTGACGGCGCAGTCTTCGCCAAGGGGCTCGTGAGGGTGCGGGCCGAGGAGGCGCGCCGCATCGCCGGACTGAGGAGCGGAGAGCTGCCCGAAGGGACTGCGCCCTACCTCATCCACCGCGACGACCTGGTAGTCCTCCCTTGACAGGGGCTGCCAGGAGCCCGGTGGTCTCGACGGATCGCAGCCGGGGCCGCTCCACGACCTGAGCAGCCCCTCGCCCGGGCCGCAGGGTCAGCCGGGCTCGGGTTCGGCCTGGGGTCGGCTCTCGGTCTGCCCACCCGGCTCGGGCGTCTCCCCTTGCTGCTCCAGTGCTGCGGCCGGCTCTTCGGCAGCGGCCAGGCCGAGCTGTGAGCGGATCTCGGCGAGCCGGCCCTGCGCCTCTGAGCTCATCGCCGCCTGCTCGATCTCCAGCATCCGCGACTCGACCGAGGTCTCCGTCAGCTCGGCCATGCCCTTGGCCTTCGCGTAGCGCGACTCGATCTTGGCCCTGACCTCCTCGAACGTGGGCACGTCCTCTCCCACGGTCTCGCTCAACGAGGCCATGGCCGTGTTCATCTGCTCCTGCATCTTGGCCTGGTCGAGCTGGCCGAGCAGCTTCTGGCGCTCGGCCAGCTTCTTCTGGAGCGCTGCCGAGTTCTGCTGCACCGCGGACTTCGCCTGGTCCGCTGCCTGGGTCGCCTGGAAGTGCAGGGCCTTGAGGTCCTCGATCTCGCGCTCCAGCGAGATCATCCGCGGTGGCGAACGCCTCCGCCGCCTGCGTGTACTCGGTGACCTTCTCGCCCGTACCGGCCTTCTGAGCGTCCTCGGCCATGAGGACCGCCTGGCGGGTGTTCGCCGAGACCTTCTCGTACTCCTCGAGCGTGCGGTTCAGCCGCATCTCGGTCTGCTTCTGGTTGGCGATGACGTTCGCCGCCTGCTCCTTGAGGCGTCGGTGCTGGTCGTGGGCCTCGTTGATCGCCTGCTCCAGCTGGATCTTCGGATCGGCCCTCTCGTTGAAGCTGCTGTTGAGCTTGGCCGTCCAGTACTTCCACCACCGACGGATCGTCTTCATCATGGGCCCAGCCTAGGGCAGCACCGGTGCCTCGGGCGCTCCGGTGCCCCCGGACCACGCCTCTCTCACGACCTGCAGATCGTCGGATCGGAGGATCCACAGCGTGCCCAGGTACACGGCGAAGCCCGCCACGCCTCCCAGCAGCAGATGGAGGAGCTCGTCGGCGGGCGCGGAGCCCCAGGAGACGAGCTGGTTCGTGACCACGATCACGATCGCCATCGCCGAAGCGGCGGCGAGCTGCCGGAGGGATGGCAGCACGAGCGAGCGTGCCTCGAGAGCCGGGAACCTCTGTGCCAGGACCACCAGGGCGACGAGCGCCAACGCCAGGTAGCTGACACCCCAGGCGCCGAGCACGCCGGAGAGGCCGAACGCTTCGACGAGGAGCAGGGCGAGCAGCACGGTGGCAGCGTTCTCGACCGCGTTCAGGAAGAAGGGTGTGCGGGTGTCCTTCCATGCGTAGAAGCCGCGCATCGTGTAGAGGAACACGGAGAAGGCCGGAAGCCCGGCGGCGAGCCAGACGAGGGCGGTGGTCGTCGTCTCGACCGAGGCGTCACCGAACGCGCCTCGCCGGAGCAGCAGTCCGAGCAGCGGCTCTGCCAGCGTCACGAGAGCGACCGCGGTGGGGAGGACCACCAGGAGCACCAGACGGAGCCCGATGGTGAAGCTGTGGCCGAACTCGCGCTCCTCCCCGCGGGATGCCCGCTTCGCGAGCTCAGGGGTGAAGGTGGTCATGATCGAGACCGCGATCAGGCCGTGCGGAACCTGGAAGAAGAGCCACGCGTAGCTGTAGGCGGAGACAGCTCCCTCGCCGGTGCCGTTGAGGAGTGCAAGCACGACGAAGAGGCTGACCTGGCTCACGGCGACGTATCCGAGGGTCCATCCCGAGAGCCGGGCCACCGTCGTGACGGCCGGGTTGCGCCAGTCGGGGTTCCAGTGCAGCCGGATGCCCTCCCTCCGCATCACCGGCCACAGCACCAGCGTCATGGCGACGATCCCGGCGGTGGTGCCGACTCCCACGAGCAGCAGCAGGCCGAGGTCGTCGCGAACGGTGCTCAGGGTCAGCTCCTCGTCCGCGAGATGGGGGAGGGCGAGGAAGAGGCAGATGACGACGAGGTTGTTCAAGACCGGTGCGAACGCCGGCGCCGCGAAGGAGCGACGGGCGTTGAGCAGGGCGGTCCACAGGGCGCTGAGGCCGTAGAAGAGCACCTGTGGCAGGAAGAGCAGCAGCAGGGGCAGCGCGAGCGAGGTCTGCTCCCGAGCCTCGGATGCGTCGAGGTCGATCGTGTAGAGGCGGACGAAGAGCGGGGCGAGCGCCAGCGCCACGAGCGTCGTCGCCACGAGGACGAGGGTGATCGTCGTCGCGAGGGCGTCGACGCCGGCGCGGTCGTCGTGGTCGAAGCGCTCGACGACGACGGGCACGAGGGTGGCAGCGAGGATCCCTCCCAGCACCAGGTCGTACACGATGTTCGGGGTGGTGTTCGCGAGGTTGTATGCGTCGGCCAGCACCGTCGTCCCGAGGGCGTACGCGAGCGCCACCACCCGGCCCAGCCCGGTGATGCGGCTCAGCGCTGTACCGGCCGCGACCACGGCACTCGAGCCCAGGAGGCTCCGCCGGGGGCCCTCCGCCATCAGGTCTCTCCGCCGGGGAGGGGCCGGTCGTCCGCGGGCGGTGGCCCGATCCCACCGGGACCCGAGGAGGCTGTACCGGCCTCTTCGAGGGCCTGCCGCAGCGCCTCCATGTCGGTGACCACGGAGTCCACGTCCCCCTCCAACCCCTCGAGGTCCCCTCCTTCGGAGGTCTGGGCCGAGAGCTCGATGGCGCGGGTGACGGCCTCGTCGAGCTTGGTGTCGAGCAGTCGGAGCCGGCTCTCGGCATCGGAGACGGTCCGATCCAGGCGCCCGGCGGACTCGAGCTGCGCCTCCAGGGATTCCGCGGTGCGGGCCAGAGCGCTTCCGGCGGCCCACGACTCGGACGCGTTCTCGCCGATCCTGGTGAGCTCGGCGGTGATCCGCGCCACGTCGATCGCGCGTCGGGCGTCGCTGAGGGACTGGGCGTTGCGCGCGATGCGCCAGCACTCGCGGACCCCGGTGTCGAGCCTCTGCTCGACCTCGGAGAGGCGGTCGCGGAGGGGCCCCTCCCGTGCGGCCCCGACCGCTTCCTGGAAGCGGGCCTGTGCCTGGAGAGCCTCGCGCACGTACCCACGCCAGGGCTCGGCGAGGGTGAAGGGGTCGATGCGCTCGCGGGAGGGGGAGCGGGGGACCGCCGTGAGCACCCGAGCGGTCCAGGCGACCACCGCCATCCCAGCGGCTGCTGCAGCCGGAAGGCCGGCGACGATGCCGATGGACGCAGCGCCGCCAGCGACGAGGATCCCCCCAGGCGATGTCATCGCCCGTGCCACGGGCGGGGTGAAGAACCGATCGCGGAAGCGGAGCCGTGGCACGGGCCAAGGCTAGAAGAGCGGGCGCTAGAAGTTGCTCACCACCGCGCTGAACACCTTGGTGATGCTCGAGGGGTCGCTCGCGTCGTACACGGCGGCGCTGGTGGCCTCCGCGATGAGACGCAGCACCTCGAGGTCCGCGTCGGTGCCGTAGGCGATGGGGAAGATCCTCACCGGCCGCCCGAGCTCTCCTTCGGTCTCCTCCCGCAGCGTCCGGAGCAGCTCGTCGAGCTCGTCGGGGTCGTCGTCGGGTTGCCCGTCATCGTTGCGTCCATCGGTGAGGAGGACGACGGCGTTGATCCGCTCCTCGTCGTAGGACTGCACCACCTCGTCGAACGAGGCCCGGGCGACGGTGTACAGGGGGGTGCCGTTGAGGGGCTGGAGCGCCTCGATCTCACGGCGGAGCTCGTCCCGCTGATCACCGATCGGTGCGATGGGGAGGAGGTCGAGGAAGTTGGCGGAGCCGTCCCGTGTCAGTCCGGTGGTGAAGATGCGCAGCCCGACCTCGTCCTCGTCCTTGAACTGGTCGAGCGATTCGATCGCCGCCCGCCTGGCGAGGTCCAACTTGGTCTCGCCGGTCTCGGGGTCGGCGGGATCACCCATCGAGCCGGAGACGTCGATGACCAGCAGCACCCGTGCGCTCTTCCGGTTCTCGTTCCAGAAGTCGAGCAGCGAGGCCATGACCTCCTGGCTCGGCACCTCGAGCTGGGTCTGCGGTTCCTCGGGATCGACACCGTTCTCGGGGCTCACCGGTGGACCGATCTCCACCGTCGGGTTGGCCGGCCGGAAGCCTCCCTCCAGCACCCGGGCCTGGTTCTCCGGCTGCTGGACGAACTCCTGGAAGCGCTCGGCCCCCTCGCGCTCGCTCTCTTCGACCCAGGCGGCGTCGAGGATGAAGAAGGGGTTGTCGGAGAAGAGGGTGCCCTCCTCGGGGTACACCGCCACCAACGGGACCCGAGGTGGTCTGGGCTCCTCGCCGGGATCCAGCACGCCGTCGGGGTTGCCGGTGTTGTAGTCGATGATGGACTTCTCCTCGACGGCGGCGGCGGAGGCGTAGGTGAGCGCGGTGCCTCTCTGGTCCGCGGCGTACCAGTTGTTCAGGAAGGTCAGGGTGGTGTCGCCGTAGTGGACCACGGCGGACTCGATGTCGCGGGCGAAGGCCACGACCTCCGGGTCGGCCAGGTCTTCGAGGGAGAGGTCCCGGGTCTTGTCGGTCGCGGCGTAGCTCTGAGCGATCAGGGCAGAGAGGCCGCTCGTGGAGAAGTTCGGGTTGGTCTTCCCGAGGCGGAACGGTCCCCACTCGGGATGCCCCTGAGCGGCCCATCCCTCGTCGCTGCGCGTGAGCTCGAGGACGTCGCCCCATCCGATCGCCTCGTCGGGCCATCCGAGCGCCCGCGCCATCGGCTCGGGCATCGCGATGACGAGCGGTGTGAGCATGAAGGGGGTCCCTTCCAGCGCGATGGGGTCGGCATCCCGCTCCTCGAGCCGCTCGTTCAGGATCGGTCCCCAGGCGCTGGAGGCGGGCGACCACACCACGGGTGGCGGACCCTCGGCCTCTGCGATCGCGGGGTCCTCCCCCCACCCCGCGGCCAGGAGCTGCATCGCGCCACCCGACGCCTTCCTCAGCGGTTGGGCGAACCAGCAGTCGTCACCCTCCCTTGCCTGCTCGGAGCCGTTGAACTGGCGCGCGAGGTCGGTGATGAGCTCGATCTTCTCCGGAGACACCGCCATGTCGATGACCGTGCAGTCACCGGGGTCCCCGACATCGATGGCTCCCTCGCCGGCACCGTCGTCGCCATCACCTCCGGAGCTGCAGGCCGTGAACATCGCGAAGACGAGCAGACCTGCGAGGATCCGAAGCAGACGGGGCGTCGGGCCGTGCCACGTCGTCGGTCTCACAGCCGGCGGAGCGCCTCGAGGACGCCGGCGCGGGGCAGCCCGGCCGAATCGGGGAGCGAGAGGTCCCCGGCCCCGTCGGGGGGCGGAAGACCGGGCACGCGCCACCCGTGCTCGGCGAAGAGCGTCGCCGCGTCCTCGCTCTCGACGATCTGCCGGAGGCGCCCGCCGTCGTCTCGGTCGCTGAGCGTCACGAGGACGACGTCGGCGGTTGCCATGGGCAGAGGGTAGGAGATCGAGATGCTGTCGGCCTCTCGGGAGGTGGCGACGGAGGGCACGGCTTCCGCCTCGGTGGTCCCGACCAGGTCGTAGGAGGACGGTCCCGCGGCCAACATCTGTGTTAGCGGTGTGCCGGAGGTGGCGGGGAACCGGGGGACCGAGTCGACGAGACCGGTGATCCACGGGCGGAACTGCCCGTCGCCGAAGTCGTTCGCCGCGAAGTCGGTGGAGCCGAAGTAGGCCGAAGCAGCCTGGCCCAGCACCAGGAGTCCGACGGTGTCCTCGGCCGGGTCGTCGAAGCCCGGAGTCAGCTCGCCCCACCGGGGCTCACCACCCAGCTCCGCCCAGGGTCTCGACGCTTCATCGCCGATGCAGCGCCACCCGAGCGTCTCGTCCGCACAGGACCCTGCGAGCACGGCCGCCCTGTCCTCCCAGGCGGCGATGACGAGGGGTGAACGTGCGACCGCCTCACCGCTGGGCTCCCACAGCGTCCGTAGCCCGGCGCGACTCCGGTTCTCGGAGAGCATCTCGGGCAGTGGCGCGAGGGTGAGCCAACCGACGGGCTCGTGGCCCGTCGGCTCGGTCGAGCCGAGGCGGTCCAGCGTCCTGGGCCCGGATTCCACTTGGACACCGAGCTCGTCGAAGCTCCGCTCGAGGTCCGTGCAGAGCCCTGCGAGGCTCTCGTCGCACAGCAGAGCGAGCTCCTCGGCCTCCTCCGAGCCCGGATCCCGTTCGTCGGATGCCTCGTCCGCCTCGATCCGGTCCCGCACGAACAGGGCCGCGGCCACCATGAGGATCGCCCCCGCCAGGGCCAACAGCTGCTTCATCCCGGCTCGCCGCCCGCCCGCTCCTCGGCGTGCCCAGCCGACCCGAGCCGGGTCCACAGATAGCACTCCACGCCCAGAAAGCTAACCTTCACAGCCGTGGGCAACCCGACCATCACCGAGCTGGGTCGCCGCGCCAAGGCGGCGGCCCGGGTTCTGGCCACCGCATCCACCGCAACGAAGGACGACGCTCTGCTCGCTGCGGCCGACGTGCTCGTGTCGGGTGTGGACGAGGTTCTCGCCGCCAACCGCACCGACCTGGAGCGCGCTGTCACCGAAGGCATGGCGACGACTCTGGTGGACCGGCTTCGGCTGGACGAGGCCAGGGTAGAGGCGATGGCGGGCGGTCTCCGCCAGGTGGCCGGGCTCGCGGACCCGGTGGGGGAGATCACGGAAGGGTGGGTCCGGCCCAACGGGCTGAGGATCCGGCGAGTCCGGGTACCGCTGGGGGTCGTGGCGATCATCTACGAGAGCCGACCGAACGTGACATCCGACGCCGCCGGGCTGTGCCTGAAGTCCGGGAACGCGGCCTTCCTCCGTGGTTCGTCGGCCGCCATCTCCTCGAACGTCGCGATCGCCGGCGCTCTCCGGAAGGGCATCGCGAAGGCCGGTCTCCCGGAGGACGCCCTGGTCCTGGTGGAGGACACGTCGCGCGAGGCGGCCGTCGCGTTCATGCAGCAGAGAGGGCTGATCGACTGCCTGATCCCTCGTGGCGGGCGCGCCCTCATAGAGTCGATCCTGGAGAACGCGACCGTTCCGACGGTCATCGACGGTGACGGCAACTGCCACGTGTACGTGGATGCGGCCGCCGATCTGGAGATGGCCGAGGCGGTCGTGGTCAACTCCAAGACCCAGCGCCCTTCCGTCTGCAACGCCGCCGAGTCGCTCGTCGTCCACCGCGACGTGGCCCAGGCGTTCCTCCCGCGGATCGCCGAGGCGCTGGAGGGCGTGGAGCTGGTGGGAGACGAGAGGTCCCGCCGGATCGTCCCCACCATCGCAGCTGCGACCGACGCGGACTTCTCGAGCGAGTTCCTCGACCTCAAGATGTCGGTGAAGGTGGTCGACTCGCTCGAGGAGGCCATCGAACACGTCAACGACCACGGCTCGGGGCACAGCGAGAGCATCATCACGTGTGACCTGGTGAGCGCGACGAGGTTCACGGCCGAGGTGGATGCGGCCGCGGTCCTGGTGAACGCCTCGACCCGCTTCGTGGACGGCGAGGAGTTCGGCTTCGGGGCGGAGATCGGCATCAGCACCCAGAAGCTCCACGCCCGGGGGCCGATGGGACTCGAGCAGCTCACCTCTCTGAAGTACGTGGTGGAAGGCGACGGCCAGATCCGGGGTTGAGCGCTAGCCCCGGCGCTTCACTGGGCGTGATCCTCGGTCTCGGGCCGGAGCACGATCACGTCGTCGGGTGGTGGGTCGCGCCAGGCCACCGCGAGCAGGTGGCGTGGTCTGGCCAGGCCCTTCAGCTGCCGGAGTCCCCTGTCCACGAGGTCGAGAGCCGGATCGAGGTGATCGGCGACCGGTTCGGTGACCAGGATCTCTCCCGGCCCGGCGACATCGACCAGGCGGGAGGCGAGGTTCACCACGCGTCCGACCAGATCCTCGTCGTCGTGGATGGCCTCCCCGGCATGGATCCCCATGCGGACCTCCGGGGTGAACGCCCCGGCCACCCGTCGCTCCTCGAGCTGGCGCTGCAGCTCGACTGCGCAGTCGACGGCGGCCGACGGCTCGTCGAACCGGACGAGGAAGCCGTCTCCCTGGGTGCCCACCTCGTGCCCCCCGTGACGGGAGACAGCTCCTCGGACGGTGTCCCGGTGCTCGGCCAGCACCTCCGCCCAGGCCTCGTCGCCGAGGGCTTCGGTGAGCGGTGTGCTCCTCGAGATGTCGGTGAAGACGACGACCACCCAACGTCGTCGCGTCGTGGTCGCTGTCCTGCCGTCCTGCTCGTTCCCCTCCTGGACCCTGCCGTCCGGCCGTTCGTCCTGCGGTACGGCCGTCGCCTCTCCGGATGTCGCTCCCGCGGCCACCTGTCTGGCCAGCGCCTCTGCCCTTCGTGTGGCCTCCGCCGAGGAGCGCTTCGCGTCCCGAAGAGCGCGTCGTCGCGCTCGCTGGCGCTCGTACTCCCTCCGCCGCCTCCTGCGTTCGCGCTCGCGGCGACGCCTCCGAGAGGCCGGGAGACGGGAGACGAGGACGGCTGCCGCATGGATCACGAGCGCAGCGCCCCAAACGACGATCGGCACCACCGGCCAGAACGAGAGGGTCACCGCGTCGGACGGCGCCTCGGTGTAGTGGCGCAGGCGGTCCAGGCTGCCCGTGTTCAACACCCAGGCGAAGACCAGGACGGCGTTGACCACGACGTACACGACGGCATGCATCAGGAGGGCTGACACCGGTCTCACACCCTACGGCTCCGTCGAGGAGCGCCGCCCGTCGGAAGCGGTCTTGACCGCCCGGTCAAGTCAACCGGTAGCCTCGGGTCATGGACTTCCGATTCGAATCCGTCGATGCCGTGCGTCAGGGTCTGCGCTCGGTTGACTACCTGGCCGACGAAGGCATCGCCGGCGTCGTGTACCTGGCCGACCGCCTCCAGAAGCCGGTGCTCGTGGAGGGTCCGGCGGGAACCGGGAAGACGCAGCTGGCCAAGTCGGTGGCGGAGATGACCGGCGCCCGGCTGATCAGGCTGCAGTGCTACGAGGGCCTGGACGAGGCGAAGGCGCTGTACGAGTGGAACTACAAGAAGCAGCTCCTGAGGATCCAGGCCGAGCGCAACCGTGACGCGAGCTGGGACGAGATCGAAGAGGACATCTTCTCCGACTCCTTCCTCCTGACCCGCCCGTTGCTGGAGGCGATCCGCGGCAGAGGACCCGGTGGTGCTGCTCATCGACGAGGTGGACCGGGTCGAGGTGGAGACCGAGGCGCTCCTACTCGAGGTGCTCTCTGATTACCAGGTCTCGATACCCGAGCTCGGGACCGTCGAGTCCAGGCAGATACCGCTCGTCTTCCTCACCTCCAACAACACACGAGAGCTCTCGGAGGCGCTGAAGCGGCGCTGCCTCTTCCTCCACGTCGACTACCCGGATCTGGAGCGTGAGAAGGAGATCGTGCTGACCAAGGTCCCCGACGTGACCGAGGCTCTGGCCGATCAGGTCTCCCGCATCGTCCGTTCACTCCGCCAGATCGAGCTGAAGAAGGCTCCCTCGGTCTCGGAGACGCTCGACTGGGCTCGGACGCTGGTCCTGTTGGGCATCAAGCAGGTCGACGAGCAGAGCGCGCTCGAGACCATCAACATCCTGCTCAAGTACCAGAGCGACATCACCAAGGCCGAGAAGGAGCTGTCATCCGAGAACGAGACCTTCAAGAAGGGGCCCGTCTCCTCCAGGGCCTGAGGTCGGAGCGCGCGGTGACCGCGACGACCGAGTCCCCGATGCTCGAGCTCTTCTCGGGCTTCATCCAGGAGCTGCGCGAGGCCGGTCTCCCGGTGAGCCTCACAGAGAACCTCGATGCGATGGAGGCGGTCAAGCACATCCCTCTCGAGGACAGAGAGGCGTTCAAGTACGCGCTCGGATCGACCCTCGTGAAGAACAACGCCCACTGGAGGGCGTTCGAGACGGTCTTCGAGGTGTACTTCTCCCTCCGTGGTCCCGAGCACGAGCTCGACGCGGACGAGCTCGCTGATCTCGACGAGCTGCTCGAGAGCCTCGAGCTCCCGCGCATGGAGGGCATGCAGGGCATGGGCGGGGGGGCGGAGGCCCTTTCGCCGGAGCAGCTCGCGGAGATGCTGTACCAGGCGCTCGTGCGCGGGGACGAGGCGATGTTGCGGGCGCTCGCCCGCCAGGCGGTGACGCGCTATGCGGGGATGGAGCCCGGACGACCGGTCGGGGGCACCTACTACCTGTACCGGACGCTCCGGAACCTCGACCTCGACGGCGTGCTCGAGCGGCTCGTGGCCCAGGCGCGGGAGGAGTCGCCCGAACCGCTCACCCCGCTGGAGGAGCGCCTGGAGAGAGACGAGTACGAGACCCGCATCGAGGCCCTGAAGAAGGAGGTCGAGGCGGAGATCCGTCGGCGCCTCGTGGCGGACCGCGGGGTCGAGGCGATGGCGAAGACCCTCCGCAAGCCCCTTCCTGAGGATGTCGACTTCATGCACGCGAGCAGGGAGGAGATGGCCAACCTGAGGAAGGCCATCTACCCGCTCACGCGCAAGCTGGCCGTCCGCCTCGCCCGGATGCGCCGGCACGGCCGCAAGGGCCCGCTCGACTTCCGCAGCACGATGCGCCACTCGTTGAGCTACGGCGGCGTCCCGGCGGAGCCGAGGTTCCGATACCCCAAGCCGGCCAAGCCGGAGATCTTCGTGGTCGCGGACATCTCGGGTTCGGTCGCTGCGTTCGCCCGGTTCACCCTCCATCTCGTGTACGCCATCAGCAACCAGTTCTCGAAGGTCCGATCGTTCGTGTTCATCGACGGCATCGACGAGGTGACGAGGTTCTTCGAGGGAGTGGAGGACATCGCCGATGCCCTGCACCGGGTCAACACCGAAGCGGATGTCGTGTGGGTGGACGGTCACTCCGACTACGGCCACGCCTTCGAGGTGTTCTGGCAGACCTACGGCAAGGACGTGGGTCCCAAGACCACCGTCCTCGTCCTCGGTGACGCCCGGAACAACTACCACGCCTCGCAGTCCTGGGTGCTGAAGGAGATGCAGCACCGGGCGCGCCACCTCTACTGGCTCAACCCCGAGCCTCGCAGCTACTGGGACACCGGGGACTCGATCGTGGGCGAGTACGGGATCCACTGCGACGGGGTCTTCGAGTGCCGGAACCTCCGGCAGCTCGAGCGCTTCGTCGACCACCTGGTCTGAGGTCCCCTGCGGGTGGGGTGACGATGGCTCGGTGCGGCGGGGCGCTCGGCTCCCGGGGAGCTCAGTAGAGGAGCCAGGTCCCGTCGATGGGCACCTGCCCCACCCCGGGCTGCGACCAGTCGCAGACCCCGGTCGGGAAGACATCTCGCAGGCGAGCCAGCTGCTGGGCACTGAAGTCGATCTCGTACAGACCGCGTTCGGCCGCCGTGTCCACCGACTGGAGCTGGCACTTGAGGACGTCGTTGGTGAGCGGCGCACCGGCGACCCGGCGAGGATCGCTGGCGATCGGGTACAGCTCGGAGCACACCGATCCCTCCTCGTACAAGTCGTCGCCGCGGAGCACCTGTCCGTCAGGTGTGAAGCAGGTGTCGACCGCTTCGGCGGGTCGGGTCCGCGCGAGCCGCTCTGCGTCGTCACCACCTCCCGTGTCCGATGCGAGGGCGGAGAGCCACTCGTCGAGCAGCGCGATCACCTCGACGGAGCCCCCCGCATCACCGGCGAGCCGTTCCAGGGCGCTGGTCGTGCCGAGGTCGGGCCGCGTCCAGATGACGTAGTTGGGTGCCGGGGTGGAACCGGATCCCTCCAGACGAGCTCGGATGGTGAAGACCCGCTGGCGGTCGTGGATGTCGCCCGTTGGGTCGGTGTAGGGGCTCACCGCGATGATCGGCACGTTCCGCAGCTCGCTCGCGCCGGTGACCACACGTCCGCTCGCGTAGGCGCGGTGCAGTGTGCTCTCCTGGGCTATCGCCCGGCCCTCGACGGCGTTGCCGTCGATGTCGAGGCTTCCGATGCTCTCGTTGAGGTCGAGGAACTGGTCCGCGGTGATGATGCCCTCGTTCAGGGCCTGCAGCCCGTACTGGACCCCCTCGTTGTCGAGCGGGCGGGGAGCGAAGCCTGTCTCGTCGTCGGTACCCCAGACGTTCACGTTGGAGTCCCAGATGGTGCACCGGATGCCGCTGGGGTTCTCCTCCGGGTCGTAGACGTCCTCGGGAAGGATGGCAGCGTCGCAGCCGAGCGTCGGGATGCCGCCCTGGAGGAACGTCGCGTCCCACATGTGGCAGGTGTCCGCCGTGAGGTGTCCGTTGACAGCCCGCTGTTGCGGCTCCGTCCAGTCCCGACCTTCCTCGGAGGCGTAGAACCGCACGAGCAGACCGCAGTCGGCGACCCCGGGAGCGATCGAGACGGCGTCGGGGAAGGGGAGCGAGGGCGCCAGGGCATCGAGGATCCCCGGGTAGTTCTGTGCGATGAGGAGCTGCTGTATCGCTCCTCCGGAGCCACCCTCACCGATCGTGAACGTAGGTGGGCCGTAGCGCTCCACGAAGTGCTCGTGAACCATCAGGGCGGTCTCCGCGGAGAGCACGTCGTTGCAGGCCGTCTGGAAGGTGTTGAAGGTCGAGGTCGCGGTGGCGTAGCCGAGCGCGTACAGCTCCGGATCGGCAGGACCGGAGAGAGGCATGCCCTGGCTCCAAGAGGATCCGCAGCCGCCTCCGAAGCGGTAGACCAACCTCCCGTTCCAGGCGCTCGGATCCCAGCTCGAGCCGGGATCCGGGTTCGGGTCCAGGACGGTGATCCAGTACACCGAGCGATTGATGGTCCCGCGCTCCTCACGGAGCACGAAGTCCACGGTCCTTCCGGCGACCTCGGTCGTCGACATGTCGGCGGGTCGCTCCCCGGGGTCCTCGAGCGTACGAAAGGTGCCGTCTGTGCGCCGGTAGCGCCAGGTGACCTCGGTTCGTGCGGAGCAGTCCTCGTCGAGCGGAGGTCCGAGACCGAGCGCCTCGGTGGTGCAGGCGGCCAGAGGCAGGTGGGGTCCGGAGAACAGCGGGCCGGAGGTGGGGTGGTTGACGATCGTCACCTCGGCGGACTCCGATCCGGAGGAGACGGTGAGGATGTTGTCACCGTCCCCGAGGCCGTCGACGAGCCCGACCAGGCGTCCTGTCCCGTCGGGTGTGAACGATGCCGTGATCTCCTGCGCGTTCAGGGTCGCGACCACATCGGCTTCCGAGTCGTCGGGGCGGATCGCCACCAGTGCATCTCCGCCGGTCACCATCTCGGCGGGGCCGGAGAGAACCTCGATGCCGAGTCCGGCAGGAGAGGACGTTGGTGTCGGGGCGGTGGTTCCGGCGTCCTGGGCTCTCGCCGCCGGACGCCCGTCCCCCCCTTCGCTGCAGGCGGTCGCGAGGCTGACGAGCGCCAGGATCGTGGCGAGGTGCACCGTGAGCACACGGGCGCGGGAGCCGCGCGAGCTCGGGGGTCGGTCAGGGCTCACCGGCGGCCGATGGTACCCGGATCTGGACCTCCGATGGTCGCCGGGTCAGAGGTGCAGCCCGCACTCCGTCTTCTCCCGGCCGGCCCAGCGGCCGGCACGGGTGTCCTCGCCTGGTGCGACGGGCTTGGTGCACGGCTTGCACCCGATCGAGAGGTAGCCGCGGTCGATCAGCGGGTTGTAGGGGACGTCGTGCGCCTCGATGTACTCCCACACGTCGGCGTCGGACCAGTTGGCGAGGGGGTTGACCTTCACCAGGCCCCGGAGGTCCCGGGCGACGATCGGTGCTGATGCTCTCGTGTCCGCCTCGTCGCGCCGGAGCCCGCTCATCCAAGCGGCCTTCCCGGCGAGTGCCCGGTCGAGCTGCCCCACCTTCACCGCGCTGCAGCAGTTCTCCGGATCGACCTTCCACAGCTCCTCGGCGTGAGGGGCCACCGTCATGATCCGGAGGTTCAGCCCGTATCGCTTGCGCACGGTCTCCACGGTCGCGAGCGTCTCGGGGAAGTGGTAGCCGGTGTCGATGAAGACCACCTCGATCGCCGGATCGACACGTGTCGCGATGTCGATGAGCACGGCGTCGGTCATCGAGGCCGTGAGGGCCAGGTGGGGAGCGAAGGAGTCGATCGCCCACTGCACGATCTCGGGAGCGGGGAGGTGCTCGAACCCATCGCTCAGCTCGGCCACCTCGGCATCGGAGAACATGCGACGGTCGGAAGACGTGGGCGACCCTCGCACGGAGCTCCGCCGCAGGTCGACGTGGCTCTCCCGCGGGAGCGACTCGGTGGTCGTCATGTGGCGCACTCCGACTCGCCGATCTCGACCGTGTACGGCCCGGTCTCCCCGTAGTCGACGTAGAACTCGGGCGCATCGTCTGGGTGTGGGAACTCGTCGAGGTGCCGCAGCTCCTGCGCCAGGGCCGATGGTCCCCCGGCACGCTCCAGCCACCGGCTGAACTGCTCGCCGGCCTCGCGCTCCTCGGAGTAGCGGCGGATCACCCGGACAGCCGCCTCGGGGGCGTTCTTCGCCGGAAGCCGCAGGGCGCGATCGGCGAAGTGCACCTGCTCGCGGCCCAGATGGCCGCCGAGGAGCATCTGGTAGCCCGGGGCGGAGTGACCGTGAGCGCGTCGCTCGGCTCCGTAGAAGCCGATGTCCGCGACGTGGTGCTGGCCGCAGGAGTTCGTGCAGCCGGAGATGTTGGTGCGCACCCCCCCGACCTCGTCGAGCCCCTCCTCCTCCAGGCGGGAAGCTATCGCCGCCGCGAGACCACGGCTCTGGGTCACCGCCAGGTTGCAGGTGTCCGCGCCCGGGCACGCGACGACGTCGCGGGCGAGCTCGGCACCGGCATGGGCCATGCCCAGCTCATCCAGTCGCTGGTGGAGGCGTGGCAGCTGGGCCTCGGAGAGCCCACGGAACACGAGGTTCTGGCGGTTGGTGAGCCGAACCTCGGCTCCGAGCTCCCGTTGGATGGATGCCAGGGCCCTGAGCTGTGGGGAGGTCACATCGCCGAGACGCGCCCACGCGACGGCGGAGACGGTGCCCTTGGCAGCACCCCGGATCACGTTCGCGGACTCCCAGCGGGAGAACGCGCTGGTGCCGGAGATCGAGACCGCGCTTCCCTGTCCCACAGAGCTGCTCTCGATGGAGGTGGAACGACCGGCGGGAGCGTCCCCGTGCTTCTGGACCTCCTCGGGGACCCCACCCGGCCAGGTGGCGGAAGCCACCAGGAATCGGCGGGTCCGGAGCACGCGGTCGCGGAGCTCGTCGAACCCGATCGTCTCCACGAGCCACTTCATCCGGGCACGGAGCTTGTTGTCGCGGTTGCCCGCCTGGTCGAAGACCCGGAGGACGGCTTCGATCGTGGGAAGGAGGTCCTCACGGGAGGTGAACTCCTCGAGAGCAAGCGCGGGGTGGGGGTTGGCACCGAGGCCCCCGGCGACGTACACCCTGAACCCCGGCTCCAACCCGCCCTCCCCGTCGCTCCTGGTGGCGGCGATGATGCCCACGTCGTTGAACATCGCTTGGCCGCAGTCGGTGTCGCAGCCGGAGAAGTTGACCTTGAACTTCCGTGGGAGCCGCTGAGAGAGGGGGTTGCGGACGAAGTAGCGGAACGTGGCCTCGGCCCAGGCGCTGATGTCGAGCACCTCGTACGGGCAGGCCCCGGCGAGGTGGCATCCCGTCACGTTCCGCACGGTGTCGCCGCAGGCTTCGCGGGTGGTGAGGCCCACCGATGCCAGCGCCCGCATGACCTCCGGGACCTGCTCGAGCTGCACGAAGTGGACCTGGAAGTTCTGGCGGGTGGTGATGTGACCCCAACCCCGGGAGTGCTCGTCGGCGATGTGGGCGAGCATCTCGAGCTGGTCGGGCTCGATGGAGCCGAAGGGGACCTTGATGCGGACCATCTGGTTCCTTCCGCCCTGCCGCTGGCCGTAGATGCCGTTGGTGAGCCGGAAGACCCGGAAGACGTCCTCTTCGAGCTCGCCGGCGAGGTACAGGTCGAGCTGCTCCTCGAACTTGGCGATGTCCTGGGCCTGCTCTGCGGAGATCTCGCGTGTCAGCACGGGGAGCTCCTGTCGGGTCGAGGGCGGGAAGGGTGGCGTCGCGGAGAGAAACATGACTAATCCGATCAGGAATCTACCCTTTGCGCCGGGGATTGTCGACCCGATCAGTCAGGATTTCTGGACGGGCCGGAGAGCTCCTCCGTGGGTGCGCAGGAGGGGGAGCGTCGTACGCTGGTGGGGTCCGGCCGAGCGCGGCTTCCGGGGGCGGTGATGGGTCGGTCGACCAGCCCACCCCCTTCACGTGGCGAGGGCGATCACAGGAGTCACCCGATGGGCGGTGTGCCGCAGGCCACCAGCGGCGGAGACGGCGGTCGAAGGGAGACCGCGGGGTCGACCACGCGCCTGATCCTCGAGTACGTCCGGCGACGCCTGGGTGATGAGGGGGTGGAGCACACGGTGATCCGTTCCGGCGTGCGGCACTCGATCGCCGAGCTGGAGGACGAGGACCGGTGGTTCACCTACGACGAGAAGATCGCGCTCTTCGAGGCCGCCGCGGTCGAGCTCGACGATCCCGCTGTTGCCCGTCACGTGGGGGAGTCGGTGTTCGAGCAGCGGGTCGGGGCCCGACAGAAGCTCCTCATCCGCGCTCTCGGCACACCACGGCGCGTCCTGCTCGCTGTTCCCTGGGTGGCACCCAAGCTCTCGACGGCGTTGGAGATGACGGCGAAGCGGGAAGGGACCAACTCCGTGCTCGTGACCGCTCGGGTACCTCCACCGAGTGAACCGCATCGGATGGACTGCGACTACAACATCGGGCTGCTCTCGCAGGCCGGGCCGCTCTTCGGACTCCCGCCCCTGCACGTCGAGCACCTGGAGTGCCAGGTCGACGACGCGGAGCGGTGCCGGTACCGGGTCACCTGGAGGGCGCGGTCCTGGGCGCCTTGGCGGCTCTGGCGCAGTCGTCGGACCTTCCTCCGCGATCAGCTCGCGACGGTCACCGGGCAGTTCGAGGCTCTCCAGCGGACCGCGAGCGACCTGGTCTCCGCCGAGGATGTCACCACCGTCCTGGACCGGATCGCGGCCCGCGCTGCCGGTGCGGTCCAGGGCCGCCGCTGGCTGCTCGTCGTGCAGCTGCACGAGGCCGAGGAACCCCACGTCCTCAGCGAAGGGATGGGTGAGCGGGAGGCGGGGGGTCTTGCCTCGGAGCTGGGTTCCGAGGGTCCGGTGGACGAGCGGGGCGGTAGGCGGCTAGTCGTCGACGTAGAGGGTGCGGAGCGACGTTACGGGCGGCTGGCGGTCCTGTACGACGACGTCGCCTACATCCCGGAGGAGCGGGCTCTCCTCGAGACCTACGCTCGCTACGCAGCCGCGGCCCTCGAGGCGGCAACAGCCCTGGACGACGCTCGTCGGGGCAGACGAACCGCTTCGCTCCTGCTCGAGCTGGCGCGGCAGCTGGCGGGTGCACGCACGACCGCCGAGGTGGCCGCGACCCTCGCGGAGGCAGCCGCCGACATCGTGGGCTGCGACACGGCGGCGACGTTCCTCTGGGAGACCGAACGGGAGGTGGCGGTGCTCGGTGGGTCCCATGGGGTGACGCCGGAGATCTCCCGGGCTCTGGAGGCGCTGGCTCTGGCCCCCGAGCAGTCCGAGGGCATGGGCCGGCTGCTGACGACGCACGAGTCGCGGGTGGTGACTCCCGCCACTGTTCGCAACGACTTCGGGAGCTGGCTCCTCGACGAGTTCAGGGCAGGGATGCTGGCGGGGTATCCGCTCGTCGCGCACGGCACGTTCTATGGCCTCCTGGCGGCTCGTTGGAGTCCCGAGAGGGTCCCGACGGACGACGCCGACCTTCGCGAGCGGCTGGCTGGTCTGGCGGGGCAGGGCGCCACCGCCCTCGAGAACGCGTCGCTGTTGGAGCAGGTCAGGCACCAGGCGCTGCACGATTCGCTCACGGGACTCGCCAACCGGGAGCTGCTCAGCGATCGCATCTCTCAGGCGGTCGCCAGGGCTCGCCGTCACGGCGACCACCCCGCGCTGCTCTACATAGACCTCGACCGGTTCAAGAAGGTGAACGACGAGCTGGGTCACGACGTGGGGAACGAGGTGCTCGTGCAGGTCGCGGAGCGGATCCGCAGCGGGCTGCGCGGCAGAGGACAGCGTGGCCCGACTCGGAGGCGACGAGTTCGCGGTGCTGCTTCCCTCCGTGAGGACCCCGGAGGACGCCGTGAAGGTGGCGTCGGGGATTGTCCGCTCCCTGCGAAGCCCGCTCGAGCTCCCTCAGGGCCCCCTGGTGGTGACAGCGAGCGTCGGGGTCGCCGTCTTCCCGGAAGGAGGCCTCACCGGAGAGACCCTGCTGCGCAACGCTGATCAGGCCATGTACATGGTCAAGCAGCGTGGGCGGAACGATCACCTCATCTACAGCGCCGAGTTGGGGGCGCCCGCGGGAGCCTCGCTCGCAATGGAGCACGACCTGCGGCGCGCGGTGGAGTCCGGGGAGCTCGTCGTCTACTACCAGCCGGAGATCGAGGTGGCGACCGGGCGGGTGGCGGCGCTGGAGGCACTGGCCCGGTGGCAGCATCCCAGCTACGGCCTCCTCGGGCCGGATCGATTCATCTCATTGGCCGAGGAGAGCGGGCTCATAGCCGATCTCGATCGGCAGGTGCTGGCTGCCGCCTGCGACCAGGCCAGTGCCTGGCTGGATGAGGGCCTCCACTTCGGGGTCGTCGCGGTGAACGTCTCCGGGCGCCAGATCGAACGCCCCGACTTCCCCGCGACCGTGGCGGCGGTGCTCTCCGGAGCCGGGCTGGAGCCGGCGCGCCTGGAGGTCGAGGTGACCGAGAACGTGGCGATCGGAGACGACGCTGCGGCGCGTGGGGTCATCGAGGAGCTGAAGAGCCTCGGTGTTCGGGTCGCCATCGACGACTTCGGCACCCGCTACTCGATCCTGGGGCGTCTGCGGCACTACCCGGTCGACAAGTTGAAGATCGACCGGGTCTTCATCGAGGAGATCCGCGGTGGTCACGGCGCGGCACCGATCGTGTCGGCGATGATCGCGATGGCCCGCAACCTCGGGCTCCAGGTGGTGGCGGAGGGCGTGGAGACCGCAGAGCAGCTCGCCTTCCTGGCCCGGCACGACTGCGACCTGGCCCAGGGGTTCCACTTCACCCGGCCCGTACCCGCGTCGGAGGTCCCGGCGCTCATGGTGGCGCTGGAGGGCTCCGTCGGTCCCACCCGGCTGCCGTTCCCGACGGGCTGATCCTGATCGCTGTGCGAGGGCGCAGGTACGAGGGGCCGGTCAGCCCTTGAGGAGCTCGGCCACCTGGAACGCGAGGTCGAGGCTCTGTCGGGCGTTGAGGCGCGGGTCGCAGGTGGTCTCGTAGCGCTCGGAGAGGTCGGAGTCGCGTATCACCTCGGCGCCGCCGAGGCACTCGGTGACATCGCTGCCGGTCAGCTCGACGTGCACACCCCCCGGCCAGGTTCCCTCTGCGCGGTGGGCCGCGAAGAAGCCGGCGATCTCCCCGAGGATGTCGTCGAAGTGCCGGGTCTTGATCCCTTCGACGGTGAAGGTGTTGCCGTGCATGGGGTCGCATGCCCACACCACCGGGTGCCCCGCGTCTCGCACCGCCCTGATCAGGGGTGGGAGCTTCTCGGCGAACCGCCTTCGCCCCCAAGCGTGTGATGAGGGTGACCCGGCCGGGAACCCTGGCGGGGTTCAGCAGCTCGCAGAGCTCCAGCACCTCGTCCGGGGTCGCCGTGGGTCCGACCTTGCAGCCCACCGGGTTCTCGATGCCACGCAGGAACTCGACATGGGCACCGGAGGGGTCGCGCGTCCTCTCACCGATCCACAGCATGTGGGCCGAGCAGTCGTACCAGTCCCCGGTGAGGGAGTCACGGCGCGTGAGTGCCTCTTCGTAGCCCAGGATCAGTGCTTCGTGGCTGGTGTAGAAGTCCACCTCGTGCAGCTGCGGTTCGTGCTCGGTCTCGATCCCGCACGCACGCATGAATCGCAGCGCACGGTCGATCTCCTCGGCCAACTGCTCGTAGCGCCGGCCTTCGTTGCTGGTGGTGACGAACTCCTGGTTCCAGGCGTGCACCCTGCTCAGGTCGGCGAAGCCACCCTTCGTGAACGCCCTGAGGAGGTTGAGGGTGGCTGCCGACTGGCTGTAGGCGGTGAGGAGGCGCTCCGGGTCGGCGGTTCGTGCGTCGGGCGAGAAGCCGACGCGGTTCACCATGTCTCCGCGGAACGACGGCAGCTCCACGTCGTCGACCGTCTCGGTGGGCTGTGAGCGGGGCTTGGCGAACTGTCCCGCGATCCGCCCCACCTTCACCACCGGCACCCCGGAGGAGTATGTGAGGATCACGGCCATCTGGAGGATCACCCTGAGCTTGTCGCGGATCGAGTCGGCGGAGAAGGCCTCGAAGCTCTCTGCGCAGTCACCCGCCTGCAACAGGAACGCGCCCCCTTCACCCACCCGCGCGAGCTGCTCCTGGAGGCTCCTTGCCTCGCCCGCGAAGACCAGGGGCGGGTGGGTCGCCAGCGTCTTCTGCACCCGATCGAGCGACGCGGGGTCGGGCCACTCCGGCTGCTGGGCCGCCGGCCTCTCGTGCCAGCTCGATGGACTCCACGTCGACTCGCTCACAATGGACAAGGGTGCTCGCCGCGGCCGGCTCTGCGCAACGTGGTTCCCCGGGCAGGGGAGTGGTCAGGCGGCTGTGACGCGCTCCGCCGCCTCCTCACGGACGGTGTTCACCGCCCGCTTCACGAGCCGGCGCGCGGCCTCGGCCGTGACCCCGAGCTCCTCGCCCACCTCGCGATAGCTGCGCTTGCGGCCATCGGTGAGGCCGAAGCGCTGCTCCACGGCGTAGCGAGCCCGGGGATCGAGCACGTCGAGGAGATCGGTGACCTCCCGATCGTCCTCCTGGGCCATCACGAGCTGCTCCGGACCCGGGTTGGAGTCGGGCAGGATGTCGACGAGCTCGTTGCTCTCGTCGTCGCCGATCGTGCGGTCGAGGGAGGTGGGTGTCGTGAGCCGATGGAGCCGTGCGTGCTCGTCATCGAGCTCGTCACCGTCGCCGGAGACCTGGCGGAGCGCCGCCCGGAGGCTGGCCGAGCGGTCTCCGGGGAGTCGGATGAGGCTCGCCTTCTGGTCGAGGGCTCGCCCGATGGCCTGGCGGATCCAGAAGGTGGCGTAGGTGGAGAACTTGAACCCCTTCCGCCAGTCGAACTTGTCGACCGCGTGCTCCAGGCCGAGGTTGCCCTCCTGGATGAGGTCGAGGAGCTCCATCCCCGGCGGGAGCGGATAGCGGCGGGCCACGCTGACCACCAGGCGGAGGTTCGCGCGGACGAAGCGGTCCTTTGCCGCTGCAGCCTCGGCCACTTCGCGGTGCAGCTCCCGACCCTTCTCTCCCGCGTCGATGCGGGCCTGTGCGTCTCGGCCCTTCTCGATGATCTGAGAGAGCTCGCGCTCCTCGGCAGCGTTGAGGAGCGCGACGGCTCCGATCTCGTTCAGGTACTGGCCTACGGAATCACCCATGTCTTCTCGTGCAACCCAATCTGGTCTCGTCGTCATTCCCCTGCGCCGAATCTCAGGATCCGTTCGAGGGGCTGTCAGGTCCAACGGTCCCACCCTCGCGAGGTGTTCCCGGGGCTCCGGTGACTTCGGTCACCTTCCGACGGCCGAAAATGGTAGGCGTCCGCCGTGCCCGGCCACCAACCGATATTCCGGCCGGGAGGCCGCCCCTTACACTCGGGCGATGAGCGGGAACCGAGCGCGGCTCGGCGTGTTCGGTGGGACCTTCGACCCGCCGCATGTGGGCCACCTGGTCACAGCGGTGAACGTCCGCCACGAGCTGTCGCTCGAGGTCGTGCTGATGGTGGTCGCGAACGAGCCGTGGCAGAAGGTCGACGATCGCGAGGTCTCGCCGGCCGCCGATCGGCTGGCGATGGTGGAGGCGGCGGTCGAGGGTGTCGAGGGGGTCGTGGCCAGCGCGATCGAGGTCGATCGGGGCGGTCCCTCCTACACGGCGGACACGCTCCTGGAGCTGCGGGCAGCACGCCCGGAGCTCGAGCTCTTCGTGATCCTCGGTCGGGACGCTGCCGAGGGCATCGAGACCTGGGAGCGGGTTTCGGTGGTCCGCGAGCTGTCCACCGTCGTCGTGGTCGATCGGCTCGGAGCCGGCGGCCGCGACCTCGCCGAAGGCTTCAGGTGGATCAGGGTGGAGGTCCCCAGGATGGACGTCTCGAGCACCGACCTGCGCGGACGGGCATCGGACGGCCGACCGATGGACTTCCTGGTGCCGCCAGCGGTCGCGGCCTGCATCGACGCGCGAGGGCTCTATCGTGAGGCCCGCTCATGAGCGATCGATCCGAGACCATGTTGGTGGAGGAGACTGCGGCCGACGCCACGCAGGGGGTCGTCAACCGCGCCGCCCGCCCGGGATCCGAACCGGGTGAGGCACCCGAGCCCGAGAGCAGACGGGGAGCTTGGTTCTGGGTGGGTTGGGGAGCGTTCTGGCTGGCGCTCGCGGTCCTCGCGGCCTCCATCCCGCTGCTCGCCTGGATCGGGAAGGAAGCTGTGCTCGACAGCACCGAGGGCCGCACCATAGATCTCGTCACCGATCCCGAGGCGCCCGGGTACGAGGTTCTGGTGGAGCCGACCGAGACCTTGCTCATGGTCCACACCGGAGCCGACGGGGAGCTCTTGGCGCTGACGTTCATGGCGCGGTCCAGCGAGGACACCGCATCCGCCCTGTTCCTGCCCGTCACGACCGTCGTCTCCCTTCCGGGGCAGGAGCCGGAGACCCTGGGTGATGCGTACAGGGATGGTGGGATGGAGGAGCTCGTCGACGGCGTCGAGGCGGCGCTCGGAGTCGGGATCGCGGAGTTCACCTCCGACGGAGGCCTGTTGGAGCCCTCGGACCTCACGCTGGTCGACTCGGCGCGTTGGGCCGGGCTCGTCGAGCCGGTCGCACCCCTCACGGTCCAGAACCTCGACCCGGTCGAGGTCCTGGACGAGGACGGCGAGGTCGTCGCCCGGTATCCCGAAGGGGAGCTGAGCCTCGAGGCGGATGCGGTGGGTCCCTTCCTCGAGGCCCGCAGCCCCGGCGAGAGCGATCTGAACCGCCTCCAGCGTCACCAGGCTCTCTGGGAGGCGTGGATGGAGGCCATCACGGAGTCCGGCGGTGAGGTCTCGATCCCCGGTGAGCAGGAATCAGGTCTCGGCAGGTTCCTCCGGACGATGGCCGACGGCGAGGCGGGGCTCGTGATCATGCCTTCCGAGTCGTATCGGATCCCGGGGACCACCGAAGACGTCTTCCTGCCCGAGTCGGAGGCCCTGGCAGGTGTCGTCCAGGCGATGGTGCCGTTCCCCGAGGCCTCATCGCCGGGAGCGAGGATCACCCTGCGCGTCCTGGACGGGACGGGGACCCCAGGGGCAGCGTTCGCCGTGGCCGAGGACCTCGCGCGCACGAACGGCGAGATCAGGGCCATCGGCAACGGTCCGAGCTTCGACTACGTGGGTACCCAGATCATCTACTACGACGCCGCTCACCGGGACTCGGCAGAGTCCGTCGCGGAGGCGCTGCAGGCCGGGTCCGTCGAGCTGCGCGAGTCCCCGGACGAGGTGATGATGGTCACCGTGATCCTCGGTACCGATGTGGTCGGCGAGCTGGATCTCTGAGGTGGTCGTGTGAGAGGCCCGCGGCTCATGCCGTTACCCTGATCACCCGTGCCGACCCCCGAGGCCTCAGAGGAGGAGATCCGGTCCCGGGTCGTGCTGGCCGCCCGCGCCGCGGCCTCGAAGCAGGCGCACGAAGTGGTGATCCTGAGGGTCGGGGAGGTCCTGGGGATCACCGAGTGGTTCGTGATCTGCGACGCGTCGAACCCGCGTCAGGTGAAGACGGTCGTGGAGGAGGTCGAGAAGCAGATCGCCGATGCGGGCGGACCGAGGCCCCGTGGGGTCGAGGGCATGGAGGGGAGGCACTGGGTCCTGATGGACTACGGCGACTTCCTGGTGCACGTGTTCCTGGACGAAGCGCGTGACTTCTACGACCTGGAGCGCCTGTGGTCGGACGTGGAGCGGCTCCCCTGGGAGGCCGAGGACGCCGCGGGGACCGGTGGCCTGGGCCCGGCGGCAGGGCCCCTGGCCGGTGCGGCGGAGTGAAGCTACGATAACGCGCGTGTATCGGCCCTGCTCAGCGCTGATGTCGGGGCCCGTTCCCGACGCGACGGAGGGGGATATGGCGACAGCGGAGAGGTCCAAGCCCGGATCGGTCGCCACCGAGCAGCGATACCGGTCGAGGTGGTCGTGGGACTCCGTGTCGTGGGGGACCCACTGCGTCGACTGCTATCCGGGCAACTGCCCTTACCGGGTGTACGTCCGCGACGGTCGGGTGGTGCGCGAGGAGTCCGCTGGGAGCTTCCGGACCGTCGAGGAGGGGGTGCCCGACTTCAACCCGATGGGCTGCAACAAGGGGGCGTGCTGGAGCCAGCAGCTGTACGACGGTGACCGGTTCCTCCATCCCCTGCGCCGCGTGGGCGAGCGGGGGAGCGGGAAGTGGGAGCGCATCAGTTGGGACGAGGCGTGCACCGAGGTCGCGGATGCGATGCTGGACGTGATCGAAGCCGGTGCGCCCGAGGACATCGCCAAGGAGGGCACGCCCGAGGTGGCGACGGTGCTGCCGACCTCTCGCTTCTTCGGGATCTTCGGCGGCCGCCAGCTCGACCTGCACGCGTCGTTCAACGACTTCTCGATCGGCCTCCACGAGACCTTCGGCAAGTTCTGCCCGGTCTCCTCGGGGGACGACTGGTTCAAGTCCGAGCTCGTGCTGGTCTGGCACATGAACCCGGCGTTCACGCGGATACCCCTGTACCACTTCATCAACGAGGCCCGTTACCACGGTGCCGAGGTGGTCTCGATCTCACCGGACCTCAACGCCTCGCACATGCACGCCGACGTCCACGTCCCGATCACCTCGGGCGACGACGTCCCGTTCGCGCTGGCGATGGTGCAGGTGATCCTGGAGGAGGGCATCGCGGACTGGACCTTCGTACGGGAGCAGACGGACCTGCCGATGCTCGTCCGGACCGACGACGGACGGTACCTCCGCCAGACCGACGTCGACGGACGCGGCGACGGGCGTGCGGGAGGACCAGCTCTACCACTGGGACCGGGACGCGGGCCTGGTGCAGGCGGACAGGGGCACGATGAAGCTGGATGGTCGCGAGGTCGCCCTGGAGGGCAGCTTCGGGGTCCGGCTGCACGACGGACGCGAGGTCGAGGTCGAGCCCGTGATGGCACGGCTGCGGCGGATTCTCGACGCCGAGTACACGCCCGAGATGCAGCAGGAGCTCACCGGGGTCCATCCCGAGGTGGTTCGCTCGATCGCCCGGAAGGCAGCGGCCCGCAAGACCAACATCATGCTGGGGTGGAACTCCTGCAAGTACTACCACGGGGACCTCATCGAGCGGTCCATGTGCCTGCTGCTTGGCAGTGACCGGCAACTGGGGGAAGTTCGGCACGGGGATCCGGTCGTGGACCGCAGGGGCGATGGACGGCATGGGCCTCGCGATGATGAAGGGCCGTCCCGGCATGGAGGCCACCGACGCCATCATCGGCATGCGGGATGCCGCCATCGAGATGGTGAGGCAGAACGACCCCTCGGTGACGAGCGAGGAGCTCGCCGCCCGCGAGCTGGCATGGCTCTCCAGGGCCGAGGGCGGAGGGCCGATGGGCGGGGGCGGCCGGGGCCGCGGAGGGGTGGAGGCGTTCTGGTGGTACTGGCACGTGGGCTACGCCGAGCGCTGGCAGAAGACGCAATGGGGTGACGACACCCTGCCAAGGCGCTTCGACGAGTACTTCGACGAGGCGCTGGAGTCCGGGTGGTGGGAGGGCGTCGCCGCGCCCGGACCGGAGCATCCTCCGAAGATGCTCATCGAGTGCGGGGGGAACATGCTCCGCCGGACCCGCGGGGGCAAGACCGCCCTGCTCGAGCACCTCTGGCCGAAGCTGCAGATGATCGTGTCGATCGACTTCCGGATCAACTCCACCGGGCTCATGTCCGACATCCTGCTTCCGGCCGCGCAGCACTACGAGAAGCTCGGCTTCCACATCCCCACCCCCCACCAGATGATGATGACCTTCTCGGACCGGGCCGCGGAGCCGGCGGGGGAGGCGAAGCCGGAGTGGGAGATCTTCCGCCTGCTCCTCGCCAAGCTCGCGGAGCGAGCGGACGCCCGGGGGATCGAGAGGTACGAGAGCCGGACCGGCGTGGAGTACGAGCCCGCGAAGTTCGTCGACCGATACACGATGAAGGGCTACTTCGAGAGCGAGGAGGTCGTCGCGGACGAGCAGGTCCGGGACGCCGCCCTGGTCGGGGTGCTGCCCGAGGGCACGACGCTCGACACGATGCGCGAGGAGGGCCACGTGCGGCTCACCGGCTGGGGGATGTCGCTCATGTCGCTCTCGCAGGCGTCACCGCTCGAGCACGACCGCACCCACACCCCGTTCCGCAACCACGTGGAGCTGGGTGACCCCTTCCCGACCTACGCCAGGCGGGCGCAGTTCTACATCGAGCACCCGTGGTGGTTGGAGGCCGGTGAGGAGCTCCCCGTCCACAAGCCGAACCCGCCCTCGGGCGGCAATCAGCCCCTGCGCATGACCTCGGGGCACAACCGGTGGAGCATCCACTCCATGAACCATGCCAACCCGGTGATCCTTCAGACGCACCGTGGCGAGCCCGTCGTGGAGGTCTCGGCGGAAGACGCCGGCGCGGGGGGTGGAGGACGACGACGTGGTGCGCGTGTGGAACGACATCGCGTCGTTCAGGTGCCGGGCGAAGGTGAGCCCGGGCGTGATGCCGGGACAGGTGATCTCCTACAACGGCTGGGACCCTCACCAGTACGAGGAGTGGATGGGCGCCAACGAGCTCGAGGCCGGGATGGTGAAGTGGATCGCCTTCGCCGGGGGGTACGGGCACATCGGCTACACGCCGGCGGAATGGCAGCCCATCCCCACCGATCGCGGCGTCCCCTGCGACTTCGAGAAGGTGGGCTAGGCCGCCGCTCGCTGGGGCGGCCGACAGTGCGGGCGCGGGATTGCTCCCACTAGCCGGTGAAGGTCGGCTGGGTGGCCTCGGCGGCCGCGGGCTGGGCCGGGGGCGCTGTCGTGGTCGGTGCTGTCGTTGTGGTCGTCGGCGACGGGCACGGGGCCGTGAGATCGATCTCGTCGGTGATGACGAAGGGGCTCGAGAGCCCCATCGTGAAGCTCATCTCGGCGTCGACCTCCCCCACGAAGGTTCCATCGAGGGTTGTGGTCGCTGTCGCACTGGCGTCCACCGCCAGCGGCACCGGGCTGAACGCCGTGTCGGAGGTGGGGGTCACGTCGCCGTCTGTGTGCGATTCGAGCGTGAGCGTGGCCATCTCCATGGGACCGAGGTTGGTGACGATCCATGTGATCACCCGCGCCCCGTCCTCGCAGGCAGCGGTGCTGTCGACCGTGTACTCGGGGAACCCCTGGGCATCGGCCGGGAGCGCGACCCAGGCCAAGAGACCCGCCAAGAGGCTGAGAGCTGCCAGCCCACCACTGATACGTCTGCCGGACATCCGTCGATCCCTCCCGTGCCGGGTGCAGCCCGAGGGGTCCAACGGCACCCCGAGGCGTCCAACGGCTTGGCGATTGCGGGCACGATGCTAGCAGGGTCCGATCTCCGGGAGCCGGGACGGTGCCCGAGAGAACCTGCATCCTCATGCCCTCGCACCGGAGCACCCGCTTGCTCGGCGCGGATAGCGTCTGCCGACAGCCTGGACCGGAGCACGAGAGCAGCTCGGGGGGAGTCGCGGTGAGAACTGACCCATCGGTGACGCCTGACGAGGCGAGCCGGGAGTTCGCGGAGCGCATGCTCGAGCTGATGAACCACGGCCTGCTGGCCGTGTTGGTGAGCATCGGCCACCGGACCCGCCTCTTCGACACCATGGCCGAGACGGGCTGGGTCACCAGTCACGACCTGGCAGGGGCCGCAGGTCTGGAGGAGCGCTACGTGCGCGAGTGGCTCGGTGCCATGGCGTGCGGGAAGATCGTCGAGCTCGACCCCGACACGGGCCGCTTCCTTCTCCCCGATAGCCACGCCCGGCGCCTGACCCGTTCGGGTGGGCCGGCGAACATCGCTCCGCTGATGACGATGGTCAGCTTCCTGGCACCGGTCGAGGACGAGATCGTCCGTTGCTTCAGGGAGGGAGGCGGGCTCGGATACGAGATGTACCCGAAGTTCGCCAAGGCGATGGCCATCCAGAGCAGGGCGTTCGTCGATGCCGCTCTGCTCGACGGCATCCTCCCGCTGGTCGACGGCCTCGCCGATCGGCTGCACCAGGGAATCGACGTCTGCGACGCTGGATGCGGTGCCGGTCACGCCGTGAACGTCATGGCGAGGGCCTTCCCGGAGAGCCGCTTCCTCGGGATCGATCTCCTGTCGGAGTCGATCGAGATGGCGCAGCGCGAGGCCGAGGAGTGGGGCCTGGGCAACGTCCGCTTCGAGAAGGCGGACCTGGCCGAGCTGGAGGGGGAGTTCGACCTCGTCACCGCGATCGTCGCGGTGCACGACCAGGCGAAGCCCCAGGAGGTCCTCGAGCGCATCCACGACGTGCTCCGACCCGGCGGGACCTTCCTCTGCCTCGACTCGCACTCCTCGAGCGAGCTGGCGGAGAACCTCTCGGATCCTCTCGGGGCTTGGCGGTACTCGGTCTCGACGCTCCACTGCATGTCCGTGTCGCTGGCGCAGGGAGGGGTCGGGCTCGGCGATTGCTGGGGTCCACCGCTCGCCGTGGACATGATCCATGACGCAGGCTTCGATTCGGTCGAGCTGGCCACCCCCGACTGGCTGGACATGTTCCACGTGTACGTCGCGTCCAAGGCGTCGGACCGGGCGGGATGAGCGGGGTGGACGGGCTCCCGCAGCCCGATGCGATGCTCGACCCGACGGCGACCCCAGCCGCGGGCGCGACGGCGTTCGCGGAACGGGCCGCGGCCCTGAGGGCGGGCGTGGGAACAGCGGACGGGGACGCTGCCGAGCTGGTCGCGCAGCTCTCCGACGACGAGCTGCTCGGGCTGCTCGACGGCGATGCCGGGTTCTGGGCCGGCGGCATCCGGATGGGCCTGCGGGGATACAACGCGGAGCCGATCGTCGCCGGCGCCGTGCCTCGGCTCGGCATCCCCGGCATCCGCTTCACCGACGGGCCACGGGGCATCGTGATGGGGAGGTCCACCTGCTTCCCCGTGGCGATCGCGCGCGGCGCCACATGGGACCCCGATCTCGAGGAGGAGGTCGGCCGGGCGATCGGGGCTGAGGGACGAGCGCAGGGGGCGAACTTCTTCGGCGGGGTCTGCATCAACCTCTTGCGCCACCCGGCGTGGGGGCGGGCGCAGGAGACGTACGGCGAGGACACGTACCACCTGGGGGTGATGGGTTCGGCTCTCGCGAGGGGCGTGGGCACCGAGCTGATGGCCTGCGCGAAGCACTTCGCGCTGAACAGCATCGAGTGCGCCCGCTTCGTGGTCGACGTCGAGGCCGACGAGCGTTCGCTGCACGAGGTGTACCTGCCGCACTTCCGCACGGTGGTGGAGTCGGGAGTGGACTCCGTGATGTCGGCGTACAACTCGGTGAACGGCGAGTGGTGCGGCGACAGCGGAACCCTGCTCACAGCGATCCTGCGGGAGGAGTGGGGCTTCGAGGGACTCGTGGTGTCGGACTTCGCCTTCGGCCTCCGCGATCCGGTCGGCTCGGTCGCTGCAGGGCTGGATCTGGAGATGCCGTTCCGCCAGCAGCGCGCCCGGGCGCTGCCCGCCGCGCTGGCCGACGGACGCCTGGACCGCGAGGACGTGGTCCGCTGCGCCACCCGGATCCTGGCCGCCCAGCTCCGCTACTCGGCCCGCATCCAGCACCCACCTCCTGCGCCGGCGGTCGTCGCTTCGGGGGCCCACCGGCGCCTGGCCCGTCGGGCCGCGGCGCAGTCGATGGTCCTGCTGCGCGACGAGGAGGTCGACGGGGCGCCCCTCCTCCCTCTCGACCCGGATCGCCTGCAGCGGATGGTGGTGCTGGGTCGGCTGGCGACAGCGCGGAACCTCGGCGACGAGGGCTCATCGGCGGTGCGGCCCCCGTCGTCGGTGACGATCCTGGACGGGATCCGGGCGCGGTTCGGGGCCGCGACCGAAGTCGAACACGACCCGGGTGATGACGTCGGGAGGGCGGCGGCCCTGGCCTCGGAAGCCGAGGTCGCGGTGGTGACCGTCGGGTACGGCGCGCGGGACGAGGGGGAGGCGATCGTGGCCCGGATGGACGGCGCTCTCCGCACCCTCCCCCCTCCGGTCGGCTGGGGACCGGTGGCGCGGCTGGCTGGCCGATTGGTGGGCTGGGTGGCGAAGCGGCCCCGGACACCCGGCGGTGACCGCAGGCGACTCACCCTGCACCCCGAGGACGAGCGGTTGATCGAGGCCGTCGCCGCGGCGAACCCGCGGACGGTGGTGGTGGTGATCGGCGGGAGCGCGGTGCTGATGGAGCGCTGGAGGCGGAAGGCCGCCGCGATCCTGCTGGCCTGGTACCCGGGGATGGAGGGAGGTCACGCGCTCGTGGAGGTGCTGGCCGGTGACTCCGAGCCCGGCGGCCGGCTCCCCTTCGTGATCCCGACCGACGAGGCCCACCTGCCCCACTTCGACCGCGACGCCCTCTCCATCACCTACGACCGCTGGTGGGGGCAGCGGCTCCTGGATCGGGACGGGCACGCGCCGGCGTTCCCGCTCGGCTTCGGGCTCGGCTACGCCGACTTCACGATCGGCAGCGCATCGCTGGAGGGCGTGGACGTGGAGGCGGAGACCGGATCGGTCTCGGTCGAGGTCGCCAACGCCGGCTCGCGCCGGGGCGGCGTCGTCGTCCAGGTGTACGCCTCGCGTCCGGACGGCGACGAGCCCGATCGGCGCGAGCTGATCGGCTTCGGGCGCACCGAGGCCGACGCGGGTGAGCGACGGCGATTGGCGATCGATTGCTCCCTCAGGCCCCTCAGCGTGCGTGACCCGGTGACGGGGGGCTGGTCGCTCCCGAGCGGGGGAGTGCGCCTCGAGGTGGGGCAGTGGTGCAACGACCCGGCCGCCGTCGAGCTGTCTGCGACGTTTCCACGAGGTGCCCGATCTGGCGCCGCTGGGCCTGAGGTGGAGGGCTGAGTAGGCCCGGTCACCCGTCGGGATGACACCGGCGCATCATGGTGTTGAGAGGGACAGATCGAGTATCGGCGCGGGGCCGTGTCCAGACGAACCCGCTGGAACCAGGAGAAGCCATGAGCGTCATCCCCCAAACCCACGCGGACCTGCTCGATGCGGTCACGCTGGCCAACGTCGCCACCATCGGGCCGAACGGCGAGCCGCAGGTGAACCCGGTGTGGTTCGAGTGGGACGGAGACCACCTGTGCTTCAGCCAGACCACCGCCAGGCAGAAGTACCGGAACGTCCGCAGGGATCCCCACGTCTCGCTGTCGATCGTCGATCCGGCGAACCCCTACCGGTACCTGGAGGTCCGCGGGGTGGTGGACGGGGTGGACCCGGATCCCGAGTACGCCTTCATCGACCGCCAGGCCCAGCGCTACATCAACCAGGACAAGTACCCCTGGCACCAGCCCGGTGACGAGCGGGTGGTGGTGAAGGTGCGCCCGGTGCACACCAGCCAGATGGGCTGAGCCGCCTGTGCCGACACGCTGCACGCGGCGCTCGTGAATGGGATGTGCTTCCCGACGACGCTGGGGCCCCGGGCCCCATCTGTTCGTCGAAGGGAACGGTGGTTCCACGGCGTACCGCACCCAGCGTGAGCAGGGTCCCGAGGCAACCGCTGCCGCGGTCGAGGCAGCCGGCTACACGCCGTCGACGCCGATCTCCCTGACCCCACGACGCCAGCGCTCCTGTTCGATGCTGCGGAGATGTCCCTCGGTCCTGTCTCCTCCACTTGGTTTGGCGATCGGAGCCGACCATGGGTGATGCGAGGCGCACCGAGGCAACGAAGTCGATCGCCGACGCGATCGCAGAGTCGAGCGATGTCGACTACGTCCCCGTCACATTCGAGAGCTGCGGTCAGGTCTCAGGACCGTTCTTCCACGGCACGAAGTTCGAGTTCGACGTCGGCGACGAGATCGTCCCCGGACGCGGCTCCAACTACCACGGTGGCCGCATCTCCAATCACGTCTACTTCGCCGCGTTGCTCGAACCAGCCGTCTGGGGTGCCGAACTGGCTGTCGCACTCGGGGGCGGCGGCCGTGAGCACATCTACATCGTCGAACCGACGGGCCCCTTCGAGGACGACCCGAACGTCACGAACAAGAAGTTCCCGGGAAACGTCACCCAGTCCTACCGGACACGCCATCCGATGCGCATCGCCGGTGAGATCGAGACCTGGGAGAGTCATCCGTCGGAGGCGGTCCAGGGGATGCTCGACGGCATCGCCCGACTCCGAGCCCGAGGCCTCGACGTCATCGAGGACTGACGACCCGAATCGCAACTGCCGATCGGGACAACCGTCCCGGCGACCCGACAGGCCCCAAACGCCGGTCCGGTGAGTGTGGCGGCCCAGAGCTCCCATCGCAGTCGGTGTTGGCGGACACGTGCTGGATCGGACTCGATGCCGTAGGCATCGAGGAGTGCGGCTTCCGATCCGCGGCCGTAGTCCCACTGGGTGCTCCCAGGTCGCGATTGCGAGGTCAGCTCACGGGTCCGCGACGCCGAGCCTGCCAGGACAGATCACGTCGCGACTTGTGTGGGCCGGTATCGCAGGGCGACCGCCCCCGACCGGAACTCATGGCGATCCACGAGCTCGAGCTGGATGCGCTCGCGCAGACCGGCGAGCAACGTCGGCCCGTGTCCGGCGAGGACCGGCTGCACGAGGAACTCGTACTCGTCGATCAGTCCCAGATCTGCCAACGCCAGGGGGAGCGTCACGCCACCCACCCACAGGCCCTCGCCTGGCTCCTGCTTGAGCCGCTGAACCGCTTGCCCCAAGTCGCCTCGCACCAGCTCGGCATTCCAGTCGACCCCGCTCAGCGTGCTCGACACGACGTACTTCTTCGCCCGGTCGATGGTCTCGGCGAACGGGATCTCCCACTCATCCATCCAGTCAGGCCACGTGCCCGTGGCCGGCTGCCGCCACGCCGACTCCATCATCTCGTAGGTCACCCGGCCGAACAGCAGGGCATCGGCTCGTTCCATCTCAGCGGTCCAGTAGCGCATCGACTCCTCGTCCGGGGGGAGCCCTGCCTCGTGATGGCAGCAGCCGTCGAGCGTGACGTTGATCGAGTATCGAAGTGGTCTCATCTCGTTGCTCTCCCTTGATGCGCGCCGCGTGTTCACCGGACCGTACTCAGACGACTGCCGGCGCCATCTTCTCATCGGCGCCCCGCTCGCACCCGGTCAACACCGTCGTGGTGCCAATCAGACCGCTCGATCGGCTCGCAGCTGACACCGGCACGGGATGTCACAGGACGTGCATCGCCGCGTCGCAACGGGAGTGTCCACCAACGCCGGATCGGGGCAGGGGGTGCACGCGACCGGCAGCGTCGACGAGTGGGGCCGGCATCCATACCCACGCCCTCACCAGGGGCGATGTCGCAGAGATCGTGACCGCGACCGCAGTGGAGCTGATGGGACAGCTTTCAAACCACACGTCTGTTCGTTGATCCTCCAGATGGGCTGGTCAGGACGCCGGATCCCGATGGGAGGGTGTTGGCAAGCCTTGCCAAGGGTTAGGCTGAGGGCATGACCACCATGAACGTGTCGCTGCCCGACGAGCTCCGCTCCTTCGTCGACGCCCAGGTCAACGAAGGCAGCTACGGGTCCACCAGCGAGTACGTCCGCGAGCTCATCAGGCACGACTTCGAGCGCCGACAGCTTCGAGCTGCACTTCTCGATGGAGCTCGGGGCCCGGTCACGACCAACGTCGACGCCGCGTACTTCGCTGCGCTACGGGACCGAGCGCGAGCAGCAGGCTGAGTCCGGGCTCGTGCAGGCCCAACTTCGCGCCGCCGCCGAGCGCGACGTCGAGGACGCGGTGGTCTACTACCGCGACGAAGCAGGGCCCCAGATCGCCCTCGACTTCCTCGACGCGCTCGAGGTGGCGATCGCGCACCTCTGCGACTACCCGCTCAGCGGCTCGCTGCGGTTCGCCTTCGAACTCGAGATCCCCGACCTGAGGAGCTGGACCCTCCAGCGCTTTCCCTACCTGGTCTTCTACGTGCCCGACGACGACCGCATCGACATCTGGCGCGTCCTTCACGCCCGGCGTGACATCCCAGCGTTCTTGACCGCTGACCCGTCGTCCTAGGACCGAGACGCGCCACGGGCGGGGTATCGCCAGATGGTCCGCCGGGGGGATCAAGGTCGGCGAACCGGAGCATCAAGGCGAACCTGGAGAAGCTCCGGGAAGCCCAGGACGATGAGCGGGAAGCGTTCGTGCGCGAGGCGGCCGTCCCTGCCTTCTTCGGGATGACGTGGCGTGACACCCACCCCGATGACGTCGAGAGAGAAGTAGCACTTCGGCTGAGCCACGACCGTCTCGGCTACGAGCTGGCGGTGAAGGCGGTCGTGGACCGCCGACCGGTCGACCTCCTCCGACTCGCCGAACTCGACCTGCCGGTGGTTGTCATCACCGGCGAGCACGACAAGCTGACACCGCTCGACAACGCCACCGAACTCGTTGCCGCCATCCCGGGGGCCGAGCTCGTGGTGATCCACGACGCAGGCCACCATACGCCCATCGAGCAGCCAGCCGCGGTTACCGCCGCGATCGGAGCCTTGCTGGCGCGTATCGACTGGACCCGACAAGCCTCGTCAGGTTTCCGAGCGACGGAACGGGTCGCGTGGCACCGGACCTGCACGACCGTGGTCGAAATCACAACGGTGGAGCTGATGAGACTCGAACTCACGACCTCTTGCATGCCATGCAAGCGCTCTAGCCAACTGAGCTACAGCCCCGTGGAACCCTCCACCCTACCAAGTGGTTTCGGGGGCTCGGAACCCCGTCAGTAGCATGCCAGCCCATGGCCGACGGGTACGACCCCCGAGCGATCGAGGCCAAGTGGCAGCAGGCGTGGCTCGAGGGGCACGAGTACGAGGTCTCCAACGACGATCCCCGCCCGCACTCCTACGTCCTCTCCATGTACCCGTATCCGTCGGGTCCGGCGCACATGGGTCACGTGCGGAACTACACCTTCGGAGACCTCATCGTCCGATACCGCACGATGAACGGCTACGCCGTCCTGTCTCCGATGGGCTTCGACTCGTTCGGGCTCCCGGCCGAGAACGCCGCCATCAAGACGGGGAGGCACCCCCGGGAGTTCACCGACGAGCGCGTCGAGGAGCTGCGCGACTCGATCATCCGCATAGGCGGGGTGTACGACTGGCGGCGAGAGGTGAAGAGCCACGATCGCGAGTACATCCGCTGGACGCAGTGGATCTTCCTGCGATTCCTCGAGGCGGGCCTCGCCTACCGGGACACGGCGACGGTGAACTGGTGCCCGGGCTGCCAGACGGTGCTGGCGAACGAGCAGGTGCTCGCCGACGGGACCTGCGAGCGCTCCGGTGACGTCGTCGAGAAGCGGGACCTCGAGCAGTGGTTCTTCAGGATCACGCGCTACGCCCAGGAGCTGCTCGACGACCTCGACGGGCTCGACTGGCCCGAGCGGGTGCTCACGATGCAGCGCAACTGGATCGGGCGCTCCGAGGGCGCGGAGTTCGCCATGCAGGTCTGCGGCGCAGACGGGACCAGCCACCCCGAAGGGCCGTCGTTCGACGTCTTCACCACCCGCCCCGACACCAGCTTCGGGATGACGTACGCGGTGCTCGCCCCGGAGCACCCGCTGGTCTCGTCGGTGACCAGCGACGAGCAGCGAGCGGCGGTCGAGGCCTTCGTCGAGAAGGCACGCAGCACCAGCGAGGTGGAGCGGCTGTCTTCGGAGGGATCGCTCGAGAAGCGGGGGGTGTTCACCGGGGCGTGGTGCCGCAACCCCTTCAACGAGAAGCCGGTCCCGCTGTACATCGCGGACTACGTCCTCACCACGTACGGCACGGGCGCGATCATGGCGGTGCCGGCCGAGGACCAGCGGGACTGGGACTTCGCGCAGGTCCACGGCCTCCCCATCGTTCGCACCGTCCAGCCGCCAGAGGGGTGGGCGGGAGAGGCCTACTCGGGCCCGGGACCGCACATCAACAGCGAGTGGCTCGACGGCCTCGAGAAGGACGAGGCGATCGCCCGCTCCCTCGAGTGGCTGGAGAGCGAGGGTATGGGCAGCCGCAAGGTGAACTACCGCCTGCCGCGACTGGCTGGTCTCGAGGCAGCGATTCTGGGGGTGCCCGATCCCGGTCGTGCACTGCCCGACCGACGGGGTCGTCGCCGTGCCCGACGAGGAGCTCCCGATCACCGCTCCCGACGACGTCGAGCTCCGGCCGACCGGAGAGTCGCCGCTCGTCTACCACGAAGCGTTCATGAACACGACGTGCCCACGGTGCGGCGGACCCGCCATGCGCGAGACCGACACGATGGACACCTTCGTCGACTCGTCCTGGTACTTCCTCCGCTTCTGCGATGTCGGGAACGAGCAGGCACCGGTCGGCTCCGCAGCGGCGCGGGCGTGGATGCCGGTGGACCAGTACATCGGTGGCGTCGAGCACGCGATCCTGCATCTGATGTACGCGAGGTTCTTCACCAAGGCCCTCTCCGACCTCGGCGTCGTCGACGCGGACCTCCGTGAGCCCTTCTCGCGGCTCTTCACGCAGGGCATGGTGCGCCTCGACGGCGAGAAGATGTCGAAGTCGAAGGGCAACCTCGTCACCCCCGAAGAGATGATCGAGCGGTACGGAGCTGACGCCCTGCGGCTGGCGCACCTCTTCGTCGGCCCACCCGGAGACGACGTCGACTGGGAGGGCGTGAAGATCGAAGGGGCGTACCGCTTCCTGGGGAGGGTCTGGAGACTGGGCACCGGCGCGGCCGAGGGCAGGGTCGTCGACAGGGCTCCGACGGCCGCTGACGTGGAGATCGACCGGGCCTGCCACCGACTCGTGGCCAGGATCACCGCCGAGTTCGAGAGGTGGTCGTACAACACGGCCGTGGCGGGGTGCATGGAGCTCGTGAACGAGCTCCACCGCTACCTGCAGTCGCCGGACGGCGCCCGGGAGGAGACCCTCGACGCGGCGGTCGACACGCTCCTGCTGGTGATGGCGCCGATGACGCCCCACATCACCGCCGAATTGTGGGAGCGGCGCCGAGGCGGAAGAATCCATGCCGAGCAGTGGCCCCGGGCCGACCCGGCCAAGCTGGCGCTCGAGACCGTCACGATGGTGGTGCAGGTCAACGGGAAGGTGCGCGATCGCATCGACGTGGACCCGGCTGTCAGCGACGACGAGGCTCGGCGCCTGGCGCTCGCCTCCGAGAAGGTGCAGAGGCTCCTCGAAGGGGGCGAGCCGCGGAAGGTCGTGGTGCGGGTGCCGAAGCTCGTGAACGTGGTGGTCTGAAGAGCGGAGAAGGGACAACGATGCGAAAGCTCCTCCCCATCCTGGTCGGGATCCTGGTCTTGGGCACCGCCTGTGGCGACGGCGGTGAAGAGGCGGGCATCGGTCAGAGCGGTGAGCCGCCCGACACCAGGGCGGAGGAAACCACCACGACCACCGCAGCAGTGGCCACGACGACCACGCTTCCGCTCGCCGTCGGCGAGATCCCTGACGTGTCGGATCTGGGCCTCGAGTGGGACGAAGAGGTCGTGGTCGACGAGGCGACGGGCCTGGTGGAGCGGGCCGGCTTCAACCGCTACCTGCTGGGGGAGCCGACCGAGGACGACCCCGAGTGCACCGCGCCGGACGCGATGTTGGATCCCGAGGTACTGGAAGGGCTGGACCCGGAGGAGGCCGACGCGGTCCGAGACGTCGCGCTCGGCGAAGCGCCAGCCAAGGCCGTCGCCCTCTTCCTGGGCCTGTCGCCGGGGGATCCCTCGGTGCAGATGCTCGCCGGCCCGGCAGGCGGCCCGGAGGCCAGCCGGATCGTCGTGATCCGCCAAGAGGAGGACGACTCGATCCGTGCGACCCGGTTCGAGCTCATCGTGGAGATGCAGTCCTGTGGCTCGTTCGTCAGCGTGGCCGAGCAGACCACGACGACGGAAGCCGCGGCGCCCGACAGCACCGAGGCACCGACCACGACGACGGCACCCGAAGCGGTTCCGGCCCAGCTCGTACCCATCCTCAGCTCCGCGAGCTGGAGCGTGCAGTGCCAGCCCGGCCGAGGTCACCAGGACTTCACGCTCGGCAGCTGCACCTGACGCGTTCCGCCCCCGGTCACTCCGACCGAGCGGTCGGGTGCGCCCGGCGTGCTGCCTGGCAAGATGGGCCGATGCGGGCGGTGAAGGTCGAGGGCAGAGCGGTCTCAGTCACCGATGTGCCCGCGCCCGAAGGCCCGGGCGTCGAGGTGCAGGTGCGCGCGGCCGGCATCTGCGGCAGCGATCTGAAGCTCCTCGACATGGGAGGGCTGCTGCACACGCCTGGACACGAGATCGCGGGGGTGCTCGCCGACGGCACGGCGGTCGCGATCGAGCCTGCGACTCCCTGCGGGAGCTGCGCGCCTTGCCTCAGGGGTGACGTGCAGCTGTGTGACTTGTACTGGTTCGGCTTCTACGGGGTCGGTCGGGACGGTGGCATGGCGGAGCGGGTGATGGTCGAGCCCCAGTGCCTGGTCCCGCTGGCGCCCGGGGTCGGGGTCACCGACGCCTCGCTGGTCGAGCCGTTGGCAGTGGCGGTGCACGGGATGGTGCGGGCGGGTGTCCGCGACGGGATGCGCCTCGCGGTCGTGGGGGCCGGGACGATCGGTCTGACCTCGGTGGTGGCAGCGCAGGCCGCCGGGTGCCGACCGGAGCTCGTGGCCCGTCATCCGCACCAGCAGCAGGCAGGAGAGCAGCTCGGAGCCTCGATCGGCGCCTCGGGCGACTACGACGTGGTGGTCGAGGCGGCGGGCACGAACCAGGCCCTGGCCGAAGCCGTCGGCCTCTGCCGTCCCGGTGGAACGGTGCTGCTGCTCGGCAGCTACTTCGGCACCATGGAGCTGCCGGGGTCGATGGTGGCGATGCGAGAGGTGAGCATCGTTCCGGGGATCACGTACGGCCACTCGTCAGCTGGTCGTGAGACGGACGCCGCAGCAGCGCTGCTGGCCCGCCGGCCCGAGATCGCCGGGGCGATCATCACGCACCGCTTCGGGCTGGAGGATGCTCCGGAGGCGTTCCGGGTGGCCGCCGATCGCAGCGCCGGCGCCATCAAGGTGGTATTGCAGCCCTGAGGGCGTCGCGGTCACTCTGTCCGGCGGCCGAGTCCCTTGATCTGGACGGGCTCCGGAGCTCCCGCGTAGCCGGCTGGAGCCCCCTCGTCGGGCTCCGGTCCGTCCGCGGCGAAGAGGTCCATGGGGAGCGTGAGGTGGAGGTCGAAGCAGCGCTCGGCGGTCTCCAAGGCCGAGAGGAGTCCGTCCGCGCTGTCCACCGGCTCGCGGCATGTGAAGCCCTCGCAGACGTATGCCCGGCCGGGCTCCCTGTGCTCCCAGAGCGGCGAGGGGTACGGCTCACCCCACGCCAGCACGGCGGCGGGCAACCACTGGCGGTTCACGGTCTCCAACAGATCACGCCGGTCACCGACCACCGCGATCTCGACCGCACCCCGGACGTGGACGTCGATCGCCATCGAGCCGTACCCGGCGAAGAGCGGGCGTGAGGAGGCGAACGTCGTGATCAGGCGGAGGACCTGCTCTGCCCGCTCGCGGTACGACGGTCTCCCCGGTGAGCGCCGCCAGGCGCAGCAGCGCGAGGGCGGCGAGCGAGTTGGCCGACGGTGTCGCGTTGTCCACGAGGTCCTTCGGTCGAGTCACGAGGGGCTCCGCGTCGTGCGCCGTCGTGTAGAAGCCACCCCGTTCGTCGTCCCAGTACCCCATGAGGAGTTGGTCGGCGACGTCGGTGGCCTCGCTGATCCATCTCGCCTCGCCGGTCAGCTCCGCCAGACGCACGAACGCATCGACCAGGGCTGCGTGATCGGCCGCGAGGGCGCGATCGCGAGCCCCTCCCAGTGCGTGCCACGAGTGGAGCCAGCCGCGGTCCTCGGTGCGGAGCCGGTCGAGGAGGAACTCCGCGCACGCCACCGCTGCCTCCCGCCAGGTCTCGTCGCCGGTGGCGCGCGCTGCGTCGGCCAGCGTGGAGATCATGCCGGCGTTCCACTCGGTGAGAACCTTGTCGTCGAGACCGGGTCGTGAGCGTCGGGAGCGGGCCTCCAAGAGCCTGAGCCGTGCGTCCTCGATCTCGGGTGGCCGTAGCAGCCCGTCGCCGATCGGACGGTGCAGGATGCTCAGCCCCCCGAAGTTGCCCTGCTCGGTCACGCCCCACCATTGGGCGGCAGCGGGAGCATCCGCGCCCAGCACCTCCTCCAGCTCCGCGAGCGCCCAGAGGTAGAAGCGGCCCTCGCCGCCCTCGGAGTCGGCGTCCTCCGACGAGTAGAAGCCACCGTCGGGATGGCGGAGATCCCTGAGGACGTATCCGACCGTCTCCCGGAGCACCTGGAGGTAGCGCTCATCGTCGCTGATCATCCAGGCGTGCAGGTAGGTGCGTGCGAGAAGGGCCTGGTCGTACAGCATCTTCTCGAAGTGGGGGACGAGCCAGGAGTCGTCCACCGAGTAGCGCGGCGAAGCCACCTCCGAGGTGGTCGTAGATGCCGCCCGACGCCATCGCGTCGAGCGAGTGGCCGAGCAAGGGCTCGAGCTCCGGCTGCGGACTCCGCAGGTACTGGGCCAGGAGGAAGTCCAGCGCCATCGCCTGCGGGAACTTGGGTGCCCGGCCGAAGCCGCCCCACTCCGGGTCGTACTCGGCGACCAGGCTCTCCACGGCGTCGATGATCGTCAGCTCTGTCGGCTCGTCGCCGGGTTCGAGCTGCGCCATCGCGCGGATCGCCTCGGTGAGCCGATCGGCCTGCTCGACCACCTCCTCGCGACGGTCCCGCCAGGCGTCGGCTGCTGCCCGACCCACCTCGAGGAGCGAGGGGAGATCCGCGACGACGCCGAGGGGGGAAGTACGTCCCGCCGAAGAAGGGCCTCCCGTCCGGGGTGAGGAACACGGTCATGGGCCACCCTCCGTGCCCGGTCAGCGTCGCCACCGCGTCCATGTAGATCGCATCGACCTCCGGGTGCTCTTCGCGATCCACCTTCACGTTCACGAAGAGCCGGTTCAGCTCCTCGGCCGTCGCTTCAGCCTCGAAGGACTCGTGCGCCATGACGTGGCACCAGTGACACGACGCGTAGCCGATCGAGAGCAGGATCGGCCTGTCCTCCGCCTGTGCCTTCTCGAAGGCCTCGGTGCCCCACGGGTACCAGTCGACGGGGTTGTCGGCGTGCTGGCGGAGGTACGGAGAGGACTCGTGAGCGAGGCGGTTCATGCAACAGCACGCTATCGGTGGGCGGTGTGCACTCCTGGTTCGGCACCGATCCCTGGGCGCTCCTACTCTTCGGCCCATGGAGCTCCGACTGGATGGGAAGGTCGCGCTGGTCACCGGCGCCTCGAAGGGGATCGGGCGGGCCGTGGCTGCGACCTATGCCGCGGCCGGAGCGACGGTGATGATCTCGCAGCAGGAAGGCCGATGCCCTCGAGGAGGCCGCCGCGGCGCATGGAAGGGGAGGTCTCGACGTTCGCAGCGCACGCGGGCAGGCCCGAGGAGATCGAGGCCTGCGTCGCCGCCTGCGTAGAGCGCTTCGGCGGCATCGACATCCTCGTGAACAACGCGGGCACCAACCCCTACATGGGACCGAGCATCGACATCGATCTGCCCGCGCTACGACAAGACCTTCGAGGTGAACCTGCGTGGGCTCCACGTCTGGACGCAGCGGGCGTGGCACGCGTCGATGGCCGAGCGGGGTGGCTGCGTCATCAACATGGCCTCGATCGGAGGGCTCTCGGTCGAGCCGATGATCGGCATCTACAACGTCACCAAGGCGGCGGTGATCCACCTCACCCGCACCATGGCCGCGGAGCTGGCGCCGACGGTGCGGGTCAACGCGATCGCCCCCGGCCTGGTGAAGACCGACATGGCGCGAGCGCTGTGGGAGCCTGCACGAGGAGATGATCGCCGGTCGCCTGCCGCTGCGGCGCCTCGGCGAGCCTCGAGGACATCGCCAACGCGGCGCTGTTCCTCGCCAGCGACCTCTCGTCGTGGATGACCGGGCACACGCTGGTGGTGGACGGAGGGGCCCTCAGCGGCAGCCACCTCTGAGACCGCGACGACGGTGTCCGGGTCGGCTGCTGTCGGGCCCGTCGGAAGCCGACCACTCGATGGTCGTCACGGTTCAGCGGCCGACCACGGGATCGAGGCCAGCTCGCCACGGCGGATCTTGCCCAGAGCGGTGCGCGGGAGCCGTCTCGCGAACCGGAGGCCGCGCGGGAGGCTGTAGCGAGGCAGGCGCGACGCAGCGAGCTCTCTCAGCTCATCGAGGCGCGGCGGCGTTTGCCCGGGTTCGGGGACGACGATCGCAACCACCCGGGCACCCCACTCGGCGTCTGCCTCACCGACGACTGCGACCTCCGCCACCCCGGGGTGCTTCGCCAGGACGGCCTCCACCCGCTCCGGCCACACGTTCTCTCCGCCGGAGATGATGAGGTGGTCCCGCCTACCGTGCACCACGAGCCGGTGGTCGGGATCGAGCTCGCCGAGGTCTCCCGTTCCCAGCCACCCGTCCGGGTCCTTGGGGTCGGTGCCGTCGCGGTAGGCGCGCAGGAGCATGGGGCCACGCACCTGGATCTCTCCCTGGACGATCCGCACCTCGGCACCTGCGAGCGGCCTGCCGTCGTAGCAGACGGCGGATCCGGTCTCGGTGAGCCCGTAGCTGAGGAGGCAGTTCGGGGGCAGCTCGCCGGAGGGCGCGGCACCCCCGACCACAATTCGGCGGAACAGGGCGGGGTCGATCCTCGCCAGCGCGGTCGGCACGAGGGTGGTGATGGTGGCGCCGCGCCGGGCCGCATGCTCCACCGCGTCTGCGTCGAACCCGGGATGCACCTCGAGAGGGGTTCCGGAGAGAAGCGCTCGGGTCACCGCGGAGAGGCCGGCGACGTGGGCGAGGGGGAGGCACGCGAGCACACGGTCGTGCTCGGGATCCGTTCCGATGCCCGCGTTCGTGGCACGGGCCGACGCCGCCACCCCTGCGTGGGTGTGGACGACGCCCTTCGGCGGACCGGAGCTCCCGCTGGTCGGGACCACCAGGGCGTCGTCCTCCTCGAGAGGGATGGCGCCCTCGAGGAGGGTGCGCTCCCCGTCGTCGTCGACCAGACAGGCCGGTCGCATCGTCGCGAGGAGCTCCTCCACCGAGGTCCGCGGCAGCCTCGGATCCACGGGTAGCACCGCGTCACCGTCGTCCCAGGCTCGCAGCAGCTGCTCGACGAAGGACCGGCCACCGGGCAGGGCGAGCGCGATCAGTTCTCGCATCTCCGGGAGGGTACGCGCCGTGACGTGAGGATTCGGCACCAGAGGCGTGTGTTGGGGAGACTTCATCCATCGCTTCATCCGCTTCGCCTCGGGACGGGTCGGGGTTCCGGCTGTGGGTGGATGGCGCCGCGACCGCGCACGCTCCCCGCAGCGGTGGTCCCGGTCCTGGTCGGGACGGCCACAGCTGCCGGAGTGGCCGAAGGGGGAGTGGGACAGGGCCTGATCCTGTGGCGCTTCGCAGCGGCCCTGGTGGTGGCTTTGGCGATCCAGGTCGGCACCAACTTCGCCAACGACTACTCCGACGGGGTTCGTGGCACCGACTCGGCCGATCGTGTCGGACCGGTGAGGCTGGTCGGATCCGGACTCGTCGCCGCCGGTGCGGTGAAGCGAGCTGCCGTCCTGTCCTTCATGGTTGGGGGGCTCGCAGGCCTGGCTCTCGCCGCTGCCGCAGGCTGGTGGCTCGTCCTGGTCGGTGCCGTCTCGTTCGCCGCTGGATGGCTGTACACGGGAGGCCCCCGCCCGTACGGGTACGCCGGGTGGGGCGAGGTGTTCGTGTTCGTCTTCTTCGGTCTGGTAGCCACGGTGGGCTCGGCCTACGTGCAGATCGAGCGGATCAGCGGCCTGGCTGTCGGAGCGGCCCTTCCGGTCGGCTTCGTCGCGACCGCCCTGCTGGTCGTGAACAACCTGCGCGACATCCCGAGCGACCGTCGTGCAGGCAAGCTCACCTTGGCGGTGCGCCTCGGTGAGCAGCCGACCCGGGTGCTGTTCGTCGCGCTGGTCACCGCGACGATCGTGGCGGCTCCCGTGGTGGCGATCGTCGGCCATCGCCCCGCGGCGGTGCTGGGGGCGTTCGCCGCCCTGCCGGCTCGACGGCCGGTGATCTCGGTGCTCGGAGGGTCCTGGGGCAGCGACCTGATCCCTGTGCTGGCCCAGACGGGCCAGGCTCAGCTGCTCTTCGGTCTCCTCTTCGCGGGAGGCCTGTACCTCAGCGCGTGATCTGGTCCAGCCAGCGACGCAGCGCGGCCAGGAACTCGTAGGGCCGGTCGAGCTGGGGGGCGTGGCCACTCCCCGCGACAACTGCGAGACTCGCGTTGGCACCGATGGTTCGGACGATCCGGGCAGAGAGCTCGCGGTAGGTGTCGTCGAGTTCGCCTGTCACCACGAGCACCGGCATGGCGAGCTCTCCGAGGCGTGCCCAGAGGGGCTGCTGGTGGCCCGTGCCGGCGTGGCGGAGGCTGGCAGCCAAGGCGGCCGCGTCGTTCTCGAGTCGCGCGGAGCGATGCGCCTGCGCGTCCGAAAGGCCGGCGAAGAGGGGCATCGCCAGCCACTCGTCGAGGAACGCCTCCAGACCGATCGACTCGAGACGCGCTGCCCGCTGCTCGTCCTCGGCAGCCCGCGCCTCCCTCGCCGAGGCATCCTCGATCCCGGCGGAGGCTCCGACGACCGCGAGCGCCTCGACCAGGTCGGGCCGTGCGAGGGCCAGCTGCAGGCAGTAGCGCCCACCCATCGAGTACCCGACGTACGTGGCAGGTCCGCCCGCGGCCCCGATCAGCGCTGCACCCTCGCGGAGTCCAGCAGTGGCGTGACCAGAGCGCCCGTGACCGGGCGCGTCCACCCGGACCACCTCGTGGTCCTCTGCGAGGTCGGTCGCGACCTTCCCCCAGCAACCCCGGTTCTGGGTGAACCCGTGCACCAGCACCAGGCGCGGTCCGCCACCCGGGTTGTCGATCTCGGCGAAGAGGGCCTGTGACCCCGCGTGACCGATGGGCATCACCGCTCACCGTAGGCTCTGTTGTCGATGCCCGAGGTGAGCACGGCCGTGACGTTCTGCACGACCTTGGTCGACGAGTGGGTGGGCGCGGGCCTGCGGCATGCGGTGGTCTGCCCCGGATCCCGCTCGACGCCCATGGCCCTGGCACTCGAGACGGATCGGCGCGTGCGGGTGCAGGTGTTCCTGGACGAGAGGTCGGGAGGGTTCGCCGCGCTCGGCTGCGGGCTGGCAACGGGAGCTCCGGCCGTCGTGCTCACCACGAGCGGCACGGCAGCGGTGAACCTCCACCCGGCGGTGGTCGAGGCCGGCCACGCAGCTGTCCCACTCCTCGCTCTCACCGCGGACCGTCCCGCGGAGCTGCACGGCGTGGGTGCACCCCAGACCATCGACCAGCAGGAGCTGTTCGGGCCCCATGCCCGCCGTTGCTTCGAGCCCGGGCTCCCGGACGAGCTGCCGCCCGACCGCTGGCGGGGCCTCGCGCGTGAGGTGTGGGGCGAGGCGACCGGCGTGACGGGTGAAGCCCCCGGAGCGGTCCAGCTCGACCTGCCGTTCCGCGAGCCGCTCCTGGGGGAGACCGGCTGGCTCCCTCCCGGGCTGGCGTCGAAGCCTCCGCGCCCGGCTCCCCCCGAGGTCGGAGCCGACGCGATCGAGGAGATCGCCGCGCTCGTCAGCGGTCGCAGCGGGATCCTCGTCGCGGGATGCCCGATGGACCGGCCGGAGGCCGTCCTGGCCCTCGCCTCGCACCTGGGTTGGCCGGTGCTGGCCGATCCTCGCAGCGGCACCCGGGTCCCGGGGGAGGCGGTCGTCGGGCACGCGGACCTCCTGGTCAGGGAGCAGACCTTCGCTTCGCGAGCGGCCCCGGAGATGGTCATCCGGCTGGGAGACCTCCCGGCCTCGCGCGTCGTGGCCGAGTGGCTCGGGTCGCTGGAGGCCGTGCAGATCGGTGTGGATCTCTGGGGACGGCGCTTCGACCCCACGCGGAGCCTCGACCGGCTCCTGGCGGGCTCACCGGGTGACTTCTGCGAGCGCCTGCGATCCGTGACCCCGCCGACCAGCGACCGCTCCTGGCTGGCGTCGTGGGCCGAGGCCGAGGAGCGGGCTGCGCAGGCCGTCGGCGAGAGCCTCCGGACGGCGGAAGCGATGACGGAGCCGGCACTGGCTCGGGCGGTGGTGGCCGGGATACCCGACGACGCCGTGCTCGTTGTGTCATCGTCCATGCCGATCCGCGACGTGGAGTGGTACTCGGTCCCTCGCGAGGGAGGACGGATCCTGGCGAACCGAGGGGCCAACGGGATCGACGGTGTCGTGTCGACAGCGGTCGGGGTGGCTACCGGTACGGGTGCTCCGACGGTCGCGCTCGTCGGCGACCTGGCGCTCCTGCACGACTCGAACGCGCTGATCGGGCTCGCCGACCGCGGCCTCGACCTCACCATCGTGGTGGTGGACAACGGCGGCGGCGGGATCTTCCACTTCCTCCCGCAGCGAGACGAGCTGGAGGAGAGCACGTTCGAGCGGCTCTTCGGAACCCCTCACGGGATCGACCTGGTAGAGCTGAGCAGCGTGCTCGGCCTGGAGGCGGCGGAAGTCGAACGGGCGGAAGACGTGGAGTCGACGCTCGGCCGAGGAGCCGGAGGCACCCGCGTGCTCGTGGCCAGGAGCGATCGGGAGAGGAACCGGGAGGTCCACCGTCGGATCCAGGAGGCCGTGGGTCGCGCGGTCGCCCTCTGACCCCGGGGGTCAGGGTCTCACCACGGCCGAGAGGAGCGCCTGCAGCTTGGCCTGGGTCTCGGCGAGCTCTGCTTCGGGGTCGGAGTCCGCAACGACCCCGACCCCTGCGAAGATCCGGGCGGTGCCGTCCTCCAGCTCCGCGCTGCGGATGCCCACCGCCCAGTCCCCGTTCCCTTCGGCGTCCACCCAGCCGACAGGGCCCGCGTAGCGCGCACGATCGAGCTTCTCGACGCGATCGATGAGCTCGAGCGCGGCCGTGGTGGGACTCCCGCCGACCGCCGGAGTGGGATGCAGCGCGGCCACCATCTCGACGACCGAGGGGGGAGGAGCGCTGAGGCGGCCTTCCATGAGCGTGGAGAGGTGCTGGACGTTCGCGACGGCGGCGATCGAGGGCTCCGGCTCCCAGTCGAGGTAGGAGCACCAGCGGAGCAGGGTGTCGTGGACCATGTCGATGGTGATCTGGTGCTCCTCGCGGTCCTTGGCGGAGGCCAGCAGAGAAGTCGCCAGTCGGAGATCCTCGGTCGGGTCGCCGGCCCGGGGTGCGGTGCCCGCCATGGGACGGGAGCGGACCACGTCCCCGCGCCGGGAGACGAGGAGCTCGGGGCTGGCACCGACGAAGCCGTCGACCGCGAAGAGCATGCAGGAGGGATAGGCGCTGCGCAGTGCCCGGAGGATGCGGTGGCGCGAGAGCGGACGGTCCGCCTCCACCTGCACCGCTCGCGCCAGCACCGCCTTCCGGTGCCCGCTGTCCACGAGCGTCCGCCGGACCTCCTCCACCGCCGAGCACCACTCCGCCGGGTCGCGTTCTGCGCTGATCGTGAAGCTGGAGGCCTCCGGGATCTCCTCGGGGACGAGTGCGAGGTCGGGCTCGACATCCCCGGTCGTGGTCACCCATCGGGTGCCGTCGTCCGCCCGGCCCACGACGACCTCGGGCACGACGAGCAGCCCGCGCTCCCCGCGACGGAAGGGCAGCGCGCCAAGCGCCACAGGCCCCGTGCCGAGATGGTGGACCTCGTCGTCGACATCCACCGCGCCGAGCACGGCGGCCACCTCCGCTGCGGCCCGCGCAGGGTCCGAAAGCGAGATTGGGATGGTCGAGGCGACGCCGCGCCCCGCGAAGCCGATGCCCTCGCCGGTCCACAGGAGCCCCTCTTCGCCGGCGAAGTCGACCAGGTCCAGGTCCCGGTCGAGCCTCCGGGTGCGGACCGGTCGGGGGTGAGCGCTCGAGGCCACCTCAGCCCTCGTCGCGAACGGCGAGCAGGAGCTGCGCTATCCCGCTGTTCAGCGCGCGGTGCTCCACGCCGACGAACCCCGCTCGACGGAGCTCGGCCACGAGCTCGGCCGGCGGTGGCAGGTACTCCATCGAGCGGGGGAGGTAGCGGTACGCGGAGCGGTCGGAGACGAGCCCTCCCACAGCGGGCACCACCCTGCCGAAGTACACGCGGTGGCCCCACCTGAGTGCCGCGTTCGCGGGTTCGGCCACCTCGAGCAGAGCGATCCTGCCTCCAGGCCGGGTCACGCGTGCCATCTCGGTGAAGAATGCGGGCAGCTCCACGAGGTTGCGCAGCGCGAAGCCGCAGGTGACGCCGTCAGCCGAACAGGCGGGGAAGGGCAGGCGTAGCACGTCGGCCTGGACCAGCGGCACCTCCGTGCGTGCCGCCTCGAGCATCCCGGCCGACACGTCGACCCCGATCGCCAGCGCGCCGCTGTCCTCGATCATCCGGCAGAGGTCTCCGGTGCCGCAGGCCAGGTCGAGGACCCGGGAACCGGGCGGGAGTCGGAGGGATTCGACGGCGAGCCGTCGCCAGCGGATGTCCAGCCCGAAGGTGAGGAGTCGGTTCAGCAGGTCGTAGCGGGGAGCGATCGCGTCGAACATCCCGCGCACCGCGCGCGCCTTCTCCTCACCGCGGGGGAGGTGATCGGCGTCGATCAGGGCCACGGGAGCCGATGCTACGAGGGGGCCGGCCCACACCACCGCATCGCCGGGCAGGTGGTTGCCTGCTCGGACGTACCCGACACCGTCGAGGGATCCTCATCCGGCGGCGGCGGCGGCGGTGGTGGTGGTGGTGGTGGTGGTGGTGAGATCGGGTACGCATCCTCGAGGGGTGCGGGGTACCTATCCTTGAAGGGTGCGCGGGTCACCCCACTTCACGATCCTCGACGTACCGGTGCGCGTGGAACCGACCTTCCTGCTCGTGGCCGCGCTCTTCGCCCTCGGCTGGGAGGACCTGGTTCTCGCGGCTGGATGGGTTGCGGTGCTGTTCGTGGGGGTCCTCGTCCACGAGTTCGGTCACACGCTGACGTACCGGGCCTTCGGAAGCCCTGCGTCGGTCGTGCTGTGGGGGCTGGGGGGCGTCACCTACGGGACCCGGCAACCCAGAGGGCGCCGCGTGGTGGTGAGCCTTGCCGGGCCGCTCGCCGGGATCGTCGTGCTCGGCATCCCCGCGTGGCAGCTCGGAGCCTCCGGCGCCGTGACCGAGGCCCGGTGGCTCGAGGTGGTGGACATGGTGGTGTTCTTCAACATCTTCTGGTCGCTGGTGAACCTGCTGCCGATCCTCCCGCTCGACGGGGGCCATGTGGCGCAGGAGATGATCGGCGCCGTCACCGGGGGAGATGGCGTCAGGCAGGCCCGCTACCTCTCCATCGGCGTCGCGGCTGCAGCCGGGCTGTGGGCTTGGACCTCCTGGGAGTGGTCGTTCGGTCTGGTCTTCGGCGGTCTGCTCGCCTTCATCAACATCGACGCGCGCTGAACCGCTCCGGGGGAGCGGCCGGAGCAGGAGGTCCACCTGGCCTCATCGGCGGGGCGACCCTGACCGGAGGAGGCTCGGCGAGCCGTCGCCCCGTCCCTGCTACCCCGGGAGGTGATGTGGGCTCCCGGCTCGTCGACGGCTATCGGGCGCTGGACCGGGGTGACACGGCGGCGGCGATCCGAGCGGCGGACGACGTGGCCGCGGGAGGAGCCTCCCAGGAGATGGCCAGGGCAGCGACAGAGCTGAAGGCGTGGGCGCTGCTGAAGGAGCGGCGGGCGACGGAGGCCGCCGTGGCGGTGGACGCCGTCCGTGGGCGGAAGGTCGATCGTCACCTCAGGGCGGCGCTCGCGATCGACCCCGGGGGCGCCGGAACGGAGGGGGTGGTGGCCCTCACCGACGCGTTCGTCTTCGCGCCGGACGGACCGTCGCGGGTGCAGGCAGCCGGCTTCGTCGCCGACCGCGGTCTCGCCGGGGAACTGACCCGGGCGCTCCTGGATCGGGGTTCAGATGGTCTCGAGCAGGCGATACGCCTCGAAGACCTGCTCCAGCGCCTGGGTCGTCTCGACCAGGCAGATGTGGTCCGGAGGCTGGTCCTGCCGGAGCCTTGATCCCGAGGGGCTCCCGGGGGAGACCGTTCCACTCTTGACCGTCCGGTCAAGAGTGGTGGCAGACTGGCGGCATGCCCATCGACTTCAGCCTCAGCCCCGAGATCGAGGCGCTCCGCGTCCGCGTCCGTGAGTTCATCGACACCGTGGTCCGACCGGGTGAGGCCCAGATCGAGGACGTGGACGACCTCGGTCGCGACGACTACCTGCGGATCCTCTTCGGCATGCGCGACGAGGCCAAGGCGGCCGGTCTGTGGCTCCCCCACATGCCGGAGGAGTGGGGAGGCATGGGACTGGGCCACATCGAGATGGCGATGGTCCAGGCCGAGGCCGCCCGGTCCTACTACGGCCCCTGGGTCATGAACTGCCAGGCTCCCGACGAGGGCAACATGCACACCCTCCTGCACTGGGGCACCGATGAGCAGAAGAGGAAGTACCTGAAGAAGCTCTGCGACGGGCACCTGATGAGCTGCTTCGCGATGACCGAGCCGGAGGTCGCCGGCTCCGACCCCACCCTGATCCGGACCAGCGCCTACCAGGACGGCGACGAGTGGGTCGTCAACGGTCACAAGTGGTTCATCTCGAACGCTGCCAGGGCCAGCTTCGCGATCCTCATCGCCCGCACCGAGGACGATCCGGATCTACCCCAGGCGGCCAACACGGCGTTCCTCGTCGACATCCCCTCCGAGGGGTGGGAGCGGGTGCGCGAGGTGGAGACGATGCACGGAGGCACGGGTCACTCGGAGATCGTCATCACGGATCTCCGGGTGCCGGCCGAGAACATGCTCGGCGGCCGCGGGCAGGGCCACATGCTCGGGCAGTACCGCCTCGGGCCGGCTCGGCTGGCGCACTGCATGCGGTGGATCGCGCAGGCCCAGGTGGCGCTGGACATGATGGTCGACCGGTCGTTGGAGCGCTTCTCGCACGGGTCGATCCTGGCGGAGAAGCAGGGGATCCAGTGGATGATCGCCGACTCCACGATGGAGCTGTACCAGGCGAAGCTGATGGTGCTCCACGCCGCCTACAAGATCGACCGGGGGCTCGAGTTCAAGTCCGAGGTCTCGATGGCGAAGCACTTCGTCGCCAACGCGCTGAACCGGATCATCGATCGGTCGATCCAGGTGCACGGCGCGCTCGGCTACTCCACAGACACGCCGTTGGCCCACATGTACCAGCACGCCCGGTGGGCCCGCTTCGCCGACGGAGCCGACGAGATCCACCAGATGCGGATAGCGCAGCGCACCATCGCGGCCTACAAGGACCACGGCTCGACGAAGGCGGCTACCGGAGATCTCCCGATCTGATCGGCCGGCTACGCCGTGCCCGGTTCGGCCTCAGGCCGAACCGGTCGCCCGCTCCCGTGCCCAGCGGTAGTCGGCTTTGCCCGCTGGGCTTCGCTCCACCGCATCGACGAAGACGAACGCCTTGGGGAGCTTGAACCGGGCGATGTGCTGCTCGGCGACCGCGAGGATCCCGTCCTCGTCGACCCGGGATCCCTCCCGCAGCTGGACGACGGCCACGACCTCGCTGCCCCATCGATCGCTGGGACGGCCGCATACGACCACGTCGGCCACGTCGGGATGGTGCTTCAGGGCGTGCTCCACCTCTTCGGCGAAGATCTTCTCCCCCCCGGAGTTGATGGTCACCGATTCGCGGCCGTGCAGCTCGAGAAGCCCGTCGGGGGAGTAGCAGGCTCGATCGCCGGGAATCGCCAAGCGCTCTCCTCCGATCACCGGGAACGTCCGTCGGGTCTTCTCTTCGTCGCCGAGGTAACCGAGGGGGACCCGGCCCTTCTGGCCCAGCCAGCCCAGCTCCGGGTCTCCCGGAGCGAGGAGCCGCGTGAGATCGTCGCTGACGATGCACATGCCCGGTCCGGGGCTGAAGGTGCCGGTCGTGGCCGACGTGCCCGCCCCGGTCACCTGGGCGGCCTGCTGGCCGGTCTCGGAGGCACCCAGCCCGTCGAGGATTCCCATGCTCGGATGCCGGTCCAGGAACGCCTGCTTCACCGGGGCGCTGAGGGCGGCTCCCCCGCTGACCAGCATGAGCATCGAGCTGAGGTCGTACTCGCGGCGGTCGAGCTCTTCCAGCAGCGGGCGGGCGAAGGCGTCGCCCACGACCAGGAGGACGTTCACCCGCTCGGACTCCACCGTCTGCCACACGTCTGCTGGATCCAGGTGCGTCGTGGTGTGGGGCAGCACCACCGTGCTCCCCCCGACGAAGCCGTTGAAGGCCATCCAGTGGGCCGCGCCGTGCATGAAGGGCGGAGCGGGCATGAACCTGGCGCCGCCGTTGCGGGCCCACGCGAGGATCTGGTCGAGCGCCTCCCACTCGTCTCCCGTCGAGAGGTCGCGACCGCCCAACGCGGCGGGGAAGATGTCGGCCTGACGCCAGAGGACTCCCTTGGGCATCCCCGTGGTGCCGCCCGTGTAGAGGATGTACAGGTCGTCGGGGCTCGGCCGACGCGGCCGGATCGGCATCGGTGCTCGCGGCCAGCGCCTCTTCGTACCAGCGCGCCCCGGGGAGCAGGTCGTGGCCCGAGTCGTCGGCGACCTGCAGCAGGAGATCGAGGGTGGGGACCTGCTCTCTCACGCGACCGAGGCGGGGAGCGAAGGCGGAGTGGTAGACGACGCCGCGGGTGCGGGCGTCGTTGAGCAGGTACTCGAGCTCCTCGTCGACGTAGCGGTAGTTGACGTTGAACGGTGCGACCCGCGCGGCGTAGGCCCCGAGCATGCCTTCGAGGTACTCGTTGCCGTTGTGGAGGTACAGGGCAAGGTGCTCCTGTCCGGATTGCCAGGGCTCGAGATCGCTGCGCTCTCCGCGAACCGAGAACCTCTCGGAGACGAGGAGGTTGGCGAGCCTGCGCTTGCGGCCCAGGAGATCGAGGAACGAGAGCCGCCGATCGCGCCAGACGATCGCCTCACGTGCGGCGATGGCTTCGGCCACCGCGTCGAAGACCGTCGTGATGTCGAAGTCCATCTCTGCCCTCCAGTGCAGTCCGGCGATCCTACGGGCCGGGCCACCGCCCGCTCCACGTGGGAGCGCCCTAGTCTTCGGGGATGATCTTCGGGGCCTTCATCCCCCAGGGCTGGAAGACCGAGCTGTCGCCGATCGAGGGTGCCGAGGCGCAGTGGGCGCGCTGCGTCGAGCTCGCCCGGCTGGCGGAGGATCTCGGCTACGACTCGCTCTGGGTGTACGACCACGTCCACAACGTGCCCGAGCCGTCGAACGAGTCGGTCTTCGAGTGCTGGACCACCCTCGCGGCGATCAGCCAGTGCACCACCCGCATCCGGCTCGGCCAGATGGTCGGCTGCGCCTCGTACCGCAACCCGGCGCTGCTGGCGAAGATCACCTCCAACATCGACGTGATCAGCGGCGGGAGGCTGGATTGGGGGGTCGGTGCCGGCTGGTACGTCGGCGAGTACCAGGCCTACGGCTGGCAGTTCCCGTCCGACGCGGAGCGGATCAGGGGTCTGCGGGAGACAGTCGAGATCGTCGAACGCATGTGGTCGGAGCCGACGGTCACCTACGAGGGGCGGGTCCACTCGGTCCGCGATGCCCAGTGCGATCCGAAGCCCGTGCAGCATCCGAGGCCACCGATCTGGATCGGGGGTGGAGGCGAGCAGCTGACGCTCCGGGTCGTGGCCCGTCACGCCGACCGGAGCAACTTCGGAGGGAAGCCCGACGAGTTCGCCCACAAGTGCGACGTCCTGAGGGCCCACTGCGCAGACCTGGGGCGGGAGTACGACGAGATCGTGAAGACGTGGTCACCCGATCTGTTCATCCGCGAGACCGAGGCGGAGCTGAGGGAGGCTGAGCCCGGTTCCCAGTGGGGAGAGCCGTTCGAGTCGTGGCAGGCGGGGAACCTGGTCGGCACACCGGAGCAGGTCTTCGAGCGTCTCGCCACGTATCGGGATCTCGGGCTGGGAGGGGTCGTGCCCTGGTGCAGGGACTACCCGGACGACACGTCGCTGCGGCTGTTCGCCGAGAAGGTGATACCCGAGCTCCGCTGAGGTCGAGGCCGCTGCCAGGTCCGGAGCCGGACCGGGCCAGTGCGGTCCCGGCGTGAGGTTCAGGAGAACCAGATTCGCTGGTGCCCGCGGCTCTGGGGATGGATGAGCAGGAGGAACAGCGCGACCGGGAAGACGATGTTGGCGAGGAACAGGAGATCGAAGAGCCGGTCGGGGTTGGCGGCCACGAACAGGACGATGACGGCCATCTGGAGCCCCGTCATGCCCACGGCGAGGTAGTAGCCCCAGCGGCGGTCGTTGGCCATCCCGTACGCGGCTGCCCCGAAGCCCACCACGGTGGCCAGGCCTATCGGGCTGGTCACCGCTCCGAACAGCAGTCCCAGCACCGCGGACAGATAGAGCAGGATGGTGGCCATGTACAGGGTCTGCGGATGTGACTGGTTGAGCCAGCGGCGCGTCTCCATATGAGCGACATTCTGGCAGGGTTCGTCCTCGCAGCAGGAGCGGGCACACGCCTGAGGCCGCTGACCAACGTGCGCCCCAAGGCCCTGTGCCCGGTCGGGAACGTGGCTCTCGTCGACCTTGCGATCGGGCACCTCCGAGAGGTCACCGAACAGATCGCCGTGAACACCCACCACCACCGACCCCAGATCGAGGCCCACCTGGCCGGGCGGGTGCACCTCTCGGTCGAGGAGGTCGAGCCGCTCGGCACCGCCGGCGGCCTGGCTCATGCCCGCGAGTGGATCGCCGGGCGGGACGTGCTGGTGGTGAACGTCGATGCGTGGCACGAAGCGGACCTCCGTGAGCTCGTGTCCGGTTGGGACCGGGAGCGGATCCGTCTGCTCGTGGCCGGAGGGGGTTCGCTCCAGCCGGGTAGCGGGATAGTCGCAGCCCTGATGCCCTGGGCCGAGGTCGAGCGGCTCGAACCGAGGCCGAGCGGACTGTACGAGCACTCCTGGCAGCCCGCGTCCACCGCCGGTCGCCTGGAGGTGGTCGAACAGCTCGGGGCCTTCGTCGACTGCGGGACGCCCGCCACCTATCTGCAGGCAAACATGCTCGCCTCGGGTGGTGCTCCGGTCATCGCCGAGGCGGCGGTGGTCGACGGGACCCTCGAGAGGAGCGTCGTCTGGGACACGGGCAGGGTGTGGGCGGGCGAGCACCTGGTCGATGCGATACGGATCGGTCCGCGGCTCACCGTCCTGGTGCGCTGACCGGAACCTCGGCGGCTGCTCTCAGCTGGCCGCACGCTGCGTCGATCTCCACCCCCCGGCCGGCCCGAACGGTCGCGTTCACGCCGAGGCCGTGCAGGAGGCTCCCGAAGGCCGCCGCCTCTTCGGGACGGGGGGTCTTCAGAGCGGAACCGGGGGTCGGGTTGAGGGGGATCAGGTTCACGTGCGCTCTCCGCGGCGCGGCCAGGGCAGCCAGCTCCCGCGCGTCGCTCGTCCTGTCGTTGACGCCGTGGATGAGCGCCCATTCGAAGGTGATCCTCCGGCGCTTGGCCGCCAGGTACCGGTCACATGCCTCCATGAGGGCGTCGAGGGGGTAGCGGCGGTTCACCGGCACGAGTCGGTCACGGAGATCGTCGTTCGCAGCATGCAGGGAGACCGCCAGCGTCACCGGCAGCCCCTCGTCGGCGAGCCGGTCGATCCCCGGTACCAGGCCGACGGTGGAGATGACCAGGTTGCGGGCCGAGATCCCGACATCCCCGTTGATCCGCTCCACCGCGTTCCACACCGCGTCGTAGTTGGCGAGCGGCTCTCCCATGCCCATGAACACCACGTTCGAGAGCCGTCTCGGGGCGGATGCCCGCGCCGCGTTCACCACCTGCTCCACGATCTCTCCCGAGCTGAGGTGACGGTCGAAGCCGACCTGGCCGGTCGCGCAGAAGCCGCAGCCCATGGCGCAGCCGACCTGGGTGCTGACGCAGGCGGTGCGGCGGTCGTCGCGCTCCATGAGCACCGTCTCGATCCGACCACCGGCTCTCAGCTCCCACAACCACTTGACGGTCTCGCCCGACCGGGTCGTCGCCCGGGCGAGCTCGGCCAGGGCCGGCGGGAACGCCGTCTCCAGGCGCTCCCTCAGGAGGACCGGGAGGTCGGTCATCTCGGCGGGTCGACGCAGCTGTCCGTGGAGGGCTTGCCAGACCTGCTGAGACCTGAAGGAGGGCTCGTCGACGAGGATCCCGTCGAGCTCGGACCTGCTGAGGTCGAAGATGCTGACCACCCGATCAGGGTACGCCGCGGCCTCCCTGCGGCGGTTGGGGGGCGGAGTAGGTTGAGGCGCGTGAGCGAGGAGGAGAGGACCGATCAGAAGAGGACGGCTCCGTCCACCGACCCGCCTCCCCCGGTCGTGCCGGAGCCGCCGGTGCCGCAGAAGCACCATCGTGACGTCCAGGGGGGAGTCGGGCGGGCCACGGTGTTCGGTGCCAGCGACGGACTGGTCTCCAACGTCTCCCTCATCCTCGGTGTCGCGGGAGCCACGACGTCGGCGAGCGTGGTGCGGTTGGCCGGTCTGGCCGGCCTCGTCGCGGGGGCGGCGTCCATGGCCGCGGGCGAGTACATCTCCATGAGGGCACAGAAGGAGCTGTTCGAGCGGGAGCTGGCGGTCGAGCGTGAGCAGCTCGAGAGGTTCCCGGCCAAGGAGGCCGTGGAGCTGGCCCTCATCTACCAATCGAGGGGAGTGGATCCCGACGTGGCTCAGGCCATGGTCGACAACGTGATGGGCGATCTGGAGCGGGCGTTGGAGACCCATGCTCGGGAGGAGCTCGGCATAGCGCCGGGCTCGCTCGGCTCTCCGGTCGGCGCTGCCGTGGGCTCCTTCCTGGCGTTCGCGGTGGGTGCGCTCCTTCCGCTGGTTCCGTGGTTCTTCACCGGGGGGAAGGGGGCGGTGATGGCCTCGGTCGTCCTGGCGGTGCTGGCCGCCTCGGGAATCGGGATAGCCCTGGCCACCTTCACCGGACGTTCGAAGCTCTACTCCGCAGTACGGCAGGTGCTGATCGCCGTGCTGGCCGCGGGAGTGACCTACGCGGTCGGATCGTGGCTCGGGGTGGATACGGGAGGCTGAGGGGCGGTCACGTAGCGGCGCTCCACGTGGTGGATCGCGAACCCGAGGTGCCGGTACAGGCACAGGGCCGGCACGTTGTCGGCCTCGACGAACAGCATCGCGACGGTGATCCCCATACGCGCCAGGTGGTCGAGTCCCGCCAGGGTGAGGGCCCGGCCCAGGCCCCGGCCCTGGAAGCTAGGATCGACACCGATCACGTAGATCTCTCCGAGCGGCGGGCCTGCTGCCAGGTGGACCTTCGTCCAGCAGAAGCCGGCGATGTCACCGTCACGCTCGTGGATCAGGAATCCGGCGGGGTCGAACCAGGGCGCCTCCAACCGCTGACGTAGGTCCTCGTGCGTCCATCCACCCTGGTCCTCGTGCCAGCGGAAGGAGGTGTTGTTGACCTCGAGCCAGGCGTCGTCGTCGACGCCGGGCCGGAAGGGCCTGGTCTCGAGCTCCACGGACTCGGCGAGAGGCAGGCTCCGCCGGAGCTGGTGGACCTCGCGGTCGGGCTGCATCCCCACCGCGGCGGCCGCCCGGTCGGTGCCGGCCCCTGCCCGCCGCGCCCACCAGCTGATCCTTCCTGAGCCTGCGTGCGCACAGGCCTCGCACAGGTGTCCGAGAAGTCGGGTCAGCTCCTCCGCGCTCAGCTCCTGAGCTTCGTCGTCGACGGTCCAGTCGCCGTCCGCCGATCGCCAGGCCGCGAGGGCGGGCGAGAGGTCCGGACGGTCGGAGAGTCGTGCCTCCACGCGACCGTCGACGTGTGAGATCAGTACCGAGCCCACCGGTCGGAGGCTAGTGCCGTGACCGGAAGCCTTTGCGTCGTTGCGCCGGCCAGGTCTCGCCCCCGGCTGGGTCCTGGTCCTGGCAAGTGGGTCCACACTTGCGGCGTCCTGCGTCCTTGCCGGATGACGACCCTGACTCGCCGCAACCCCCACCAACGTTTCCGGACACGGCACTCGTGGGGCGATGCCGAGCGGCACGGCAGCGCCCTGGTCGCCCGGCGCGGATATGGTGCCGAGGCATGGCACGCCCGCGGTCACCGGCGGGGCGGGCGCGTGAGGTGCATCGGCGGCTCGGCTCCGTGTACCCGGCCCGTTGCGCGCTCGATCACGTGGATGCGTTCCAGCTGCTGGTGGCGACGATCCTCTCGGCCCAGTGCACCGACGAGCGGGTCAACATGGTCACGCCGAGGGTCTTCGAGCGGTATCCCGCTCCGGATGATCTGGCACACGCCGAACTCGGCGAGCTCGAGGAGCTGATCAGGTCCACGGGCTTCTTCCGCAACAAGGCCCGGAGCCTCGTCGGGATGGCGACCGAGCTCGTGGATCGGTTCGGTGGAGAGGTGCCCAGGAGGCTCGAGGACCTCGTCACCCTTCCGGGCGTCGGACGGAAGACGGGCAACGTCATCCGAAGCGTGGCCTTCGGGCTGCCGGGACTGCCGGTGGACACCCACGTGGCACGCCTCGCTGGGAGGCTCGGGCTCACCACCGAGAGCGACCCTGTCAAGATCGAGCTCGACCTGAACCCCCTCGTACCTGCCGCGGAGCGGGGCGACTTCAGCCTCCGGCTCATCCTCCACGGTCGCTCGATCTGCAGGGCACGGAGGCCGCTCTGCGAGGAGTGCCCGCTCGCGGACTTCTGCCCCTGTGCAGGCACCTGAACCGCCTCCGGGGGAGCCGCCGGCGAGTCCGCCGGGCCGTATCTGAACCCCGTCCAGCGGGTCCTGGGCCCGGTGGCCCATTTTCCACCGGGCACCCCCTCGCAAACAGGAGTGAGTCTTGCTATTGTGACGGCAACCAGGTTCCCGCCACCTGGTACCCAGCGGTATACGGGATCCGCCGCCCGATGCCGCTCCGTCGGCGCCCCTCACCGGGGCGCCGACTGGTTTTCGGGGGAGGTTCAGGCCGCGAGGCCCCGGATCACCTTGGTCATGCGACGGACCGCGGTGCGAAGGGCACGCTCGACCTCGTACAGCTCGTGGGCGAGGCTCTCGTCGGGGTCGGTGGAGTGGCGGTCGGCAGCCGCGCTGACCCGCCTCAGCAGATCCTCGAGAGCAGTCGCGACGGCGCTCATCTCGGCGTGGTCGTTCGGCACGGCGCCGGTCTATACGACGGCAGGCCGCGGGTCCAGGCTCTCCGGCGGAGAGTCGGATCACCTCGTCCGGGCCGGCCCCGGGGGAAGCGGTATTGGGGCGCCTGGCGAGAGCGCTCCCAGCTACGGTGACCGTGTGCAGGTGACGGATAGGTGGCGAGAGACGTGCTGAGCCGGCTCGACCTGCGCGGAGTGCGCTCGCTCGAAGGTCGCGTTCCCCGACCCGAGCTGGCGGAGGAGCCCGTCGAGGCGGTGCGGGCGATCCTCGACGATGTGCGCAGACGTGGCGATGCGGCCGTGCGCGAGTGCACGCAGCGCTTCGACGGTGTCCGGGTCGACGTGCTGGCTGTCGACGCGACGGTGATCCAGGATGCGCTGGAGCAGATCGATCCAGAACAGCGCGCCGCCCTCGAGGCAGCCGCGGATTCGGTGCGCAGCTTCCACGAGACCCAGCTGATCGCGCCCCAGCGGCGCGTCGACGAGGGCGTGACGGTGGAGGTCCGGCGTCAGCCGGTCGACCGAGCGGGCCTGTACGCGCCAGGGGGTCGGGCCGCCTATCCCTCGACGGTCCTCATGACAGCGATCCCTGCCCGGGTGGCCGGCGTGGCCGAGGTGGCGCTCTGCATCCCACCGGGCCCCGACGGCTCCGTGGCCCAGGTCACCCTGGCCGCCGCTGCGCTGGCGGGGGTCGACGAGGTGTACGCCGTGGGCGGGGCGCAGGCCATCGCGGCCCTGGCCTACGGCACCGAGTCGATCCGCAGGGTCGACACCATCGCCGGGCCCGGCAACATCTACGTGGCCATCGCCAAGCGTGAGGTGTCCGGAGTGGTGGGGGTACCGGCCGCGTTCGCCGGACCGTCGGAGGTGGTGGTGATCGCCGACGGGACCACCCCGGTCGACGCCGCGGCGATCGACGTCCTGGTGCAGGCGGAGCACGGCCCGGACGGGCTGGCCTGGCTCGTCACCTGGGACGAGTCGGCCATGGAGGCGATCTGCGATCGGATCGGGGAGTTGGTCGAGCGTGCTCCCCGGCGCGCGGAGATCGAGTCCACGCTGGCGAAGGGCGGCTACGTCGCCCTGGTGGACGGACCGGAGCAGGCGATCGAGCTGGCGAACCACATCGCGCCGGAGCACCTGGAGCTGATGGCGGCGGATCCGGAGGGTCTCCTGACGCTGGTGCGGCACGCAGGGGCCGTCTTCTGCGGGCCGTGGTCCCCCGCGTCGATCGGTGACTACCTCGCGGGGCCCAGCCATGTCCTCCCGACGTTCGGCTCGGCGAGGTTCGGGAGCGCGCTGACCGTCGATGACTTCCAGAAGCACCTGCACGTGATCACCGTCGACGAGGACGGGTTCCGGAGGGTCGCGCCCTGGGTCGAGACCCTGGCGGTGGCGGAGGGGCTCCAGGCGCACGCGGACTCGATCCGGCTCCGGATCGGGGGACTCGAATGACGATCGCTCCACGCGCCGACCTCGTGCTCATGTCCGGTTACCACTCGCCGCAGCTGGACGTGTCGGTACGCCTGAACACGAACGAGTCACCGCTGCCTCCACCCGAGGAATGGGAGGCAGAGCTCGCGCGGGCGGTGGCCGAGGTGGAGTGGCGCCGGTATCCGGACAGGGGAGCCGGCGAGCTCCGGGCGGCTCTCGCCTCGCTGCACCAGGTCGACGAGGGCCAGGTCTTCGTCGCGAACGGGTCCAACGAGGTGCTGCAGTGCCTGCTCCTCGCCTACGGCGGACACAACCGCTCAGCAGTGGTCTTCGAGCCGACCTACGCCCTCCACTCCCACCTGGCCCGCGTCACCGGGACGACCGTGGTGGAGGGGGAGCGCGACGAGGAGCTGGCGCTCGACCTCGGCCGGGCCGTGGACCTCGTCGAGGACGCTGGCCCGGCCGTCACCTTCCTCTGCTCGCCGAACAACCCGACCGGGATGGTTGAGCCCCCGGAGGTGCTCGAGGTGCTGCTCTCCGCGGCTCCGGGTCTGGTCGTCGTCGACGAGGCGTACGGGCAGTTCGCGCCCCGCTCGGCGTTGGAGGAGCTCCGCGACGGCGGTCCGGAGAACCTCGTGGTGGTGCGGACGTACTCGAAGACCTGGGCGATGGCGGGCGCTCGTCTCGGCTACTGCATCGGTTCGCCGGAGGTGGTGGAGAACCTCTGGAAGGTCGTGCTGCCCTATCACCTCGATTCGTTCAAGCAGGTCGCAGGGCGACTCGCCCTCGACCACGTCGCGGAGATGGAGGGCCGCGTCGCGATGATCGTCGAGGAGCGGTTGCGCCTCGTGAGCCGGCTGGACGCTCTCCCGGTGCGGGTGTGGCCGTCTGGGGCGAACTTCGTGCTCTTCCGACCGAGAGATCGGAAGGGCGGAGACGTCTGGAAGGAGCTGGTCGACCGCGACGTCCTCGTCCGGAACTGCTCCACCTGGCCTCGCCTGGAGGGGTGCCTTCGCGTCACCATTGGCAGACCGGAGGAGAACGACCTCTTCCTCCGGGCGCTCACCGAGATCCTGACCCCCGTTCGGGGGTCTTCCCCCGACCCGACGTGACGGAGCGAGCACCGATGCCGCGTACAGCCAGCCTGAGCAGGCAGACCCGTGAGACCCGTATCGACCTCCGGCTCGACCTGGACGGTCGGGGGGACGTGCACGTGTCGACCGGCCTCCCCTTCTTCGACCACATGGTGAGCCAGCTCGGGAAGCACGGCGGGTTCGACCTGCGCGTGGAGGCGGTCGGCGACGTCGCGGTCGATGCCCATCACACCGTCGAGGACGTGGGGATCCTGTTCGGCGACGCGCTCCGGGAGTCGCTCGGGGAGAAGGCCGGCGTGCGTCGGTTCGCGTCTGTCAGGGTCCCGCTGGACGAGGCTCTCGTCGAGGCGGCCCTCGATCTCTCAGGCCGGCCCTTCCTGCACTACCACGTCGACCCCCCGGGGCAGAAGATCCTCGGTGACCCGCCGTTCGACCCCCAGCTCATGGAGGAGTTCTGGCGGGCGTTCGTCGGCGCATCAGGAGTCACGCTCCACCTGGTGATGATCCGCGGCAAGAACACCCACCACATCATCGAGTCGTCGTTCAAGGCAGTGGCTCGGGCGCTCCGCGACGCCGTTCGGATCGAGGGCGAAGGGATACCCTCCACCAAGGGAACGCTGTGACCCGGCTGCTCCGATGACGGCGCGCCCGCTCGTGGCCGTTCTCGACTACGGCATTGGGAACCTCCGCTCGGCGCAGAAGGCGCTGGAGCGCGTGGGGGCGGAGGCACACCTGACCAGCGACCCGGCCCTCGTGCGCCGAGCTGCTGGCGTGGTGCTCCCCGGGGTCGGCGCGTTCGGTCGCTGCATGGAGGCGCTCGCGGCCACCGGCCTTGGAGGCGAGGCGGTCGATGCGATCGCGGCAGGCAAGCCCTTCCTCGGCATCTGTGTGGGTCTTCAGATGCTGTACCGGGAGTCCGAGGAGGCGCCCGGCGTGGCGGGACTCGGCGTGATCGACGCTGCCGTCCGGCTGCTGCCCGAGGGAGTGAAGCGGCCGCAGATGCAGTGGAACCAGCTCACGGTCTGCGGGCCGTCAGCCTTCCTGGCCGGCGTCGACGATCCCCCCTGGATGTACTTCGTCCACTCCTACGCCCCCGATGACCCGGAGAACGCGGTTGCCACCTGCGAGTACGGGGGCACCGTCGTGGCGGCGATCGAGTGGCAGAACGTCTGGGCGGCGCAGTTCCACCCCGAGAAGTCGGGTGCGAACGGCCTCAAGGTGCTCGAGAACTTCGTGCGTCGCGTGGAGGGTGCGTGATGGACCTCTATCCGGCGATCGATCTCCTGGGGGGTCGGTGCGTGCGGCTGTACCGGGGTGAGTACGAGAAGGAGACGGTGTACGGCGACGACCCTGCATCCCAGGCCCGGGCCTTCGTGGCGGCGGGCGCGCGGTGGATGCACGCGGTGGACCTGGACGCCGCTCGGACCGGCAGGCTGGCGAACCGGGAGCACGTGGCGGCGGTGGTCGCGGCGTCCGGCGTGCCGATCCAGTGCGGTGGGGGGATCCGCTCGCGGGAGGCGGCCGAGTCGCTCTTCGAGGTCGGTGTGGCACGGGTCGTGGTGGGGACCGCAGCCCTGGAGGAGCCGAGGCTCGTCGCCGAGATCGCCGGCTCCGGGGGGAGGGTCGCGGTGGGGCTCGACGTGCGCGGACGGGAGGTCGCGGTCAGGGGGTGGCAGGAGGGGTCGGGCCGGGACGTCCTGGAGGTGCTCGACGGCATGGGGTCGTCGGGGGCGGAGGCGGTCGTGGTGACCCAGATCGAGCGTGACGGCACCCTGGAGGGGCCTGACCTGGAAGGTCTGGCTCTCGTGCTGAGGAGCTCTGCGGTGGAGGTGGTCGCCTCGGGCGGGGTGGGCTCGCTCGAGGATCTCGTGGCGCTGCGCGACCTGGAGGCGGGCGGAAGGCGGCTGTCCGGGGTGATCGTGGGCAGGGCGCTGTACGAAGGGGCCTTCCGCCTCGAGGAGGCTCTGTCGATCGTGGACGGGTGAGGTGCCGCGGCCGGCGGCGCAGACCCGGACACATGGCCGGTGCGGAGGCGGGACGGATACCGTGCCGCTGTGCGCAACATCCGGGTCATCCCCTGCCTCGACGTGGATCGAGGGCGTGTCGTGAAGGGGGTGAACTTCGTCGGCTTGCGCGACGCAGGGGACCCGGTCGAGCTCGCGGCCCGCTACGACGCCGAGGGTGCCGACGAGGTGGTCTTCCTGGACATCACGGCCTCCTCCGACGACAGGGACACGATCGTCGAGCTGGCACGGCACACGGCCGAGGAGGTCTTCATCCCCTTCACCATCGGCGGGGGCATCCGCAGCACCGACGACGCCCGGCGGCTCCTGCGGGCGGGAGCCGACAAGGTGGCGGTGAACACGGCCGCCGTGGCGCGCCCGCAGCTGGTCTCCGAGCTGTCCGAGGAGTTCGGTTCGCAGTGCGTGGTCGTCGCCATCGACGCGTGACGGCGAAGGGGCGACGGGGCCCCTGACACCGACAGCGGGTTCGAGGTGTGCACCCACGGGGGGCGCACCTCGACCGACGTCGACGCCGTCGCTTGGGCGGAGGAGGTCGAACGACTGGGTGCCGGCGAGATCCTCCTCACCTCGATGGACCGCGACGGGACGAAGGAAGGGTTCGACATCCCACTGACGCGGCTCGTGACATCGGCAGTCGGGATCCCGGTCATCGCCAGCGGCGGTGTGGGTGCCCTGGGCCACTTCGTCGAGGGCGTCGTCGAGGGCGGAGCGGATGCCGTGCTGGCGGCATCGGTCTTCCACTTCGGTGAGCTGTCGGTGCAGGAGGTGAAGCAGCACCTGCTCTCGCACGGCGTCACCACCCGACCGTGACCGGCTCGGGCTACCCCGGCACGGGGGCGCTCCACCGCCTACCGCTCAGGTGAGGTCGTCTGCTCTCGGCGTCGAGACGCATCCCGTCGCTCGTCCCGAGGTGGAGCGGCTTCGTGGCGATGTCGTCGCTCATGTGGGGAGGCGCTACCGTTCGATCTGTGACGTCAGGTCAGAGCGAGGCTCTCTCCGAGACGGAGGCACCCGACGACCCACCGGACGGCGACTCGAACGAGCAGCCCGGGGAGGAGTCGGCGGAGTCCCGCAGCAAGAGGGCGCGGCGGATCGGCCGAGAGGACAAGCTCCCCGTCCAAGTGCTCAACGATCGCATCCTGGTGCGACTCGAGAACGAGCGCGGCGAGCGCCGGTCCAGTGGCGGCATCCTCATCCCCGCGACCGCGCAGATGGGCAAGCGGCTGGCCTGGGCCGAGGTGGTCGCGGTCGGGCCGAACGTGCGGTCGATGGAGCCGGGCGACCAGGTCCTGTTCAACCCGGAGGACCGCTACGAGGTCGAGGTGAGGGGCGAGGACTACATCATCCTCCGCGAGCGGGACATCCATGCGGTGGCTGCCAAGCGGCTCGAGGAGTCGAGCACCGGGCTGTACCTCTGATCCTTCCGGCCGGCCGGGCCGGGTCGGGCCGAGCGAATCCGGTTAGTGAGGTGTCCGGCGCGCTCCTACGATGACGGGATGCCCGCAGCCACCCCCATCTCGGCCACCGAGGAGCAGCTCGATCTGGTCACCTACAACGCCGACGGCCTCGTACCCGCTGTGGTCCAGGAGCAGGGCACGGGTGCCGTGCTGATGATGGCCTGGATGAACGACGACGCACTGCGGCGAACGCTGGAGACGGGGCGCACCTGGTTCTGGAGCCGGTCCCGACAGGAGTACTGGTGCAAGGGGGAGACCTCGGGCGATCGTCAGTGGGTCCGTGAGGCGTACTACGACTGCGACGGCGACACCCTGCTCTTCGTCGTCGAACAGGAGGGCCGAGGGGCCTGCCACACCGGAGAGCGGAGCTGCTTCTACCGGTCGTTCGGCGTCGGGGACGGCTGAGCACGGGTTGGTCGCTGCGTGCTGAGACCGAGTCGAGAGGAGTTCCGGGCACTGGCCCGGCGCTACACCGTGGTGCCGGTGTGGAGGGAGCTGCTGGCCGACCTCATCACCCCGGTCGCCGCGTTCGCGCGGCTGGTTCCGGGGGAGGAGCCCGGCTTCCTGCTGGAATCGGTGGAGCACGGTGTGCGCTGGAGTCGCTGGTCGTTCGTGGGTCGGCGGCCGCTGGCGACGATCGTGTCGCGCGACGGCGCGGTCTCGTGCTCCGGCGTCCTCCCGACGACGCTGCCCGCTGACCGGGGGGTGCTCGCCGCGCTCGAACATCTCCTCTCCGAGTACCGGTCCCCGGCGCTCGACGAGCTCCCTCCCCTCCACGGGGGCGTGATGGGCTACCTGGGCTACGACGTGGTGCGGGAGATCGAGTCTCTACCGGCGGTGCCGCCCGATGACCAGGGCCTTCCGGAGTCGGTGCTCTCCGTGATCGGGCAGCTCGCAGCGTTCGATCACTTCCGTCAGCGGGTGTCGCTGATCGAGAACGTCCTCGTGGGAGAGGGGATGGGCGACGAGGAGCTCGACGATGCCTACGACGCGGCTGTCGAGCGACTCCGGGAGCTGGCGCTCGACGGCGCCCGACCCCTGGACGAGCCGCTGGTGGAGCCTCCTCTCGAGGAGCACGAGGAGATCGAGTTCACCTCGAACACCGGTTCCGAGCGGTATCGGCAGGCGGTCGAGGTGGCGAAGGAGCTCATCCTCGACGGCGACATCTTCCAGGTGGTGCTGTCGCAGCGCTTCGACTTCGACCTGGAGGCCGATCCGTTCGACGTCTACCGGGTGCTCAGGCAGGTCAACCCCAGCCCGTACATGTACTTCCTCCGCCAGCCCGGTGTCAGCCTGGTCGGGTCGTCTCCCGAGCCGATGGTGCAGCTCCTGGGGGACAGGGTCATCTCGCGGCCGATCGCCGGAACCAGACGCAGGGGTCGGACCGACGACGAGGACCGCCGGTTGGGCGCCGAGCTCTCCGAGCACCCGAAGGAGATCGCCGAGCACGTGATGCTGGTGGACCTGGCGCGCAACGACGTCGGCCGCGTCGTCCGCTACGGGACCGAGTCGGTCGATGAGATGATGACCCTCGAGCGCTACTCCCACGTCATGCACCTGACCTCGCAGGTCTCGGGCGAGTTGGCCGAGGGGAAGGGCCCGCTCGACGTGCTCAGGGCCACCCTCCCGGCGGGAACCGTCTCGGGCGCTCCGAAGGTCCGCGCCATGGAGATCATCGACGACCTCGAGGTCTCGAAGCGGGGTCCGTACGCGGGGGTGGTCGGCTACCTCGACTTCTCGGGGAACATCGACACGGCGATCGCGATCCGGACGATGGTGGTGGCCAACGGTCGAGCATCCGTCCAGGCCGGCGCGGGCATCGTCGCCGACAGCGTGCCCGAGCACGAGGACCTCGAGTGCCACAACAAGGCGAAGGCGCTGCTCGCCGCCGTGGCCCCGGCCCGGCGGATGACGATGCAGCGTCGGGGAGAGCCGGTCGAGGGTCGGTCGCACGATCCTCGGGGGTAGAGGACCGGGCACACGAGCGACGACCCTGGCTCGCTCCGAACATCGCCGGCCTTGCGTGACTCGGCACTAGAGTTCCCGCCATGTCGAAAGTAGCGATGATCGCCAAGATCACAGCGGCCTCGGGGAAGAGGGACGAGGTGGTCGAGCAGTTGAAGCCGATGTTCCCCCAGGCCGACTCGGAAGCGGGCACAGAGCTGTACATCCTGCACGAGGACGCCTCGAACCCGGACGTCCTCTGGATGTACGAGCTGTACGCGGACCACGACGCGCTGCAGGCGCACTCATCCAGCCAGGCGATGGGAGTCCTCATGGCGGCGCTCGGTGGGGACCTCATGGGGGCACCACCGGAGCTGATCGTCCTGAACCCGGTGCAGGGCAAGGGTGCCGGCGTCTGACCGACGTCGAGGTCGGTGACGACATACCTCGACCGGATCATCGAGGCCCACCGGCGCGCGGCGGCGCGGGACCAGCGGCCCGTCGCGGAGCTCGCCGCGTGCGCCGAGGGCGCACCGTCACCCCGACCCTTCCTGGCCCGGCTGACCCGGGCGACCGGCCTGGCGGTGATCGCGGAGATCAAGCGCAGGTCCCCGTCCAAGGGCGCGATCCGGCCCGGGCTGGATCCGGGCGATCTGGCTTCCCGCTACGAGACCGGCGGAGCCGACTGCCTCAGCGTCCTCACCGACGAGGAGTTCTTCGGAGGCTCGGCATCGGATCTGGTGGCGGCACGGCAGGCGAGCGGGCTGCCGGTCCTCCGAAAGGACTTCACCGTCTGCGAGCGGGACGTCTACGACGCGCGGATCATGGGGGCGGACTGCATCCTGCTCATCGTCGCGGCGCTCGACCAGGCGGAGCTGGAGTCGTTCCTCCGACTCGGACGTGATCTCGGGATGGACGTGCTCGTGGAGATCCACGACGAGGTCGAGCTGGGGCGGGCGACGGAAGCGGGCGCAGACCTCGTGGGCGTGAACCAGCGCGATCTGGGCACCTTCGAGGTCGACCGCGGACGCGCCGCCCTCCTGGCGTCGCACCTGCCGCCTCGGGTGATGAAGGTCGCCGAGTCCGGGATCAGGGGACCGGAGGACTGCCGCGAGCTGGCCGACGCCGGCTTCGAGGCGGTGCTGGTCGGGGAGAGCCTGGTCCGCGCTCGTGATCCCGCGGCGGCGGTGGCCGCGCTCCGTGCCGCCGGGGGGCCTGGCCGGTAGCTTCAGGGTCCGGATGTTCGTCAAGATCTGCGGGAACACGAACGAGGAGGACGCGCTGCTCGCCACGGCGATGGGTGCGGATGCCGTCGGCTTCGTCTTCGCCCCGTCACCTCGCCAGATCGCCCCGGACCTCGCCCGAGACATCGTGAAGCGACTGCCGCCGGAGGTGCTCACGGTAGGCGTCTTCCGGGACCAGGCCCGGCAGCGCGTGGTCGAGATATGCAACACCGTGGGCCTGAGGTGCGCCCAGCTCCACGGCCACGAGACACCCGAGGACGCGCGCTACGTCCGGGAGCGGGTGCCGTTGCTGATCCAGGCCTTCCCCGGCGGGGATCCGGGCCTCGAGCGCGCGGTACGAGTACCCGGCGGACGCGTTCCTGATCGACTCCCACGCTCCGGGTTCGGGCGAGGTGTTCGACTGGTCGCTGGCGGAAGGGGCTCCGTCGGGTCGGAAGGTGATCATCGCCGGGGGCCTCACGCCGGAGAACGTCGCCGAGGCGATCCGTCTCCTGGAGCCGTGGGGGGTGGATGTCGCAACCGGGGTGGAGCGGGAGCCCGGGCACAAGGACCCGCTGAAGCTGAAGCGCTTCATCGACGCGGCGAGGGAGGCCGAGCCGGTCCGATACGAAGGCGGGCCGGACCGACCGTACGACTGGGAGGAAGAGGTCTTCCGCTAACGAACTGGCGGGAGCCGGTGCGTCTCTGGTTGGGTGACGCTCAGTGGCAGGACAGGAGCCCGGGCCGAGGGGCTACTTCGGGGAGTTCGGTGGGCGCTTCGTCCCCGAGACGCTGGTCCCCGCCTGCGAGGAGCTCGAGGAGGCGTTCCGCCTGGCCTGGGACGACCCGGCGTTCCGCCAAGAGCTCGACTCCCTCCTCGAGCACTACGCGGGCCGTCCTTCCCCGCTCACGCTCTGCGAGCGGGCCTCCGAGGAGCTGGGCTGCCGCCTCCTGCTGAAGCGTGAGGACCTGAACCACACCGGCTCCCACAAGATCAACAACGTGCTCGGCCAGGCGCTGCTCGCCCGGCGCATGGGCAAGACGCGTCTGGTGGCCGAGACGGGTGCGGGTCAACACGGGGTGGCCACGGCGACGGCGGCTGCGCTGTTGGGCCTGCACTGCGTCGTGTACATGGGCGAGGTCGACATGAGGCGACAGGAGCTGAACGTGTTCAGGATGCAGCTCCTCGGGGCGGAGGTTCGGCCTGCCTCGAGTGGCAGCCGGACGCTGAAGGATGCGATCAACGAAGCGATGCGCGACTGGGTGGCGACCGTCGAGGAGACCCACTACTGCCTGGGTTCGGTGATGGGGCCACACCCCTATCCCCTCATCGTCCGGGAGCTCCAGAGGGTGATCGGTGACGAGGCCCGCCGGCAGTGCCTCGAGCACCTCGGGGGGGATCCCGACGTCGTGACAGCCTGTGTGGGAGGTGGCTCGAACGCGATCGGGATCTTCACAGCGTTCGTCGGGAGCGAAGCGGAGCTGGTCGGTGTCGAACCTGCCGGGGGAGCGGCAGTGGGGCGCGGCGTCCCCGGGGTGGTCCACGGCTCCAAGTCGTTCCTGCTCCAGGACGAGTTCGGCCAGGTGCTCGAGGCCCACTCGATCTCTGCGGGCCTCGACTATCCCGGCGTGGGACCGGAGCATGCACACCTGGCGGCCACGGGTCGTGCCCGGTACGAGCAGGTCACCGACGCGGAGGTGGTCCGCGCCTTCGAGCTCCTGAGCCGGACGGAGGGGATCATCCCGGCGCTGGAGCCGGCTCACGCCGTGGCGTGGGTGAGCCGGGACCGCGCCGAGCTGGCGGGTCGAACCGTGCTCCTGAACCTCTCTGGTCGGGGTGACAAGGACGTGGCGCAGATGATGGAGCTGCGGCCGTGAGAGGGTCGGGGCCGGGGGAGCTCGAGGAACGGCTGCGCGACGGGCGCGACGCGGGACGGAAGCTGCTCGTGCCCTACGTGACAGGTGGCCTGGGGGAGTGGGCGGAGGTGGTGCGGGCGGTCGCGGACGCGGGGGCCGATGCATGTGAGGTGGGGATCCCCTTCTCGGATCCGGTGATGGACGGACCGACCATCCAGCGCGCATCGGAGCTGGCACTCGAGGCGGGCACCACGCCGCCAGGGATACTCGACTCGCTCGCGGCGCTCGACGCCGGGGTGCCGCTCGTCGTGATGACCTACTACAACATCGCGTTCCGGATGGGCCACGAGCGGTTCGCCCGATCCTTGAGGGGAGGTGGGGTCGCCGGCGCGATCCTTCCGGACCTCCCGCTGGAGGAGGTCGGGCCCTGGGCAGCGGCGGCCGACGAGGCGGGGGTGGAGACCGTGATGCTCGCGGCGCCGACCGCACCCGAAGAGCGCCTGCCGCGCATCTGCGACCGCTCCCGTGGGTTCGTGTACGGGGTCGGCCTGCTCGGGGTCACGGGAGAGAGGGCGAGCCTGGCGGCGAGCGCCCGGACGATCGCCGCGCCGCCTCAAGGCGGTGACCGACAAGCCCGTGCTGGTCGGGGTGGGCGTCTCGAGCCCCGAGCAGGCGGCCGAGGTCTGCGAGGTGGCCGACGGCGTGGTCGTGGGCTCGGCGCTGGTGAGGCGGTTGCTGGAGGGTGGCGGGCCCGCCGAGGCGGCAGAGCTCATCGGGGCCTTCCGGGCCCGTCTCGATTCGGGATGACCGGGAACGGGGGGTGTGAGCTCTGCGAGGCCGCTCCGATCACGACTCGCTACCACGAGGACGAGCTCTGCTGGGTAGCAGAGTGCGAGGCGTGCGGGGTCCCGATGGTGGTCTGGTGGTCGCACGGCGCCAGCCCACCGCAGGCCGAGCGCGATCGGATGCTCGACCGGCTGGGATCGGTGGCACGGTCGCTCTGGGGCGACGACGGGTTCTGGCTGGACGAGGTGATGCGGCAGATCCCCGGTCACTTCCACGCTCACGCCAGGAGGGCCTGGTGGCCACCTCAGCAGCCGAGCCGGTAGGCGGCCATGAGCCCATCCACGACCGGGGCTGGCCGGGAGGGCATGCTGTGCGTGCTCTGAGCGGGAATCGGGGCGAGCGGGGGCGGCGCCACCGCGGCGCCGCCCCCGCGACGCTGCGGACGCGCTGGGCGTTAGCGTGCTGGCCATGAGCGGGACCCAGCTCCGATCCGGCGACCGTGCGCCGGCCTTCACCCTCGTGGACCAGTCAGGCGGCAAGGTCCGGCTCTCCGCGTTGAAGGGGAGGAAGGTGCTCGTCTTCTTCTATCCGAAGGCCCTCACCTCGGGATGCACGGCCCAGGCCTGCGGGCTTCGCGACGTCGCCTCCCAGGTCGGCGACACGGTGATCCTGGGGATCAGCCCGGATGAGCCCTCGCAGCAGGAGAAGTTCGACGAGAAGCACGGCCTCGGCTTCCCGCTGCTCTCGGACCCCGACCACGGCGTCGCGGAGAAGTACGGGGTGTGGGGTGAGAAGAAGCTGTACGGGCGTGCGTACCAGGGGATCATCCGATCGGCGTTCCTCATCGACGAGAAGGGCAGGATCGAGGAGGCCTGGTACAAGATCAGCCCGAAGGAGACGCCGACGAGGCTGCTACGGGCGCTGGGAGGTGCCGACCGCTCATGAGCCCGCTCCCCGAACCGTCGGCGATCCTCCCGCATCGTCCACCGTTCCTGTTCGTGGACGAGCTGGTCGACGTCGAGCCGGGGCGCTCCGCCCGTGGTCGTTGGCGGCCGAGCGCCGAGGAGCCGTTCTTCGCCGGGCACTTCCCCGGTCGGCCGACGCTCCCCGGGGTGCTGATGGTCGAGGCGATCGCGCAGCTGGGGGCGATAGCGGTGCTCAGCGATCCCCGGTTCGCTGGGCGGCTTCCGCTCTTCGGAGGGGTGGATCGCGCGCGGTTCCGACGCCAGGTGGGACCTGGAGAGCTCCTCGATCTGGAGATCGAGATGACACGTCTCTCCGCCCGGGCAGGGAAGGGGTCCGGTCGGGTGAGCGTCGGGGGAGAGACCGCTTGCGAGGCAGACCTGATGTTCGTCGTGGTGGAGGAGGCTCCCTGAGATGCGTACCCCGGTGATCGATCTGGAGGGTTCCGTCGAGCGCTCGACCGATCGCTCATCCGGGCTCGCCGGATCGCGGGTGGCGGCCGGGGCACCGGCCGAGGTCGCCTGGGACACGATGGATAGCCCGGTCGGCCGCCTGGTGCTGTCGGCGACGGAGACCGGCCTCGCCGCGATCTCCTTCGACGATCCCGGTACCCCGCCGATGATCCTCCCGAACGGGGTCCGGGCGTTCCCGATCAGGGATCCGGACCGGTTGGAGGGAGTACGGCAGCAGCTCGCGGAGTACTTCGCGGGCCGACGCAGCGAGTTCGAGGTCCCGATCGACTGGCGGTGCGTCCAGGGGTTCAGGAGGCTCGTCCTCCAAGAGCTCGCCGAGGTCCCGTTCGGGGAGGTGGTCACCTACGGAGAGCTGGCGACCCGCTCGGGGAGTCCGGGCGCGGCGCGGGCGGTGGGTTCGGCGATGGCCGCGAACCCGATCCCCATAGTCGTTCCGTGTCACCGCGTGCTGAGGAGCGGCATGAGGCTCGGTGGCTACTCGGGCGGCCTCGATGTGAAGCGCTGGCTCCTCGCGCACGAGGGCATCGAGGTGACCCCGTAGGGCCTTCCCGTCCGGATCAGCCCGTCAGGCCGGGCCGATCACCAGGGTGCCGTTGTGGCCGCCGAAGCCGAAGGAGTTGGAGAGGCTGGGGCCGGGCTCCCAGGAGCGGGGTCCTCCGGTCACGACATCGATCTCGGGGAGTGCCGGGTCGCGGTTGGTCAGCCCATCGGTGGGGGGGACCGACCCGCGCTCCATCGAGAGCAGGACCGCCGCCGCCTCCAGGGCTCCGGCCGCGCCCAGTGCGTGGCCGGTGACGCCCTTCGTCGAGGTGACGATCGGCCCGGGCGAACCGAAGAGCTTCGCTATCGCCTCCGCTTCCGCCTCGTCGTTGAGGGGGGTCCCGGTGCCGTGGGCGTTGATGTGGCGGATGTCGCGCGGATCGAGCCCGGCGTCGTCGAGCGCCTGCTGCATGCACGCGAGTGCACCGGAGCCGCCGGGTGAAGGGGCGGTGATGTGGTGGGCATCCGCAGAGCTGGCGGAGCCGAGCACCTCACCCAGGATGGTGGAGCCTCTGCTCGACGCGTGCTCCCACTCCTCGAGGACCAGGACCCCCGCGCCCTCGGACATCACGAAGCCGTCGCGGTCGACGTCGAAGGGCCGTGAGCGGCCGTCCGAGGAGAGAGCGGTCATGTTGATGAATCCCTGCGTCCCGACCGGGGTCATGGCAGCCTCGCTGGAGCCGGCGAGCATCGCGTCGCATCTCCCCCACTGGATCAGGCGGGTCGCGTAGCCGACGGAGTGCGTGCCCGTCGCACACGCGGTGACGATGGTCTCGCACGGACCCTGCCAGCCGTAGCGCATCGAGACGGCAGCCGCCGCCGCGTTGGGCATCATCATCGGCACCAGGAACGGCGAGACGCGTCGGGGAGAGCTCTGGTGGTACACCAGGACCTGGGACTCGACGCTGTTGAGCCCGCCGACCCCGGTTCCGACGATCACCCCGGAGCGGAGCGGGTCGGTGAGGACGTCACCCGCCTGCTCCAGTGCTTCGGCCGCGGCCGCCAGCGCGAACTGGGTGAACCGGTCGGCACGCCGGGCGTCTTTCGGGCTGTCGAACCAGGGAGACGGGTCCCAGTCGGGAACCCGCCGCTCCCCTGTGGGTTGCGGAGCCAGGAGGCCGTTCCAGAACGCCTCGCGCCCCACCCCGACCGGGGAGACGACCCCGATCCCGGTGACGGCGACGCGCCGAGCGGTCATCCCAGCTTGCTCGTGACCAGCTCGAAGGCTTGAGCGACGGTCTCGATCCCTTCGAGCTCCTGCTCCTCGACGCTGATGTCGAACTCCTCCTCGAGCGTCATCACCAGCTCCACGAGGTCGAGGCTGTCCGCATCGAGGTCGTCGGCGAACGAGGCGGACAGGACGACCTGATCCGCATCGACGGAGAGGATGTCGACGGCACACTTCTTGAAGCGCTCGAAGTTGTCTTCACTCACTGGTTGTTCTCCATTCCATACCGAGCGGAGCATCCTGGCTCCACGTTCCGTGAATCATGCCCCCATCGAGAGGCCACCGTCGACGGGGACCACCGCACCCGTTATGTATCCCGCCTCGTCGGAGGCGAGGAAGGCGATGGTGGCAGCCACCTCCTCTGGCTGCCCGATGCGGCTGAGGGGGACCGCTGCCAGGATCGACTCCCGTTGGGATTCGTCGAGGGCTTCGATCATCTCCGTCGCTATCGGTCCGGGGGCGACCATGTTGACCGTGACCTGACGTGAGGCGAACTCGCGTGCCAGGGAGCGACCGAGACCGATCAGACCCGCCTTGGAGGCAGCGTAGTTCGCCTGTCCTGCCTGGCCGCCCATCCCGACCACCGAAGACACGAAGATGATCCGTCCCCAGCGACTCCGCATCATGGGCTTCAGGGCGCGCTTCGCCACGCGGAAGCCACCCGTGAGGTTGGTGTCGAGGACCTCCGTGAAGGCGTCCTCTCCCATGCGCAGCAGGAGCTGGTCACGGGTGATCCCGGCGTTGGAGACCAGCACCTCCACCGGTCCCAGCTCGGACTCCACCTCGGCGAACGCCGCATCGACCTGGATCGGGTCGGTCACGTCGCAGCTCACCGCCGTCAGCGCGTCGACGTCATCCGGTGGAGAGGACCGGTATGTGATGGCGACCCTGTGGCCGTCGGCCTCGAAGCGCCGGGCAGTGGCCAGGCCGATCCCCCGGTTCCCACCCGTGACCAGCACCACCCTGCTCACGGCGCCTCCTGCCTGTCCTGGGTGGCGCCGCTCCAGCGCATCACGATGCTCGCCCAGGTCATCCCGGCACCGAAGCCGCTGACGAGGATCACGTCGCCGGCCCGGACCCTCCCTGCCTCCAGGGCATCGGCCAGCGCCATCGGTATGGACGCTGCCGACGTGTTCCCGGTGGTGGCGAGGATGCTGGCCACCCGATCCGAGGGCAGGAGGAGGCGTTCGCAGGCGGCGTTGATGATCCGCTCGTTGGCCTGGTGCGGCACGAAGAGATCGACGTCGGCCGGAGTCAGGCCAGCTTCGGCGAGCACGCTCGACGCGGATTCAACCAGGAGGCGCACCGCCTGCCGGAACAGCTCGCGACCCTCCATGATCATGTAGCCGCCGAGGTCGGCGTAGAGGAGACGGCGGGTGGATCCGTCCGCGCCGAGCTCCCAGGAGAGCAGGTCGCTCCTCTCCGCCCACTCGAGCACGACGGCTCCAGCGCCGTCGCCGAACAGCACCGCGGTGTTGCGGTCCTCCCAGTCGACGATCCTGCTCATGGTCTCTGCCCCCACGAGCAGGACCCGCCGGGCACCCGAAGCCAGCAGGCCGTCGGCCACGACCAGCCCGTACGCGAAGCCGGAGCAGGCGGCGTTCAGATCCATCGCGCCGCCCCGGGTGCCGAGGATCTGCTGGACGTGGGCCGAGGTCGCCGGGACCGCCTGATCCGGTGTCGTCGTGCAGAGGACGAGCACGTCGATCTCCGCAGCCGTCATCCCCGCCCGGTCGAGGGCGGCACGGCAGGCTTCGGCTGCCAGGGCAGCGGTGCTGTGCCCGATCCGCCGCTCGCGGATCCCGGTGCGCTCCCGAATCCACTCGTCGCTCGTGTCGAGCCTTGCGGCCAGGTCGGTGTTGGTGACGGTCTTGTCCGGGAGCGCGACGCCCCATCCGGACACCCGTAGGCCGGGTCCGTGTGGTCTCACGAGTCGGTCCGAAGCCAGGCGAGGGGCTGGCTCGTCACGACGCGCTCGCCGTCGACCGCGAGCACACCCTTCAGCTCGCCCGGGAAGGGGGAGCGGACCTCCTCGCCGTTCACCAGGCCGATCAGGTCCCCCGGGGCGAGTCGGGCGCCGGCCGTCACCTCCGGCCGGGGACGGAAGACGCCGGCAGCCGGGGCGACCACGAGGCGCTCGCTGATGAACAGCCCCTCACCCTCGTCCCCGCGCCCGGCCGCACCGGGCTGGGCCAGGCCTTCCAGGAGGGCGTCGAGATGACCGGGCTCGGAGACCCTGAGCGCGGTCGAGCCGGGTGCTGTCCGCTTGGTGAGCCCCGTGAGCACCTTTCCCGGACCGATCTCGACGAAGACGGCGGCACCCTCGTCCGCGAGGTGGTGGACGCTCTTCCTCCACTGGACGGGTGCGGTGAGCTGGGTGGTGAGCAGGTCCGGCCACTCGTCCGCCTGGACATGGGGAGCCCCGTCGACGTTGGCGATCACCGGGACATCGGGAGCACGGAGCTCGACCCCGGCCACCGCCTTCTCGAGACGCTCGCGGGCGGGCGCCATGAAAGGGGTGTGGAAGGCGCCTCCGACCGGCAGTGGGAGCGTCTTCTTGGCGCCGAGCCTCTTGGCGGCGTCGGCGGCGCGGCCCACGTCGATGGGGCTGCCCGCGATGACCACTTGGCCGGGTGCGTTGAAGTTGGCCACCCAGACATCGCCTCCGGTCGCCACACAGGCCACCGCCACCTGGTCGTCGTCCAGACCGATCACGGCCGCCATGGTTCCCTCGGAGGCCTCGGCGGCGGCCTGCATGGCATCGCCGCGCTCGCAGACCAGCCCCACCCCCTCCTCGAAGCTGAGCGAGCCGGCCGCGACCAGAGCCGTGTACTCGCCGAGGCTGTGGCCCGCTGCCCGCGCCGGTGCCACGCCGATCCTCTCGACGGCGTCCAGGGCAACCAGGCTGAGCACGAAGGTGGCGAGCTGGCTGTTCCTGGTGGCGGTCAGCTCGGCGGCGTCGGCCGTCAGGAGGAGGTGCTCGACGTCGCGCCCCGTCACCTCGCACGCCTCGCGGACCAGCTCCCATGACGGGTGGTCTCGCCACGGCGCGCCCATGCAGGGTGCCTGGGATCCCTGGCCGGGGAAGGTGAAGCAGATCATCGGGCGGGTGGCGACCCTTTCCTGCGCGCTCGGCTCTCTGACCCGAGCGGGGTGGCCGAGGTTTCAAGACCGGCACATCCCGGTGATGCGCCGCGTCCGCTACCTGCGTACATCATCGCCAGAGGCCCCGAGCGAGCTCCGGTCTCGGGCCAGGGGGGAGGAGGGACGCCGCCGGGCGAACAGCCAGGCTCTCAGCGCCGCGATGGTGGTCACGGGGACAGCGATGAAGAGGAGTCGTCGGATCCACCGGGTCGTTGGGCTTTCGGGTTCAGGCACCGTGCGGCGGGTGGGATTCGAACCCACACGTCCCTTGCAGGACAGCAGGGTTTGAGCCTGCCCTGTCTACCAGTTCCAGCACCGCCGCTCTGAACGGCCACGCTACAGCCCAGCCGCAATCGCTCCTGAGCGGCGAGCCGGCCGGGCGACAGCGTCGCCGGAGATCAGCCGTGCAGGTGGGAGATGAGGCGGTCCAACAGCTCGTCCTGGCGCTGCTCCAGCTCGTCGATCTCCGCCGTGACCTCGGCACGATGCCGCCGCATGGCCTCTGCGTGCCGTTCCGCCTCCTGGTGCTCCCTGGAGGCGAGGGGGGTCTCGGAGACGAGTGATCGGAGGCGGGAGTCGTCCGCCAGGTCCGCGAGGTGACGGAGCTGTTCGTCGGCGACGTCCAGCTCGGCCCGAAGGCTCTTCAGCCGCGTCGCGATCTCCGACAGGCGGCGCTCGATGGCCCCGCGGTTCATGTGCGGAGTGTAGGAGCCAGCGCCGAGATGGGAGCTCCGGGCGGAGGATCCACCGGAGTCGTGACGGGGGGTGCGGCCAGGGGTACGGCCCGGTGGTGGGCGGGTGCGGACGGATACATTGCCGGTTCGGAAAGGGGCAGAGCTCGTGAGCACCACGGTCATCATCGCCGAGGACGAGGCCATCATCAGGCTCGATGTCAAGGAGATCCTCGAGGAGGAGGGCTATGAGGTCGTAGGGGAGACCGGCCGCGGCGACGAGGCCCTCAGGCTCGTGGAGGAGCTGCGCCCGGATCTCGCGATCCTCGATCTGAAGATGCCGGGGATGGACGGGCTCCAGGTCGCCCGGCGGGTCGCCGGGGAGCGCATGGCTGCGGTGCTCATCCTGACGGCCTTCAGCCAGCGTGACCTGGTGGAGGAGGCTCGCGACGCGGGGGCATCGGCCTACCTGGTGAAGCCGTTCGAGCGCAGCGACCTGATCCCCGCGATCGAGATGGCACTCGGGCGGTTCGCGGAGCTGCGCGCGCTCCACGAGCAGGCGGCGTCGTTGGACGAGCGGCTGGAGGCCCGGAAGCTCCTGGACCGGGCGAAGGGGCTGCTGATGGACAGGCACGGGATGAGCGAGGCCGAGTCGTTCCGCCACCTGCAGACGACGGCCATGAGCGAGCGCATCCCCATGAGGCAGGTGGCCGAGGAGATCCTGGACGGTACGCGGGGGTGTCCCTGAGCCTCTCGTAGAGTTGCCCGCGTGGCGCTGATGCTCATCGACGGCAACTCGCTCACCTACCGCGCCTTCTTCGCCCTTCCGACGGACCTGGCCACCGCCAGCGGTCAGGTCACGAACGCGGTGTACGGGTTCACCTCGATGCTGGTGAACCTCCTGAGGGACCATCGACCTGACGGCATCGCCGTGGCCTTCGATCGCCCCGAGCCGACCTTCCGCCACGAGGCGGTGGCCGAGTACAAGGCCAACCGAGAGGCTGCGCCGGACATCCTTCGCCAGCAGATGGGTCTCGTGCGGCAGGTGGTCGAGACCCTGGGGATCCCGGTGCTGGAGATGGCGGGCTTCGAGGCTGATGACGTCATCGCGACCCTGGCGACCCAGGCGCGGGACGCGGGTCGTCAGGTCCTGATCGTCACCGGGGACCGCGACGCCTTCCAGCTGGTGGAGGATCCTGCGGTCCGCGTCCTGTACAACAAGCGAGGCGTCTCGGACTACGTCCTGTACGACGAGGCGGGGATCGAGGAGCGCACCGGTGTGGCGCCCCGGGACTACGTCCAGTACGCGGCCTTGCGCGGTGATCCTTCGGACAACCTGCCCGGGGTGCCCGGAGTGGGGGAGAAGACCGCCGCCAAGCTGATCAACGGCTACGGAGGGATCGACGGCATCTACGAGCACCTGGACGCGCAGACCCCGAAGCTGAGGGAGAACCTGCGCAGCCACGAGGAGCAGGTGCGGAGCAATGCCGAGATCATGCAGCTCAGGAGGGATCTGGACCTGGGTGTGGCGCCCGCGGAGCTGCACCTCGGTGAGCTGGACTTCGACGAGATCCAGGAGCTCTTCGACTTCCTGGAGTTCCACTCCCTGTACGACCGTCTGAGGGAGGCGGCCGGCGCCGGCGCCGGCTCCGTCTCCGGGACATCCGAGGTCGTGGTGGCCGAGGTCACCAGGGTGGGCACCCCCGCCGAGGCGGTAGATGCTCTCGACGCGCTGCTGGAGGCCAGGCGGCCCTGGCTCTTCGTGGCCGCGGCGTGGAAGGAGGCTCGCTGGGACGAGGTCCCATCCGGGCTGGCGGTGGTGCGCGACCCCGACGCAGGCGACGTGCTGTGGATCCCAGCGGAGCTGCTCGGGGATGCGGGGGTGGAGGAGGCTGTCTCGGCGCTGCTGGACGACAGCGGGCGGCAACTGGCGATGCACGACGCCAAGCCGCTGGCGAAGTGGCTGATCGGCAGAGGACGAGGGCTCGGCGCACTGTCGCTGGACACGATGATCGCGGCGTACCTGCTGAGCCCGGGGGAGAGCGGCTACCCGTTGGGGGATCTGGTGGCTCGATACGCCGAGCGCGAGCTCCCGTCTGGCGAAGCGCCTGGGCCCGGGCAGCTCTCCCTGTCGGGCGCCGCCCCCGACGATGAGCTCGACATCGCCACCGGGACCGGCGCGGAGGCGCTCGCGGTGGCGCTCCTCGTGGAGCCCCTCCGGGGCAACCTGGAGCTCCAAGGGCTGTCGCGCCTCAACGACGAGGTCGAGGTGCCGCTCGTCGGGGTGCTGGCCAAGATGGAGCACGTCGGCGTCGGAGTGGACGTCGAGGAGCTGAGAGCGCTGAACGAGCGCCTGAGGAGCGAGGCCGCCGAGCTCACCGAGCGCATATGGGCCGACGCAGGCGAGGAGTTCAACGTCAACTCCACGCCCCAGCTCCGCGAGATCCTCTTCCAGAGGCTCGGCCTCGCACCGCAGAAGAAGACCAAGACCGGATACTCGACCGATGCCGCCTCCCTCGAGAGGCTGCGCGGTGAGCACCCCATCGTCGAACACCTCCTCAGGTACCGGGAGGTGGAGAAGCTCCGATCGACCTACGGGGAGGGCCTGCTGAGCGAGGTCGCACCTGACGGGCGGATCCACGCCACCTTCAACCAGACGGTCGCGCGGACCGGTCGGCTCAGCTCGGACAGGCCGAACCTCCACAACATCCCGGTCCGCAGCCAGGAGGGCCGGGCGTTCCGGCGTGCGTTCGTTCCAGGCGAGGGCTTCGAGCTCCTGATCGCCGACTACAACCAGATCGAGCTGCGCTGCATCGCCCACCTCGCGGAGGATCCGGGCCTGATCGCGGCGTTCGAGTCCGGCACGGACATCCATCAGGCCACCGCCGCGAGGGTGTTCGGGGTGGACCCCGGGAGCGTCACGCTCGAGCAGCGCTCCAAGGCGAAGATGGTCTCCTACGGCCTGGCGTACGGGATGGAGGCGTACGGGTTGGCGCAGCGGTTGGCGATCCCGACCGACGAGGCCCAGGAGATCCTGGACGCCTACTTCGAGGCGTTCCCCGCGGTGCACGCGTACATGGACCGAACGGTGGCCGAAGCACGTGGGAGGGGCTACACCGAGACCCTCTTCGGCAGACGGAGGATGATCCCCGAGCTCAGCTCCTCGAACTACCGGATACGCCAGGCAGGTGAGCGACAGGCCATGAACGCGGGGATCCAGGGACTCGCCGCGGACATCTTCAAGGTCGCCCTCGTGCGCCTCGATCGGAGCCTCGAGCGGGTCGGCGTGGAGAGCCGACTGGTCCTCCAGGTGCACGACGAGGTGATCCTCGAGGTTCCGCCGGAGGAGCGCGATCCGGTCACGGAGCTGACGCTCGACGCGATGCGTGGTGCGTTCGAGCTCCGCGTCCCCCTCGAGGTGAACCTGGCCTTCGGCTCCAGCTGGGCCGAGGCGAAGGCTTGATCAGCCAGCCGGCCTCTCGGCCATGAGCAGGAGCTCCGGGTGCTCGAGGTCGGGTGGCCGCCGCCCGTAGCCGGCCGGACGCACCGCCCAGATGTGGAGCACCCGCAGGCCGGAGCGCTCGGCGAGGAGACGCAGCTCCCGTGGGGTGAAGCACGTCGTCCACAGATCGACCTCCAACTCCTCGCCTGAAGGATCACGAACGCTGGTGCTCTCTCGGTTCAGGCCGGTAGCGGGGTCGAACTCGTCGCCCTCCTCGAGGCCCTTCACCTGGAAGTAGGCCGAGAAGGCCGTCAGCGCCAGGCGGCCACCGGGCCGCAGCGCGGATGCCACCTGGGCGAGGATCATCTCGTCGGGGTCAGGCCCGGGAGGCGGGGCGGACCGATCCTCGCCGTGCCGGAACACCGGTCCGCCGAGTCCGAACGCGCCCTGGCAGAGCGAGATGACCGCGTCGAATCCACCCCTGAGAGGGAGCGCCCGGGCGTCGGCACAGACGAACTGCGCCAGGGAGGGGGCGCGGTCCCGGGCCACGCTCAGGAAGCGGCTCGAGACGTCGATCCCGACCACCTCGACCGACCGCTCGGCGAGCGCTGCGGAGTGGCGGCCCGGACCGCAGCCCAGGTCGAGGACGCGGTCCCCGGGCTCGAGCGCGAGCTCGCGGCAGAGGAACTCGACCTCCTGGACCGTTCCCCTCGTGAAGGAGTAGCGGAGGTAGGCCTCACCCAGGTGCTCCGCGACGGGCTGGAACCAGTGAGGGCTCATCGACGGGGCCGAGGCGGTGTCGATGAGGCCTGCAGGGGACCGCCCGCAGCGGGCGTCACCGCACGGGGCGGTCGCAGACCCACTCGGGCGGGATGAACGACCAGTGCTTCGGGGCGCCCTTGCCGCAGTCGTCCAGGGTGGTGAAGGCGATCCCCCCGGCCACCAGCACGTACACGATCAGGCCGACCATGAGGATCGTTCCGAGTGGGCGGGTGATTCTTCTCATGCTCGGCGCTCGGGGTCGGTGACCGGGCGGGAGGCGGCGGTCCGGAGTCAAGGATACGTCCCGGGCATCAGCGCCGGGTGCATGTCGGATCGTCGGAGTCGGAGTGGACCCGCTAGGCTGCTCGGCCGGTACATGTGGACCCTCCACATGTCGCCGTGGTCCGGAGGAGGGCCGCGGATCCCTACGAGAAAGCCGACACCTTGTCCGAGTCCGCCAGCCCAACTCCGCTCACCACCTCCGCTGCCCCGATGGGGACCTTCGACGAGGCGGGGGAGTACCGCCCCCGCACGATCGTCGAGAACGACCTCGGGGGGATGTCGTTGGACGAGGCGTACGCCGCCACGATGGTCGACGTGGACGACGGGCAGATCGTCGAGGGAACCGTCGTCAAGGTGGATCAGGACGAGGTCCTGCTCGACATCGGGTACAAGTCGGAGGGTGTGATCCCCTCTCGGGAGCTCTCGATCCGCAACGACGTGGACCCGGGTGAGGTCGTCGCCCCCGGGCAGAAGATCGAGGCCCTCGTCCTCCAGAAGGAGGACAAGGAGGGCCGGCTCCTCCTCTCCAAGAAGAGGGCGCAGTACGAGCGGGCCTGGGGTGCCATCGAGAAGGTGAAGGACGAGGACGGTGTGGTCGCCGGTGACGTCATCGAGGTCGTCAAGGGCGGCCTCATCGTTGACATCGGGCTCCGTGGGTTCCTGCCGGCGTCGTTGGTGGAGCTCCGGCGGGTGCGGGATCTCCAGCCCTACGTGGGGCGCAAGCTCGATGCCAAGATCATCGAGCTGGATCGGAACCGCAACAACGTCGTGCTGTCACGCCACGCGTGGCTGGAGGAGACCCAGAGGGAGCAGCGCGAGGAGTTCCTCGAGAACCTGAAGCCCGGCGAGGCGAGGAAGGGCGTCGTCTCCTCGGTGGTGAACTTCGGGGCCTTCGTGGACCTGGGCGGGATGGACGGCCTGGTCCACGTGTCCGAGTTGTCCTGGAAGCACGTCGACCACCCGAGCCAGGTCGTCCAGGTGGGCGACGAGATCGAGGTCCAGGTGCTCGAGGTCGACCTCGACCGGGAGCGGATCAGCCTCTCCTTGAAGGCCACCCAGCAGGATCCCTGGCAGGAGTTCGCCACGACCCACCGCGTCGACGAGCTGGTCTACGGGCGGGTCACGAAGCTGGTGCCGTTCGGTGCCTTCGTCCAGGTCGGTGACGGGATCGAGGGCCTGGTGCACATCTCGGAGATGTCGGCGCACCACATCGACCTCCCCGAACAGGTGGTGACGCCGGGCGAGGAGCTCTGGGTCAAGATCATCGACCTGGACCTGCAGCGGCGCCGGATCAGCCTGTCGATCAAGCAGGCCGCCGAGGGCGGGGTGGTCGCCGCCGAGTACCAGGAGCACTTCGGGGAGCACGCGTACGACGAAGAGGGTCAGTACATAGGGCCGGTCGGGGAAGCCGACGTGGAGGGCGACGGGCCCTCCGTCGAGGCGGCCCCTGCCGGACCGGAGGGCGCGGAGGGGACGGAAGTCGGGGAGAGCGGGTCCGCGGGGGAGGAGCCGGTCGAGGTGCCGCCTTCAACGGGGACCGAGGATGCGCCAGAGGCCGGATCGGGGGCAGAAGGCAACGAGCAGCCCGGATCTGCGGAGGCTGGCGGGTCCTGAGTTGCACGACGGCTCAAGGCAGAGTTGATCGAGCCGAATGGAGAGGGGGGATCGAGTCGTGGGCACGCCGCGGCGCGGTTTCTGCCATTATGAGCATCCAGTTGGGTTATCGGTGAGGGCCGGCGGCCCTCTCGCCGGCGAGGGAACGAGGTTCGAGTGAGCTCCAGGAGAACTCTGATTCTGATCGTGGCGATCGCCTTGGGTGCGGTGGCCGCGTTCGCCCTGTTCAACTACGTCAACGGCCTCGAGGACGACATCCGGGCGGACGTGGAGCCCGTCGACGTCTTCAAGGCGGCCGAACCGGTTCCCAGGGACACGCCCGGGGAGCTGGCGGCCGACGAGGGCCTCATCGTCAGCAGCCAGATCGCGCAGGAGTTCAGGCCCCAGGACGCGATCACGACGCTGTCCCAGATCAACGGGAAGGTGGCGGTGTTCGACATCCCGGCGGGGATCCCCATCACACAGAGCATGTTCGTGGATCCCGCCGATGCCGCCGCGGGCTTCCGCAGGCGCCTCACGAATCCCGAGTGGGTGACCGTCACGGTGTCGGTGGACCAGGTCACCGGCGTGGCCAACCTCCTGGCTCCCGGTGACGAGGTCAACATCATGTACCTGGTGGACCTCACCGAGCAGGAAGGCGCGGAGGATCAGCTCTTCGACCAGCGCTACGAGATGCTGTACGAGGAGGTGCCGATCCTCGCCGTGGGCCAGACGGCGGAGGCTCTGCCCGGAGAGACGACCGAAGCGGAGGGTGAGGAGGCTGCGGCCGAGTCCACCGTCCAGAGCGGCCTCATCACGTTCGCGGTGCCGGTCCCGGCGGCCCGGCTCATCGCCAGCGCGACCCAGAGCGGCTCGATCTACCTCTCGCTCGTTCCGGAGGACTACGTGCCCGAGCCGCTGGATCCGTTGGGCCAGGTCGACACGCTGCCGGGCCAGGATCCCCAGAAGCTGACTCCTTGCGGCCCAGAGGGGTGCGAGGCGGGATGACGTCGGCTCATCCGGGCGGGTCCGTGTCGGGAGGAGCCTCTCCCGACGCGGCTGTCGTCGTCGTCGACGCCGACCAGACCACCCGGAGCCGCCTGGCGATGCAGCTCGGTCAGGGCGCCACACCGTTCGCCTCGGTGGAAGACCTGGCTGCTCAGCTCACCGGGTCTCCGGTGGTCGTGGTCCTGGGACCCACGTACCAGGACCTCGACGCACTGGGGGTGGTGGAGAAGCTCTTGGCCCAGCATCGCGAGCTGGGCGCCATCCTGGTGACGACCGACCTGTCGATGGATCTCCTCCAGCAGGCGCTGCCGCGCCGGGGTGAAGGACGTGCTGGCCGCTCCCGTCGACACCGGGCAGTTCCACGAGACCGTGAGCAGGGTCGCGGAGACGCTGACACCGGCCGCCCCCACGGCAGTTGCGGTGCCCGGCGGTGAGGGCTTCGAGGAGTTGGGTGAGGCCGGGAGGATAATCACCGTCTTCTCCACCAAGGGCGGGGCCGGCAAGTCGGTCATCTCCTCGAACCTCGCCGTGCTGCTCGCTCAACGGAGCGACAGGCCGGTGGTGCTGATCGACGCGGATCTCCAGTTCGGGGACATCGCCGTGATGCTGAAGCTGTCGCCACAGCACACGATCGTCGACGCGGTCGGCGCACTCGACCGCCTCGACTCCGCGTTGCTGCAGAGCCTTCTGGTCGAGCACGAGCCCTCTGGACTGCTGGTCCTTCCCGCACCCCTGGAGCCGGCCTTCGCCGACCAGATCGGCGCTGCGGAGATGGTCCGCATCGTCGAGGTGCTCCGGACCTTCTGCGAGTACGTGGTGATCGACACGCCGGCCTACTTCAACGACGTCGTGCTCGGGCTGATCGAGGTGAGCGATGACGTCCTGCTCGTCGCGGGCATGGACATCCCGAACATCAAGAACGTGAAGATCGGGCTCCAGACCCTGCGACTGCTCAACACACCGATGGAGAAGCTGAGGCTGATCCTCAACCGCGCCAACTCCAAGGTGAAGCTGGACGTGGGCGAGGTCGAACGAACCCTGCAGGTCCAGGCCGATGCCCTGATCCCGTCGGATGTGGTTGTCCCGCAAGCTGTGAACAAGGGTGCACCCGTGGTGCTGAGCGCTCCGAAGTCGAACGTCGCGCGGTCGCTGGAGCAGTTGGCGGATCTGTTCACCGGTGCAGCCACGAAGAAGAAGCGCCGATAGGCGTACCATGAGCCTCGTGGGGAGAGCTTCGATCGACGATCGGCTTCGGGGCGCTTGCCCAGGAGCGCGCGGGGGCAGTGTCCTGCCGGTCTCCGGTCGCGATCAACCGGCATCGATCCGGTCGAAGGAGTGAGGAGAACCAGCCGTGTCGCTGTACAAGCGCCTGCATGACGTCCAGCAAGCACCGAACGTCCCGACGACGGCCAAGCGTCGCGACCCGGTGCTCGACGAGCTTCGCCAGAAGATCCATCACCACCTCATCGAAGAGCTGGGACCGATCCTCTACGACAAGAGGCTCTCCGAGGAGGACCTCCGCAGGCGTGTCCACGACCAGCTCCACCAGGCACTCGCGCAGGAGCGCGCCCCTTCTCGGCCGCTGACAAGGCTCAGCTCATACAGGACGTCTCGGACGACATCCTCGGCTATGGCCCGATCGACAAGCTGATTCATGACGAGGAGGTCACCGAGGTGATGGTGAACGGTCCGGCCGCTGTGTACGTGGAGCGCAGCGGACGGCTCGAGAAGTCCGACATCACCTTCGTCGACGAGACCCACCTCCGTCGGATCATCGACAAGATCGTCGGGGAGATCGGACGGCGGATCGACGAGTCCACGCCGCTCTGCGATGCGCGCCTCCCCGATGGCTCAAGGGTCAACGCCGTCATCTCGCCGGTCGCCATCGAGGGCCCTTTCCTCACGATCAGGAAGTTCTCGAAGGACCCGCTGCAGGTGGACGACCTGATCCGGTTCGGGACGCTCAACGCCCACTCGGCACGCTTCTTGCAGGCATGCATCGTGGGGAAGCTGAACGTCATCGTCTCGGGGGGCACAGGGACCGGGAAGACCACGACGCTCAACGTCCTCTCGTCATTCATCCCAGGCGACGAGCGGGTCGTGACGGTCGAGGACGCGAAGGAGCTGCAGCTCCACCAGGACCACGTCCTCGCCATGGAGTCGCGCCCGCCCAACATCGAGGGTCGAGGGGAGATCACGATTCGGGACCTCGTGAAGAACTCGCTGCGGATGCGACCCGACCGCATCGTCGTCGGCGAGTGCCGTTCGGGCGAGGCACTCGACATGCTCCAGGCCATGAACACGGGTCACGACGGCTCGTTGACCACGATCCACTCGAACAGCCCCCGTGACACGCTCTCACGCATCGAGACCATGGTCCTGATGGCGGGGTACGACCTGCCGGTGCGAGCCATCCGTGAGCAGATGGCCTCTGCGATCGACGGGATCGTCCACCTGAGCCGCCTCCGTGACGGCACGCGGAGGATCACCCACATCACCGAGGTGCAGGGGATGGAGGGCGACGTCATCACCCTCCAGGACGTCTTCCTCTTCGACTTCGGGATGGGGGTGGACGAGCACGGGCGGTTCAAGGGCCACCTGAAGGCCACGGGGGTACGGCCGAAGTTCGCGGAGAAGCTGGCGGATCTCGGCATCCGCCTCGGGCAGGAGGTGTTCGCACCGGAGGCGTTCGCTCGGAAGGCGGTGGGTTCTCAGTGACGCCGCGACTCCGCCGGGTCGCCGCCGGGGCGCTGCTCGGCGTCCTGCTGTCGCTCGTCCTCGCTCCGGTGACCGCCGGTGGTCAGGAGGGTGGAGGCGAGGAGGAGCTGACGCCGGCCCCGTTGATGGTGCGGGCCGTCGATGCCACCGATCCGGAGACCCAGGAGCTCACGCTGATGTACGGCGGCGAGGATCTGGGCTCTCTCGAGCTGACGCAGCGCGGCCAGCAGCTCTCGGTCGGTGACGCGGTCGCTCTTCCCGACGCCGGTGAGGAGATCGGCACGGTCGTGGTGGTCGACGCGGGGGCGACGATGGCCGACGAGGGTGCTCTCGTCGCAGTCCGCGAACGGCTCGCGGGGCTGGCCTCCGCTCTGGCGGGTCACCAGCAGATGGCGATCGTCTCTGCGGGGGACAGCGCCCAGGCCTTGACCACCATGACCAGCTCATCGTCGCGGCTCAGAACGCGGCAGAGCAGCTGGGTCCTTCCGACAACGGTGGGGCGGCGGTCTACACCGGGATCCGGTCGGCGGTGGATCTCCTGAGGAACGCGGAGGGTCGGCAGCCGAACATCGTGGTCGTCACGGCCGGTGTGAACGTCATCGACGAGAGCGAGAGGGAAGCCGCGCTCGGGGATCTGGCGAGCATCGGGGCGAGCGTCTTCGTCGCCGGCTTCGGCGGTCTCGATCCGGCGCCGTGGGAGGAGCTCGTCGGGGAGGTGGGAGGGAGCTTCGAGGCCTTCGGGTCGCCGGAGGATCTCGCGGACGCGCTGGGCACCTACCAGAGCTGGCAGGTCAACGACCAGTACCTGATCCCGTTCGTCTCGGAGGTGTCGACGTCGGAGGGCGACGCGGAGCTCGTCTCCACCACGCTCACGATCGGTGAGGAGCAGGTCGAGTTCTCGTACGTGACGGGTCAGTACCAGCAGGGGGCACCGGCGTTGCGGCCACCTCAGGAGGTCAGCCACGGCCTGCTGGATCTCTCGTTCCTGCAGAACGACATCGGCCAGATCATGGGTGTGATCCTCGTGCTGGTGGCCGTGGCGATGGGCATCTACGCGCTGGCGGTGATCTTCACGAGGGACGACAGCGCCCTCTCGAACGTTCTGCAGCCCTACAGCGAGGGCTTCCAGGCCAGCGAGGAGTTCGGAGAGGACGAGGACGAGGAGGGCTCGGCGCTCGCCCGGATGGCCTTGGTGAAGCGGGCGGTCGAGGCCACAGAGGACTTCGCGCAGCGCCAGGGCTACCTCAGCCGCACGGAGGCGGCGCTCGAGCGCGCCGACCTCCCGCTGCGAGCCGGGGAGGCTCTCGTCATCTACCTGGGGATCATCGCTGTTGCAGCGATCCTGGGCCTGGTGGTGCTCCCACCGATGGGCGCCCTGGTGGTCGTCCTCGTCCTGGCGCTGCTGCCGCCAGCCGTGGTCAGCTTCATGGCAGGCCAGCGGCGGAGGAAGTTCGAGCAGCTTCTCCCGGACATGCTCCAGCTGCTCTCCGGCACGCTCCGTGCGGGCTACTCGCTCATGCAGGGAGTCGAGGCGGTCTCCCAGGAGGTGTCGGACCCCATGGGCAAGGAGCTGCGTCGGGTGGTCACCGAGTCACGACTCGGGCGGCCCCTGGAGCAGGCCCTCGAAGGGGTGGCGGAGCGGATGACGAGCCCGGACTTCGCCTGGGCCGTGATGGCCATAGCCATCCAGAGGGAGGTGGGCGGCAACCTCTCCGAGCTGCTGCTCACCGTCGCGGAGACCATGGTGCAGAGGGAGCGACTCCGTCGAGAGGTGAAGTCGCTGACGGCAGAGGGTCGGATGAGCGCGATCATCCTCGGGCTTCTTCCGATCGGTCTGGGTGTGGCGATGTTCGTGATCAACCCGGACTACATGGGGAAGCTCTTCGACACCACCATGGGCAACGTCCTCCTCGGCTTGGCCATAGTGTCGATGCTGATCGGCTTCGCCTGGATGAAGCAGATCATCAACATAGAGGTCTGAGTAAATGGAACCTGCTCTTCTGTTCGGTCTGCTGGGCCTGGGCGGTGCGATCGCCCTCGGGATCTTCACGCTCGTCAGCCAGGCCGAGGACCAGCGGTCGGTCCGGGACTCGCTGCGGCAGCTCGAGGGCTACGAGGTCGAGAACGTCAGGGACCAGGAGCTGCTGACTCCTCTGCGCGACCGGGCACTGGTCCCGGTGCTCGGCGGTCTCACCAACCTGGGTCGCCGGTTCACTCCGGTGGGATACGTGGACAACGTCCGTCAGAAGTTCATCTATGCCGGGGAGGGATCGGCGGAGTCGGTCGACCGGTTCCTCGCTGTACGTGTGATCACGGTGGTCTTCATCCCGGCCGCCTTCTGGTTCGCGTACATCTGGAATCCCGCGAACCTCGAGGGGATGCTCCAGCTGGCTGTCTTCGCCCTGCTGTCCGTCCTGCTCGTGATCGGCCCTGACGCGTCGCTGAACCGTCGTGTGGACGCACGGATGAGCGAGATGCGCCGCCAGCTCCCGGACGTCCTGGATCTGCTCACGATCAGCGTGGAGGCGGGTCTGGGATTCGAGCAGGCCCTGGATCGCACGATCGCCGCCGTCCCCGGGTCGCTCTCCGAGGAGTTCGCACGGATGCTGGGTGAGGTGCGTGCCGGTGCCACCCGCGCTGATGCGATGCGGGCTCTCGAGCAGCGAACCAACGTCCCGGAGATCCGCTCGTTCGTCCTTGCGATCCTCCAGGCTGACACCTTCGGCGTGTCCATCGGCCGTGTCCTCAGGGCTCAGGCCGAGGAGATGCGGATCAAGCGCCGCCAGCTCGCCCAGGAGCGCGCCCAGCAGGCGCCTGTGAAGATGCTGATCCCCATGGTGTTCTGCATCTTCCCCGCTCTGTTCGTGGTCGTCATCGGACCCGCGATCATCAACATCCGGGAGTCCTTCTGAGCCGGACCGGCTCACGAGCACCAGAGACCACCGGCGAGGCGGGAGGTAATGGCGGTAGCAGGCAGGCGCTGCTGAAGGGGAGCTCGCTCTCCACGGTGATCGGTGCCGGATTCGTGCTCTGGGGTGCACGTATAGGTGCGGCGCCGTTCAACGACAACAGCTTCTTCACCCACCTCGCAACCGGTCGGCTGCTGCTCGAGGAAGGCTTCGTCCGGGCAGATCCGTACTCCTTCACCGCAAGGGGGGAGCATTGGGTCATACAGAGCTGGCTCGTGTCGACGCTCTTCGCCGGGGTCGAGCAGATCTGGGGTTCGGCGGCGATCCATGTCGTGGTGATCGGGCTCACGGCCGCGCTCGGAGGGCTCGTGTGGGCGCTCACCCGGCCCGCCGGGTCGCTCATCCCGAGGACCGGGCTGGCCGCGCTCGCCATGGGAGTCGGGACGGTCATGTGGGTGGAGCGACCGCTGCTCGTGGGCCTGGTGGGGCTGACGCTGGCCCTGATGGCGTGCGAGGGCCGACTCGACCCGCGGTGGATGGTTCCGGTGTTCTGGATCTGGACGAACTCCCACGGCTCCTACCCTCTGGGTCTGCTCGCGTGCGGCGCCCTCCTCGTCGGGTCGCGACTCGACGGTGGAGCTGCCGACCGGGAGCGCAGGACGCTCCTCTGGGCAGGGCTCGGGACCGTTCTGGGCGCGATCGGTCCGCTCGGGATCCAGGTCTTCCTGTTCCCGTTCGAGCTGCTCGGTCGATCGGACGTGCTGAGCTCGATCGTGGAGTGGCAGTCCCCGGACTTCGGCGAGGCATGGACGAGGCTGTTCCTCCTCCAGCTGGCGCTGGCGATCGCGGTTCTCGTCAGGCGACCGGCCTGGCGGAGCGCTCTGCCGGTGATCCTCTTCGCTGTCATGGGCCTGATCTCGGCACGCAACCTCGCGGTCGCCAGCATCGTCTTCCTCCCGGCGACGAGCCCTGGGCTGGCAGGGGTCGGGAGCATCGCGGGGACGGCCCGTTCGAGGGCCATGATGGCGGCGGCAGCGGTGATCGGCGTCCTCGCGGCCGCTGTGGCCGTGACTGCGGTGACGAGCGAGGATGTCGTCGATCTCGGTGGATACCCCGGTACGGCCCTCGGGTGGCGGGCAGTGGAGGGACTGGACGGACCGGAGAAGCGGTTGGTGACCGAGGACCTCGCCGGGAACCTCCTGGAAGGGATCTACGGGACCGAGGCGAACGTCTTCATCGATGACCGCTACGACATGTACCCCGACTCCGTGATCGAGGACTACAAGGAGCTCGTGATCGCCGGCGGGGACTGGGAGCGGATCCTGGCGCGGCACGATGCCGAAGCGGTGCTCTGGAGCCAGGGTGAGCCGATCGTGGGTGTGCTGGTGCAGTCCCCAGCGTGGCGCTTGGCCTACAGCGACGAGGACTGGGCCCTCTTCCTGCGCCGCTAGGCATCCTCTTCCTGCGCCGCTAGGCATCCTCTTCCGTGGGCCGTGGGCCGTGGGCCGTGGGCCGTGGGGTTGCGGGCAATCCACGGGTTCCGGCCCCGGGTGGCCATGACGCGAGAGAGCCGGACCCGGGGGCCCGGCTCTCTCTGTGTGACTCGTGCGAACCCTGGACGGTGCCAGGCGCACTCAGCAGTTGTCGGGCGGTGCAGCGTCGAAGGCGCTCTCCGGTATGCCCTCGAACTTCTCGCAGGTCTCGTCGCCGAAGTACGTGACGGCGACGAGGGCGACAAGAACGATGAGCGATATCAGAAGCACGTACTCGACTAGGCCGGCTCCCGCCTCACCGAGGCGCTTGGTCCGATCCAGCAGGGCTGCACATCCTCGCCGCGCGAGGGATGCAACTTGCTGCATGATCAGCGCCCTTCTGTTCGGCGCCCCGAAACGGATCGAGGGGGCGACACTGCTGTCGCCCCCTCGATCGATCGTCTATGCAACCGACGACCCGATTGAGACCCTTCGGTTGCGGATCTCTCGGGGCGCTGCCTCGGTCAGCTGCCTGCGCCGCCGACTGCGCTTCCGACGGTGCTGAACTTCGAGGAGGCCGAGCCGCCGAGGAAGGTGATCGCGATGATGCACACGACGGCGATGAGGGCCACCAGGAGGGCGTACTCGACGAGCGAAGCGCCACGCTCGCTGTCGACCTTGCTCTCCAGCCAAGCGCTCAGGAACTGGTAGGTGGTCATTGGGTGTTCTCCCTTGTATTGACGGGGTTCGCGGACACGAACCCCTGGTCCTTGTGCTCTCCGTGAGTATCGTCTCGGAGCGCTCCACACTTTAATAGGGATTCCGGCCCAAATTCACGGCGTCTCGGCGCATGTCAGGGATGGGATGCGCGCGGGGAGTGGTCAATCCAGGTGGACGATGCCCATCCTGACGGCCTGCAGGACCGCCTGGGTCCGGTCGCGGGCGTCGAGCTTCTGGTATATGGACGCCAGATGGTTCTTCACCGTCTTCTGGCTGATGAAGAGCTGCTCGGCCACCTCCGTCGTGGAGCAGCCGTCGGCGATCCGCTGGAGGACCTCCTCCTCCCGCTTGGTGATGACCCGGTTCTCCTCGGTGGAGGGCTCGTCGAGCTTGCGGACCTCGTTCAGCATTGAGGCCGCCAGCTGGGGTGAGAGCACCGTCTCCCCGGAGGCGGCCATCCGGACCGCCGAGGCGATCTCCTCGGTCGAGCAGTCCTTGACCAGGTATCCGCTCGCCCCGGCCCTGATCGCCGATGCGAGGACGTCCTGGTCGGCGTGCATCGTGAGCATCACGATCGTCACGTCGGGTCGTTCCGCCCGGATCTGGCGGCATGCCTCCACCCCGTCCAGCTGAGGCATGGTCACGTCCATGAGGATGACGTCGGGGTCGAGCTCGGTGGCCATCCTCACCGCCTCCTCGCCGTCGCGTGCCTCTCCCACGACGTCGAAGCCCTGGTCGACCATCGAGCGCCGCAGCCCTTCCCGCAGCATGCGGTGGTCGTCTGCCAGCATGAGTCGGATGCTCACCCTGCGTCCTTCCTCTTGTCGGCGGGGCACCACATTGTAGGCGTTCTTCACGGGCGCGGCGCCCCGGACGACGGAGGCCGGCCACGGGGAAGAAGGCCCGATCGGGGCGGGGGGTGTGGGACACCGAGCTGCCGATGCTGCCGCGGCTAGGTTTCCCGGCATGCTCGTCGTCGGCTTGACCGGGGGGATCGGGTCGGGGAAGTCGAGTGTCGCCGAGCGGCTCGAGACCCGCGGGGCACGGATCATCGATGCGGACCGGATCACCCGCCAGCTGCAGGAGCCGGGCGAGGCCGTCTTCCAGGCCATGGTCGACCGATTCGGGCCCGGCATCGTGGGCCCGGACGGGACCCTCGACAGGCAGGCCGTGGCTGATCTGGTCTTCTCCGACCCCCTGGCCAGACGCGATCTCGAGGCGATCGTGCACCCGGAGGTGGCGAGGGTGATCGCCGAGCAGATGGCCGAGTCGGCCGGGACGGAGGAGATCGTGGTCCTCGACATCCCTCTGCTGGTGGAGGGAGATGGCCTGGGGGACCTCGAGGGGATCATCGTGGTCGATTCCCCGCCCGAGGTGTCCCTCCAGCGCCTCGTCGATCATCGTGGGTTCCGAGCGGAGGACGCCCGCGCCCGCATGGCGAACCAGGCCAGCCGCCAGGAGCGACTGGAGCGGGCCGACTTCGTCGTGGCGAACGACGGATCGCTCGGGGACCTGGATCGGGAGGTGGAGCGCTGCTGGGAGTGGATCCGGTCCCTCCTGTGAGCCGGCCCCGGGTCCCTGAGCAGGAGCCTCTGCGCGCGGGAGCAGGACCGCCCGATGGTGCCGGATCCGATCGAGGCTGACACCGCCCGTCGGTACGCTGGCCCGGTGCCCGACTTCAGACTGGTCTCGGACTTCGCGCCGGCCGGAGACCAACCCCGTGCGATCGAGGAGCTCGTCGCAGGGCTGGACCGAGGAGACCGGTGGCAGACGCTCCTGGGGATCACCGGGAGCGGCAAGAGCGCCACCATCGCCTGGACGGTCGAACGCGTCCAGCGACCGACGCTGGTGATCGCGCCGAACAAGTCGCTCGCAGCGCAGCTGGCCAACGAGTTCCGGGAGCTATTCCCGTCCAACGCTGTCGAGTACTTCGTCTCCTACTACGACTACTACCAGCCGGAGGCCTACCTCCCGTCGAGCGACACCTACATCGAGAAGGACTCGAGCATCAACGACGAGATCGACCGGCTGCGCCACTCGACGACGGCAGCTCTCCTGACCAGGCGTGACGTGATCGTCGTCGCTTCGGTGTCGTGCATCTACGGGATCGGCAGCCCTGAGGAGTACAGGAAGCAGATCCTGGTCCTGCGCTCCGGTGAGGAGCAGGACCAGAGGGCGATCCTCCGTCGCCTCGTCGACATGCAGTACGAGCGCAACGACCAGAGCCTCCTGAGGGGGAGGTTCAGGGTCAAGGGCGACACGATCGAGATCCATCCCGCGTACGAGCAGACAGCGGTCCGGGTGCAGCTGTTCGGCGACGAGGTGGAGCAGATCCTGGTGGTGGACCCGCTGACCGGCGAGCGCCTCGACACCCTCGACCAGCTGGTGGTGTTCCCTGCCACCCACTACGTGGCGGGTGAGGAGCGGATGCAGGCGGCTGTCGGGCGGATCGAGGAGGAGCTGCGCGAGCGTCTCACGCAGTTCGAGGCCGAGGGACGGCTGCTGGAGGCCCAGCGGCTCCGCATGCGTACGGAGTACGACTTGGAGATGCTCCAGGAGGTCGGGTACTGCAACGGGATCGAGAACTACAGCGCCCCGATCGAGGGCAGGTCTCCGGGAGAGCCGGCACACAGCCTCCTCGACTTCTTCCCGGACGACTACCTGTTGGTCATAGACGAGTCCCATGTCACGGTGCCGCAGCTGCACGGGCAGTACGAGGGAGACCGGAGCCGCAAGGAGACGCTCATCGAGCACGGGTTCCGGCTCCCTTCGGCGGCCGACAACCGCCCGTTGCGCTTCGACGAGCTCGTGGAGCGCGTCAACCAGTGCGTGTTCCTGTCGGCGACACCCGGAGCCTGGGAGCTCGAGCACTCCACCCAGGTCGTCGAGCAGATCGTCCGGCCGACCGGACTGGTGGACCCCGAGGTCGTGGTGAAGCCCACCAAGGGTCAGATCGACGACCTCCTGGAGCAGATCGAGGCGAGGGTTGCAGGGGGCCAACGGGTGTTGGTCACCACCCTCACCAAGAAGATGGCCGAGGATCTCTCCGACTACCTCCTGGAGCTCGGGGTCCGGGTGCGCTACCTGCACAGCGAGATCGACACCGTGCAGCGGATCGAGATCCTCCGGGACCTGCGGCTGGGCGAGTTCGACGTGCTCGTGGGCATCAACCTCCTTCGTGAAGGCCTCGATCTCCCCGAGGTGTCGTTGGTCGCGATCCTCGACGCGGACAAGGAGGGCTTCCTCAGGAGCGAGACCTCCCTCATCCAGACCATCGGCCGTGCCGCACGCAACGTCGACGGCCAGGTGATCATGTACGCCGATGTGGTCACCGACTCGATGCGCAGGGCCATCTCCGAGACGAACCGTCGTCGGGGCCTGCAGCAGGCCCACAACCGAGAGCACGGCATCGATCCTCAGACCATCCGCAAGGCGGTGACGGACATCCTCGTCCACCTGCGTCCCGAGTCGAAGGGCGCGAAGCCTGTCCCGGGTGCCCGTACCCGGACCGGTCGCCGCGACTACGCAGATCTCCCCGGGGACGAGCTGAGGCGCCTGATCCAGACACTCGAGGAGGAGATGCACGACGCATCGGTCGATCTGCGCTTCGAGTACGCCGCCCGCCTCCGCGACGAGGTCAAGGACCTCAAGCGGGAGCTCCGTGAGGTCGGCTGACCTTCGGTGGGACGGCGATACCTGAAGCGCCCGGCTCTGGCCGCCCTCGCGCTGCTGGCGGCGTACGGGGCGCTGGCCCTCGCCATGGACGACCGCGGCTTCCTGGGCACGGACACCGGAGGGAAGGTGGCGACCCTCGAGGTCATGGCAGCAGGGGCCGGGCTGGACCCCGATGTCGGGTACTGGGCGGAGGAGTGGGATCCATCCGGTGATCTGCATCCGCTGTACTACACGTACGTGGTCGGTGGCCGGTGGGTGAACGTGAGCTCGCTGCCGATGGTCCTCCTCGGCCATCCGCTGTTCGAGATCGGCGGGTACCGCCTGGCGCTCCTCCTCCCGATGCTCGGTGGAGTCGCCACGGCCCTGGCCGCGAGGGCGCTGGCGCGCCGCCTGGACGGTGAGTCTGTCGAGTGGCACGCGTTCTGGATCGTGGGGCTGGCGTATCCGGTCGCGGTGTACTCACTCGACTTCTGGGAGCACAGCATCGGCCTGGCTCTCATGGCGTGGGGCTTCGTCGCCGCGCTCGATGCAGCCAGGGGGAGCGGTTCGCCTGCGTGGCAGGGCGCCCTCACCGGCTTGCTCTTCGGGACGGCAGCGACGATGAGGCTGGAGAGCCTCGTGTACGGCGCAGTGACGGTGCTGGTCACAGGCGTGATCCTGATCTCGGAGAGCAGGACGGCAGGAAAGGCGATCCGGTTCGGGGGAGCGGCCCTGGCCGGCGTCGTCGGCATGTTCGCGGCGAACCACCTCCTGGAGCTGGTCGTGGTGGGGGGATCGATGCGTTCCGGGAGAGCCACGGGTACCGCTGCCGAGGCAGGGCTGGAGCTCGGACTGCGGATCCGCGAGGCGGTGGTGACCACCGTGGGGATCCAGCCGTCGCTGGGGATCTCGGCCATGGCGCTCTCGGGGATCGTGGTGTGCCTGCTCTCGGTGGCGGCGTGGGCGGGATCGGGACCGGGGCGCGACAGGATCTGGTTCGCCGCGTTCGGGATGGCTGTCGTGATCTACGTCTGGCGGATGGTGGACGACGTCGGGTTCGTCCCGGGGATGCTGGCGGCGGCACCCCTGGCGGTTCCCGGACTGGTGCTCGGATGGGCGCACCGGGAGCGGAGGATGGCGGTCGCGGTCGCGGTCGCGGCTCTGCCCGTCGTGTGGCTCTTCCAGTTCCGGGGAGGTGCCACGGCGCAGTGGGGCGGTCGCTACCAGCTGCTCTCGTCTCTCCTGCTCGTGGTCGTCGGCGTGTGCAGCCTCGATCGGTTGCAGAGGAGGGCCCGCCTGGGCTTCGTCGGCCTGGCGGTTGCCGTCACCGCGTTCGGCCTCCTCTGGCTGGGCGTGCGCAGCCACGCCGTGGGATCGGCCGGTGGGTACCTCGCGACCCGGCCGGAGCCCGTCCTGATCGCTCGGATGGAGCACCTGCCTCGTGAGATGGGGGCGTTCTACGGGGGGCAGCGATGGCTGTCTGCCCCCACACCGGAGCTGCAGGGTCGCGCGGTCGAGGTGATCGAGGCTGCCGGTCTGGACTCCTTCGGGTATGTGGCCAACCCCGAGGACGGCCCACCGCCGGCCTTCGAGGGCTGGCGGCAGCTGGGGAGCGACGCTCGACCGTTCCTACCCGGAACGGAGCTGCGGATCACGACGTATGTCGAGAGCGGAGGGGGGCAGCCGACCGGGAGGGAACAGTTGTTCGATTCGGGCGGCGGGGGATAGGCTGGGAGCGGTGTCTGACCGGATCGTCATCAGGGGGGCACGGGAGCACAACCTGAGGGACGTCTCGCTCGACCTCCCCAGGGGCAAGTTGATCGTGTTCACGGGGCTCTCCGGCTCCGGGAAGTCCTCGCTGGCGTTCGACACGATCTTCGCCGAGGGCCAGCGCCGCTACGTCGAATCGCTCTCCGCCTACGCGCGCCAGTTCCTCGGCCAGGTCGAGAAGCCCGACGTCGACTTCATCGAGGGCCTCTCCCCGGCCATCTCCATCGATCAGAAGAGCGCCTCGCGCAACCCCCGATCCACGGTCGGGACCATCACCGAGGTGTACGACTACCTGAGGCTGCTCTTCGCCCGCGTCGGGGTTCCGCACTGCCCGGATGACGGGGCGGTGATAACCCGCCAGACGCCACAGCAGATCGTCGATCGTGTGCTCGACCTCGAGGAGGGCACGCGCTTCGAGATCCTCGCGCCGGTGGTCCGTGGGCGGAAGGGCACCTACGAGACGTTGCTGCGGGATCTCTCGACCCAGGGCTTCGCACGCGGCTACGTGGACGGTGAGCTCCACGAGCTCACGGAGCAGGTCGACCTGGCTCGCTACGAGCAGCACACGATCGAGGTGGTGGTGGATCGGCTCGTGCTGAAGCCCGGGATCGGTCGTCGCATCGCCGACTCGATCGAGACCGCTCTGGGACTCGCCGAGGGAGTCGCCGAGGTGGAGATCCACCCCCGGGTCGAAGACGGCTCGCCCCGGGAGCGCCTCACGTTCAGCCAGCACTTCGTCTGCCCCGATTGCGGTACGAGCTACGAGGACCTCGCTCCCCGCAACTTCTCGTTCAACTCCCCGTACGGAGCCTGCGAGTCCTGCGACGGGCTGGGTACGACCTTCGAGGTGGATCCCGAGCTGGTGGTGCCGGATCCGGATCTCAGCCTCGAGGAAGGCGCGATCGCGCCGTGGGCGGGAGGTCGCAGCCGCTACTTCCAGCGCCTGGTGGAGGCGATCGCCGAGGAGCACGGGATCCGGACGGAGAAGCCCTGGTCCTCACTTCCGGCCAAGCATCGCAAGCTCTTGCTGTACGGAGCAGGCGACACACGCGTGCCGGTGCGCTACCGCAACCGCTACGGACGGACCCGCTCGTACCAGGCCCGCTACGAGGGTGCGGTCCCGTATCTCAAGCGTCGCCACACCGAGTCCGAGTCTGACCACCAGCGGGAGCAGATCGAGGGCTACATGCGAGAGGTGCCGTGCCCCGCGTGTGAGGGCGCGAGGCTGAAGCCGTTCTCGCTGGCCGTGACCGTGGCGGGCCGAACGATCCGGGAGCTCTGCAACCTCCCGATCGGGGAGGCCGCCGACGCGCTCGAGGAGCTCGAGCTGTCGGAGCGGGAGCGCCTCATCGCGGAGCGGGTGATCAGGGAGATCAACGCCCGCATGCGCTTCCTGCGCGACGTGGGACTCGACTACCTCAGCCTCGACCGGTCAGCCGGGAGCCTCGCGGGCGGTGAGGCTCAGCGGATCCGTCTCGCCTCGCAGATCGGCAGCGGCCTCGTGGGGGTGCTGTACGTGCTCGACGAACCGTCGATCGGACTCCACCAGCGCGACAACCGCCGCCTGCTCGAGACCCTGACCCGGCTGCGCGACCTCGGCAACACGGTCCTCGTCGTCGAGCACGACGAGGAGACGATCCGGGCGGCCGACCATGTGGTCGACATCGGCCCGGGCGCCGGTGAGAACGGTGGCGACATCGTGCACTCGGGGTCGTTGGCCGGCCTGATCCGCAACCGCCGGTCGTTGACGGGCAGATACCTGGCGGGGAAGGAGTCCGTCCCGGTCCCAGGGCTGCGTCGAGCTCCGGGTGAGGAGTGGTTGGTGATCCGAGGTGCGCGCGAGCACAACCTCCGCAACATCGACGTCGAGATCCCACTCGGCTGCTTCGTAGCGGTCACCGGCGTATCCGGTTCGGGGAAGTCGACCCTGGTGAACGACATCCTCCATCGAGGGCTGATGCAGGCGATCTACTCGTCGAGGATGCCGCCCGGTCTGCACAAGGGCCTCGAGGGGGTCGAGGCGGTGGACAAGGTCGTGAACATCGACCAGTCCCCCATAGGGCGAACACCGCGCTCGAACGCAGCGACCTACACAGGGGTCTTCGACCACATACGCAAGCTCTTCGCGCAGACCCACGAGTCGAAGGTCCGCGGCTACCTGCCGGGGCGCTTCTCCTTCAACGTGAAGGGAGGTCGCTGCGACGCCTGCTCCGGAGACGGCACGGTCAAGATCGAGATGCACTTCCTCCCGGACGTGTACGTGCCCTGCGAGGTGTGCCGGGGGGCCCGCTACAACCGCGACACCCTGGACATCGAGTTCAAGGGCCGCAACATCGCCGAGGTCCTGGAGATGCCCTGCGAGGAGGCGCTCGAGTTCTTCGCCAACCAGCCCACGATCACGCGGCACCTGCAGACGCTCGTCGACGTGGGCCTCGGGTACATCAGGCTGGGTCAGCCGGCACCGACCTTGTCGGGAGGCGAGGCCCAGCGGGTGAAGCTGTCGAGCGAGCTGTCGAAGCGCCCGACGAGCCACACGATGTACATCCTCGACGAGCCGACCACCGGGCTCCACTTCGAGGACGTGCGCAAGCTCCTGGGAGTCCTGTCCCGCCTCGTCGACCAGGGCAACACGGTGATCGTCATCGAGCACAACCTCGACGTGGTGAAGACGGCGGACTGGATCATCGATCTCGGGCCGGAGGGCGGGCGCGGAGGCGGCGCGGTCGTCGCAGAGGGGCCGCCGGAGATGATCGCGAAGGTCTCGGCCAGTCACACGGGTCGCTTCCTGGCGTCGATGCTTCCGTGAGGGTGGCACCGGGGCCACCATCCGTGAGCCGCTGGATCAGGTCGCTACCATCGGGGCCCGTCGGTCCGGGGTCGTGATCGGGTCTCACCTCGGCCCGAGCTCAGGGGTCCGGCCGCGACTGGAGGTGTGATGGCTCGGCTCGCCCGGCCAGCTCTCTTCATCGGGATCGCCGCCATCGTCCTCGGGCTGAGCAAGTTCCACGCGGCCTGGGTGGCCGATCCCCCCTACGACTACACGGGGTCGTTCAGGTTCGCCTGGTCGATCGCCTACATCGTCCTGCTGGCGGTCACCGCCTACGGGTTCGGTCTTCCCGAGCTGCCCCGGAGCCCGCGTCAGGCCCTCGTCTCGAGCGCGGGGGCAGCTGCGCTGGCCGCGTCGATCGTCGGGCTGGCCGAGCTGCTGGTGGGTGACGCGCTGCTGCCCAGGTTCGTGGTGTTCGGGACCGCCATCGCGGTGGTGCCGTGGTACCTGGCGTGCATCGCGGTGGCTCAGGGTGGCAGGGCCAGGGAGGCGGAGCGAGACCGCGTCCTGCTCGTGACCTCTGCCGAGGATGCTGAACGGGTCCGCCACGACCTGGCGCGGGCTCCCGAGCGGCAGGCAGTGGTCGTGGAGGTGCTCGGACATGACTCGTGCCTGCCGACCGGGGTGGACCCACATCCCCTGGTCACAGCTGCTGTGTCCGGCGAGGTGACGGTCGTCGTGCTGGATCGCGCCGCGCTCGCGCGTGACGCGATCGTGGACCAGGCCGCGACGCTGCACGAGCACGGGGCGCGGGTCAGGACCTTGTCGCTCTTCTACGAGGAGTGGCTGGGCAAGCTGCCGGTCTCGGAGCTGGAGCGTGTCTCGCTCATGTTCGACATCGGCGAGCTGCATCGACTGCGCTACGGACGGGTGATGCGGATGGTCGACCTGGTGTTGGGGTCGGTCGGTCTGGTGCTCTTCGTCGTGGTCGCGCCTCTCGTGTTCCTGGGAGATGCAGCGGCGAACCGTGGTCCGTTGCTCTTCCGACAGGACCGGGTCGGTCGCAACGGGGTCGTGTTCGGGATCCTGAAGTTCCGGACGATGAGGGATGGAGCAGAAGGGGGAGCGAGTGGACGACCGAGCACGACCCGCGGGTCACCCCGTTCGGCCGGCTGCTGCGATCCACCCACCTCGATGAGGTCCCCCAGTTCGTGAACGTGCTCCGAGGCGAGCTGTCGCTGGTGGGGCCCCGTCCGGAGCAGCCGGTGTACGTGGAGCAGCTCAGGAGCTCGCTGCAGTTCTACGACGTGCGGCACCTCGTCCGTCCGGGCATGACAGGTTGGGCTCAGGTGAAGCACGGCTACGCGGGTGACGAGCAGGACTCGCTCGAGAAGCTCCAGTACGACCTGTACTACCTCCGACACCAGGGGATCGCTCTCGACCTCCGGGTCCTGGGCCGGACGATCCGCAGCGTGTTCCGTGGGGAGGGGCGATGACGGCCGCTGGCAGCCCGCGAGGGGCCTGCGAGCCCGAGGGGGCGGGCGAGCCGGTACATAGGCTGGTCACGTGCTGGAAGCCCCTCCGATCTCCTCTGTGCCGGATGAGCCCGGGTCGTACCAGTTCAAGGACCGGGACGGCCGGATCATCTACGTGGGCAAGGCGAGGAGCCTCCGCCGGCGGCTGGCCTCCTACCTCCGCAGGGCCGATTCCCTGCCGCCGCGGACGGCCGACATGGTGCGATCGGCGGAGACGGTCGAGTGGATCACGGTTGCGAGCGACCTCGACGCCCTGCTCCTAGAGAACGAGCTGATCAAGCGACACCAGCCACGCTTCAACGTGAGGTTGCGCGACGACAAGAGCTATCCGTGGTTGGCCGTCACCGTCGAGGAGGAGTGGCCCCGGGCGATGGTGGTTCGGGGCCGCAAGCGCAAGGGGGTTCGGTACTTCGGACCGTACGGCCACGTGTGTGCCATCCGCGAGACCCTCGACCTCCTGCTGCGAACCTTCCCCGTGCGCACCTGCTCCGAGAGCAAGCTGCGGACGCACACCCGATTGGGGAGGCCGTGCCTCCTCTTCCACATCGAGAAGTGCTCCGGACCGTGTGTGGGTGAGATCGATCCCGATCACTACCGGGCGCTGGTGGACGAGCTGCTCGTGTTCCTCTCCGGCGACACGGCCCGGGTGGTCCGCCGGCTCGAGTCGGAGATGGAGGAAGCAGCCGGCTCCCTGGAGTTCGAGCGAGCGGCCCGGCTGCGGGACCGCCTCTCCAGCGTCGGAAAGGCGATCGAGCGCCAGCAGATGGTGCTCCCACGGTCACAGGATCTGGATGTGATCGGTATCGCGGGAGACGAGCTGGAGGTGGCAGCACAGGTCTTCTTCGTCCGGCACGGGCGTGTCGTGGGCAGGAAGGGCTTCCTGGTGGAGCGGGTGGAGGGTCTCCCTCCCGACGAGCTCATCGACTCGGTCCTCGAGGGGCTGTACTTCGACGAGGGCCCCAACGGGGTGCCCGGCCAGGTCCTGGTGCCCACGTTGCCGACCGACCCCTCGCTGTACGAGGAGTGGCTGCGTGAGGTTCGGGGCACGGCGGTCTCGGTGAGGGTCCCGAAGCGGGGTGACAAGCGGAGGCTCCTCGAGACCGTCACCCGCAACGCGGAGGAGGAGCTGAACCGCAACCGCGTGCGGAGGGCGGCGGACCACAACGTCCGAGCACGAGCGCTGAGCGAGCTCCAGGGCCATCTCGGAATGGCTCAGCCGCCGCTCCGGATCGAGTGCTACGACATGAGCCACACCCAGGGAACCGACTACGTGGGCTCGATGGTCGTGATGGAGGACGGGCTCCCGCGCAAGGGCGAGTACCGCCGGTTCAAGATCCGCGACGTGACCGGGGTGGACGACCTCGCGGCGATGGAGGAGGTGCTGACCCGGCGGCTCACCGCGTTCCTGGGGGAGCGAGACCAGCCTGTGGCCGAGCGGAAGGGCTCCTTCTCGTATCCCCCGCAGCTGATACTGGTCGACGGGGGACGGGGGCAGCTGGCGGTGGCCGAGAAGGTCGTCAGCGAGCTCGGACTCGGTTCGGAGATCGCGACCGCCGCGTTGGCGAAGCGCTTCGAGGAGGTCTTCGTGCCGGGACGTGAGGCGCCCGTGGAGATCGAGCGTCCCTCCGAGGCCCTCTACCTGCTCCAGCGCATCCGCGACGAGGCCCACCGCTTCGCGCTCGACTACCACCGCAGGCTCCGGGGCAGGCGCATGAAGGGCTCGGTCCTCGACGGGGTCCGGGGTCTCGGACCTGCTCGCCGGACGCGGCTCATCAAGGAGCTCGGAGGGGTGAGCGGGGTCCGGTCCGCTTCCCTGGAGGATCTGAGCGCCGTCAGCTGGTTGCCCGACGGCGTCGCCCGAGCCCTGTACGAGCATCTCCACGGGCCGCTGTCGGGCCGGGCGGACGAGCCACCGGTGACGAGTCACTCCGGCTGAAGGTCGGCTGCAAGACTCGTGTCCCGGTCGGGATGGCGGCCCGGCCCCGCCCTGGTACCACCGGCCCCCCGGGAGCACCTGAACCGTGGATGAAGCGCAGAGGCAGCGGTACGAGGCATGGGAGCATCACGCGCGGTGGTGGCAGGAGAGCTTCACCGACGGCGCCGATCCCGAGTACGAGGAGCAGATCCTCCCGCTCGCAGCGGCCGAGCTGGAGGGCGCGCGCCGTGTACTCGATGTGGGCTGCGGTGAGGGCCAGGTCGCCCGCCGGGTGGCGGCTTCGGGCGCGTCGGTCGTCGGCATCGAGCCGTCGTGGAGCCAGGTCAGCGAGGCGGGCCGGCGCGGCGGGGGAGTCCGGTGCCTGCGGGGCCTCGCGGCGGCCCTTCCGTTCCGGAGCGGAGAGAGCTTCGACGCGGTGGTCGCCTGCCTGGTCTTCGAGCACATCGATGACCTGGACGGTGCGATGCGCGAGGTGGCGAGGGTGCTCGAACCGAACGGACGGTTCGTCCTGTTCCTCAACCATCCGCTGCTCCAGACCCCAGGGAGCGCCTGGGTGGACGACTGGGTCTGCGACCCGCCGGAGCGCTACTGGCGCGTAGGCCCCTACCTGGACGAGGTCGCCTACGAGGAGCAGGTCGAGCGGGGTGTGAGCATCCGCTTCGTGCACCGGCCCCTCAGCCGATATGTGAACGCGATGGCCGGCCACGGGCTGGCCGTCGAGAAGATGATCGAGCCTGCGCCTCCGCCGGGCTTCCTCGCACGTGCTCCCGAGTACGCGGAGGCGGCAGCGATCCCGCGACTGCTGGTGATCCGGAGTCGCAAGGCGCGGTCGAAGCGCGGAGCCTCTGCGTGACGGGCCGGTATGCTCCGGGCGCGTGAGCGAGTTCGTGGTCATCGCCGGCCTTTCGGGCGGAGGGCGCTCCTTGGCCGGGGATCACCTGGAGGACCTGGGCTGGTTCGTGATCGACAACCTCCCTCCCGCTCTGATCCCGAAGGTGGCGGACCTGGCGAGGGGTCCCGGGTCGCACCTCGCCCGTGTCGCCCTGGTCGTGGGGACGGGTCCCTACCACGAGGACGTGATGCCGGCACTGGAGTCGCTCCGCACCTCCGGAGCACGGGTGCGGATCCTGTATCTGGAGGCCTCCACCGAGGTGCTCGTCAGGCGCTACGAGAGCACCCGTAGGAGGCACCCGCTGTTCTCGGGCAGGAGCCTCGCGGAGGCCATCGAGATGGAGAGGGCGATCCTCGAGCCGGTGCGGTCGGTGGCCGACGTGGTCGTCGACACGACGGAGCTCAACGTGCACCAGCTCCGCGACCGGGTGGTCGAGCTGTTCGGGACCAGCGACCGGGACGCCGGGATGCAGACCACGCTGGTGTCGTTCGGGTACAAGCACGGTGTGCCGAGAGACGTGGACATCGTGCTCGACTGTCGGTTCCTCCCCAACCCGCACTGGGTCGACGACCTCCGCCCGAAGTCGGGTCTCGACGACGCCGTGCGCGAGTACGTCATGAGCCAGGAGGTGACCGGCCCCTTCGTCGAGATGCTGGGTGGGCTGTTCGGGCTCCTGCTCCCGGCTTACGTGTCGGAGGGGAAGTCCTATCTCACGGTCGCGTTCGGCTGCACCGGTGGTCGGCACCGGTCGGTGGTCGTGGCGGAGGAGATGGCGCGCGCCCTGGAGATGATGGGGTTCGAGCCGAGCCTCCTGCACCGGGACATCGAACGCGGGTGAGGGGTCACCCGACCCAGTAGCCGGCCGCGTACCTGTCGGCGAACAGAGCCGTCGTGACGACCAGCGCCACGAGCATCGCGCGCCAGGCAAGACCTCCGAGGGGTGGCCGGAGGCGGTCGACGGTGGTCGGCCAGAGAGCGAACACGAAGGCGTCGGCCGCGACGAAGCGGGTGAAGCTGAGCAGCAACCCCGAGATGAGACCGGGGACCAGCAGCAAGACGGCCAGCACGACGACCTCGGGTGGCCAACGGCGGGGCCCACGAAGCGCCTCCACGGCCACGGGCGTCAGCGCGAACGCGACGGCGACGAGGTCGAGCACACGGATCGGGACCGGAGGGATGTCGGGCCGTTCCGGAACCCGGATGAACTCCACGCCGTCGCGGAGCGTGGTGATCGGGTCCGTCAGCTCACGGCCCCAGTCGTCCTGATCATGCAGGAACGCGAGCGCATCTCCGGCCTCGAGGTGCATGGCCCCCATCACAGCAATCATCCCGAGGGCTCCCGCCGCCGCGTAGGAGAGCGCTGTCCTGTCGATCCTCCTGGAGCGCAGCACGCGAGCTCCCACGAGGACTACGGGGACGAGGATCCCGATCGAACGTGACGCCGTGACAGCGGCAAGGAGCACGAGAGTCCATCCGCGCCTGCCCCTGCGGTCGGCCCACAGCGCACCGGTGGCGGTGAGCACGAAGAGCCCTTCCGAGAAGAAGGCCGTCAGGAACGCCGTGCCGGGCCAGAGGGCGAACAGGACCACCGCCCTTCGGGCAGTCCTCTCGTCGCGCCATGCAGCCGTGAACCCCCAGAGGCACACGAACGCCCCGATGGAGGTGGCGGTCGCGACCAGGTGGCCGGCGGCGATGTCGGACCCGGTGAGCCACTCGAACGGCCGTGCGACCCAGGAGACGAGCGGGAAGAAGGCGGTGTTGGGCTGGTAGGCCTCCGGATCCTCGTAGCCCCGGTGCATGATGTCGAGGTAGGACCCGGCGTCGAGGAAGAAGAGGCGGTCGTTGACGCCGGCATGGCGGAGGAGCACGAGGAGGTGGGCGCTCCGCCAGACCAGCCACACCACCAGAGGGAACGCCGCGCCGGCAGCCCAGGTGGGCGCGGCACGACCGGACTCGGCGTGCTCGATCCCCGAGGAGGCGTCTGAGCCGTCTTCGTCGACGGGTGCCCCTGCTTCGTCCACCGCGGGGAGATCGTAGAGTAGATCCCCCCTCGGGCTGCCCGTCCCACCGGCTCGGCTCGCGATGCGGCCGAGGGCGGAGGCACCGGATCCCGGGCGAACTGGCACCCGGGGGGCCGCGTCTGGTCGAATCGGATCCTTCGACCAAGGAGGCACCGGAGTCATGGGCATTCGTGTCGGGATCAACGGGTTCGGCCGGATAGGGCGGAACTTCTACCGGGCCGCCAAGGCCCAGGGCGCGGACCTCGAGTTCGTCGCGGTGAACGACCTCGGCTCGGTCGAGGCGATGGCTCACCTGCTGAAGTACGACTCGGTGATGGGCCGGTTCGGCGGGTCGGTCGAGGTGTCCGGCGGGGGGATCTCGATCGACGGCACCGAGCTGCGGGTGCTGGCCGAGCGCAACCCGGCCGACCTCCCCTGGGGCGACCTGGGGGTGGACGTGGTCGTCGAGTCGACCGGGTTCTTCACCAGCCGGGAGAAGGCCGCGGGGCACCTGGAAGGCGGGGCGCCGCGGGTGATCGTCTCCGCTCCGTGCAGCGAGGCCGACGCGACCTTCGTGGTCGGGGTGAACGACGACACCTTCGATCCAGAGCAGCACCTGGTGGTCTCCAACGCCTCCTGCACCACCAACTGCTTCGTTCCCATGATCAAGGTTCTCGATGACGCCTTCGGCGTCCAGAAGGGCCTGATGACCACCGTCCACGCCTACACCGGTGACCAGAACCTGGTGGACGGGCCCCACAGCGACCTGCGCCGTTCCAGGGCCTCGGCGATCAACATCACCCCGTCCTCCACCGGTGCTGCCCGGGCGACGGCTCTCGTGCTGGAGTCGATGAAGGGGAGACTGGACGGCACGGCCCTGCGGGTGCCCGTACCCGACGGGTCGATCACCGACTTCGTCGGATCCCTGGCCAGGGAGGTCTCCGTGGACGAGGTCAACGCCGCGTTCGCTGCCGCCGCCGCCTCCGGCCCGCTCTCGAAGGTGCTCGTGTACACCGAGGACCCGATCGTCTCGAGCGACATCGTGGGCTCCCCGGCATCGTGCACCTTCGACGCCAAGCTGACGATGGCGCTGGGCGACATGGTCAAGGTGCTCGGCTGGTACGACAACGAGTGGGGATACTCGAACCGCCTGGTCGACCTCACCGCCATCGTCGGCTCAGCCAACAGGTGAGCATCCCCCACCTGGAGGATCTCGGAGACCTCCAGGGACGCCGGGTCCTGGTCCGGTGCGACTTCAACGTGCCCCTGAAGGACGGGGAGATCACCGACGACCTGCGCATCCGCTCGGCGCTCCCGACGCTGCGCTGGCTCCAGGAGCAGGGCGCCTCGGTCACGGCCTGCAGCCACCTCGGACGTCCCGAGGGCGCGCCCGATCCGCGCTTCTCCATCGAGCCGGTGCGCCGCCGCCTCGCCGAGCTCGTCGAAGGTGTCGAGCTGCTGGAGAACCTGCGCTTCGATCCGGGCGAGACGGGCAACGACCCCCGCTTCGTCGCGGAGCTGATCGAGGGGAAGGACGCCTACGTGAACGACGCGTTCGGGGCGTCGCACCGTGCGCACGCCTCGATCGTCGGTCCCCCAGCCTTCCTCCCGAGCGCTGCCGGGCGTCTGCTGGCCCGTGAGGTGGAGGTGCTCCTGCCGCTGCGGTCAGAGCCGGCCCGTCCGTTCGTCGCGGTGCTCGGCGGCGCGAAGGTGAGCGACAAGCTGGGGGTCATCGACGCGCTGCTGGAGGTCGTGGACAGCCTCGTGATCGGCGGGGGGATGTGCTTCACCTTCCTTGCCGCCCAGGGCCACCGGATCGGCGACTCGCTGCTGGAGGAGGAGCAGGTCGAGACCTGTCGCCGCCTCCTCGACTCCGGAGCGACCATCAACCTCCCCTCGGACATCACAGCGCTGGGGCCCGGAGGTGAGATCGGGAGACCCGACGTCGCCGGCGACGTGCGCCAGGTCGGCGTCGACATCCCCGCCGGGTGGCGCGGGTTGGACATCGGCCCGGGCACGGCCGCCGAGTTCTGCGACGTGATCGCCGAGGCCCGCACCGTGTTCTGGAACGGACCGATGGGGGTGTTCGAGGACCCGCGCTTCGAGGCGGGCACGCGCACCGTCGCCGAGGCCATGGCCGAGTCGAGGGGCTTCACGATCGTGGGGGGCGGGGATTCGGCTGCAGCTGCGGCGGCTTTCGGCCTGGCCGATCGGTTCGACCACGTCTCGACGGGCGGTGGAGCCTCCCTGGAGCTCCTGGAGAAGGGGGACCTGCCCGGGCTCGAGGCACTGAGAGGAGCACCGAATGCCTGACCGCAAGCCGCTCATCAGCGGGAACTGGAAGATGCACAAGAACCACCTGGAGGCGCTCCAGGCGGTGCAGAAGCTCTCCTACCTTCTCGACGACGACGACTACGAGGCCGTGGACGTCTCGGTGCATCCGCCGTTCACCGATCTCCGCACGTGCCAGACCTGGATCGAATCCGAGAAGGTCGGCCTCCTGGTGGGGGCGCAGAACTGCCACTGGGAGGCCGAGGGCGCCTTCACGGGGGAGGTCGCCCCACCGATGCTGGCCAAGCTGAACGTGGACTACGTGATCGTCGGGCACTCGGAGCGGCGGGAGCTGTTCGGGGAGACCGACGCCGACGTCAACCGGAAGGTGAAGGCGGTGTTCACGAACGGCATGACACCGATCATGTGCGTGGGGGAGACCCTCGAGGAGAGGGAGGCGGACGGCACCGAGGCCAAGGTCGAGGGCCAGGTCAGGGCCGGCCTCGACGGCCTGAAGGAGGAGCAGGTGGCCGCGATGGTGATCGCCTACGAGCCGATCTGGGCGATCGGCACGGGACGGACGGCGAGCCCGGAGGACGCGCAGGCGGTCTGCGCCCTGGTGCGCAGAGTGGTGGGCGAGGCTTCCGGAGCCGACGCGGCTGCGGCGGTCCGGATCCAGTACGGCGGCTCGGTGAAGCCCACCAACGCCGCCGAGCTGATGGCGCAGGCCGACATCGACGGGGCGCTGGTCGGCGGTGCGAGCCTCGACCCGGAGGACTTCGCCCGCATCGTCAAGTACCGCCTTCACGACGCCTGAGGGCCTGCCCGGCCGAGGCGTCGGCCCATGGGCCGAGGGGCCGGGGTGCGGAGCCTCGGGCGTTCCGGAGGCCGAGGGCGAGGCTCGGAGGCGATGGACGTCGGTCGGCGGGCGCTACGGGGTCCGCAGGTGGTCGCGGTATGCTCCGAGACCGGAACCGGGACCCTCGCGGGTCGCCCCGAAGCCGAGAGGCGCAGCCGAAGTGCTAGAGATCACCCTGATCGTCATCCAGCTGCTCACCAGCTTCACGCTGGTGTTCCTGGTGCTGCTGCACAGCGGGAAGGGCGGAGGCCTCTCGGACATGTTCGGGGGCGGATTGGGGACCGCTGCGGCGGGGTCGACGGTGGTCGAGAAGAACCTGGACCGGATCACGATCGTCGCCGCGCTGGTGTTCGGCTTCAACACCGTCGCGTTGGGTCTGGTTCGCAACTGAGGTGATGCAGCCGCCCACGCTGCAGCGGGGACGGTGGATCGTCGTCGCCCCGGTCCTGGCTGCGCTGCTCCTCGGGTGCACCTCCGACGAGGACGGTGCCGGCGACTCGACCACGACGTCTGCGGTGGAGGCCGCACCCAGGGTGCTGCGCCTCGGCGTGGTGGAGCTCGACACTCTGGATCCGGCACGGGCCGGAGTGACGGAGCAGAGCGAGATGATCGCCGCGGACCTGCTGTACGACGGGCTGACGACCTTCGACCCCGACTCGCGGACCGTGGAGCCGGGCCTGGCGGAGTGGACAGCGAACGACGACCTCACCGTGTGGACGTTCACGCTGAGGGACGACGCGACCTTCAGCGACGGCTCGCCGATCGAGGCCTCGGATGTGAAGGCCAGCCTCGAGAGGGTGGCCTCGCCGGACTCGGGCTCGTTGGCGGGCCTGCGCCTCGACGTGATCGACGGCTACCGCCGGTTCGTCGAGGGCGAGGAGGTCGGTCTGGTCGGGGTGAAGGCCGAGGACGAGCGGACGGTGGTGATCGAGACCCGGGAGCCGTACTCGCCGCTGCCGGAGCTGCTCGCGAGCCCGGCGTTCGGGGTGCTGCCGGCGGGCGACATCGCGCTGGCAGAGGCCTTCTTCGAGGCCCCGGTCGGCTCGGGCCCGGTCGCGTTCGTCGAGCAGCATGAAGGCACCGCGGTGCTGGAGGCGCGCGACGGGCTGGGGTTCGACCGGATCGAGCTCGTCGGGTTCGAGAGCGTCGGGAAGTCGTTCGAGGCGTTCGAGGAGGGCGACGTCGACTGGAGCCTCGTACCGGCGGGCAAGGTGGCCGACGCGGTCGAGGAGTACGGATCGGACGCGGTGAGCCCCTTCCACGCCGTGCTCTTCTACGGGATCAACGTCGGCAACCCCACGTACGCGGACCGTGACTTCCGGGAGGCCCTGGTGCGGGCAGTCGACCGGGAGGCGGTCGTGGAGGTGTTCGGTGAGCACAGCTCGGGCCGCAAGCTGAACGGGCTCATCCCCGAGGGGGTCGGTGGCCACCGGGAGTACCCGTGCGGGGAGGTCTGCTCCCACGACCCGGATGCGGCGCGTGCGCTGCTGGAGGAGGCGTTCGGTGATGGCGAGCGGCCGACGGTGCGGCTCGACTTCTTCGAGGGCGAGCGCGAGCAGGCGATGGCGGAGGCGATCAAGGAGGACCTGGAGGAGGTCGGCCTCGAGGTGCGGCTGCGACCTCGGCCGGCGGAGGAGTACGACCGCTTCGTGGTGAGCTCGGACCAGGAGGTCTTCCTGTTCGGCTGGCCGGGACTGGTGACCACCGCTGACCCGTACCTGGCGCCGCTGTTCCTGACGGACTCGGCTGACAACGTCACCGCATTCGGGAGCGATGCGATCGACGCGGGGCTGGCCGCGGCGAGGGGAACCGCCGATGCGGAGGAGCGTGCGGAGGCGTACTCGGCTCTCGAGACGGCGATCCTCGGACAGGCTCCGGTGATCCCTCTCGTGCAGTTCGAGACGGCGGCGGTGGTGAGCGATCGGGTGAGTGGGTTCGTGCCCCGGATCGACGGCACGTTCGTGGTCGAGGGGGTCGAGGTCGACGGGGAGTAGGGGGCCGGAGAGGGCCCCGAAGGAGTTCGGAGGTCAGGAAGGCCCGCGATACAGTGACCCTTCGCTCCGGTTCCCCCGACCGGAGGCCACGTCGGAGTGGCGGAATTGGCAGACGCGCTAGCTTGAGGGGCTAGTGCCCGCAAGGGCGTGGGGGTTCAAGTCCCCCCTCCGACACGATCTGACCAGCACGAAAGTGCTGGTCAGCGTACATTTTGGCCGGCGGTCGAGCGGGTCGAATGGGGCGCTTGTCATTGGTTTGTCATCACCGGCGTGCGCTTGGGGCTCGCGACGGGGCGTGGCGGCACCGGCCAGGCGGTTGGCCTCGCGCCGACGAACCGTCACGGGGCTCCACTGGCGGGCTACCTCGGCATGTCACCATCACGGTGTGAGTTTCCACGTGGATCGCTTCATCAACGACCAGCGCGTCGAGCCCGGCGTGCTGATCACCGGCATCGTGACCACGGACCGAGTGCTGGGTAGCACGGTCAAGGCCGGCGCACGCTGCGATTCACTCACCCCCGAGCAATGGACGCCGATCGTGTCGGTCGATGAAGCAATCGCATGGGAGGGCGCACCCACGACGAGCTTCGACGCCGCTGATCGTGCGGCACGGGACCACGTGAGGGAATCGTTAGCGCGAGCAGCCCGCGACATCTTCCGCTGAACCGACTTGGCCGGTGCCGGCCTACCATCGGCATCGTGTGGGTCGGCGGCGTAGAGATTCCGGCAGAACTTGTCGATGCTCACCGAGCGGGCCGACTCGTGCTCTTCGTCGGGGCGGGGGCGTCTCGCGATGCTCCAGCTGACCTTCCCGACTTCAAGGCGCTTACGAGGTCGATCGTCGGACGAAGTCCACTACGAGGTGAGCGACCAAGCCCTCGATCATCCCGACGTCGTCCTCGGGCGCATCGAGGATCGGGGCGTCGATGTTCACCTTCGCGTAGCGGAGCATCTCAGCATCCCGCAGTCGAAGCACAACCGCCTCCACGAAGCGATCGTTGACCTCGCTCTGACCTCGCCGACGCTCAGAGTTGTGACAACGAACTTCGACCGCCACCTGACCTCGGCGCTCGAGGCTCGAGGGGTCGAGGTGGAGGAGTGCGCAGCACCCGCCTTGCCCATGGGCGACAACTTCACCGGGGTCGTATACCTGCACGGCACATTGCGCCTGCCTCCCCCGCGATTGGTGGTGACCGACGGCGACTTCGGTAAGGCCTACCTCCGCGACGCCTGGGCCGCGCGCTTCTTGGAGCGGATGTTCGCCGAGTTCGCCGTCCTGTTCATCGGCTACAGCCACGGCGACGTCGTCATGCGCTACCTGGCGCGGGCCCTTGGTCCGGACGGCCAGCGCTTCGTGCTGACAGACACCCCTGGGGAGCGCGACTGGAAGGACCTTGGCCTACGGACGATCGGATACGAGGTCGTCGGCGATTCCCACGCAGCACTCGGGCACTCCCTTGGGCGGTGGGCCGAGATCGCGGGCATGGGACTGTTGGATCACCGGCAGCGTGTGGCCGACCTCGTCGCCTCGCCGCCGTCCCGTATCCCGGAGGATGAGTCCTACCTGGAGGAACTGGTTGCCGATCCCCACCGAGTCTCCCTCTTCACTGAGTTCGCGCGATCCTCCGAATGGCTCGACTGGGCGTCTACCCAACCGGTGTTCAAGGATCTCCTTACCCGAGGATCCCAGCCGTCTGACACGGGCCGAGCGCTTGCTCGGTGGTTCGTCGAGTACTTCGTCATGGACGAGCAGCACACGGACCAAGCCCTCGGCCTCGTCGGCGGAAGTGGCGGCTACCTCGGACCGGAGATCTGCGACGAGATCGGGCTTGATCTTCATCGACGCGGGGCGCCCCGACCAGGCTGGCTCGGTGTCTGGCTCGTGCTGCTGCTTCGGGATGCGCCCGCCCGAGGCAACCAGTGGCTCGACTATGCGCTTGCGGCATCGACCTGGCCGGCGGATCGCGAGCAGACGCTCCTGCTGTTCGATCACCTGACCGAGCCCTCGCCCGCGTTGACTCCGTCCTTCGGTCAAGGCCCGCCGCGGCTGGGTCTTCAACTCCGGGGCAGCAACCACTGGCTCAAGGAGGCGTGGAGCAAGATCCTCCAGCCGAACCTGACCGAAGTCGCGGAGGCGAGCGCTGCAATCGCCGATCGGCACCTACGGCGGGTTCGTGATCTTCAGATCTCGGCGGACCCAGGCAACCGCGGTTGGGACGCGGTCTCGTTTGGTCGGCACGCCATCGAGCCTCACCCCCAGGACCGGTACACCGAGCCGATCGACGTCCTGATCGACGCTGCCCGCGACTCACTCGAGGCTCTGCTTGATGCGTCGCACCCGATCGCCGAGGGCTACATGCAGTCCTGGGCGGCAGCGGACTCGCCGCTCCTCCGACGCCTCGCGATCCACGGCTGGACCTGTCGGAGTGACGTCGACTCCACGGCCAAGCTCGACTGGGTCGTGCAATCCGGTTGGCTCTTCGACCACCAAGTGCGCCACGAACTGTTCCGCCTCATCGAGGACGCCCTCCCAGCGGCCTCGAACGAGGCCATCGAAGCGCTCATCGCTCAGGTGTTCGAGCCAGACGAGGAGGAGTCAGAGCACCTGCCGTACGAACGGTTCAACGCGCTCGTCTGGATGGACCGGGCCCGTCCACATCACCCCCGCATCACCGAAGCGCTCACTGACGCTCACGCCGTCGACCCGAACTGGACGGCACGCACAGACCCCGACCTCACCCATTCGATGGAGGTCGGCTTCGTTCCCTCACGACCACCGATGTCGGTCGAAAGCTTCCACGAACGGCTCCAGGCCGATCCATCAGCGCTGCTTGAGACGCTGCGCGAGACCAAGGGCGTCCGGCATTGGGACGGCGGGCCGACATGGGACGACTCGTTGGCTCTGGTCAGTGGGGCCGTCCAAGCCGGACCCGATGATGGCCATCGACTCCTCGACAGTGCGCCGCACGAGCAGGAAGTCACTGAGGCCGTCATACGCGGTTGGAGCCGCGCCGAACTCGAACCAGTCGCGGCAGCTGCGGTGATCAGCGCGGTCGGGGCACTCGACCTCACGGCTCTCGCTCGAGATCTCGCCTCCATGCTCTCCGATGGAGCGACCACCGAGGGCCACCCCACGGACTGGACGGCGGTACCTGGTGCGCGGCAACTCGCCCGTGACCTCTGGCCGCTGATCCCTGATGAGGAGGTGGTGTTCGGCGAGATCGATTGGCTCAGCCGTGCGATCAACCATCCGGGCGGACACTTGGCCGAGTTCTGGCTCCACGTGGTCCAACGCGACTGGCGCGCCGAGGAGGACGCATGGTCTGGTCTGGTTCAGGAGCACCGAGACACGTTCGAGACGATGCTCGACGGTCCTGCGGATGAGGCTCGGACCCAGATGGTCGAGGTGATCTGCGCGAGTCGGATGCACTTCCTCTTCGCGGCGGACCCTGACTGGACGGTGGATCATGTCCTTCCGATCTTCGACTGGTCCGATCCGGCGCGGGCTCGACGAGCTTGGAGCGGCTTCACCAGCTGGGGTCGCTGGAACGATCGGATGCTCGACGCCGGGCTCATGGAGCGCTATCTCGAAGCCGCCCACCGCCTAGCCGAGTTCGGTGACGAGCCTCGCGGGTCGATCCTCGGCCACCTGGCCGGCATAGCGCTCACCAGCGATCGTGACCCGCTCGGCTGGCTGCCAGGCGTGATCGCTGACCTTCGTGATGAGGACCGCGTCACCTTTGCGGAGAAGGTCGGCGAGATCTTGGGCGATCTGCCGGACGAAGCGGTCGAGCACCAATGGACCCGGTGGATGCAGAGGTACTGGACCGACAGGCTGTCGAGCGTCCCGGTCCAGCTCGCGGATGACGAGTCCACGGTGATGGCCGGGTGGATTCCATTCCTCACCGAGTCGTTCGAGTCTGGAGTGCAACTCGTGACACAGCGGCCGGGCCGCTTCCGGGAGCACAGCGACGTACTGCGGCACCTCGAACGCCACGTGGACCCCTTCCCCGATACTTGCGCCGTGATGATCGGACACCTCATGCGCGGCACCGAGCCACCGTGGTGGGGCGGGCACCAGTTGCCGGAGCTGATGCCGAGGCTTCGCGGGGCAGCGATCCCGAGCGCATCCGAATCATCATCGAACAGGCCATCCGGCTCGGCATGCCGAATCCCGAGGCCTGGTAGGGGTATCGCCGCGCCTCAACCTTCGATCGTTGCCGTCGGTCGGCGCTCGGTGAACGCGACTGGCGTTGTGGAAGGCTCTGCGGATGCCGTTCGAAGACGCCAAGACAATCGCTGAGGTCCTCCAGGGGATCCAGCAGCAGGACTACGTGCTTCCGGCCATCCAGCGCGAGTTCGTGTGGGACCCGGACTCGCAGGTAACCCGGCTGTTCGACTCGCTGATGCGGGGCTACCCGATCGGGGCATTCCTCTCGTGGGCGGTCAAGCCGCCGCTCGTGGGCGAGTTCAAGTTCTACGGGTTCATCCGCGAGTACCACCAGCTGAACGCGCCACACTGCCCCGTGCTCGACCTGCCCACGGATCGGCCTGTCACTGCGATCCTCGATGGACAGCAGAGGCTGACGTCGCTGAACATCGGCCTCCGGGGTTCGCACGCGAAGCGCCGCAAGTACGGCTGGCGCGACAACCCCGACGCGTATCCCGAACGCCGGCTTTACCTCAACCTGCTTGCCGACGCGCCGTCGAATGATCTCGGGATGATCCACGACTTCCGGTTCTTCGAGTCTCCGCCCGATCCTGTGCTCACCACTGACGATGACGGTGAAGTCGACGACGACGGCCAGCCGCACTACTGGTATCCGGTCGCCAAGGTCTTCGAGGAAACGAACCCGATCATGGCGACGAAGTTCCTCCTCGAGGCGGGCCTCGGTTCCGCCGACGCCGTCGCAGCTGACCGGCTGGGACGGCTCTACGAGGTGGTGCACAACGCCAAGCTCGTATCGTTCTTCCGCGAGGACGAGCAGGACATCGACCGCGTCCTCGACATCTTCATCCGAGTTAATAGCGCCGGGAAGCCGTTGTCGCAGTCGGACCTGTTGCTCTCCATCGCGACGGCACAGTTCACCGAGCGGGACGCTCGGGCGGCAGTTCACGCCCTGGTCGACGAGATGAACCAGGCGGGGCATGGCTTCGATTTCGACAAGGACCTGATCCTCAAGGCCGGCCTCGCATTGGTCGGCGTGTCGGACTTCTCGTTCAAGGTGAAGAACTTCAGTCGGGAGAACACCGCGCTCCTCGACAAGAACTGGGACGAGATCGCGTCACTCCTCCGGCTGACGGCAGACCTCCTGTCCGACTTCGGGTTCTCCTCGGGCAACCTTTCGGCGAACTCGGTCGTGGTGCCGATCGCCTGCTACCTCCACCACCGCGGCCTCGGGCAGAGCTATCGGACAGCTGCGTGCACGACGACGATCGGCGCACGCCTCCGGCTGTGGGTCAACCGAACGCTGATCAAGCCAGGCATCTGGGGATCGGGTCTGGACACGATGCTCCGGGACCTTCGCTCCGTAGTGAAGGCCAGCGGAGACTCGTCGTTCCCCGCCGCCGCGCTCGAGGATGCGCTGCGGAAGCGGGGCAAGTCCATCTCGTTCTCGCCCGGCGAGGTCGTCGATCTGCTCGCGACTTCGTACACCCAGAGGGGCTGCTTCGCTCTGTTGGCGACGATGTTCCCGAACGTGGACACGAGGAACGTCTTCCACATCGACCACGTCTTCCCGCAGGCCGAGTTCACCCGCAGGAAGCTGGCCGCAACCGGCATCCCCGCACCCGATGTGGCGGGCGTGATGGAACGCCGCCACCGCCTCGGGAACCTGCAACTCCTCGAGGGCCCGGTGAACGTGGAGAAGCAGGCGGCGATGCCGGCCGCGTGGGCCCAGGCGAAGTATCCCGACGGGTACGACGACTACCTCGCCCGTCACGACCTCCCGGCGATCCCCGCCGACATGGCCGGCTTCGAGACCTTCTACCTCGCCAGGAAACGCCGGCTCGCCCGCCGCCTCGCGGACGTGCTCGGAGTCGATCCAGACGAGGCCGAGAAGCTGGTTGTCCCAGAGGAAGACGAGAGCCTGACCGAGACCGACATCGACGAGTGATTCACTCCCGGCGGAGGATCCGCGCCGCCACGCGGTCGGCGGCGTCGGACTGCATGGGCCTCGTGACGTGGGTGTAGATCTCCCTCGTGATGTGGGTGCTGCTGTGGTCGAGGCGGTCGCTCACGACGTGGATGTCGATGCCTTCCTGGAGGGCGAGGGTCGCCCAGGTGTGGCGGAGGCCGTGGAGCTTGAGTCTCGGGGAGCGGCTCGTCGGGGTTGGCCTTGTTGTAGGTCTCCTGCTTGCGGCGGAACTGGCGGCTGAACCGCTCGGGGTGGTGCGGGCGTGCCGTCGGGTCGGCAGAAGATCCAGCCGTCGTCGTGGTAGCCGGCGCCGAGGAGGCGCTTGTCCTCGGCCTGGTGCTCGCGGTGGTTGGCGAGCATCTCGACGGTGCCGGGGTCGAGCAGGATCATGTGCCCGGCCTTGGTCTTGGGGAGCTCCTTGATGACCATGCGGTGGTCGACCATGGTCACCTGGCGGGACATGATCGCCGTGGCGGCGTCGAGGTCGACGTCGTCCCACTTGAGGCCGAGCACCTCGCCGCGGCGTGAGCCGGAGGTGGCGAGGTACAGCCATGCCGGCAGGTAGGGGCTGTCGGCCACGTAGTCGAGGAACAGGCCGAGCTGGTCGGCCGGTCCACACGTTGGGCCGGCCTCGCCTCGTCGAGCCCTGCGGTGGGGGAGTGGCGGCGTCGGCGACGTTGCGGGCGACGCGGTTCCAGCGCAGCGCGTCGCGCGAGCGCCGCGTGGATGATCGTGTGGATGTAGCGCACGGTCCGGTTGCTCAGCCCGGGCTCGGACTTCTTCGCCGGCTTCGGTTCGTGGGCTCGACGGTGCAGCGACGCCACGGCGTGGCGGGTGATGCCGGCGAGGTCGGGCACCTGGTCGCCGACCTCGTCGGCCACCTGCTGCCAGGTGAGCCCGTCGGCTCGGAGCTTCTCGATGAGGGCGAGGGTGGCGGGGTCGTGCTGGCGGGGCGGCACGCCTGGCGGTTGGCGGCCTGACTCGAGCAGCGTGCGGTAGAGCGCGTTGAGGTCCATCGGGGTGAGCTGCTGGAGGGCGAGGCCGCCGATGTGGGGCAGCGACGTGGAGGCGGATGTTGCGGGCGTAGCTCGTGTAGGTGCTCTCCTCGAGCGTCGGCGGTCGCTGGGTGGGCAGCCACTCGTCGACGAGGAAGTCGCGCACGGTCAGTCGCTCGGGACGCACCCAGGTGCCGTTGGCCATGGTGGACAGGGCCTCGACGCGGGCCGCTTCGGCTTCGCGGCGGGTGGCGAAGCCGCCCTTGGAGATCTGGCGGCGCTTGCCGGTGCCGTCGGTGACGTAGGCGTAGTAGGTCCAGGTGGTTCCGCGCTTGCGGACGTTGTTGCGGCTCGTGGCCATGGCTGCCTCCCGGGCAGTCGATCCGACCGGCCAGTCGGCCGTGGTCGGAGATGGGAGGCGGCGACAACCCTCGCCACGAGAGGCCCGCCGCGGGCCTGGTGGCCGTCGCAGCGGGGAGCGAGTCGATCGTCGCACAGCACGGTCGACCTGACCAGTCCTGTTGCCGACACCGCCCCGTGTCGCACCCCGGGGACAAGACGCTTCCGCTGATTTCTCGGATTTCTGCGCGAGATCCGGCCTGCCGAAACGGCTTATTGGGGTGGATGGGATCTCCCGGCCTGTCCGGAGGTCGCCATGTCCGAACAGCTCAGCCTCATCGACGTCCCGACCGAGGAGCGTGCGGAAGCGTCCGGTTCGGCCGCGCCCACGCCGAGCCATGCGGACGGTCGAGGCCCCACCGGTCGCGGCGCCGACCTTGGCGGCGGGCGAGGCGTCGGTCGAGCACCGCTACCCCGAAGCGCTCGCCTTCCTGCGCGAGCACGGACCCGACGCGGTGGCGGTGCTCGCACGTGCTCGCCGTCGACGCCGCAGGTCGTCGACGGTCAGCTCGTCGCTGCGGGCCAGCACCCGCGGTCTCGCCGAGCGGCTCGGGTTCCTCTCCAAGGACAGCGCGCACCGGCGGCTGCGCCAGCTCCGCCGAGCGGCGTCCTCGAAGCGCTCCCGTCCACCGGACCCATGGACCCACCCACCTACGTCCTCCACCTCGACGGCACCGGCATCACCGTCACCCACGCCCTCCCACTGAAGGACCGACCCATGAACCCCAGGACCCCAGCGCAAGCGTCGCAACGATCGACAGACGAGTGCACGCGCTCGTGCGGGAGTCGGCCGTGACCGCCCGGGTGACCACGCTCAAGGGCGACGACGCCGGCGCCTACTACGTCGAAGGTCCCGGCCGGTACTACCTCGACGGCGACGAGCCACCCGGCCGGTGGCTCGGCCGCGGCGCCGACGCACTCGGCCTGTCCGGCGACGTCGGACGATGACGACGACTTCCTCACGCTCATGGACGGACGGGACCCGCTCGATGGCGAGCTGCTCGGCACCCGCCACACCGACCGAACCGTCCGCGGGTTCGACGTGACCTGCTCGGCGCCCAAGTCGGTGTCCGTGCTCTACGCCATCGGCGACGACCAGGTCCGCAAGGAGGTGCTCGACGCCCACGACGCTGCGGTGGCCGCCGCCTTCGGGTGGGTCGAGGACCGTGCCCACTGCCGCTACCGGGTCAACGGCGAGATCTGGACCGTCGACGCCGACGGCATCATCGCCGCGGCGTTCCGCCAGCACACCAGCCGGGCGCACGACCCGCAGATCCACACCCACCTCGTGATCGCCAACCGGGTCATGGCGCCCGACGGCCGGTGGCTCGCCCTCGACGCCCGCACCCTCAAGCACGACCAGCGCACCGTCTCGGCGCTCTACGCCGCGGGGCTGCGTGCCGAGCTGACCGCCCGACTCGGTGTGCGATGGAAGCCCGTCGAGAACGGCCTGGCCGAGATGGCCGACGCACCCGAGGAGGTCCTCGACGGAGTTCTCCAAGCGCACCGAGCAGATGAAGCGGCGACGCGACGAGAAGGTCGAGCGCTTCGTCGACACCGTCGGCCGGCGACCGACACCCCGAGAGAGCTGGGCCATCGAACGCGAGGCCGCCGATCGACAGCCGACCGGGCAAGACCAGCGCCGACGCCGCCGAGCTGCACCAGCACTGGCACGACCAGCTCGACGCCCTCGGCTACACGCCCGACGACTACCTCGCCCAGGTGACGGGTCGGACCCGGCCGCTCGAACCCGACGACGCCATCGACCGCACCGCCGTGGTCGACGCCTTGTCCTCGCTGCGAGACACCCAGTCGGTGTGGCGACCCGCCGAGATCACCCGCGAGATCGCCGCTGCGCTCCCGACCCGACTCGGCTCCACCGCCGCCGAGCTCGTCGAACGAGCCGAACGGCTCGCGTCGCACGTCGTGGACAGCCTCGTCGTCGACATCTCCCGCCCCGTCCCCGACGATCGTCCCGCTGCGTCGTGACGGCCGACCCGTCACCGAGGGAGCGCTCGACCGGCTGCTCACCACGAGCGCCATCCTCGACGAGGAGGAACGCATCCTCGAGATCACCCAACGCTGGAGCGACGAAGGCGGCGCCGACGCCCAGGACATCCCCGCCGACGAGGACCTCACCGTCGTCCAGCGCCACGCCGCGGGGGCGGTGGCGGGGGACCGGCGCCTGGTCCTCGTCGTCGGACCCGCCGGCACCGGCAAGACCACCGCCATGCGACCCGCTGTCGCTCGCCTCCACGCCGACGGACGACCGTGCTTCGGCGTCGCCCCATCGGCCGCCGCCGCTGAGGTGCTGGCGGTCGACACCGGCATCGACGCCGACACCCTCGACAAGCTGCTCATCGAACACCGCCTCGACCGTCCACCCCAGCACCGGTACGACCTACCAGCTGGCTCGACAGTCGTGGTGGACGAGGCCGCCATGGTGCCGACGCCACGACTCGCCGAGATGATCGAGCTGGCCGAGCGACGCGGCTGGCGTCTCGCCCTCGTGGGTGACCCGATGCAGTTCTCCGCCGTCGGTCGCTCCGGCATGTTCGGCCACCTCGTCGACACCCTCGGCGCCGTCGAGCTCGACCGGGTCCACCGCTTCGACGCGTCCTGGGAACGAGACGCCAGCCTGCGCCTGCGACGAGGCGACACCGACGTCGTCGGCCTCTACGAACAGCACGGCCGCCTCCACGGCGGCACCGCCCGGCAGATGGCCATGGCCACCGTCCACGCCTGGCGCGACGCCATCGCGGCCGGCGAGAGCGCGGCGATGATGGCGCCCACTCGCGAAGCCGTCGCCGTCCTCAACGAGATCGCCCAGGCCACGCGGTTCGCCGCCGGCGAGGTCGACCCCCGCAGCCCCTCGGTGCAGGTCGGGTCCAGCCGGGCCCACGTCGGCGACGTGGTTGCGACGCGTCGCAACGAACGGACGCTGCTCACCGACCGACAGCGCATGGTCAAGAACCGCGACCACTGGACCGTCGCCGCCGTCCACCGCGACGGGAGCCTCACCGTCGACGGCCCGACCGGTCGGGTCACCCTGCCCGCCGACTACGTCGCCGCCGACGTCGAGCTGGCCTACGCCGAGACCAGCCACGCCACCCAAGGCCGCACCGTCGACCGCTCCTTCCTCTACCTCGACGGCCCCACCGGCACGAGCGGCATCTACGTCCCGCTCACCGCGCGGCCGCTCCACCAACGAGGCGTTCGTCGTCCTCCACGACGAGCGCACCGCCGCCGACGTCGTAGCCGAGGCGGTCGCCCGCACGTGGGTCGACCAGCCAGCCACGGCGGTTCGGCTCGACCGCCTGACACCTGTCGGCGAGGGCGCTCCAACGGGGCAGGCCGGCGGGCCGGATCCGGAGACACCGGCCAAGGCGGGAACCGCTTCCCGAGCCGGAGCTACGTGCCCTCGTGAGGCAGGCCGCCGCGCACCAGTCGGCCGCCGACACGCTGCGCCTTCGCCTCGACGAGCACGGTCGGTCCCTCGCCGCGCTCACTCAACGGAAGAGGGAGCTCCCCGAGCTGGTCGGCCAGGCCAAGGCGCGTCTCAGCGATGCGACACGAACGCTCGACCAACACGACCGTCCCCTCCGTCGCCGAGGCCACACGGCCGAGATCGCCCGAGCGAGGAACGAGGTTCGCTCCCTCCCCGGCCACATCGAGGGCCTGGAGCGCGAGCTGGAGGACCTGCCCGCAACGATCGAGACCGAGCGGGCTGGCCCGGGATCAGGCGGTCGAGCTCCATGCCGACCGCCACGGCGCGGATGCCGAGCGGGTCCGACAGGCCCTCGACGACGACGCCCGCATCCGAGGCGAGCAAAGCGCCGAGCAGCCAGCGCAGCTCCTGACTCGATCACCTCGGCCCGGTCCCCGACGAGCCGGCGGCACGCGAGCGGTGGGTGGCGGCCGCAGGGCGCGTCGCGCAACACCGTGCCCTCTGGGATCTCCCCGAGACCACCCTCGTCGGCCCGCTGCCGCCGCTCGGTCAGCCCGACTACGGGACCACCTACTACGCAGCCAACCGAGCCATCGCCGACCTCAACAAGACCGTGGGCATTCCGCATCTGGGCCCGGAGCGCTCAGCGCCGGGCCTCTCGCTGTAGCACCGCGCCGTCACAGGGCGTCGGTAGCCTTGGTGGGTCGCCCTCGACCTGTTCCACCAGTCGACGGCCGGGCCACACCCGGCCGGGTTCTCGAGCAGCAGCCGGATCCGACAAGCCGCTCCGCCAACTCTCCTGCATCTCGCCCGGAGCGGGTCCCTCCGACCCGACTGGATGCGTCGTACGGTCTGGCCCCATGAGTGGTCTGTCCGCAGCGGCGCCGAGATGCCCTATCATCGAACGAATGTTCGTGAGAGGCGGATCACGTGCCGCTCCGCCCGACAGCTCACCCTCATCGAGGACCCGATGGCTCTCGCTGAACTCGCCCCCGATCCCGGAGCCGACTACGGCGAGGTCTTCACCCGCCGCTGGGTCGTCGAGCTCATCCTCGACCTCGTCGGCTACACGCCAGACAAGGACCTCGGCGGTCAGACGTTCTCGTCGAGCCGTCGTGCGGTACCGGCGCGTTCCTCGTCCCGATCGTCGAGCGGCTGATCGCATCGAGCCGCGCCCACGGCCGCGACCTTCGCGATCCTGGGTCCGCGCCATTCGAGCCTTCGACCTCCTCGACGCGAACGCCGAGCGCAGCCCGCAAGGCCGTCGCCGAGCTGCTCGATGAGCCAGGCCTGACCGACGAGGACGCCGAGACGCTGGCGGGCGAGTGGATCACCACCGGTGACTTCCTGCTCCACCCCCACGAGTCGGCCAGCGCGGACTACGTCGTCGGCAACCCGCCCTACATCCGGCTCGAGAACATCTCCCGACAGACGATGGACGCCTACCGGCGCGATCTGCCCCACGATGCGAGGACGGGCCGACATCTACGTCGGCTTCTTCGAGCGAGGGCCTCGATCTGCTCAAGCCAGGCGGCGCGCTCTCCTTCATCTGTGCCGACCGATGGATGCGCAACCAGTACGGCGCCGACCTCCGCGAACTGATCACCGCCGACTACGCCGTCGACACCGTCATCTCGATGCACGATGTCGACGCCTTCGAGGACGACGTCTCGGCCTACCCGGCCATCGTCGTGCTCCGCAACGAGCGCACAGCGCAAGGCCGTCGTCGTCGACGCCAACGGCCGCTTCGGCGAGGCGGAGGCCCCGCGACTCTCCGCCTGGGCTCGGCGCGGACGACGCAACACCGTCGCCGACAGCGTCGTACGAGGCGACGCGAGTCGAGGGCTGGTTCAGCGGCCGCGACCTGTGGCCGGCGGGATCGCCACAGCCAGCTCGCCCTCATCGCCGACCTCGAGGCTCGCTTCCCGCCGCTCCAAGACCCGGCGACCGGCACCCGTGTCGGCATCGGCGTCGCGACCGGCTGCGACGACGTCTTCATCACCGACCGATCCCGACCTCGTCGAGAGCGATCGCCTCCTGCCGCTCCTCCAGGCGCCCGACACCACCAGCGGATCCGTCGACTGGTCGGGCCGGTACCTCGTCAACCCGTGGAACGGACGTCGGGCCTCGTCGACCTCGATCGACTACCCGCAGCTCGCCGAGTACCTCGACGACAACGGGCGACCGGCTTCGAGCTCGGCACGTCGCCAAGCAGCGCCCGGCGACCTGGTACCGCACGATCGACCGCGTCGATCACGGCCTGACCGACCGACCGAAGCTCGTGCTCCCGGACATGAAGGCCGCTGCCCACCCGGTCCTCGACGAGGGCGGCTTCTACCCGCACCACAACCTCTACTTCGTCGTCTCCGACGTCTGGGACCTCGAGGTCCTCGGCGGACTGCTGCTCTCCGACATCGCCAACCTCTTCGTCGGCGCCTACTGCGTCAAGATGCGCGGCGGCACCTACCGCTTCCAGGCTCAGTACCTCCGCAAGATCCGCGTGCCGGATCCAGAATCGATCAGGGCCCGCGATCGCCGAGCCGCTGCGCTCCGCTTTCGCGTGCCCGTGACGTGCGAGCGAGCCACTGCCGTGGCGTGGCCGCGTCTACGGGGTCACCCAGGTCGGCGCTTGAGACCCGCGAAGCTGGAGAACGTGACGGCCCCGCCGTACCCGACTACGACGGCAGCCTTCGCGGCAGCCATCCGCGACTTCTGGACCGTCAAGACCAACGCAGCAGACGGCGTCCGATGCTCGCCGGGACGTCTGGTCGGCGGCACCAGCGGCTGCAGTCCGAGCCGGCAAGCACATGGCGCCGTTCGAGGCAGCTGATCCGGCAAGGTCGTGCTCGACGCTGGCATCACGCCTGATCCATCGCCGAGCGACACCGATGTACCTGCCGGGCTTCTACCGCGAGTCGAAGTCGTGGGATGTCGTGCTCCAGTACAAGGGCCACGCACTCGCGATCGTCGAAGCCAAGTCGCAGGGATCCAGCCTGGCGAACAACTTCAACAACCGGGTCGAGGAAGCGATCGGTCAGGCCGCCGACGTCTGGAAGTCACACGAGCGTGGCCTCCTGATCTCAGGTCATCCGCCCGTGGATCGGGTACCTCATGATCGTCGAGGAGACCCCGAAGACGACCGACCCGAAGCACCTCCTGGGCGGGAAGACCGTGCCCGCAGGTATGGAGTCGACCCGATCTTCGACGGGATGAGCTACGCCGAGCGCTACGCCATGGCGTTCAAGCGCCTCGACCAGGAACGGATGCTCGACGCCACCTGCGTCGCCATCACCAGCGGGCCCGACTCCTACTCGTACCCGAACGACTGGCTGTCGTTCAACGGCTTCGCGGCCCAGCTCTGGGGCCGCTGTCAGCAGGTCTTGGCAGTTCTCGGGTAGTCGGACGAGCAAGGGGGGCGAGCATGGTCGACATTGGAACGGTCTGGTCACGCATCGAGGCCCACGCCGGAGAGGACTTCAGGCTCGTGCGGGGTGACCTCTTCCAGTACGAGGTGCCAGGCAACTACCTCCTGCCCGTCGGCCGTGTCCGCCACCTCTCGCGAACGAACTTCGCCAAGGCGCTCGACAGGCTCCCTCTCGAAGAACACCCGCTCGGTGTCCGACCTCCAGGGACCGTCGTACGTCTACGCGATCCTCATGGATCCTCGGATTCGGCGGAGCGATTGGTGAACCGGTCTGCGGCACCGTCATCGAGGTGAGATCGACCCACGATCGCCAAGAGAGGTTGGCATCGTTCAACCGCTCGGCGCCGCCGTCCGAGGATGCGACCGCGCCCTCGAGTTCCCCGCAGGTTCGGTGTCGGTAGGCTCGACAGATGCCCGCCGCGTTGGTCGCCGTCGTTGTCATCGCTGCGGCCGTGCTCCTCGTTGCGTGGCTCGTCCGGAGGTCTTCGCGAGGTTCGAGTCAAGCGGGAAGCAACGTTGAACTGAGCGCGTCTACTGCAATCGAAGCTCAAGCAACCTTTCCTCCACAGGGAATCCTCGTCGCCGAGAACGTCCTGCGGTCTGCTGGGTCGAGCCCGGACGCCTTCTGGGATGCACTCGAGGCTGCCGCTGTTCCGATCGCCCTCGAATACTACCCGGTCTCGGAGTCGGAGCTCGCGAAGTACCGGAGCATTCCGGTCAACGCTTCGGCCCAACAAGCGATGGTGAAGGTCCTCGAGGCGGTCGATCCCAACGGTCCGACCCTGTTCCGGGCGGTGCTGCCGAAGGGTGCCGAGCTCGTCAGGGCAGTTGGAGCGGAGGGCTTCCGGGGTTTCTCTCGCACCGGCGGCAAGACGGCGCACGCGGTTCTGAAGCCCGTCGCCGTCGGCGGGGCCATCGCCGCCGGGTGGCCCGTGCTGGCCGTCGCCGGCACCGTGATGGCGGTCGACATGGCCGCCCAGCGCGAACAGCGCGCCCATCAACGTCGAGTCGAAGCAGCGCTTGCTCGGCAAGACGAGCGGTACTACCGGGAACGCATCACGTCTCAACGGTCAGCGGACGCACAGCTCTCTCGAGGCGATCAGTTTCCTCCTTGACGGCCGCGATCCGAGCCTCGAGCTTGCTTTGAAGAGCGCTGACGATGAGTTCCACCGGTCGCACCAGTTCTTGGAACAACACAGTGACCTCATCGGTCGGTTGGTTGAAGGCGATGGCAAGGTCAACTACCACCGCCTGGACGAGATGCTCGGGGGCCCGACCAAGGAGGCCGACCTCTTCGTCCGCGAACTGCACTTGGCCCGGGCCGCCATCGCCATCCGGCGTAAGGCTCTCATCGCCGATGCTGCAGCGCTTGCCCTCGCAGATCCTGAGAACCCCTACACCGCGCTGCGGAAGTTCCTGGACGGACAAGCCCATCAGCTCAAGCAGGCTGATGCCTTGGTCGTCGATTTGACGGACGGGTTGATGGCGATGGAGCTGAAGGGTCGCTGGAACAACCGAAAGAAGTCGGTGGCGAAGCGGCAGCAGCATCTTCGCACGAGGATCTCCCCGCCAAACGAAAGCGATGGTGACGACGTGGAGGTGCTCTACCTCGCGACCGGATCCGGCGAGCTGCTCCAACTCCTTCCGGCGAGCGAGGGCGAGGCCCCCGCCCCCGAGGAGTCGATCATCGCGGACGAGGTTGCTGTCACCGAGGAGTAGGTGAGTCCTCGATCTACGGCTCAGATCTGAGCGGCGGACGGGCTCGGTCTCAACTTGAGATCGCGAAGGCGTCTCGTGGGACTGAATCGGGCCCCGCGCCCTGCGCCCGACACACCCTCGGGCTTGTCATCAGTTTGTCCGCGGAAGTCCTGGAAACAGGGTGGTACGGGCCGGTACGGGAAGTGACCCGGCGGGAGACGACCTTCTGAAATACCGCCTTTGACCAGCACAAACAGCGACTCGGTGGTACGGGATGGGACGGCAGAATCCGGCGTTCAAGTCCCCCCTCCGACACCGCCAGCCAGCACACGCGCTGGTTGGGCTTCTACCAGCACCTTCTTGTCTTCGGGGTGCCAGGTGAGCCGCAGTCCGAGTGCTTCGTAGAGCTCGGCTCGTTGCTTGGGGTCGGCGTTGGCGAGCACGGCGACCATGTCGCCGAGTCCCTCGATCAGCCCGCGTAGCTCGGTGGCGGTGGGCGCGTCGGCGGGTGTTGCGGTGCGCAGCGCCATGTCGGCGCGATTGCGTTCGGCGGTGACCTCGGCCATCCAGGTGGCGACGGTGGCGGCGTCGGCGCCTGCGTCGAGCGCTGCTCGGTACTGGGCGAGGCGCTGGTCGCAGTCGGCGATGGTCTGGCGGGCCTGCTCGGCTCGTGACGTGTCCTCGTGTTGCTCGTACGCGGCGGCGAGCTGCTCGCAGGTGGCGTCGAGGTTGTCGGGGTCGAACAGCTGGCCGAGCCATTCGTCGAGGGCGGGGACGACCTTGTCCTCGCGCAGGTAGACGGTGCGGGGGTGCTCGACGCCCTTCTTCTGTGCGTACTGCTCGCGGAAGGTGCACCGGTAGTGGGCCTTGCCGTGGTTGTAGTTGCCGCCCATCCGTCGACCGCAGACCCCGCAGAACAGCAGCCCCCGAAGCAGGTAGGCCCGCTCGGTGGGCATGACGGTCTTGGGGCGGGCGACTCGCACGTGGGAGGCCATGATCGCCTGGACCTGGTCGAAGGTCTCCATGTCGATGAGCGGCTCGTGGGTGATCTCGGCCGACCAGATCCACTCGCCCTTCTCGTTCCAGCGCATCCGGGTGCGGTGCCCGAGGGCGACGTCTTCGGGGTCGAGCAGGTCCTCGTCCTTGCGCTGCCGGGCCCACACCTGGTGGCCCGTGTAGCGGGGGTTGTGCAGGATGGCCCGCACCGCCGAGTGCGCCCAGGCACCACCGGAGTGCTGGCGGTGACGGTTGCGGGCGGGGTCGTGCGCGGACGGGGACGCGATGCCGTCGGCGGTGAGCGCCTCGGCGATGGAGCGGAGACCTCGTCCGTCGAGGTACTCGGCGAAGATGCGCTGCACGACCGGGGCGGCGTCGGGGTCGGGCTCGAGTCGATGCTGGCGCTTGCCGTCGGCGGCCTTGGCCGGGTTCGGGTGGGCGCCGGCGTCGGCGAGCGGTAGCCGTAGGGCGGTCGGCCGCCGAGGTAGCGGCCCTCGGTGGCGGCCTGGGACGCCATCGCGGTGCGCACTCGGACCTTGATCCGGTTGCGCTCGCCCTTGGACATGCCGCCGTAGAGCGACATGACGAGGTCGTGGGCCTCGCTGTCGGGATCGACCCGCCCGCCGACCTCGGGCACCCACAGCTCGACGCCGTAGTGCACGAGCGTGGGGAAGGTGAGCCCGAACTGCTGGCCGTAGAACGCGCGGGCCGGCTCGCCGATCACCACCGCGTCGAACGACCGGTCCTCCAGGCGGCGCAGGTCATCGAGGAGGCGGGACGCCTCGGGTCGCCGCTTCCACGGCAGGGACCGGGACTGGCCGATGTCGAAGTACTCGGCCACCACCTCGCCGTGGCCGTCGATCAGCTGGCTGGCCCGCGAGAGCTGCCACGCCTTCGAGGACGCCGGGTCCTGCTGGTCCTCGGTGGACACTCGGCCGTAGAACGCGAACCGCTTCGACATGGTCACGACGCTACGGCCTCGGGCGGCTCACCGGGTCGACCGACTCGCAGCTCGACCACCGATGCCTCGCGGGCGGCGTCGCGGACGATCACGGCGAGCAGCCGGGCCACTGCAGGCGTCACCGGCGGGAGCCCGGCAGGCAGCTCGACGGCGACCGTCGCCTGGTCGGATCGGGGAGTCATCGACCCGACCCTGACGATCGGTACGACCTGACATACGACCTGAGGTACGACCTGCCCGACGAAATCGCGTGAGGCCGGCGACCTCGACCGGCGTCAACGACCCGACTTGTGACCTGAGGTACTCCCCGACCTACGCCCTGCGCGGCGGTGGGGAGACCCAGGGAGCGTTCGGTAGTGTCCCGGTCGGGCGGATGGACGACTCACGGGGTCGACCATCGCAAACGGGACTCCCGGTACCTATCCCGTTCGAGTTCCCGGTCAGAAGAAATCTGCAGAATCCTCGAACCGGGCACTCGGCCGAGCAGGGGCGCCGACGGGCCCGCCAACGGGACTGCCAACAACGACGTGACCTGGGGTTGGGACCGAATCCGGGACCGAACCAGGAACGCATCCGGGAACTCGAACGGGGACGGCCGGACCGATCCGGGACCGTCCCGGTGCGCCGGATGAGGAGGCTCACGCGACCGGTGAAAGCCCCATCGGGCTCTCCCCGAGGTTCCACGCGGCGAAGTCGACGCCGGCCGAACCCGCTTGATAGCGGACTGAACCGCGTGCGTTGCCGTCGCTCACACGCACCACCGTGCTCGGCGAGAGAGCTCGCTCACACGCCGAGTTCGGGATCGTCGACGATCGCGTCGATCTCTGTGGTGAGCGCACCGGAGCTCACCAGCACGGCGAGCCCGACCAGCCGATCTCGGTCGGCGCAGATCGGCCTCGCCCGCTCGTTGATCGGGGGGTACCACCACCCATCAGGACCCTGCCGCCAACCAGAAGCGCGTTCAGCCACCGCGACGGTACCGCCCACCTCTCGACCGCCCGACCCCCCACGCGCACGCGCATCCCACGAACCGGCTTCCCGCACCCATGGAGCCCTCGCCCGAATCGGTCAACCGATGAACGACCAACGATCAGGGTCACAGACTGGCTCGCGGCCGAGCGGACACCCAGCGGGATACCAACCGGGATCCCGAACGGGAACGCGACCGGGAACTGGTCGTGCCGCCTCGTGCCGTCCTGTCCGCACCTCGGAGCGATGCTCCCGCCTTCTCACAGCTGCGACCGGTTGGGCTCCCGCCCCGGCCTCCGGCCGGGTTGGGCACGGGGAAGCCGCGCCCAGCGGGACACTCAACGGGACAGCCAGCGGGATGGCCGGGTGCGACAACGGGGACGTGGGACCGAAACCGGGACCGATTCCGGGACCAACGCCGGGACTCCGATGCGCGACAAGTCACTCCCGCAGGTCGATTCGAGTGACCCGGGTTGTGACCTGGGCGGCGACTCGGCGAGTGACCTCGCCGGGGTTTCTCGGACTTCTTCGCGAAGATCGGGGTGACCGAGCGGCCTAGGGGGTGGGGACGTGAAGTGGAGGTGCGTGCGCATGTTGAACATCGGGTTGATGGCTGTCGGCCAGCAGTCGTACTACCTGTCGATCGCCAGTGGCGTGGAGGACTACTACACCGGCCGGGGTGAAGCGCCGGGCCGATGGCTGGGCCAGGGCGCCGAGATCCTGGGTCTCGACGGCATGGTCGACGAAGCCGATCTCACCGCCGTGCTCGAAGGCCGCGCACCCGGGAGCGACGAGCGGCTGACCCGGGCGAAGCTGCCGGGCCTGGACTTCACGTTCCGGGCACCCAAGTCCATCTCGCTGCTCTTCGGGTTGGGTGAGGCGGGCACGGTGACCGGTGAGGTGGTCGCCCCGCACGAGGCTGCGGTCGACGCCGCCGTCGGCTACCTCGAGCGCCAGGTGTGCCTCTCCCGCCGACGGGCCGATGGCGTCCAGCACCAGGTGCCCGGTGACGGGTTCGTCGCCGCGGGGTTCCGCCACCAGACCGTCGCGGGCGGGGGACCCGACGCTGCACACCCATGTGCTGATCGCGAACATGACCCGGATGCCCGACGGGCGTTGGGGGGCGCTGCACTGCCCGCCGATGTTCCACCACGCCCGCACCGCCGGGTTCCTCTACCAAGCCCAGCTGCGCGGTCGAGCTGACCCGCCGGTTGGGCGTCGAATGGCAACCCGTCACCAACGGCTACGCCGATGTCGCCGGCATCCCCCGCCACGTGATCGACGAGTTCTCGACGCGGCGGGCTGAGATCCTCGACGCGATGGAAGCCCGCGCCGAGCACTCGGCCAAGGCCGCCCAGATCGCCGCGCTCGACACCCGCCGAGCGAAGGTCTACGACGTCGACGCCAACGCGCTGCGGGCCGACTGGGCCCAACGCGCGGACGAGCTCGGGTTCGGTCCCGTCCAGGTCGCCGAGCTGCTGGAGCGGGGCGTTGACCCGGGAGCCGCAGCTGTGGTCGGTCGGCGAGCTGTTCGACGACCTCGCGTCGCCCGACCGGCGTCACGCAGCATGCGTCGACGTTCGGGCGTCGGGACGTGGTGCGGGCGGCCGCCGAGCGGATGGGAGACGGCGCGGACGTGACTGCCATCGAGGACCTGGCCGACGGGTTCCTGGCCGAGCACCGCGTCGTCGAGGTCGGCGACGTCGCCGGCGAACCCCGCTGGACCACCGTCGAGCTGCTGTTGACCGAGAACCGGGTCGTCGAGCGCGCCCGCGCCCAACGCGACGCCGGGGCCGCCATCGCCGACACCGGGATGGTCGAGGCGGCGATCGCCGCGCGCCCGTCGATCTCCGACGAGCAGGCTGCGATGGTCCGCCACCTCACCGGATCCGGTGCGGGCATTGACGTCGCGGTCGGCGCGGCCGGGACCGGGAAGACCTTCACCTTCGACGCGGCCCGCGAGGGATGGGAGGCGTCGGGCTACTCGGTGTTCGGCGCGGCCCTCTCCGCGCGTGCAGCTGCGGAGCTGTCGGCCGGTTCGGGGATCCCGTCGATGACGATCACCCGGTTGCTCAACCAGCTCGACGAAGGCCGCCTGCAGCTGGACGCCGGCTGTGTGGTCGTGATCGACGAGAGCGGCATGGTTGGGACACGAACCCTCGATCGGTTGTCGCGTCACACGACCGAGGCCGGGGCCAAGTTGGTGTTGGCTGGTGACACCGCGCAGCTGCCCGAGATCGACGCCGGCGGTTCGTTCCGGGCCATGTCGATCCACGCGCCGTCCACGACGCTGGTCGAGAACCGCCGCCAGGTCCACGAGTGGGAGGTCGGGCGCGCTCGACGACCTCCGCAACGGCCGCGTGTCCGAAGCGGTCGCCGCCTACGGCAACAACGGCCGCATCATCACCGCCGACAACGTGGACGCCCTCCGACAGCGACTGGTCGACGACTGGTTCAACGCCCCCGGCGACGACAAGGTCATGATCGCCACCCGCCGGGCCGACGTCGCCGACCTCAACGACCGGGCGCGTGCGCTCCTGGACTCGGCCGGGCGGTTCGGGAACCACGAGCTGGGAATCGACCGCCGCATCCGGGTGGCGGGCCGGGAGTTCGCCGTCGGCGACCAGGTTCTGGCGGTCGGCCGCAACCACTGGGACCTCGACATCCTCAACGGCGACCTCGGCACCGTCACCGCCATCAACGAACGCCACAAGACGGTGACCTTCCACTGCGAGCGCGTCGATGCCGAGCGCACCATGCCCACCGACCGTCTCGAGGCCGGGTTCCTGGACCACGGCTACGCCCGCACCAACTACAAGACGCAGGGCGCCACCGCCGACCGGGTCTTCACCCTCGGCGGCGACGGTGATCTCGACCGCCAGGCCGCCTACACCGCGCTGTCCACGGGCCGGGTCGAGAACCGCCTCTACATGTGCACCCCCGACGAGGACGTGTGGGAGATCCTCGCCCCCAACCCGCAGCGAGCGCAGCGAGTGGAGGGGTGGGAGCTGTTGTTCGAGCACGCCGAACGTGAGCTGTCACGGGACCGCTCCCAGCACCTCGCCTCGGAGCTGTTGGCCAACCTCCCCGAACCCGACGGCACACCCGTCGGTGTCGGCCGAGACGCGCTCCTCGCCGAACTCCCCGAACCTGACGGCCTGCGCACACATCGCTCGATGGCCGACGACCTCCTCGCCAGCCTACCCCAGCCCGATGTCGTCGGCGAGGACCTCGCCGAACAGGTGGCCAAGGCCACCGCACGCCTCGACCGCCTCCAACATAGCGGGCCGCCCGCCATGGACGGGGGCATCGGGATCGACCTGCAGTGACGCTTCTGCTTCGTGGCGTAATGTGAGCCCGGCTTGGTTCGGTCGCGCACAGGTTCCCTGCCGACGACAGGTGGAAGCCGGCTGGACCTTGGCTCCAGGTCCAGCAGCTCCGGCATGCTCCTCGGTTCTTCCGACGTCCGGGGCGCCAGCTGGGCCATGCTGCGCACTCACGTCGGTGCCGACCCAGTTCGGTGGCGCCGCAGTTCCCCGTGATCGCCGATCCCCGGGTTCCTGGGAACCGCAGCCGGGCGGCTGTCGTCTTACGCCTGGTAGTCTCGGTGTGACGTTCTCGGAGGTGGCCATGACAATCCGACCGGTTCTGTCGAGGGCGCGAGGTGTCGCTTGTGGCGCTGCCGTCCTAACGCTGGCACTCCTACTTGCTGGTTGTGGCGACTCGACCGGCGGTCAAGAGGTCAGTTCCGGCGATCAGGGCTCTCAGCCAGCTGCCGAGGACGCTCCATCGCCCACCCTCGTGGAGGAGCCCATCGAGGCGGAGCGGGAAAGCGGCGATGTCCCGACCGATGTTCCCGTCGACGCGCTCGGATGCGTCGTCACGGATACCGGCAGCGCCGGGTTTGGGCTCGTTGACGCCAACTCGCCAGGACCGTTCACGAGTGCAGAGGAGGCGGCTAGGGCAATCATCGACGGCGTCTTCATCACGGCGCCTGCGATGCCGGAACGCCTGGATGTGGCCTCCGAGGGCTCCGTCGACGGCTATAGGCTCGACAGCTCAGGTCTTGTCTACCGGCGGGGTGGCCAGGACGTGATGCGGATCACCATCCAGGAGTACCCTGCTGGTGGCTTCGGGGTTACCGGCTGGGAGTTCTGCTCGGAAGCCGTGAGCGAAGGCCTGTTCGTATTCGATCCTGCCGTAGCCGACGTGGATCGCTAGGGGGGCATCATGCGTGACTGGAGTCGACTCGGCAGGCGAGTTGCCTTGGCCATCGGGCTCGTTATGAGCGCAGTCGTCCTACCCACACGACCGGCGGACGCCCACAGTTGGTTCGATTGCAGCACAGATGCTTCCCCCTGCACCGTGTACACCTGGCAGCCCGACACCATCTACTTCCGCTTCGCATCCAGCTTCCCGCCCAATTCGCCCTACCCGGGGCGAGATCGTGTGATCGACTCGATCTTGAACTGGCCGCTTGCCGCCTCTGGTCGTCCGGCGACAATTGTTCAATCCCCTGATGGGGCAAGCTGGTTCAGTGTCAACTGCGAAACGTATGCAGACGGCGACAACCGATTCCACTGGGTCGACCTCGCTGCGCTCGAGTTCTACACGGGCAATCTCTACGGCTGGACTTGCGTCAAGTACAACCAAGGACGCGTTGTTGCTGCGAACCCTGCGTTGGACTCGAAGGAGACGTGGTGGCCGTACGACTCGGCGCCGCCGGGAACGCACTTGGATCTCGAGTCGGTGATGACCCACGAACTGGGGCACGGGTACGGCTACTACGGGCACTTCGCCTTCAGTGACGCTGGCTGCGCAGGGAACCCGACGACGATGTACACGATGTGCCCCTCGTATCAATACGGTTGGCTCCGATTCCGCACGACGGAAACGCACGATCAGCACACGATGCTCGCCGCGTATCAGGCTTTCCCGTAGCGTTGCATCGAGGTGTCCATCGACTCGCGGGTGCCGCAACTAGGCGTCGGAGATGTCGAGCGACCACCGCACCGTCGGTGTATCGGCTGGTCAAGTCCCCCCTCCGACACGTACGTGAGCTCACGGCGCGCGCACTGAGCTTCGAGCGCTCTTCGTCGAGCGCTCTTCTCCGTCGCCGAGGAGGGCGGGTGTACGGTGGTGCCCGGCCACCCGGTGGTCGCGGGCATGAGCGGGCCAGGACGTCTCGGGCAAAGCCGATCGTGTCGCGGTGCCATCGCGCCGTCCCGCCGGTGGCTGGGGACAACCCGGAGGGCACATGGGATTCGTCAAGACATCGGACGAGCTCGACCACCACTACCGCATCAAGGATCGGGAGTTCCAAGACCGCGACGATGCTCGGGGTGATCTTCGATGCCGACCAGGCGCTCACCGGCGCCTGTCTCCCGCCGCCGCTCGAGCAGGCCGAGTCGCCGGGCGGGCTGCTGTTCGTCGCCGAGTACGGAGACACCAACCTCGGCCCCGGCTACCGGGAGGCTGCGCTGATGATCAGGTGTAGCTACCAGGGGATGCCCGGTTCCTACTGCCTGTCGATGCCGATTGACAGCCAGCCGAACCGGTTGCACAACGGCAGGGACATCTTCGGGTTCCCGAAGAAGGCGGCGACGATCACGCTGGAGCGTGATGGCAATCGAGTCCGCGGGACCGTGGAACGACTCGGTATCCGGTTCATCGAGGTCGAACTGGTCCTCGGCGAGGAGCTCCCCGTGGAGTTGTTCCCACCGGTCGGGCCGACCTACCTGTTCAAGGCTTCACCACGGATCGATCTCGAGCCGGGCTTCGACGGCCCGGTCCTGCTGGCGTCGCAACGCACTCAGGTGACGCCCAAGCGGATCACCACCGGGGCCGTGCAGCTCACCTTCCAACCGTCGGACAACGATCCATGGTCCGACTTCGCGTCGATCACGCCGACGGTCTCGTTCCTGTTGGAGTCGTCCAACGTCATGCTGCCGGGCCAGACCCTCACCGAGGTCGACCCCGTCGCGTTCCTCCCCCACTACTTCACCATGACGGACTTCTTCCCGGCGTAGCCACGACCATGATCGACTTCTCGCTCGACGAGGACCAGGAGGCCATGGTCGCGCTGACGCAGGACTTCGGCCGCCGCCAGATGGGCGACGCCGAGCTGGCCGTCGACCGCATGCCCGACCCGGTCGTCGCGTTCGCCAGCGCCGAGTACCGCGACACCATGGCTGCCACGTTCGAGCTCGGAATCCACAAGCTGACGATTCCGGAGCGGTTCGGCGGGCTCGGCATCGACCCGGTCACCGCTGGGTTGGTGTGGGAGGAGCTCGCCCGCCACGGTGTCGGCTTCGCCGCCGGTCTCTTGGCCGGTTCGGTCGTACCGGCGTTGGTCGCCTTCCTCACCCCGCAGCACGGCCATGGCCATGAAGGAGAGAGAGAGAGAGAGAGAGAGAGAGAGAGAGAGAGAGAGAGAGAGAGAGAGAGGCGGCGGCGGCGGACGAGGAGAGAGGCGGGGCGGGGCGGCGGGGCGGCGGGGAGGGGCGGGGCGCGGGCGCGGGGGCGGGGCGGCGGGCGGGGAGCGGGGGGCGGGCGGGGACGGGCGGGGCGGGGAGGAGGGAGGGAGGGAGGGAGGGAGGGAGAGAGAGAGAGGCGGCGGCGGCGGGGGACGAGGAGGAGGCGGGGCGGGGAGGAGGGAGGGAGGGGCGGGGAGGAGGGCGGCGGGAGGAGGAGGGAGGGAGGGGCGGGGCGGGAGGGAGCGGCGGCGGGAGGAGCGGGAGGGAGGACGGGCGGGGAGGGGCGGGCGGGGCGGCCGGGCGGGGGGCGGGGCGGGCGGGGCGGGCGGCCGGCCGAGCGGGGAGGGAGGGAGGGAGGGAGAGAGAGAGAGAGAGAGAGAGAGAGAGAGAGAGAGAGAGAGAGAAAAAAAAAAAAAAAAAAAAAAACATATTAATTAAGCCTATCGTGTACAGTAGTTGCGTCCGGTTCCCTGCGCCACCAGCATCACTGAAGGCGGAGTGCCCGTAGTGTAGCCGTACCCGTGCCCCGGTTGGTTGGGTCATGCACCAACTCGAGATCCAAGTGCGTTCCCGGCGGCGCCGAGTCGTACGGCCACCACGTCTCCTTCGAGTCCAACGCAGGGTTCGCAGCAACAACGCGTATTTGGTGCTGCTTGACGCGGATCCCCAGCCGTAGAGATTGCCCGTGTAAACTCAACGCAGCAAGATCAAGCCAGTGGAATCGGTTGTCGCCGTCTGCATACGTTTCGCAGTTGACACTGAACCAGCTTGCCCCATCAGGGGATTGAACAATTGTCACCGGGACGACGCAGAGGCGGCAAGCGGCCAGTTCAAGATCGAGTCGATCACACGATCTCGCCGGGTAGGGCAAATTGGGCGGGAAGCTGGATGCGAAGCGGAAGTAGATGGTGTCGGGCTGCCAGGTGTACACGGTGCGGGGGAAGCATCTGTGCTGCAATCGAACCAACTGTGGGCGTCCGCCGGTCGCGTGGGTAGGACGACTGCGCTCATAACGAGCCCGATGGCCAAGGCAATTGCCGTCCGAGTCGACTCCAGTCACGCATGATGCCCCCCTATCCGCGTCGGCTACGGCAGGATCGAATACGAACAGGCCTTCGCTCACGGCTTCCGAGCAGAACTTCCAGCCGGTAACCCCGAAGCCACCCACAGGTATCCTTGGATGGTGATCCGCATCACGTCCTGGCCACCCCGCCGGTAGACAAGACCTGAGCTGTCGAGCCTATAGCATCGACGGAGCCCTCGGAGGCCACATCCAGGCGTTCCCGCATCGCAGGCGCCGTGATGAAGACGCCGTCGATGATTGCCCTAGCCGCCTCCTCTGCACTCGTGAACGGTCCTGGCGAGTTGCGCGTCAACGAGCCCAAACCCGGCGCTGCCGCAGGTATCCGTGACAACGCATCCGACCGCGTCGACGGGAACATCGGTCGGACATCCGCCGCTTGCCGCTCCGCCTCGATGGGCTCCTCCACGAGGGTGGGCGATGGAGACCATCCTCGGCAGCTGGCTGAGAGCCCTGATCGCCGGAACTGACCTCTTGACCGCCGGTCGAGTCGCCACAACCACAGTGCAGGAGTGCCAGCGTTAGGACGGCAGCGCCACAAGCGACACCGCGCCCTCGACGAACCCAGTCGGATTGTCATGGCCACCTCCGAGAACGTCACACCGAGACTACCAGGCGTAAGACGACAGCCGCCCCAGTTCCGGAACCCGGGGATCGGCGATCACGGAGAATGCGGCGCCGCCGAACTGGGTCGGCACCGACAGTAGATGCGCGGCGTCGCCACTAGCACCCGGAGCGTCGGAAGAAGCCGAGAGAAGCACTGCCGGAGCTGCTGGACCTGGACCAAGGTCCAGCCGGCTTCCACATCGCAGGGAACCTGTACACGAGACCGAACAAGCCGGGCTAGCATACGCCACGAAGCAGAAGCGTCACTGCAGGTCGATCCCGATGCCCCCGTCCATGGCGGCGGCCCGCTATGTTGGAGGCGGTCGAGGCGTGCGGTGGCCTTGACCACCTGTCGGCGAGGTCCTCACGACGACATCGGGCTGGGGTGGGCGAGGAGGTCGTCGGCCATCGAGCGATGTGTGCGCAGGCCGTCAGGCTCGGGGAGTTCGGCGAGGAGCGCGTCTCGGCCGACACCGACGGGTGTGGTCGGGTTCGGGAGGTTCACCAACAGCTCCGAGGGGCTCTGGGAGCGGTCCCGTGACAGCTCACGTTCGGCGTGTCCAACGACACAGCTTCCCACCCCTCCACTCGCTGCGCTTCGCTGCAGGGGTTGGGGGCGAGGATCTCCACGTTCCAGGGGGTGCACATGTAGAGACGGTTCTCGACCCGGCCACGTGGACGACGCGGTGTAGGCGGCCTGGCGGTCGAGGTGACCGGCCCGCCCAACGCGAATACCCGATCCACG